>CAUULS010000001.1:0-188318 GCA_963546055.1 uncultured Streptococcus sp.
ATAAAAACACCCCAAAAGTTAGATTTTTTCTGTCTAACTTTTGGGGTGCAGGTCAATTCATCACGGGGGATTTTTTAGTCATTGAAGAAAAAAGGTGGTGCAAATTTTTTAAGAATTTCAAAGCAAGTTTGTGCTTCTTCAGCATTTTCACAGATAAGAAGGCAGACATCATCACCACATACGGTAGCAATGATTTGTTTAAAATCGAGTGCATCGAGAACGGCTCCAAACGATTGGGCAAGGCCTGGCAAGGTTTTGAGGACTACCTGATGCTGGACAGGGCGTAGCATAACCAAGCCATCCTCCATATAGTTTTCCAAGCGTTTTTCCCATTTGGAGATGGAACCGGTATTTAAAACATAGTAAGAATGATCTTCTTCGCGGACTTTTGAGAGATTCATGGTTTTGATATCGCGTGAGAGAGTGGCCTGTGTGACTTGAATATCATTTTCAGCTAGTAAGGCTTGCAACTCTGCCTGTGTATGAATCTTATTTTTGGCTACAAGCGCACGGATGAGTTGGTGTCTATGTTCAGATTTATTCATATAGAGCTGCCTCCTTTTATGAGGGGATGGTGATAGTGGATTGTGATAAATCAACAGTCAAGTGATAGTCTGTATTATCTCGAATTGTGATCTCAAAGTCAGTTGTATAGAGGACCAAACGGAGAGTATCTCCTTCTTTAAGTTTGTAGATAGTTGGTTGAAGCTCTAGCTTGAAGTCCATCCATTCATTGGGTTGGATATCTTCAATCGTCAAGAGATCAGTTCGATTTTGAAGATTGAGGTAGCCTTTGGAGATGACACGTTGGGGACTTGGATTAAATGGCAATTCGCAGAGATTTTCAAGCATGTGGTAGCGACCGTTGTCAATGGTTCTAGCACTTAAAACAGCAGGATAAGGTTGTAGATATTTCTTTTGTCCAAGTTCTAGCAGTTGGGCAGAAAGTAGCCCTTTGTTTGTACTTGATTTGACACGAAGTTTCAGCTCCACTCGACCATTTAAATGAATGTCTTGACTTACTGGAAGGTCAATGGTGATCTGATTGGCTTTTCCTTGGTAAAGTTCAGTGTTAAAGGTCTGGTAAGTCTTGCCATAGCGGTCAAAATCTTCTTGTTCATAGTGGTTTTGAATCACTTTTTCTTCAGTTCCAAGTGAGAAAGTATGCAATTTATCTTCTTTGCCAAAGTCATCAAGACTCTGCCATGTTTGAAGCGCAGTATTGTCTTGCCAGATGACAGTAGGAAGTTGATAGTCTGTTGCAAGTCCTAACAATTTCTTACTTAACAAGGCATTCATGGATTCGCGGAAGTCAATCGACTGCCAGTTATTCATATAAACATGGGCACCATGATGGAAAAAGAGGTGCTTGCGAATATTGTCAGGAAGAGCATGAAACATCTGATATACATGAAGTGGTTTGACGTTCCAATCCTGAGAACCATGCGTAAAGACTACCTCAGCTTTAACCTTGTGAGCATTGAGTAGATAGTTGCGGTCATGCCAAAACTGATTGTAGTCACCAGTCTTGCGATCGAGTTTCTCTTTAACCTTCTCTAAGTCAGCCTGATGAGCTTCATTAGCGCGGATATAGTCACCAGCTAAGAGATTACGGGAATAGGTCAATTCAGCAAGTGAATCAAAATCCTCACCCGGATATCCACCAGGGCTGGTCACCAAACCATTTTCACGATAGTAGTTGTACCAAGAGGAGATACCTGCTTCAGCGATAATTACTTCTAAACCATCCACACCAGTGGTGGCAAGACCATTGGACATGGTGCCTAGATAGGAAATTCCTGTTGTGGCAACCTTTCCATTAGACCAGTCAGCTTTAACTTGGCGCTTGCGTGTATGATCTGTGAAGGCACGACAACGACCATTGAGCCAATCAATGACATTTTTATATGCCTCAATTTGCTGGTAGTCCCCATTGGTCATGAGACCTTGGGAATCCTTGGTTCCAACACCTGATACATAGAGATTGGCAAATCCTCGTGGGAGGAAGTAATCGTTGAGAGTGTAAGAGCTATTGATGTGAGTTAGTTTTTCTTCAGCCTCAGAGACGACTTCAGCTTGATTAAAAGGTTCAACTAAGTTCAGCTTAGGCTCCTCAAGTTCAATGGTGTGGGCAGGTTTGACCTCAAGCTCTCCTTCCATCTTATAGAGAGCCTTGTCGCTGGCTTTATCATTGGTGCCTTGGTGATAAGGACTTGCAGTCATAACCGCAGGAATCTGTCCATCATAGCGAGGACGAATAATGCTGACCTTGACTAAGTCAGGGAGACCGTCTTTATCAGTATCCACACGACTCTCTACATAAACGACTTCACGAATGACATCGTGACTAGAGAAGGTTGCTAAGCTCTTGCCGTTAAAGTAGTGGTAGTGATTGTCTTCTGCAATAAGACCATCACTAACAAGCTGGTCGATGAGCGTATTTCCTTTTTTAGTTCGTGTATTGAGCAATTGATAAAGATTTTCGATGAGATCTCCATAAACAATAGGAAATCCAGTTTCTTTACGGAATTGTTCGGCGTCCTCAAAGTCAACAAGATAGTTAAACCCTAAAAGTTGAAAAACGACAGTATAAAAAATATCAGCAGTCAACTCTTTATCAGACTGAAAGAAGCTCAGTAGATCCGTTTCTCTATCTGCAGCTAGGGTAGACAGAGCATAATCGGTATTGGTATAAGTGAAAAAACTCCAGCGGACAAATTGTTCAAGTTGTTTTTTTGATGATTGTTCTGGTACCAGCTTCAAACCAAGCTGGGATAACTCGCGCAAAACTTGCGAATGAGAAACCGGCAAGTAGCTGAATTGATTAAAACGCATGGCGCTCTCCTTTAGAAATATTCTAAATTTAGTATATCAAAAATAAGGTAAAAAAGATATTGTTGACCTATGATGAAGTCAATTTAAAAAGAAGCCGAAACAGGGATCAAATCATCTTAAAAGGTGGAGATTTCAGCACAATAGCATTCAGATTGTGAGGTCAGCTTAGTTTTATAGGTGAGAGTGAAAGGAATAGTCTTCTACCTTTTCATTCTAGTTTTTAAAATGGTATAATAGTACTATATCTAAAGCAAGGAGGAGAAGAAATGATTGCGCAGCTCGACACCAAGACTGTTTACAGTTTTATGGAAAGTGTGGTCTCGATTGAAAAATATGTACAAACAGCTAAAGAGTATGGCTATTCTCACCTTGCTATCATGGATGTGGATAATCTCTATGGAGCCTATCACTTTTTAGAGGTGACTCGAAAATATGGAATCCAACCTTTAATTGGTCTGGAAATGACCTTGATTATAGACGAGGAGATGATTTCCTTCCGTTTTCTAGCCCTATCTACTAAAGGCTACCAAGAGTTGATGAAGTTATCCACTTTAAAAATGACTGGACGGAAAAATTGGTCTGACTTTACCAGTCATCTTGAGGATGTTGCTGTTATTGTTCCTTATTTTGATGGAATTGAAAAGCTGGATTTGGGTCATGATTATTTTATTGGGGTTAGTCCCGATACTCACCAAGAGGTCTTTACCAAACCCATTCTCCCACTGTATCAGGTCAACTCTTTTGAGAAAGAAGACATACAAGTTCTGCAAATCCTATCGGCAATCAAGGATAATGTCAGTCTGAGAGAAGTGGATGTGCATTCACAACAAGGGATCTTTCTAACCGCATCAGACTTAGAAGCTAGATTTAAAAATCGCTTCCCTCAGGCACTTGCCAATCTCCAAGGTTTGATAGAGAATGTTAGCTACCAACTTGATCCAAGTTTAAAACTCCCTCGCTTTAACCCGGAAAGACCAGCGGTAGAAGAGCTTCGAGAGAGAGCTGAGCAAGGGTTGATAGCCAAGGGGATAAGCTCAGCTCTTTATCGAGAGCGGCTAAATGAAGAGTTGGCTGTTATTCATGATATGGGCTTTGATGACTATTTCCTAGTTGTTTGGGATTTGTTGCGTTTTGGACGTTCCCAAGGCTACTATATGGGAATGGGGCGCGGTTCTGCTGTAGGTAGCTTGGTAGCCTACTCACTTGACATTACAGGGATTGATCCAGTTGAAAAGAACCTGATTTTCGAGCGCTTTTTAAATCGTGAGCGTTACACCATGCCTGATATTGATATTGACATTCCAGACCTTTATAGACCAGAGTTCATTCGTTATGTTCGTGATCGGTATGGAAGTCAACACGTGGCGCAGATTGTCACTTATTCGACCTTTGGAGCAAAACAAGCAATTCGTGATGTTTTCAAACGTTATGGTGTTCCAGAGTACGAATTAACAAATATTACGAAAAAAATCAGTTTCCGAGATACGCTAACGACGGCTTATGAAAAGAATTTGCAATTTAGGCAGGTCATCAATAGCAAGATTGAATACCAAAAAGCTTTTGAGATTGCTCGAAAGATTGAAGGTTATCCTCGTCAGACTTCTATACATGCGGCAGGAGTCGTTATGAGTGACCAAGATTTGACGGACTATATTCCTCTCAAATACGGCGAGGACATGCTCATCACCCAGTATGATGCTCATGGTGTTGAAGCCAATGGACTTCTAAAAATGGATTTCCTCGGTTTACGTAACCTGACTTTCGTACAGAAAATGCAGGAATTGCTTGCGGAATCAGAGGGTGTTCATCTAAAAATCGAAGAGATTGATCTGGAAGACAAAGAAACCTTGGCCCTCTTTGCGTCTGGAAATACGAAAGGTATTTTCCAATTTGAACAACCTGGTGCCATTCGACTGTTGAAACGAGTCAAGCCACAAGTCTTCGAAGAAGTGGTAGCAACGACATCCCTCAACAGACCTGGTGCTAGTGATTATATCGATAATTTTGTGGCTCGTAAGCATGGTAAAGAAAAGGTGACGGTGCTGGATCCTGCCTTGGAGGACATCCTCTCATCAACCTACGGTATCATGCTCTATCAAGAGCAAGTCATGCAGGTAGCTCAGCGTTTTGGAGGTTTTAGTCTTGGAAAAGCCGACATCCTCAGACGGGCCATGGGTAAGAAAAATGCAAAAGAGATGCATCTGATGAAGGAAGATTTTATCGCTGGTGCAGTTAAACTCGGCCATTCAGAAGAAAAAGCCAATCAAGTTTTTGCAGTGATGGAAAAGTTTGCAGGCTATGGATTTAATCGATCCCACGCTTATGCCTACTCAGCACTAGCTTTCCAACTTGCCTATTTCAAGACGCATTATCCTGCTATTTTCTTTCAAGTCATGTTGAATTATTCAAGCAGTGATTACATTGTAGATGCATTGCAAATGGGATTTGATGTAGCGCCTTTAGCAATAAACAGCATTCCCTATCATGATAAGATTGCACAGAAGAAAATCTATCTTGGTCTAAAAGCCATTAAGGGCATGCCAAGAGATTTGTCTTACTGGATTATCGAAAATCGTCCTTTCACAAGCATTGAAGATTTCGTCACACGTCTTCCTAAGAATTACAAGAAACTATCGCTTTTAACTCCATTGGTTGAACTGGGGCTTTTTGATGAATTTGACAAGAATCGCCAGAAAATCCTAGTGAATCTGCCCAATTTGTTTGTTTTTGTTGAGGAGTTAGGAGGACTCTTTGCGGATGCAAACTATAGTTGGACTGAGGCTGATGATTTTACAGAGGCAGAAAAATTTTATAAGGAGCAGGAACTGATTGGAGTTGGAATCAGTGCCCATCCTCTACAAACTCTTGCCAAACAAGCCCTATATCCGACGACGCCAATCGCTAATCTAACCGAGGGAGCTCAAGCTACTCTTCTAGTTGAAGTGCAAAAAATAAAAGTCATTCGAACTAAGAAAGGCGAGAGTATGGCCTTTCTACAGGTTCATGATAGTAAGTCTAGGCTGGATGTAACTGTATTTTCTGACCAATATCGAAAATTCGCTTCCATTTTATCCGAAGGAAAATTCTACTATATCAATGGCAAGGTTCAATCTCGAGATGGTCGTCTGCAAATGATTGCACAAGATTTGAAAGAAGCAGTCGCGGAACGCTTCTGGATTCAAGTTAAAAATCATGAATACGATAAAGAGATTTCAACTATCTTGGAACAATATAAAGGCTCAATTCCTGTTATTATCAGGTATGTAGAGGAAGAAAAAACAATTGTTTCCTCCCGTCATTTTGTAACAAAAGACCCTACTTTAGAGGAAAAATTAGAGGGAATTGCTATGAAAACGATTTATCGCTAAAAATACGAAAAATAGAAGAATTTTCAAATGAAATGTGGTATAATCAATAAGAATGTTAAAAGAAAAAGGAGCAAAACCAAATGAAACGTATTGCTGTTTTGACTAGCGGTGGAGACGCCCCTGGTATGAACGCTGCCATCCGTGCAGTAGTTCGTCAAGCAATCTCAGAAGGAATGGAAGTCTTTGGTATCTATGATGGATACGCAGGGATGGTTGCCGGTGAAATCTATCCACTTGATGCTGCTTCAGTTGGAGACATCATTTCACGTGGTGGTACTTTCCTTCACTCTGCTCGTTACCCTGAGTTTGCACAACTTGAAGGTCAACTTAAAGGGATTGAGCAGTTGAAAAAACACGGGATCGAAGGTGTTGTTGTAATCGGTGGTGACGGTTCTTATCACGGAGCTATGCGCTTGACTGAGCATGGATTCCCTGCTATCGGACTTCCAGGTACAATCGATAACGATATCGTAGGTACTGACTTCACAATCGGATTTGATACTGCAGTTACTACTGCAATGGATGCGATCGATAAGATTCGTGATACATCATCAAGTCACCGTCGTACTTTCGTTGTTGAAGTAATGGGACGTAATGCTGGTGATATCGCACTTTGGGCAGGTATTGCAACAGGTGCTGATGAAATCATTATCCCTGAAGAAGGCTTCAAGATGGAAGATATCGTAGCTAGTATCAAAGCTGGTTATGAATGCGGTAAAAAACACAACATCATTGTTTTGGCTGAGGGAGTTATGTCTGCCGATGAGTTTGGTAAGAAACTCAAGGAAGCTGGGGACACTAGTGACCTTCGTGTAACTGAACTTGGTCACATCCAACGTGGTGGTTCACCAACTGCGCGTGACCGCGTCTTAGCGTCACGCTTGGGAGCACATGCTGTAAAACTTCTCAAACAAGGAATCGGTGGTGTTGCTGTTGGTATTCGTAATGAGAAAATGGTTGAAAATCCAATTCTTGGAACAGCTGAAGAGGGAGCCTTGTTCAGCCTAACAGCTGATGGCAAAATCGTTGTTAACAACCCTCACAAAGCTGACCTTGAACTTGCTAGCTTGAACAAGAGCTTGTCCTAATCAACTTTAACTAATCTGGTAAAATGACCATAAAAGGTCAAATTATATAAAGGAGTCACAAATCATGAATAAACGTGTAAAAATCGTTGCAACTTTGGGTCCTGCGGTTGAAATCCGTGGTGGGAAGAAATTCGGTGATGACGGATACTGGGGTGAAAAACTTGATGTTGAAGCTTCAGCAAAAAACATTGCTAAATTGATTGAAGCGGGAGCTAACACTTTCCGTTTCAACTTCTCACACGGTGACCACCAAGAACAAGGTGAACGTATGGCAACTGTTAAACTTGCTGAAAAAATTGCAGGTAAAAAAGTTGGTTTCCTTCTTGATACTAAAGGACCAGAAATCCGTACAGAATTGTTCGAAGGTGACGCAAAAGAGTACTCTTACAAAACTGGTGAAAAAATCCGTGTTGCGACTAAACAAGGAATCAAATCAACTCGTGAAGTGATTGCTTTAAACGTTGCTGGTGCTCTTGACATCTACGATGATGTTGAAGTTGGTCGTCAAGTGTTAGTTGACGATGGTAAACTTGGTCTTCGTGTTGTTGCTAAAGACGATGCAACTCGTGAATTTGAAGTTGAAGTTGAAAACGACGGGATTATCGCTAAACAAAAAGGTGTAAACATCCCTAACACTAAGATTCCTTTCCCAGCACTTGCTGAACGTGATAACGATGATATTCGTTTCGGTCTCGAACAAGGTATCAACTTCATCGCGATTTCATTCGTCCGTACTGCAAAAGACGTAAACGAAGTTCGTGCAATCTGTGAAGAAACTGGTAATGGTCACGTTCAATTGTTCGCTAAAATCGAAAACCAACAAGGTATCGACAACTTGGATGAAATCATTGAAGCTGCTGACGGTATCATGATTGCTCGTGGTGACATGGGTATCGAAGTACCATTCGAAATGGTTCCAGTTTACCAAAAAATGATTATCACTAAAGTTAACGCAGCTGGTAAAGTTGTTATCACAGCAACAAACATGCTTGAAACCATGACTGAAAAACCACGTGCCACTCGTTCAGAAGTATCAGACGTATTTAACGCTGTTATCGACGGTACTGACGCAACAATGCTTTCAGGTGAGTCTGCAAACGGTAAATACCCACTTGAATCTGTTCGTACAATGGCAACAATTGACAAGAATGCACAAACTCTTCTTAACGAGTACGGACGTTTGAACTCAGATACTTTCGAACGTAACTCTAAGACAGAAGTTATGGCTTCAGCTGTTAAAGATGCTACTAACTCAATGAACATCAAATTGGTTGTTACCCTTACTAAGACTGGTCACACAGCACGTTTGATTTCTAAATACCGTCCAAATGCTGATATCTTAGCATTGACATTCGATGAATTGACAGAGCGTGGATTGATGTTGAACTGGGGTGTTATCCCAATGTTGACTGAAGCTCCATCATCAACTGATGATATGTTCGAAATCGCTGAACGTAAAGCAGTTGAAGCGGGACTTGTAGAATCTGGTGACGATATCGTTATCGTTGCAGGTGTGCCGCTTGGAGAAGCTGTCCGTACAAACACAATGCGTATCCGTACAGTACGTTAATCTAACATTTCAAAGCCTATCATATCAAGCTTCATGGCTTGTATGATAGGTCTTTTTTCTATTTTAGAAGATAAAAAGAGAAAGAATTTTATTAAACAGAAATGGGAAAAATAGGAGAACTATGGTATAATAGAATGTAAAGACCTTTTTAGTAAATTTTGAAAGAGTATAACATGAGAAAAATTGTCATCAATGGTGGACATCCATTGCAAGGTGAAATCACTATTAGCGGTGCTAAGAATAGTGTTGTAGCATTAATCCCTGCTATTATACTGGCAGATGATGTTGTCATTTTGGATTGTGTCCCAGATATTTCAGACGTTGCTAGTCTTGTAGAGATTATGGAAATCATGGGGGCGAAAGTAAAACGCTACGATGATGTTTTGGAGATTGATCCTAGAGGTGTTCAGAATATTCCAATGCCTTATGGCAAAATCAATAGCCTTCGTGCATCTTATTATTTCTACGGAAGTCTTTTAGGTCGCTTTGGTGAAGCTACAGTTGGACTTCCTGGCGGATGTGATCTGGGACCTCGTCCGATTGATCTTCATCTCAAAGCTTTCGAAGCTATGGGAGCCAAGGTGAGCTATGAGGGAGACAATATGAATTTGTCTGCCCAAGGCAAGGGTCTTCATGGAGCAAGTATTTACATGGACACCGTCAGTGTTGGCGCGACGATTAATACCATGATTGCGGCTGTTAAGGCTAAGGGACGTACTGTCATTGAAAATGCAGCTCGTGAACCAGAAATCATCGATGTGGCTACCCTTTTGAATAATATGGGGGCCCACATTCGTGGTGCAGGGACTGATATTATCATTATTGATGGTGTCGAGAAACTTCATGGAACGCGCCACCAAGTCATTCCAGACCGCATTGAAGCAGGAACCTATATTTCACTTGCTGCAGCGGTTGGTAAAGGAATCCGTATTAACAATGTTCTTTATGAACACTTAGAAGGCTTTATCGCCAAACTGGAGGAAATGGGCGTTCATATGACGGTCTCTGAGGATAGTATCTTCGTTGAAGAACAATCTGATTTGAAGGCCATCAATATCAAAACAGCTCCCTATCCAGGATTTGCAACGGATTTGCAACAGCCTATCACACCGCTTTTACTAACTGCCCAAGGTCGTGGTACTATTATTGATACCATTTATGAAAAACGTGTCAACCATGTCTTTGAGTTAGCAAAAATGGATGCGGATATTACAACTACAAATGACCATATTTTCTACACTGGTGGACGTGTTCTACATGGTGCCAAGGTGAAAGCGACAGATCTTCGTGCTGGTGCTGCACTTGTGATTGCTGGATTGATGGCCCAAGGACAGACTGAAATTACAAATATTGAGTTTATCCTTCGTGGCTACTCAGATATTATTGAAAAACTACGTAGTCTTGGAGCGGATATTACACTCGTCGAAGACTAAACCGTTGAGGTGATTATGAATATTTGGACCAAATTAGCAATGTTTTCTTTCTTTGAAACGGAGCGCTTGTATTTGCGTCCTTTCTTTTTTAGTGACAGCAAAGCTTTTTATGAAATTGCTTCTAATCCTGAAAATCTGCAATTTATTTTTCCCAGTCAAACAAGTTTAGAAGAGAGTCAATATGCTCTTGCCAACTATTTTATGAAGGCTCCTCTAGGTGTCTGGGCAATCTGTAGCCAAGAGAATCAAGAAATGATTGGCTCCATTAAATTTGAAAAGATCGATGAAATTAAGAAAGAGGCAGAAATTGGGTATTTCTTAAAAAAGGATTCTTGGTCCCAAGGTTTTATGACAGAGGCCGTTAGCAAACTTTGTCAACTTTCCTTTGAGGAATTTGGTCTCAGACAGCTGTCAATTATCACCCATTTGGAAAATGAGGCTAGCCAAAAAGTGGCTCAAAAATCAGGCTTTAGTCTCTTTCGCCAATTCAAGGGGAGTGACCGCTATACGCATAAAATGAGAGACTACCTTGAATTTCGATACGCAAAAGGAGAGTTCAGTGAGTAAACACCAAGAAATCTTAAGTTATCTGGAAGAGTTACCAATAGGAAAACGTGTCAGTGTTCGTAGCATTTCCAATCACTTGGGTGTCAGTGATGGGACGGCTTATCGTGCCATTAAAGAAGCTGAAAACCGTGGAATTGTAGAAACTCGACCTCGTAGTGGAACCATTCGTGTCAAATCTCAGAAAGTGGCGATTGAAAAACTGACCTATGCAGAGATTGCAGAAGTAACCTCATCTGAAGTCTTGGCTGGACAAGAAGGTTTGGACAGGGAATTCAGCAAATTTTCCATCGGAGCGATGACCGAGCAGAATATCTTGTCCTATCTAAATGATGGTGGTTTGTTAATCGTCGGAGACCGTACTCGTATTCAACTTTTAGCCTTGGAAAATGAAAATGCCGTTCTCGTGACGGGTGGTTTTCATGTGCATGAGGATGTACTGGAACTTGCCAATCAGAAAGGAATCCCTGTTTTACGAAGCAAGCATGATACCTTTACAGTTGCGACCATGATCAACAGAGCCTTGTCAAATGTGCAGATTAAGACAGACATTTTAACAGTTGAAAAAATCTATCGTCCTAGCCATGAGTATGGCTTTTTGAGGGAAACGGACACAGTGAAAGACTATTTGGACTTGGTACGTAAGAACAGAAGTAGCCGTTTCCCAGTCATTAACCAACACCAAGTGGTTGTTGGAGTTGTTACCATGCGAGATGCAGGGGATAAATCACCTAGCACAACGATTGACAAGGTGATGACTCGTAGTCTCTTCCTGACAGGATTGGCAACGAATATAGCTAATGTCAGTCAACGGATGATCGCAGAAGACTTTGAGATGGTCCCAGTCGTGAGAAGCAATCAAACTTTGCTCGGGGTGATTACAAGACGAGATGTCATGGATAAGATGAGTCGTTCTCAGGTTTCAGCCTTGCCGACTTTTTCAGAGCAAATTGGTCAGAAGTTGTCTTATCATCACGATGAAGTTGTGATTACAGTTGAACCCTTTATGCTTGAGAAGAACGGAGTTTTGGCAAATGGTGTTCTTGCTGAAATTTTAACTCATATGACACAGGATTTGGTGGCAAATAGCAGACGCAATTTAATTATCGAGCAGATGCTAATCTATTTCTTGCAGGCTGTACAGATAGATGATACTCTGAGAATTCAGGCTCGTATTATTCACCACACGAGACGCTCAGCTATCATTGATTACGATATTTATCATGGTCATCAGATTGTTTCAAAAGCAAATGTTACGGTTAAAATTAATTAGAATCTAGGAGAAAAAATGATAACGTTAAAATCAGCACGTGAAATCGAAGCCATGGACAAGGCAGGTGATTTCCTAGCAAGTATCCATATCGGCTTACGTGATTTGATTAAGCCAGGCGTGGATATGTGGGAAGTTGAAGAGTACGTTCGTCGACGTTGTAAAGAGGAGAATTTCCTTCCTTTACAGATTGGTGTGGATGGTGCTGTCATGGATTACCCCTATGCCACTTGTTGCTCTCTCAATGATGAAGTAGCTCACGCTTTTCCACGTCATTACATCTTGAAGGATGGCGATTTGCTCAAGGTTGACATGGTTCTAGGTGGTCCGATTGCCAAATCCGACCTCAATGTGTCAAAACTCAACTTTAATAATGTTGAGCAAATGAAAAAATACACCCAAAGTTATACTGGTGGTCTAGCAGATTCGTGCTGGGCTTATGCGGTTGGTACCCCCTCTGAAGAAGTGAAAAACTTGATGGATGTGACCAAGGAAGCTATGTACATAGGGATTGAGCAAGCGGTTGTTGGCAATCGTATCGGCGATATCGGTGCAGCCATTCAAGAATATGCTGAAAGTCGCGGTTATGGCGTCGTGCGTGATTTGGTTGGTCACGGAGTTGGTCCAACTATGCACGAGGAGCCAATGGTCCCTAACTACGGTGTTGCAGGTCGTGGTCTTCGTCTCCGTGAAGGAATGGTGCTAACCATTGAACCCATGATCAATACTGGGGATTGGGAAATTGATACAGATATGAAGACTGGCTGGGCTCATAAAACCATCGATGGTGGTCTATCTTGTCAATATGAACACCAGTTCGTAATTACCAAAGACGGTCCTGTAATCTTGACTAGTCAAGGTGAAGAAGGAACTTATTAAAATGAAAGGAGCTTAGCTCCTTTTTTTGTTTCAAGTTTAGATAAAATAGACAAGCGTAGCAAAGTTGTCACAAATTTTTTCTTTTATAGTAAAATAAGATTAGAATTTTGTGAAAGTAGGTAATTCGTTGGAGTCTATTATATTTTTAGTATCGGTTTTTTTAGCTGGCATACTGTCTTTCTTTTCACCCTGCATCTTCCCTTTGCTACCAGTCTATGCTGGTATTTTACTGGATGATCAGGGAAATTCGAAAAGCTTTCGCTTTTTCGGAAGAGACGTTGCATGGTCGGGCTTAATTCGGACCTTGTGCTTTATTGCTGGAATCTCCCTTATTTTCTTTATTTTGGGATTTGGAGCTGGATTCCTAGGGCACATGCTCTATGCTGACTGGTTTCGTTATGTTATGGGAGCAGTCATTATCCTTTTGGGCCTTCACCAGATGGAAATCATACATTTCAATAAACTGGAAGTTCAAAAGACAGTCACCTTCAAACAATCAAAGTCGAATCACTATTTATCAGCCTTTTTACTTGGGATAACTTTTAGTTTTGGTTGGACTCCTTGTATCGGACCAGTTTTAAGTTCGGTCTTGGCTCTTGCGGCTTCAGGAGGGAATGGTGCTTGGCAAGGAGCCATACTAACCTTAGTTTACACATTGGGAATGGCCTTGCCTTTCATTGTTTTGGCCTTGGCTTCGGGCTGGATCGTGCCCTACTTTAATAAATTAAAACCCCATATGCTTCTACTAAAGAAAATTGGGGGAGCTTTGATTATTTTGATGGGATTGTTATTAATGCTAGGGCAGTTAAATGCCTTGTCAGGAATTCTTGGATAAAAGGAGAAAAAGATGAAAAAAATGATTTTTGCGGGATTGAGTCTCATGTCTCTATTTTTGTTGATTGCCTGTGGCGAAAAAGAAACCAAAAAAACGGAAAGTCCCAAACAACCTACTGTACAACAAATCGCAGTAGGAAAGGATGCGCCGGACTTCACCTTGCAGTCTATGGATGGCAAAGAAGTCAAGTTATCAGACTATAAAGGCAAAAAAGTCTATTTGAAATTCTGGGCCTCTTGGTGTGGTCCTTGTCGAAAGAGTATGCCCGAGTTGATGGAATTAGCTGCAAAACAAGATCGAGACTTTGAAATACTAAGTGTCGTCGCACCAGGCCTACAAGGTGAAAAAACAGTTCAAGACTTTCCAAAATGGTACCAAGAACAAGGATACAAGGATATACCAGTTCTATATGATACCAAGGCAACTACCTTCCAATCCTACCAAATTCGTAGTATTCCAACAGAATACTTAATTGACAGTCAAGGAAAAATTGGAAAAATTCAATTTGGTGCTATTAGCAATGCTGACGCGGAAGCAGCTTTTAAAGAGATGAAATAAAATAAAGAAAAAATCGCGATTCTACGCGATTTTTTTATAGTTTCTCATTGATAAAGCGGATAAATTGATTCCACCAAACCTTCAAAAAGAAGGCTTTTTCAACTTTCTTTTCAGAAACCATTTCAAAAGATGGTTTGTCGTAAGTGAGATAACCTTGACCAACCAAATCTTGGTCATCATAGGTCAGATGACCAACAACAGTTTCAGCTTCTAGTGGTGCTGTCTCGGCCTTGTTTTTTGGAGTGAACTGCAGGCTTGATGATGTTTGACTTCCCAATCGTTGAATGACAGTGATATCAGATTTAGCAACAGCAGTTACGGTATCTTCCTTCCCATCAAGTACAGAAACTTTGCTATCTTTGTAGGCCTCTCCCTTTTGGACAATTGTTTTGAGAGCATAATTAGATGTTATATAGTCCAAAAGAGAAGAAGTAGCAGTAAAGCGAGCGTAAGGATTACTATCTTGCTGGTCAGCGTTTAAGACAACTGTGATGATTCGCATCCCTTTTTCGGTAGTTGTTCCAACGAAAGAAGCTCCCGCCTTGTCTGTTGTACCAGTTTTGAGCCCATCTACTCCACCTCGATATGCTGGCATTCCTTCCAACATATAGTTAGTAGAGTGAATTTCCATACCAGCAAATGTTGATGAAGATTTCTTGGTGATTTCTAAAACTTGAGGATAATCTCGGATGAGGTTTCGAGCGATGATTGCCACATCGTAAGCGCTTAGTTTGTTTTCCTCATCTTTTTTAGAACCAGGATAGATATTATTTCCAAGTGTTTCGTTATTAAGTCCAGTAGTATTGACAATAGTAGCATCTTGGATACCCCATTCAAGAAGTTTCGCTCTCATCTTGTCAACGAAGTCTTTCTCTGAACCAGCAATTTTTTCAGCAAGAGCAATTGCTGCACTATTGGCACTTGATACTAGAGTTGCTTCCAATAATTGTTCCACTGTGTACTTACGCGCTTCCATAGGAACATTACTAGCCTCAGAATTGGTTGTGAGTTGGTATGGATAGTCAGAGATATCAACCGGGGTAGATAGGCTAATTGTACCTTGCTCCAAGGCTTCATAGACTAGGTAAACAGTGAGAATCTTGGTAATAGAGGCAATTTCAACAGGTTGAGTAGCATCTTTCTCGTAGAGAATTTTCCCAGTGTTTGCTTCAACAGCAATGGCATGCTTGGCAGCGACATCAAAATCTTGCGCAGATACAGTAGGAACGACTGTGCCAAAAATGATAAGAGTTAGTAAGGATAAAATTATTTTTTTCATAGTAGTTTTATTCTATCACAAAGCGAAAAAATATTCTCGTTTTTATAGTAAAGCCATCTTATCTTTTTGAAGAATTATGGTAAAATAGAAAGAAGGAGGCGCCTATGTTCCGTAGAAACAAGTTATTTTTTTGGACAGCTGAAATTTTACTACTAACTCTTATTTTATATCT
The DNA here is from genome assembly GCA_963546055.1 of uncultured Streptococcus sp. Taxonomy (GTDB): domain Bacteria; phylum Bacillota; class Bacilli; order Lactobacillales; family Streptococcaceae; genus Streptococcus. The sequence goes on from CAUULS010000001.1 coordinate 15,852, forward strand.
TTGGAGAGAGATGGGAGCGATTGTCACACCTTTTGTGATGGTTGCCAATACCATTATGATTCCATTTTTGCTCGGAGGATTTTTCTATTACCTGACAAATCCCATCGTAACATTTTTAGAAAAGAAATGTAAAGTCAATCGTTTGATAGGTGTGCTCATCACTCTTTGTGCCTTGATTGGTACAATAGTAGTAGGGGTAGTCTACTTGCTACCGATTTTGATCAATCAGTTGACAAGCTTGATTATTTCTAGCCAGAATATCTATAGCAGACTGCAGGATTTGGTTATTGATTTATCGATGAATCCTATTTTCCAAAATATTGATATCCAAAAAACCATTCAACAGTTGAATTTATCTTACGTTGATATTTTACAAAACATTCTTAACAGTGTGAGCAATAGTTTAGGTAGCGTTCTTTCAGCCTTGTTTAGTACTGTTTTGATTCTCATTATGACACCAGTCTTTTTGATTTATTTCTTGCTTGATGGTCATAAGTTCCTCCCGATGTTGGAACGAACAGTCCTAAAACATGATAAATTAAACTTCTCCAGTCTCTTGAAGAATTTGAACGCTACTGTAGCACGTTATATAAGTGGAATTGCGATTGATGCTGTCATAATCGGATGTTTGGCCTATGTTGGTTATAGTGTTATTGGCTTGAAGTACGCCTTAGTCTTTGCTATTTTTTCTGGCATTGCCAATCTGATTCCCTATGTTGGTCCAAGTATCGGTCTGATTCCTATGATTATCGCCAATGTCTTTACTGATCCGCACAGAGTTCTCATTGCAGTAATTTATATGCTGATTATCCAACAGGTGGATGGGAATATCCTCTACCCTCGTATCGTCGGAGGGGTTATGAAAGTTCATCCAATTACCATTCTGGTTCTTCTCTTGCTATCTAGCAATATTTACGGTGTTATCGGAATGATTGTAGCAGTGCCAACTTATTCTATCCTAAAAGAGATTACTAAGTTCTTGGCGAAATTATATGAAAATCATAAAGAAGCCCAAGAAAAAGAACTGGAAAAATCAGAATCAATCTAAAAATCAGGGAGACCTGATTTTTTTGATAAAAAGACTTGAGGTTAGTCTGGTCAAAAGTGTTTAAAATGAATCCGTTGGAAAAGGAAAAGAATGGGAAAGTGTGAGATTTAGAATAATTCACAAAATGTGTGTAAAACACTTGCAATTTAGCTGAAATTTGATAAAATAGTAAGGAAAGTTAGACTGTATTGCCTACTGTCTATCTATAAAATATATTTTATTGGAGGCTTTTACTCAAATGGCAAAAGAAAAATACGATCGTAGTAAACCACACGTTAACATTGGTACTATCGGACACGTTGACCACGGTAAAACTACTTTGACAGCAGCTATCACAACTGTATTGGCACGTCGCTTGCCTTCAGCAGTTAACCAACCTAAAGACTATGCGTCTATCGATGCTGCTCCAGAAGAACGCGAACGCGGTATCACAATCAACACTGCACACGTTGAGTACGAAACTGAAAAACGCCACTACGCTCACATCGACGCTCCAGGACACGCGGACTACGTTAAAAACATGATCACTGGTGCCGCTCAAATGGACGGAGCTATCCTTGTAGTAGCTTCAACTGATGGACCAATGCCACAAACTCGTGAGCACATCTTTCTTTCACGTCAGGTTGGTGTTAAACACTTGATCGTCTTCATGAACAAAGTTGACTTGGTTGACGATGAAGAATTGCTTGAATTGGTTGAAATGGAAATCCGTGACCTCTTGTCAGAATACGACTTCCCAGGTGACGATCTTCCAGTTATCCAAGGTTCAGCTCTTAAAGCTCTTGAAGGTGACTCTAAATACGAAGACATCATCATGGACTTGATGAACACTGTTGATGAGTACATTCCAGAACCAGAACGCGATACTGACAAACCATTGCTTCTTCCAGTCGAAGATGTATTCTCAATCACTGGACGTGGTACAGTTGCTTCAGGACGTATCGACCGTGGTATCGTTAAAGTCAACGACGAAATCGAAATCGTTGGTATCAAAGAAGAAATCCAAAAAGCAGTTGTTACTGGTGTTGAAATGTTCCGTAAACAGCTTGACGAAGGTCTTGCAGGGGACAACGTAGGTGTGCTTCTCCGTGGTATCCAACGTGATGAAATCGAACGTGGACAAGTTATCGCTAAACCAGGTTCAATCAACCCACACACTAAATTCAAGGGTGAAGTTTACATCCTTACTAAAGAAGAAGGTGGACGTCACACTCCATTCTTCAACAACTACCGTCCACAGTTCTACTTCCGTACAACTGACGTTACAGGTTCAATCGAACTTCCAGCAGGTACTGAAATGGTAATGCCTGGTGATAACGTGACTATCGACGTTGAGTTGATCCACCCAATCGCCGTAGAACAAGGTACTACATTCTCTATCCGTGAGGGTGGACGTACTGTTGGTTCAGGTATGGTTACAGAAATCGAAGCTTAATTCGATTAAGTTCCCAGAAGAACAATTATTTAAGTCAGACACTAAAAGAATCTTGCTTTGCAAGGTTCTTTTTTTGTTCTTGCTCTATTTGAAGTATCTCCACTCTAGCAGTATAATCGTTTTTTTGGTATAATAAAACTTATGGAAATCGAAAAAACCAATCGCATGAATGCACTTTTTGAATTTTATGCTGCGCTTTTGACAGACAAACAAATGAACTATATTGAACTCTACTATGCTGATGATTACAGTCTTGCTGAGATTGCTGAAGAGTTCGGTGTCAGTCGTCAGGCTGTCTATGACAATATCAAGCGGACAGAAAAGATTTTAGAAGATTATGAGATGAAATTACACATGTATTCGGACTACATTGTCCGCAGTCAGATTTTTGACCAGATCTTGGAGCGTTATCCTAAGGATAACTTTCTGCAGGAGCAGATAGAAATTTTAACAAGCATTGACAATCAGGAGTAATCATGGACAGTCTAGTTATTTATCAAGGATTACCTTGCAAACTATTAGCCGCAGAGGAACCATTTCCTACTCGACTACAGATTATCTCGCCCAATGATATCTCAAAAGCTATGCAAATAGGTTTTAGCTGTTGGGGATATCCAAATGAAATCATGAAAGAAATCACACCCGAGGAACTTGAGTGTTTGCAACATTTCGGACGATTTCCACTGAATTGAGTAAATAGGAGAAAAAAATGGCATTTGAAAGTTTAACAGAACGTTTGCAAAACGTCTTTAAAAATCTACGTAAAAAAGGAAAAATCTCTGAGGCGGATGTTCAAGAAGCAACCAAAGAGATCCGTCTAGCTTTGCTTGAAGCTGACGTTGCTTTGCCTGTTGTAAAGGACTTTATCAAGAAGGTTCGTGAACGTGCAGTCGGACACGAGGTCATTGATACACTTAATCCGGCACAACAGATTATTAAAATCGTTGATGAGGAATTGACAGCTGTTTTAGGTTCTGATACGGCTGAGATTATCAAGTCACCTAAGATTCCTACCATTATCATGATGGTCGGTTTGCAGGGGGCTGGTAAAACCACCTTTGCGGGTAAACTGGCTAACAAACTCAAGAAGGAAGAAAATGCACGCCCTTTGATGATTGCGGCGGATATCTATCGTCCAGCTGCCATTGATCAGTTGAAGACGCTTGGACAGCAGATTGATGTTCCTGTTTTCGCTCTTGGAACAGAAGTAACAGCTGTTGAGATTGTTCGACAAGGTTTGGAGCAAGCGCAGGCTAATCACAACGACTATGTTTTGATTGATACGGCAGGGCGCTTGCAGATTGATGAGCTCTTGATGAATGAGCTTCGTGATGTTAAGGCCTTGGCTCAACCAAATGAAATCCTGCTCGTCATTGATGCCATGATCGGTCAGGAAGCGGCCAATGTTGCCCGTGAGTTTAATGCTCAGTTAGAAGTGACTGGGGTTATTCTTACCAAGATTGATGGGGATACTCGTGGTGGTGCGGCTCTATCTGTTCGACACATTACTGGAAAACCAATCAAGTTCACTGGTACTGGTGAAAAGATCACGGATATTGAAACCTTCCATCCAGATCGTATGTCTAGCCGTATCCTTGGTATGGGGGATATGCTGACCTTGATCGAGAAAGCTTCTCAGGAATACGATGAGCAAAAAGCTCTTGAAATGGCTGAGAAGATGCGCGAAAACACCTTTGATTTCAATGATTTCATTGATCAATTAGATCAGGTGCAAAACATGGGGCCAATGGAAGACTTGCTCAAGATGATTCCAGGTATGGCTAACAATCCAGCCCTTCAAAATATGAAGGTAGATGAGCGTCAGATTGCGCGCAAACGTGCTATTGTGTCCTCTATGACACCTGAAGAACGTGAAAATCCTGATTTGTTAAATCCAAGTCGTCGCCGTCGTATCGCTGCAGGTTCTGGAAATACCTTTATCGAAGTCAATAAATTCATCAAGGACTTTAACCAGGCTAAACAGCTCATGCAGGGTGTCATGTCTGGCGACATGAACAAGATGATGAAGCAAATGGGAATCAATCCCAATAACCTCCCTAAAAATACGCCAAATATGGGTGGGATGGATATGTCTGCCCTTGAAGGAATGATGGGGCAAGGTGGTATGCCTGACTTGTCAGCTCTCGGAGGAGCAGGAATGCCAGATATGAGCCAGATGTTTGGCGGAGGACTAAAAGGTAAAATCGGTGAATTTGCCATGAAACAGTCCATGAAACGCATGGCCAACAAAATGAAAAAAGCTAAGAAGAAACGCAAATAAGAAAAAGGAAAGCAGAAGTGCTTTCCTTTTTATATAAAATATGTGCTTTCTATGATTAGGCAATTTTCTTAATCGAACAATTACTAAATAGAAAGGGTAATCTCAAATCCTTGCATCCATTCGGATTTTACTGTGATTTCGATTTTTAAAGCATCTGCTAATTGTTTGACTAGGTAGAGACCCATGCCTGTTGATTTTTTCCTTGTATCACCTGAATCACCTGTAAAGCCTTTTTCAAAGATATGAGGGAGGTCGCAAGCTTTAACTCCACAGCCATTATCCCTAATAATCAGACTTGTGTGTCCCTTCTTTCTTGACATAGAAATCTTGAGTTCGGGCTTGTCAGAGCTATATTTAAGGGCGTTGCCAAGGATTTGAGAGAGGATAAATTCAAAACTGCGTTGATCGGTGTAGTAGCTTCCCTGTATATTTTCTAGATGAATCGTAAAATTCTTTTCTTTAAGAAAGGGACCAAAGTTTTCCAAAAGATCATGGACACACTCTTCTAGATCAAGGTCTTCAAATAGAAAATCATTTTTCTCACTTTTCACCCTATAATAGAATAAGATCTGTGATACATTTTCTTGTATTTGATTTCTCACATAGTCCAACTTAAAAGCCGTATCCTCAGGCAACTGGTCGCTTTGATTGTCCAAAAGGAGGGAAAGAAGTGATAGAGGGAGTTTAATCTCATGCGCCCATTTTTCAACATAGTCCTCGTACTCAGCTAGTAATGAGTTGAGCTTTCCTATTTCAGCTTGCTTTTGATAAAGTGTATCTGCCATTTTTTCAATGCTTTCTTTTTCTGAGGCACTTGATAAATGCAATAATTCAAGCTCCGTATCTGTCTTGGGATTGGCTATGAAGGCTTTATAGGCAGCGGATCTTTTTCTTTCTTTTTTTATGAGTAGGAATGATAGGATGAAAAAGAGCAGAACTGTAGCTAAAAGATAGAGCAGGATGAGGGCTTGAAATACTCTCACATCTGAAAGCCAAAGCAGGACAGCTGTAAATAGATCAAATGCTAAGAGAACAAGTAACCAAGGCAGATAAGTAGCTAGATATTTTAGATTATGTTTCATCTGGACTTACCTCTTCTAGCTTATAACCAATGCCTCTGACGGACTTGACTTGAAGGGCAATGCCAGCCTGCTTCATCACCTTTTTTAGTCTTGCAATGTTTACTTGTAGGGCATTTTCATCGATGAACTCAGTTGTATTCCACAGTTTCATGCTTAGTTCTTCTTTTGTGACGACAGAATCAGTTGCCACTAATAAGGTTTCTAACAATTTTCCTTGATTTTGAGGGAGTAAAATCGAATGTCCATTTATATAAAGGGTATAGGTATTTCGATCCAGTAGAAAATTATCTTTTTCAAGTAGATTTTGTCTACCTTCATAGCGTTTCAAGATATTTTCTATACGTGCCAAGAATCTTTCTTTCTTGAAAGGTTTTGTTAAGTACTCGTCTGCCCCTAATTTCAGGGCGTAGATCTCATCTTTTAGTTGTTCACGGGAGGTGAGAACCAATATGGGCACAGAGCGTTTGGACTTGAGATTTTTACAAATTTGAAAACCTGTTTCTCCTGGCAAATTCAAATCCAGTATGATTAGATCTGTATCGTATTGTAGCACTTGCTGGCTTGTTTCTTTGAAGTCAGTCAACTTATCAACTTGGTAACCCGCTTTCTCTAACAAAATGACAATTTCATCTCGAATCAAGGCTTCATCTTCAATAACCAGAATATGCTTCATATTGGTTCCTCCTTTTCTAATTTATGCTACCTTATTCCTCTCTTTTGGGTTCCATTAAGGACAATAAGTACTTGTTGCTATTTTTCTTTACAATTCTGATATAGATGACTTCAAATCCAGATAAGAGCAGTACTATCAGCATGGCTGTGATAAATTTCTGCCCCATGGTCATTCTTGCACTAGCTGGTACTATTCCTGTGAGGAGGGAGCTCACACCGAAGATACTACTAATAAGTGCAAGGGCTATTGGCAGACCGAAATACCAGTTGACTTGCTTTTCTGACGATTTACAAAGAGTTTCATAGTTGGCTCCGAGATGGATTAAGGTTTGGTATCGTCTGTAGGATTGTCTCTGACCCATCAAAAATTGAACGCCGATGATTGTATTTGCGACAACAAGGAAGATGATAGCCAGATAGATGGTGATATAGCTGGCAGAGATGATGTAAAACAATTGTCGCCCCATATTTTGTATATAGCTTTCATAGCCAAGAGAGGTTTGATTTAGCTTTTCATTGGTATCTGAGATAGCTCTCATCAGGCCTTTTTCCTTGACCAGCTCAGGATCCAAGATACCGCTGACATAGTTCGAATACTGACCATCTGTATAGCTCATAAAGACCTCATCTGGGACTATGAGAGCTACAGAGAGGGTTATCTCACGATCCGTTACAATCGGTAAAGACTGTACCTCGCCAATCAATTTTACATCATTTCCCATGACTTTGATTTGAGGGTTTGTTTTTAGGACAGAGTTGACAAGACTCTCATCTGGGAGAAAATCTTTCCCCATATACAAGTAGGCTTCCTTACTAGTTAATTCTAGAGGAGGGAGATTGGCAGCCTTTCTAAGCTCATTGTATTCAGAGAGTGGCAAAAGGTGGGAACTTATATATTTTTGGAAATTATGGACTAAGATTTCCTTGTTTTTACTGTCTTTTTGCTTTTTCAACTCCTTGATGACCTCTTCGAAGGACACGGACTTGTGTTCTTTAGGTTCGCCTACTTTGATTTGCAGAATCTTTGAAAACTGTGATGCTAGTCCAAAAGCTTCAAGCTCTTTTTTAACTGTGTCTATATCAAGATTTTCGTCTGTTTCCTGCTTGCTGTCTCTAAATGTATAATCCAATACGTGGGTTTGATTGCCTGAATTGCCGCTTGCAATGGCAACACCTGCTCCAAAGAGGCACAAGGCAGAGAAGATTAAGAGGGAGCAGATAGCCAGTATAGTTGAGCGCTGGATAACTAATTCCTGAATCTGTCTAAAATTATAGGTATGAAGTTTTCGATGGCTTCCAAGATTGACCAAAATGTCTATAAATAAACGCATACCAAAGAAGAGCAGGATCGTTCCTAGAGTTCCCAAGAGAACAGTGATGCCCATGGTTATGATACTTTCCCAAGCTCGTCCACTCATACCCAAGTAATAGGCTGTTCCTAGAAGCAAAATTCCGAAGACGGAAGCAAGAAGGTACACTCCCTTGGGGAGTACTTTCTTCATACCGGAAGGAGAATAGGATAGTAGATTTCCGATTTCTTTATTGGCCGTCTTTGCACTTAAAAGAACAAAGACAGTTAATTTTACGGCTAGGAAGCCGATAACTGTATAGAGTAGAGCTGTGGTAGATAGAGAAAATTGATGCTCAATAATCCCCAACCCCACAATTTTAGCGGTTATTAGACTAATCAGTTCTGAAATTAAGATGGAAATAGGAAGTCCTATTCCAAGGGCAAGGACACTGTTTCTCAAATCCTCGAGTAGGAGTAGCAAGAACAGTTTGCTTCTTCGCATGCCTAGTGTGAGATAGACGCCAAATTCATGTTTTCTCCTTTCCATCTGCATACTGCTTGCGAAGTAGACTAGAAAAAAGAGAATAAAGAGAGTTGCCACATAAAGAATGGGAATCATGCTAAAGATTTTATTTACAGCGTCACTTTCTATTTGTTTTAGAAAGATCATCACATCTTGATGGGACAAAGAAAGGATGATGTAAAAGGAGATAATAGAAAGAATCATAGAACTGAAGTACAAGCCATTATTCTTTCGATCTCTCTTGCTATTTCTTGAGACTAATTTAGAAAACATTGCCATCACCTCCAGCCAGTGCAGCCATGACCTTTAGTATTCTATGGTAGAAATCTTCTTGACTTTCTCTTGGATAATCGCGTCGGATTTCATGGAATAGTTTTCCGTCCTGGATAAACAAGATGCGATTGCAAAAGCTGGCTGCAATTGAATCGTGGGTCACCATGAGAATGGTGGTTTCTTCCACTTGATTCATTTCGGATAATTTTTGCATCAAAATGGTTGCATTTTTAGAGTCTAAAGCTCCTGTGGGCTCATCCGCAAATACAATCTTAGGGTCTAAAATCAAGGCACGCGCAGCAGCTACCCTTTGCCGTTGACCACCTGATAATTGAGATGGGAACTTATCTAGAAGTTCAGAAATATCCAGATATTGGGAAAGCAATTCTAATCGAAGCTTGCTTTCGTTGGCATCGACCTTGTGCAAAGACAAGGGGAGTAAAATATTTTCTTTGGCTGTCAGATTGTCCAAAAGCTCAAAATTCTGGAAGAGGTAGCCAATTTCCTTGCCACGATAATCAGCTAACTGACTACCTTTTAACTGACCTAAATCCTTTTCTTGCATTTGAATGGAACCGTCAGTTGGCTTGATGATTGTGGCGAGACAGTTAAGAAGGGTTGTTTTCCCAGAGCCGCTACTCCCCATAATCCCTAGGAACTCGCCTTTTATAACTTGGAAAGATATGCCGTCCAAGGCTTTTGTGATATTGGGCTCTTTCCCATAATGCTTTTTTAATGATTCTACTCGTAAAATGGTTTCCATGTGAAACACCTCCATCTTTTGTTACTTTCATTATAGTATGAATCAGAGTAGAATAACACTTACGGATGATGTAAGAAATCTTTGTCGTTGACTTTTATAGTCAGGTTATTGGACTTATACTTACTATATTATAGCATGGTTTCAAGGATTTAAAAAGAGGAGTAGAGAGTCGAGAAATTTTCCTAATATTGAAATTATAAAAAATAATACCACTGAAGTTCATTCTCCAGCAGTATTATTTTTTATTTTATAGGAAAATCTACTCCCACTCAACTGTTGCAGGTGGTTTACTTGTAATGTCGTAGACGATACGGTTAACGTGGTCTACTTCGTTAACGATACGTACTGAGATTTTTTGAAGAACTTCCCAAGGAATTTTCGCAAAGTCAGCTGTCATACCATCGATAGAAGTGATAGCGCGAATGGCAATCGTGTAGTCATAAGTACGACCATCACCCATAACACCGACTGAACGAACTCCTGTGTTGACAGTGAAGTATTGCCAGATATCACGGTCAAGTCCTGCTTTAGCGATTTCTTCACGAAGGATTGCGTCTGACTCACGGACTGTTTCCAGTTTTTCCTCAGTGATTTCACCTATGACGCGGATAGCAAGTCCTGGTCCTGGGAATGGTTGGCGCCATACGATGTGGTCTGGCATACCAAGCTCTGTACCGAGAGCACGAACTTCATCCTTATAAAGAGTATTGAGTGGCTCGATGAGTTCAAACTGCATATCTTCTGGAAGACCACCCACGTTGTGGTGTGACTTGATGGTTTGAGCTGTATCAGTTCCAGACTCAATCACGTCAGTATAAAGTGTTCCTTGGGCAAGGAATTTCACATCTTTGAGCTTGCTTGCTTCGTCATCAAAGACATAAACAAACTCGTTTCCGATGATTTTCCGTTTTTGTTCAGGATCAGAAACACCTGCAAGTTTATCAAGGAAGCGTTTTGCAGCGTCTGCTTTGACGATATTCAAACCAAACTTACCACCAAGCATGTCCATAACTTGGTCAGCCTCTCCCTTACGGAGAAGACCGTGGTCTACAAAGATACAGATTAATTGATCACCGATCGCTTTTTGGAGAAGAACTCCAACGACAGAAGAGTCAACACCACCTGATAGACCGAGAAGAACACGCTTGTCGCCCACAGTTTCACGGATTTGTTTGATTTGCATCTCGATAAAGTTGTCCATAGTCCAGTCGCCTTTGGCACCACAGATATTCAATGCAAAGTTACGAAGGATATCATAGCCATGAACTGAATGACGAACTTCAGGGTGGAATTGGATACCGTAGATATGTTTGTCTGGATTTTCAATAGCAGCGTAAGGACAGTCAGCAGAAGTACCTGTACGAACAAAGTCAGCAGGAATCTCAGTAACTGCATCACCATGGCTCATCAAAACAATCTGTTCTTCTGGTGTCCCTTCAAAGAGGGGAGAAGAGGTATGAGTGAGTGGGGATTGACCATACTCACGGTTTCCAGCATGACCTGCAGGGACAACTTTTCCTCCAAGTTTATGAGTTAAAAGTTGCATACCGTAGCAGATTCCTAAAATTGGAATGCCAAGTTCAAAAATTTCTGGGTCAATATCAAATGAACCCTCTTCATAAACAGAGTTTGGTCCACCTGAGAGAATGATCCCTACAGGTTTAATGGCACGAACCTCTGCAGCTGAAATTTTATGGCTTTTTAGCTCTGAAAAAACACCAATTTCACGAATACGGCGTGAAATCAGCTGGTTATATTGGCTACCATAGTCCAGCACGATGATTTTTTCGACATCTTGCAAATCAGTTGAAATGTTGCTCATCTTTTTCCTTTCTCAAAAGAAATATCTTTTTCAATATTCTATCACAAATAGGGGCGAATTACCAACTAAACAAGGCAAAGTTTGACTTTTTCTTAGCAAATACGGTACAATAGAGAAAATATAGAAAAGAAGTGAGAATCATGTTACCAGCTTATATGAAAATACATGACCAGATAAAAAAAGATATAGATGAGCATCGTTGGAAAATCGGAGAAAGACTTCCGAGTGAACGAGACTTGGCTGACCAGTTTCAGGTTAGTCGGATGACCTTGCGACAAGCCATCTCTCTCTTGGTTGAGGAAGGAGTTTTGGAGCGTCGTGTAGGAAGTGGGACTTTTGTCTCTAGCACTCGTGTCCAAGAAAAAATGCGGGGAACGACTAGTTTTACGGAGATTGTCAAATCTCAGGGGAAAGTACCTTCTAGTCAGCTGATTTCCTATAGGAGAACCATTCCAAATGAGCAAGAGGTCGCAAAGCTGGGGATTACTCCGACAGAGAATATTATCCGCATGGAGCGGGTGCGTTATGCTGACCAAGTACCGCTAGTCTATGAAGTCGCATCTATTCCTGAGAAATTTATTAAGGACTTCAAAAAAGAAGAAGTAACTAGTCACTTCTTTCAAACCTTGCAGGAACATGGTTACCGGATTGGCAAATCCCAACAGACCATTTATGCGAGATTAGCGAAGGAAAAAATTGCTCGTTACCTAGAAATTGAAGAGGGACATGCGATTCTGGCCTTGACTCAGGTTTCCTATCTGGATGATGGGACGGCTTTCGAGTATGTAAAGAGTCAATACGTGGGTGAACGCTTTGAGTTTTATCTTGAAAATAACTAGTCTCAGCAGACTAGTTTTTAGTTTTTAAAAAAGATTAGAATTGTCAAAACAATCTGTCTAGGCTTGATTTTATCCATTATTTACTATAAAATGAGAAGGAAAAACGTCAAACTTTTATATTGCAAATAGGAGAAAAAATGACAAAAACATTAAAACGTCCTGAGGTTTTATCACCTGCAGGGACTTTAGAGAAGCTAAAAGTAGCTGTTCAATATGGTGCGGACGCAGTCTTCATCGGTGGACAGGCCTATGGCCTTCGTAGCCGTGCTGGAAACTTTACCTTTGAACAGATGGAAGAAGGCGTCCAGTTTGCTGCTAAGTACGGTGCCAAGGTCTATGTGGCTGCTAACATGGTTATGCACGAAGGAAACGAAGCTGGTGCTGGAGAATGGTTCCGTAAGTTGCGTGACATCGGGATTGCCGCAGTTATCGTGTCAGATCCGGCCTTGATCATGATTGCAGCAACTGAAGCGCCAGGTCTTGAAATACACCTCTCTACCCAAGCCAGTGCCACTAACTATGAAACTCTTGAGTTCTGGAAAGAACTTGGGTTGACCCGTGTGGTCTTGGCACGTGAAGTTTCAATGGAAGAATTGGCAGAGATTCGTAAACGTACAGACGTTGAGATTGAAGCCTTTGTCCATGGAGCCATGTGTATTTCCTATTCAGGACGCTGTACGCTCTCAAACCACATGAGTATGCGTGATGCTAACCGTGGTGGTTGTTCACAGTCTTGTCGTTGGAAATACGACCTCTACGATATGCCATTTGGTAAAGAACGTAAGAGTCTTAAGGGTGAGATTCCAGAAGAATTTTCGATGTCAGCCGTTGATATGTCTATGATTGACCATATCCCAGATATGATTGAAAATGGTGTAGACAGTCTCAAGATCGAAGGTCGTATGAAGTCTATTCACTATGTTTCAACTGTAACCAACTGTTACAAGGCGGCTGTCGATGCTTATCTCGAAAGCCCTGAAAAGTTTGAAGCCATCAAACAAGACTTGGTAGATGAGATGTGGAAGGTTGCCCAGCGTGAATTGGCAACAGGATTCTACTATGGTACACCGTCTGAGAATGAGCAGTTATTTGGTGCTCGTCGTAAAATTCCTGAATACAAGTTTGTCGCTGAAGTCGTTTCTTATGATGATGCTACCCAGACAGCAACCATTCGTCAACGGAATGTAATCAACGAAGGCGATCAAGTTGAGTTTTACGGACCAGGTTTCCGTCATTTTGAGACTTATATTGAAGACATGCACGATGTCAAAGGAAATAAAATCGACCGCGCTCCAAATCCAATGGAACTCTTGACAATCAAGGTTCCACAACCTGTGCAAGCAGGTGACATGGTCCGTGCTCTGAAAGAAGGACTCATCAATCTCTATAAGGAAGACGGGACAAGTGTCACAGTTCGTGCCTAGATAAGGAGAAGTGAATGATTCAAGCGCAAGGTTTATTGGTAGATGATGAAAGTAGGTGTGTTCATTATCATAGTGAAAAGGATATTGTTTCACTCCAGTGTTATGAATGCAAGAAATATTACGCATGCTATCAGTGTCATAATACTATGGAAACACATGTGTTTTCTCCCTACCCCTTGGCGCTTTCTGAGGAACGACCGATTTTATGTGGGGCCTGTAAGAGGACAATGACTTTTCAAGAATATCAAGAACAGATAGCTTGTCCTTATTGTAGCGCTCCATTTAATCCAGGTTGTAAACAACACTATTCCTACTATTTTAAATAAAGTGAATCTATCCAAGTTCTTAACTTGGATTTTTCAGTTTGTTTCAGAAAATATAGTAAAATCAAGAAAAACTCGCAATTTAAAATGGGAAAACTTTCTATAGAATGGGGTAAAAACAGCAAAAATAGAAATAAATCATATGAAACGCTTTCAACGTAAGTAAAAAGTTGACAAATCAAAATTTTAGGACTAAACTAAGTAAGTAAATTTAAATAAAAAAGGAGAATTTATCATGAATTTAACATTTTTCGGTCTTTGTCTTGCCTGTATGGGTGTATCCCTTGCAGAAGGTATGTTGTTGAACGGTTTGTTCAAATCGGCTGCTCGCCAACCAGACATCATCCCACAATTACGTAGCTTAATGATCATGGGGATTGCCTTTATCGAAGGAACATTCTTTGTAACTCTCGTATTTTCATTTATCATCAAATAAAGAGAAGTATAAAATGGAAAAGGGAGGATTTTAGATGGAAGAAAGTATTAATCCAACCATCAATATTGGTCCTGTTACCTTTGATTTGACCTTGACAGTATTGACCCTGCTGTCAGTACTCGTTATTTTTGGCTTTATCTATTGGGCAAGTCGGAATATGACTGTGAAACCCAAAGGAAAGCAAAATGTACTGGAGTATCTCTACGACTTTGTAGTCGGATTTACAGAACCTAATGTAGGTTCACGGTACATGAAAGATTACTCACTCTTTTACTTGTGTTTATTTCTTTTTATGGTTATCGCAAACAATCTTGGTTTGATGGCTAAACTTCAAACTACAGATGGTACAAACCTTTGGACATCGCCAACTGCCAATCTTCAATTTGACCTGGCCTTGTCATTTGGAATTATCCTGATGACCCATATAGAGGGAATTCGTCGACGTGGTGTTAAAAAGTATCTGAAAGGCTTTGTTACCCCAGGTTTTATGACACCGATGAATCTCCTTGAAGAAGTCACGAATTTCCTATCACTTGCTTTGCGGGTATTCGGAAATATCTTTGCCGGAGAAGTGATGGCTAGTCTGCTTATCACACTTTCTCATCAGGCTCTTTATTGGTATCCAGTCGCATTTGTTACCAATCTAGTCTGGACGGCGTTTTCTGTGTTTATTTCCTGTGTTCAGGCCTATGTATTCACAGTCTTGTCTTCTATGTATCTAGGAAATAAAATTAATGATGAAGAGTAGAAAGGAGTAACAGATGCACGTAACAGTAGGTGAATTAATTGGTAACTTTATTTTAATCGCTGGCTCTTTTATCCTTTTGATTGTCTTAGTTAAGAAATATGCGTGGTCAAACTTGACAAGTGTCTTCGAAGAAAGGGCAAATAAAATTGCTGCTGATATTGATGGAGCTGAACAAGCTCGTCAAAAAGCAGAAACTCTTGCCCAAAAACGTGAAGATGAATTGGCTGGTAGTCGCAACGAAGCCAAAACAATCATTGAAAATGCTAAAGAGACTGCCGAGAAGAGTAAAGCTGGTATTCTGGCAGATGCTAAAGTAGAAGCAGGTCGCTTGAAAGAGAAGGCGAACCAAGAAATCGCTCAGAATAAAGCTGAAGCTTTGCAAAGTGTTAAGGGAGAGGTGGCAGATTTGACAATTAGTCTAGCTGGTAAAATCATCTCAAAAAACCTTGACAGTCATGCTCATAAGGAACTCATTGATCAGTATATCGATCAGCTAGGAGAAGCCTAATGGACAAGAAAACAGCAAAGGTAATTGAAAAATACAGCATGCCTTTTGTCCAATTAGTGATTGAAAAAGGAGAAGAAGATCAAATCTTTGCAGACTTGTCTCAAATCAAGCAGGTTGCAGAAGAAACAGACTTGCCTTCTTTTTTAGCTCAAGTGGCGGTAGATGAGTCGGATAAGGAAAAAACAGTTGGTTTTTTCCAAGACTCTGTGTCACCTTTAATGCAAAACTTTATTCAAGTTCTGATTTACAATCACAGAGCGAATCTTTTTTATGATATTATTGTAGATTGTTTGAGTCGACTTGAAAAAGAAACGAATCGATTTGAAGTAACGATTTCTTCAGCTCATCCTTTAACAAATGAACAGAAGGAACGCTTGATTCCGTTGATAGAGAAAAAAATGGCTCTGAAAGTACGGAGTATCAAGGAACAATTCGATGAAAGTCTCATTGGAGGTTTTGTCATTTTTGCTAATCACAAGACAATTGATGTGAGTATTAAACAACAACTTAAAGTTGTTAAAGAAAATTTGAAATAGAAAGTGGTGTTCTTTTGGCAATTAACGCACAAGAAATCAGCGCTTTAATTAAGCAACAAATTGAAAATTTCAAACCCAATTTTGATGTGTCTGAAACAGGTGTTGTAACCTATATCGGGGATGGTATTGCTCGTGCTCACGGTCTTGAAAATGCCATGAGTGGAGAGTTGTTGATTTTTGAAAACGGCTCTTATGGTATGGCGCAAAACTTGGAGTCAACAGATGTTGGTATTATCATCCTAGGTGACTTTACTGATATCCGTGAAGGCGATACAATCCGCCGCACAGGTAAAATCATGGAAGTCCCTGTAGGTGAGAGTCTAATTGGTCGTGTTGTGGACCCACTTGGTCGTCCAGTTGACGGTCTTGGAGAAATCCACACTGATAAGACTCGTCCAGTAGAAGCGCCAGCTCCAGGTGTTATGGAGCGTAAGTCTGTATCAGAACCATTGCAAACAGGTTTGAAAGCTATTGACGCCCTTGTACCGATTGGTCGTGGTCAACGTGAGTTGATTATCGGTGACCGTCAAACAGGGAAAACAACTATTGCGATTGATACAATCTTGAACCAAAAAGGTCAAGATATGATCTGTATCTATGTAGCCATTGGTCAAAAAGAGTCAACCGTTCGTACGCAAGTTGAAACACTTCGTCAGTACGGTGCCTTGGACTACACCATCGTTGTGACAGCTTCTGCTTCACAACCCTCTCCATTGCTTTTCCTAGCTCCTTATGCTGGGGTTGCCATGGCGGAAGAATTTATGTACCAAGGCAAGCATGTTTTGATTGTTTATGATGATCTTTCAAAACAAGCGGTCGCTTATCGTGAACTGTCTCTCTTGCTTCGTCGTCCTCCAGGTCGTGAAGCCTTCCCTGGGGATGTTTTCTACCTTCATAGCCGTTTGCTTGAGCGTTCAGCTAAGGTTTCTGATGAACTTGGTGGTGGTTCAATCACAGCTCTACCATTTATCGAGACACAAGCAGGAGATATCTCTGCTTATATCGCAACCAACGTGATTTCAATCACAGATGGTCAAATCTTCCTTGGCGATGGTCTCTTCAATGCGGGTATTCGTCCAGCTATCGATGCGGGTTCATCTGTATCCCGTGTAGGTGGTTCTGCACAAATCAAAGCTATGAAGAAGGTTGCTGGTACACTTCGTATCGACCTTGCTTCATATCGTGAGTTGGAAGCCTTCACTAAGTTTGGTTCTGATTTGGATGCGGCTACTCAAGCTAAGTTAAATCGTGGACGTCGTACCGTTGAAGTTCTGAAACAACCAGTTCATAAACCATTACCTGTTGAGAAACAAGTAACCATTCTTTATGCTTTGACACATGGTTTCTTGGATACGATTCCTGTAGATGACATTGTTCGTTTTGAGGAGGAGTTCCATGCCTTCTTTGACGCTCACTATCCAGAGATTTTGGAAACCATTCGTGAAACAAAAGACTTGCCAGAAGAAGCAGTCTTGGATGCTGCGATTACAGAGTTTCTCAATCAATCCAGCTTCCAATAAGAATAGAGGTGTCAGATGGCAGTATCTCTAAATGATATTAAAACAAAAATCGCCTCAACCAAAAATACGAGTCAAATCACCAATGCTATGCAAATGGTGTCAGCGGCTAAGTTAGGTCGCTCTGAAGAAGCAGCGCGGAACTTCCAAGTCTATGCTCAGAAGGTTCGGAAGCTCTTGACGGATATTTTACATGGCAATGGATCTGGGGGTTCAACTAATCCAATGCTCATCAGTCGTCCGGTTAAGAAAACAGGTTATATCGTTATCACTTCAGACCGGGGCTTGGTCGGGGGTTATAATGCTTCCATCCTTAAAGCCGTGATGGAATTGAAGGAAGAATACCATCCAGATGGTACAGGTTTTGAGATAATCTGTATCGGTGGTATGGGGGCTGATTTCTTTAAGGCTCGTGGCATTCAACCAATTTATGAATTGCGTGGCTTGGCCGACCAACCAAGTTTTGATGAAGTTCGTAAAATTATTTCAAAAACGATTGAGATGTACCAAAACGAACTTTTTGACGAACTCTATGTCTGCTATAATCACCACGTCAATACACTTACCAGCCAAATGCGTGTGGAGCAAATGCTTCCGATTGTTGACTTGGATCCAAATGAAGCTGATGAAGAGTATAGCTTGACATTTGAGTTGGAAACAAGCCGAGATGAGATTCTAGAGCAGTTGTTGCCACAGTATGCTGAAAGTATGATTTACGGGGCTATTATCGATGCGAAGACAGCTGAAAATGCCGCTGGTATGACAGCTATGCAGACAGCGACTGATAATGCCAAGAAAGTCATCAATGATTTGACAATCCAGTATAACCGTGCCAGACAGGCGGCGATTACACAAGAAATTACAGAAATCGTAGCAGGAGCTAGTGCCTTAGAATAAGGCCTTACCCTGCACGTATCAAAATGAACTTAGGCCCTAGGTGAACTAGGAACCGACAGTATCTTATATAGAATAGGAGAAGGAGATGAGTTCAGGTAAAATTGCTCAGGTTATTGGACCCGTTGTAGACGTTTTGTTTGCAGCAGGGGAAACACTTCCTGAGATTAACAATGCACTTGTCGTCTACAAAAATGACGAAAGAAAAACAAAAATCGTCCTTGAAGTAGCCTTGGAGTTGGGTGATGGTATGGTCCGTACGATCGCCATGGAATCAACAGATGGTTTGACTCGTGGAATGGAAGTTTTGGACACAGGTCGTCCAATCTCTGTTCCTGTAGGTAAAGAAACTTTGGGACGTGTCTTCAATGTTTTGGGAGATACGATTGACTTGGATGCTCCTTTCACTGAAGACGCTGAGCGTCAGCCAATTCATAAAAAAGCTCCAACTTTTGATGAATTGTCTACCTCTTCTGAAATCTTGGAAACAGGGATTAAGGTTATCGACCTTCTTGCTCCTTACCTAAAAGGTGGTAAAGTTGGACTCTTCGGTGGTGCCGGAGTTGGTAAAACTGTCTTGATCCAAGAATTGATTCACAATATTGCCCAAGAACATGGTGGTATTTCGGTATTTACTGGTGTTGGGGAACGTACTCGTGAGGGGAACGACCTTTACTGGGAAATGAAAGAATCAGGCGTTATCGAGAAAACAGCCATGGTATTTGGTCAGATGAATGAGCCACCAGGAGCACGTATGCGTGTTGCCCTTACTGGTTTGACCATCGCTGAATACTTCCGTGATGTAGAAGGCCAAGATGTTCTTCTTTTCATCGATAATATTTTCCGTTTCACTCAGGCTGGTTCAGAAGTTTCTGCCCTTTTGGGGCGGATGCCATCAGCCGTTGGTTACCAACCAACACTTGCTACGGAAATGGGGCAATTGCAAGAGCGTATCACGTCAACTAAGAAAGGTTCTGTAACCTCTATCCAGGCTATCTACGTGCCTGCGGATGACTATACTGACCCAGCGCCAGCAACAGCCTTCGCTCACTTGGATTCAACTACTAACTTGGAACGTAAATTGGTTCAATTGGGGATTTATCCAGCCGTGGATCCACTTGCTTCAAGCTCTCGTGCCTTGGCTCCTGAAATCGTTGGAGAAGAGCACTATGCAGTTGCGGCTGAGGTGAAACGCGTCCTTCAACGTTACCATGAATTGCAAGATATCATTGCTATCCTTGGTATGGATGAGTTGTCAGATGAAGAAAAGACCTTGGTTGCACGTGCTCGTCGTATCCAGTTCTTCTTGTCTCAAAACTTCAATGTTGCAGAACAATTTACTGGCCAACCTGGTTCGTATGTACCAGTAGCGGAAACAGTTCGTGGCTTTAAGGAAATCCTTGAAGGAAAACATGACCATTTACCAGAAGATGCCTTCCGTGGAGTTGGTTCAATCGAAGACGTCATTGCTAAGGCAGAGAAAATGGGATTTTAAGAGGTGACCTATGACTCAGTTAACTGTCCAGATCGTGACACCAGATGGCCTCGTCTATGATCACCATGCCAGCTTTGTATCGGTTCGAACTCTGGATGGTGAGATGGGGATCTTGCCACGACATGAAAATATGATTGCGGTTTTAGCGGTTGATGAAGTAAAGGTAAAGCGAATCGATGATGATACTCATGTGAACTGGATTGCAGTAAACGGTGGGATTATCGAGATTGCCAATGACATCATTACCATTGTAGCCGACTCGGCAGAGCGTGCTCGTGATATCGATATCAGCCGTGCTGAACGTGCGAAACTTCGCGCCGAACGTGAAATTGAAGAAGCTCAAGACAAGCACTTAATTGACCAAGAACGACGCGCTAAGATTGCTCTTCAACGTGCCATTAACCGTATCAATGTCGGAAATAAACTATAATCAAAAAATGAACTTGAATCTCAAGTTCATTTTTTGATTATCTTAGTTCGTAAAGTAGATGCAGACTGCTTCAGGAATCTGGAAGTTGTTAGAAAGTTCTGCAAGACGGCCACTTTCAGGATTACGCTTAAAGACGGTTGCGTTATCAGAATCTTGATGAACAGCAATGAGAAACTCTTGATCAGGAGTTAGGTCGAAATCACGTGGATTTTGTCCGTGTGTTGGTACAATCTCTAATAATTCCAAGCTACCATCAGCGAGGATTGTATAGACTACAATGGAATCATGACCACGGTTGGATGCATAGAGGTAGTTGCCATCTTTTGAAAGACGAATAGCAGCAGTAGCATTGAAGTCCTTGTATCCATCTGGTAAGGTTGAAATGACTTGCATGCGTTCAAATTCACCAACACCATCATAAATCAAGACTTCAATAGTGCTATTAAGTTCGCAGATGAGATAGGCAATCTTATAGTGGTGGTGGAAAACGATGTGGCGAGCACCTGCTCCGGCTTGACTGTAATAAGTGTGGAGTTTACTTAGTTTTCCTTCTGAGCTAACATCATAGGTCGTCACCTCATCAGTACCTAGATCACATGTGACGAGATACTGGTCAGGTGTTAGATCCGTAAAGTGTACATGTGGAGAAGTTTGGTTTTCATGAGGACCTTGTCCGCTATGCTGCTCCAGATCCGTTTGGATGAGGCTACCATCAGCTTGACGCTTATAAACTAGAACTTGACCTTTATGATAATTGGCTCCGTAAACGAGACTACGCTTTTCATCCACTGCCACATAACAATGGGGAGCGCCTTCTTCAACTACATGATTTAGCAAAGTGCCATCGGTCTTGTATGCAGCGATGCCACCTAAGCCATCCTTACTCCCTACGCTGTATAAGTGTTGCTGTTGGTCAAAGGCAAGGTAGGTCGGACTTGGTTCAGTAGCAAAAAGCTCAAGATTTGCAAGCCGGCCTGTTTCTGTATCAAAATCTGCCTTGTATATCCCTTTAGATAAGCGACGAGTATAAGTTCCAAAATAAACAGTTTCTTTCATGTCCATACCTCTTAATAAAGATAAGTTCATTATACCACAAAATAACTACCATGATGCATCAGTCTTATCTATGTAAGCACTTTAATAAGAGTTATTTTAGATTAAAAATGGTATAATGAGAGAATGAAAGAAAGGATGTATTTATGGAACATAAAGAGAAACATTTTAGCCTATCTTGGTTTTTCAAGTGGTTTTTAGATAACAAAGCTATCACCGTATTTTTAGTAACCTTGTTACTGGGGCTAAACATTTTCATTCTAAGTAAGATTAGTTTTATTTTTTTACCCGTTTTAGACTTTCTTGGGGTTGTCATGTTGCCAGTTATTCTATCCGGTTTACTTTATTACCTCCTCAATCCGATTGTTGACTGGATGGAGAAGCACAAGATCAATCGTGTTCTTGCTATCAGTATTGTTTTTGTCATCATTGGACTTTTTATCATTTGGGGGCTGGCAGTTGCTATTCCAAATCTCCAACGTCAGGTCTTAAACTTTGCAAAGAATGTGCCGACATATCTGGAAGATGCTGATAAGGTGATCAATGACCTGGTAACCAAACGTTTGCCAGATGATTTTAGACCGCAGTTGGAGCAGGTTCTTGCCAATGTTTCTAGTGAGGCGACGATGTGGGCCAGCAAAATCTCTTCTCAAGCAGTTAACTGGGTCAGCGCCTTTATCAGTAGCGTTTCCCAGGTCATTGTGGCGATTATCATTGTTCCATTCATGCTCTTTTATCTTTTGAGAGATGGAAAAGGCTTGCGAGATTACCTCACTAAATTCATCCCAAACAAGTTAAAAGAACCAGTCGGACAAGTTTTGTCAGACGTTAATAAACAGTTGTCAAACTATGTTAGAGGACAGGTTACAGTTGCTATTATCGTGGCAATTATGTTTATTATCTTCTTTAAGATCATTGGCCTCAGATATGCTGTGACTCTTGGTATTACGGCTGGTATCCTCAATCTAGTGCCTTATCTAGGTAGTTTCCTTGCCATGCTTCCAGCTTTAGTTCTTGGCTTGATTGCAGGACCTGTTATGCTCTTGAAAGTCGTCATTGTCTTTATCGTGGAACAAACGATTGAAGGACGCTTTGTTTCACCTCTTATTTTAGGTAGTCAGCTCAATATTCATCCCATCAATGTTCTCTTTGTTTTGCTAACTTCAGGATCTATGTTTGGAATTTGGGGTGTCTTGCTGGGAATCCCTGTCTATGCCTCCGCTAAGGTGGTCATTTCTGCCATCTTTAACTGGTACAAAAAAGTCAGCGGTTTGTATGAAGAAGAAGGGGAGGAAATCAAGAGTGAACAATAGTCAACGCATGCTCCAAGCTTTGGATGATCAGGATTTAACCAAAGCAGATCAGTATTTTCACAAAGCACTTGAAACTGACTCGACCGAAGTTCTCTATGAATTAGCAAATTATCTTGAGGGAATTGGCTTTTATCCTCAAGCAAAAGAAATTTACCAAAAAATCGTTACAGAATTTCCAGAAGTGAATCTGAACTTAGCAGCAATTGCTAGCGAGGATGGACAGGTAGAAGAAGCCTTTGCCTATCTGGAGGAAATTACACCTGAAAGTGACTGGTATGTATCGGCTTTGGCTTTGAAGGCCGATCTCTATCAGTTGGAAGGATTGACAGATGTAGCGCGTGAAAAGTTACTGGAAGCCTTAAACTACTCAGATGATCCTTTATTAGTTTTTGGTTTGGCTGAGTTGGATAGTGAGTTAGGCAACTATCAGGAAGCCATTCAGGGCTACGCTCAGTTGGATAATTGCTCCATCTATGAACAAACAGGTGTCTCAACCTATCAACGAATTGGCTACGCTTATGCCCAGTTGGGTAAGTTTGAAGCTGCAACGGAATTTTTAGAAAAAGCCTTAGAACTAGAATACGATGATCAAACCGCTTTTGAGTTAGCAAGTCTATACTTTGATCAGGAAGAGTATCAAAAGGCTGTTCTCTACTTTAAGCAGATTGACACTATTTCGCCAGATTTTGAAGGATACGAGTATGGTTATAGTCAAGCCTTGCACAAGGAACATCAGGTGGAAGAGGCTCTTCGTATCGCTAAACAAGGTTTGGAGAAAAATCCATTTGAAACTCGGCTCTTACTAGCCGCTTCTCAGTTTTCATATGAATTGCATGATCCTAGCGCCGCGGAGCAATTTCTCCTTACTGCCAAAGAAGATGCAGAAGACCTCGAGGAGATTTTCCTTCGCCTTGCGACCATTTATATGGAACAAGAGCGGTATGAGGATATTATCGCTCTTCAAAGTCAAGAACCTGAGAACCTTCTTACCAAGTGGATGATTGCCCGTTCTTACCAGGAAATCGAGGATTTAGATAGGGCTTATGAACTCTATCAAGAACTGTCGCCTGACCTTAAGGACAACCCAGAGTTTCTGGAGCAATATACTTATCTCTTACGTGAATTGGGTTATTTTGAAAATGCCAAAGTACAAGCCGAAGCATATTTAAAACTGATTCCAGATGATATTCAGATGCAAGAACTGCTAGAAACACTTTAAAAATATTCTATAAAGCGAAACTGTATCTCATCATTTTTGATAGATACGGTTTTTATTTTTAAAAAGAAATAGAATTTTTTTACAAAAAACTCTTGATAAATTGTTTATTTATGCTATAATAGGAACAATTATTTTTAGGAGGTGCAGTATGTCTTATATGTTTGAGATTTTACCAAGTTTATTGAACGGTGCAAGTATGACTCTCCAAGTCTTTGCTCTGGTCTTAATCTTTTCTATTCCTTTAGGGATTGTCATTGCCTTTGCCTTGCAAGTTCACTGGAAACCCCTCCATTATCTGATTAATCTTTATATATGGGTGATGCGAGGAACTCCATTGCTCTTGCAATTAATCTTTATCTACTATGTGCTCCCTAGCATTGGCATTCGTTTGGATCGCCTTCCTGCGGCTGTTATCGCCTTTGTGCTCAACTATGCTGCCTACTTTGCAGAAATCTTTCGTGGCGGAATTGAAACTATACCACGAGGACAGTACGAAGCTGCAAAAGTATTAAAATTTAGCCCCTTTGATACAGTTCGTTATATCATTCTTCCTCAGGTGACAAAGATTGTCTTACCAAGTGTCTTTAACGAAATTATGAGTTTGGTAAAGGATACTTCTCTGGTCTATGCCCTTGGGATTTCAGATTTGATTTTAGCTAGTCGGACAGCAGCCAATCGAGATGCCAGTCTCGTTCCTATGTTTTTAGCTGGAGCAATCTATTTGATTATGATTGGTCTTGTAACCATTGTAGCGAAGAAACTTGAGAAGAAGTACAGTTATTACAGATAGGAGGACTGCTATGTTAGAATTACGAAATATCAATAAAGCCTTTGGTGGCAAACAAATCTTAACCAATTTCAGTCTATCTATTCCTGAAAAGCAAATCCTCGCAATCGTAGGCCCATCAGGAGGTGGAAAGACTACCTTGTTACGTATGTTAGCAGGGCTTGAGACCATCGATTCTGGAGAAATCTACTATAATGGTGAATCCCTAGCTATAGATGAATTGGAAAAGCGTAACTTACTAGGATTTGTTTTCCAAGATTTTCAACTCTTTCCACATTTGTCAGTTCTCGAAAACTTAACTTTATCGCCCGTAAAAGCGATGAACATGGATAAGGAAGCTGTTGAGAAGAAGGCACGCGGTTTGTTAGAACAACTTGGGCTAGCAGGCCATGCGGATGCCTTTCCTTTCTCGCTATCAGGTGGACAAAAGCAACGTGTCGCCTTAGCGCGTGCCATGATGATTGATCCCGAAATTATTGGATATGATGAGCCTACATCAGCCTTAGATCCTGAGTTAAGATTAGAAGTGGAAAAACTTATCCTTCAAAATAAAGAGCGTGGCATGACCCAGATTGTTGTGACCCACGATCTTCAGTTTGCGGAAAACATTGCTGATCAGATCCTTAAGGTTGATTCAAAGTAGAAGTAGGAGATGCCTATGAAGAGAAAGAAAATTGCCCTTGTACTTGCACTGTTCTTTAGCTTCTTCCTGACGGCTTGTACTCAGAAGGCAAGTGATCCAAGTCAGGATAATTGGTCCAAATATCAAAAGCAGGGTAGCATTACCATTGGATTTGACAATACCTTTGTTCCCATGGGATTTGAGGAAAAGAATGGCCAGTATGCAGGTTTTGATATAGACCTTTCCCAAGCTGTTTCAGAGAAGCTAGGAATTCAGGTGAATTTTCAACCCATCGACTGGGATATGAAAGAAACGGAACTACAAAATGGTACCATTGATGCCATCTGGAATGGCTATACAGCTACAGATGAACGGAAAGAAAAGGTTGCTTTTACCATTCCTTATATGGAAAATCAACAAGTTTTAGTTTCTAAAAAATCTCAGAACATCCAGTCAGTCAAAGATATGAATAACAAGGTTTTGGGAGCTCAGGCTGGATCTTCTGGCTATTTGGATTTTGAAGGACAACCAGAATTACTCAAGAATCGAGTGAAAGATCAGAAGGCCAATCAATACCAAAGTTTCAATGAAGCCTTGATTGATTTGAAAAATGATCGGATTGATGCCTTGTTGATTGACCGTGTTTATGCCAATTACTACCTCCAGTCTGAAGGGATATTAAATGACTACAATGTCTTTTCAGCTGGCTTTGAAAGCGAAGCATTTGCAGTAGGCGTTAGACCTGCTGATAAAACGTTGCTAGATGCTTTGAACCAAGCCTTTGTTGCACTATACAAAGAAGGAAAGTTCCAGGAAATCAGCCAAAAATGGTTTGGGGAAGATGTAGCAACCAGTCAGGTGAAAAATCAAGAATAAGAAAAAGAGATTGAGTGAACCTCAGTCTCTTTTTAGTATTAAAAAAACCTCTGACAAGGGCCAGAGGATAAGGTGTTATTTCATTGTAGGGAAAAGCAATACGTCACGGATAGTAGTTGTATCTGTGAGGAGCATGCAGAGGCGGTCGATACCGATTCCCAAACCACCTGTTGGTGGCATACCGTATTCAAGGGCTTCGATGTAGTCGTAGTCGATACCCGTTGCTTCATCGTCCCCAAGTTCTTTAGCTTTTGCTTGAGCTTCGAAACGGCTAAGCTGGTCGATTGGGTCGTTCAACTCGGTAAAGGCATTACCGTATTCCTTAGTCATGATGAAGAGCTCGAAACGGTCAGTAAAGCGTTCGTCTTCAGGATTTTTCTTAGCGAGTGGAGATACAGCTACTGGATGTCCATAGACAAAGGTTGGTTGGATCAAGGTTTCTTCGACAAATTCTTCAAAGAAGGCGTTGATAATGTGACCAACTTCAGTGTAGTGTTTTTCAACTGGAACTTTCTTCTCAGCAGCAATAGCTTTTGCTTCCTCGAAAGTCATGTCTTGCCAGAAATCAACACCAGTAATTTCTTTGATAGCGTCCACCATGTGAACACGTTTGAATGGTTCGTTGATTTTGATTTCAGTACCTTGGTAGTTGACTGGGCCATCGCCCTTAACTGATTTAGCAGCGTGTTGGATAATACCTTCCGTCAAGTCCATGATGTCTTGGAAGTCTGCATAAGCTTGGTAAACTTCAATAGAAGTGAACTCAGGGTTATGAGTGGCATCCATTCCTTCGTTACGGAAGATACGGCCAATCTCATAGACACGTTCCATACCACCAACGATAAGGCGTTTCAAGTGAAGCTCAGTCGCGATACGAAGCACCATGTCAATGTTTTGGGCATTGTGGTGTGTGATAAATGGACGAGCAGCAGCACCTCCAGCTTCATTGTGGAGAATAGGTGTTTCCACTTCAAGGAAACCTTTTTGGTCAAGGTAACGACGGATTTCAGAGATGATTTTTGAACGAGTGACAAAACGTTCAAAGCTTTCACGATTAGAAATCAAGTCAAGGTATCGTTTACGGTAGATGGTTTCAACGTCTGTCAAACCGTGGAATTTCTCAGGAAGGGGACGAAGTGCTTTAGACAAGTGTGTGATGTGAGTTGCCTTGATAGAGAGCTCTCCCATATCAGTACGCATGACTTCACCTTCGACACCAAGGAAGTCGCCAAGGTCTGCTTTTTTGAAGATTTCGTAGTTTTCTTCACCAACTTCATCTTTACGAACGTAGATCTGGATTTGACCTTCCCGGTCTTGAAGATGGGCAAAGCCAACTTTTCCTTTTCCACGTTTGGTTACCAAACGCCCTGCGATAGTGGCAGTTTCGTTTAATTCATGTAGTTGTTCTTTATCGAGTTCTGCAAATTTATCTTTAAGTTCTTGAGAGTTAGCAGTACGTTCAAAACGTTTTCCGAAGGGATCGATTCCTTGTTCACGGAGCGCAGCCATTTTTTCACGGCGAACGATCTGCTGGTCATTTAGTTCTTCCATATGTTCTGTAGACATGGGATCCTCCTAGTTTTACTCAAAATTGGATACGATGAGTCATTTTTTGCGATACTCCCATTTTATCATAAATAGTCGAGAAATTCACGGATATTCTTTGAAAACTAAAAAGAACTTGACCGGTAGGATCAAGTTCGATTATTTTTCTTGATAGGAAGTGTCATTCCATCTTTCAAGAGTAAAGGATTCAAAATCCTCAGTGTCCAAAATCGTCAAGCTAGCATTGGCTAAGCCTCCATCTTTGCGAAGGTGAGCCTCTTTATAACCTAGAAGTGTACGTAGGCTAGCAGTGAGATTTGCACCATGACCGACGATTAGAATGTTTTCAGCCGGACTTCCTTTCAGAGATTTGATAAACTGAATGGTCCGCTTCGTAGTACTGTAAAGGGATTCCGCTTCAAACATCCTCGTATCAAACTGAGCCAGATTGGAGCGAAAGGCCTTGATTTGTTGTGGATAGATGGCATTGAGAGTTGCGATTTTTAAACCTTCAAGTTTCCCAAGTTGCCATTCACGTAGGTCTGGAATACTTTCTAAAGGACAGGGTGTCTGGAGTTGACTTTGGATAATTTCAGCAGATTTGACCGCTCTGGGTAAATCACTTGAATAAATCGTATCAAAAGGTATTTCCTTGAGATACTGACCCAGTTGCTTTAGGATGTCAATGGATTCTGGAAGAAGGGGAGAGTCCCCACTAGCACCTTGAAAACGTCCTTCAAGATTCCAGAGGGTGCGACCGTGACGAACAAAATAGAGTTTCATTACTTACTTTCCTCCAAGACATCAGCAAAATCCGCTTTTACAAAGCTGGCCAAGTCTCGAGGGCGTATGATGATACTATGCCCGACTTCCCCAGCAGAGACGATCATTTGGTCCAAATCCAAAGCAGTCTGATCAATAAAAATAGGATAATTGTGTTTTTGGCGAATGCCGACGGGGTTATTTGCCCCATGAATATAGCCTGTCGTTTTTTCTAAGTCTTTCTGTGGAATCATGGTCACTTTTTTATTTCCAGAAACCTTTGCTAGTTTTTTCTCGGCGAGGTGTTCTGTTATGGGGACGATTCCGATGATTGGGCCTGTCTTGTCTCCCAGCAGAGCCAAGGTTTTAAAGATATGTGTTCGATCATATTCTGAAGGAAGTTCTCCCTCAAGCGCATTGATTTGAATACCAGTATGGTCAATACCGGCCTTGGTTAAGATTTGTTCGACCAAGGTTTTTTTAATCTTGACTTTTTTTGCCATTATTTATACTTATCCTCCAACTGACTCATCCAGATCCCAAGCCAAATACCAAGAGCAAAGAAGAAGGCAATGAGAACATAACTCACAATAGAAAGTCCAGTGTATTGGATACTTTCAGCATTTCCAGCATTTGGAATCAAAATTAAGAGAGTGCTCGACAGAACAATTCCAATGATAAAGTGATAAACACGGGAGTGGTAGTTGTTCAAGGCATGATCCATCAATTTTGAAAAGATAATGAGGGTTGCTCCTGCACCAATGCCGATAGGAAGAAAGGTGCCAAATAAATCAAAGGTTTTAAAACCAATCAGCATAGGAGCGTACAGTCCCAAAATCAAGAGGAGATTTGACGGACTTAAACCAGGAACCAAGACACCCAGAGCTAAGAGAGCACCTGCTAAGATGAAGTTTGCAAAACTTGCGCTGAGTGATCCTATGACAAAATTGAGAGCGTAAAGACCCAACCCAGAAATGATAAAGGTAGCCCAGAACCAGACTAGGTCAATCTTATCACGATCAGACTCCCGAGTAGATTCTTTAAGGAGGCTAGGAATTGTGCCAATGATAGCTCCTGCAAAGCTCCATAGAACATAGACTTGGTAATTTTCTAGCAAATATTCGACTGGATAAGAAAACAAACCAATACCTAGCAACATCCCGATAGCTACTGGGATAAAGTAAAGGACATTTGATTTAAAATCCTTAAAAGGATGAGCTAGAAAGCCGATCATTCGCTCGTAGATCCCTAATATTGCAGCCAGAACTCCTCCAGAAATACCTGGCAAGATAAATCCTAAGGCAATGACGATTCCTTTAATAACTCGTGCAATCCATGAAAACATAATAAAATCCTCAATTTCATAAAATTCTTCTCTATGCTATCAATTATAACACAGACGGGGAGAAAATGAAAAAACAAGTGAAAAAGTTTGTTATTTTCACTTGTCTTATGGTCTTAAAAATAGTTTTCTGAAGGTTTCTTCCTTCTCTTTAGCTGTAGAAATCAAATTGATGTCCAAATGATGTTCAAATCCAGCAATTCTTCCTTTAGATGTGTACTGGTGGAGATCGTAGTCCAGATCAGTATTTGGCTTAGTTTCAAAATAACCAGAGTCGGTTCCATAGGAAGGGATCCAAATAGCAGTGAACTTGTCTGTATTGATACTGTGCTCTTGCATAAAGTAAACCCCAATGTAGATTCCGATATTTTTAGCACCTAAAGATTCCAGTTTGGCACGAAAGGCTTCAACACCTTCATTCATATCGGACATTGTTTTTTCTTCAACGTCCAACCAGTAGTAGCTAGGATTGTAGGGAGAAGCAGCATTGTAGAAGACTTCAGCAGCCTTTTCCATATCTTCTTTCCTTTTTCCAGCTATGTAAGCATAAACACCCACAGGGACATTACGTTTTTGAAATTCTGCTATGTGATTTTTATAGGCTTTATCGACACCATTGATAAAGGCAGCATCATTTGTTTCAGTATGCTGAGCCCCATTGTGCACACGAACGATAACACCAGAAATGTTTTGAGATAAGGTGTCGTAGTTGATTTCCTCAGGTCTTTGCCAACCAGATACATCGATAATGGGTTTGTCAAGATTATGCAAGGCCTGTGTTTCAACCTGAAGAGCATTTGGTTTTGTCTTGATAGGATGGTCCTCAAAACTTGGTTTGTTGAGGAATAAAATCGCTATGAAAATTCCAAATAAACTAAAAATAATAATTGGATGAATCTGTTTTCTCATATGTATTTAGTCTATCGTAAAAATTTAAAAAAATCAAAGGAAACCACTTAGAAATGTAGACAAGTAGGGAGATTTTCAGGAAAGCACCTGTTTGTTTGTTCTTTAAAAGTAAAAATATGGTATAATATAAGGGAATTTTTACAGAAAAGAGAATAGTATGTCAAATTATGCCATTATTTTAGCAGCGGGTAAAGGTACTCGCATGAAATCAGATCTTCCAAAAGTACTTCATAAAGTAGCAGGAATTACAATGTTGGAACACGTTTTTCGTAGTGTTGGTGCTATTCAACCTGAAAAAACAGTTACCGTAGTGGGACACAAGGCCGAGTTAGTTGAGCAAGTCTTGGCTGGACAGACAGACTTTGTTACCCAGTCAGAACAGTTAGGAACTGGTCATGCTGTCATGATGGCAGAGCCAATCCTCCAGAATTGCTCTGGTCACACCTTGGTTATCGCGGGGGATACACCTCTAATTACAGGTGAAAGCCTGAAAAATCTCTTGGATTTCCATATCAATCACAAAAATGTTGCGACTATCCTGACAGCTGAAGCGGCAAATCCTTTCGGATACGGTCGAATTGTCCGCAACGATAACGCTGAAGTTCTTCGTATTGTTGAGCAGAAAGATGCGACAGATTTTGAAAAACAAATCAAGGAAATCAATACTGGTACTTATGTTTTTGATAACCAACGTCTTTTTGAAGCCCTTAAAAATATCAACACCAACAATGCTCAGGGAGAATACTATATTACCGATGTGATTGGGATTTTCCGTGAAGCTGGTGAGAAGGTTGGTGCCTATACTCTGAAAGACTTTGATGAAAGTCTTGGGGTAAATGACCGTGTAGCTCTTGCGACTGCGGAAGCAGTGATGCGTCGCCGTATCAATCACGTTCACATGGTGAATGGCGTCAGCTTTGTCAATCCGGAAGCAACTTATATTGACATTGATGTCGAGATTGCTCCTGAAGTTCAAATCGAAGCCAACGTTACCTTGAAAGGTCAAACGAAGATTGGGGCAGAGACTGTTTTAACAAATGGAACTTATATCGTGGATAGCACCATTGGAGCTGGGGCTGTGATTACGAATTCCATGATTGAGGAAAGTACGGTTGCAGACTGCGTGACTGTCGGTCCTTATGCCCATATTCGTCCAGGTTCAAGCCTAGCTTCCCAAGTTCATATTGGAAACTTCGTAGAAGTAAAAGGATCTTCTATCGGTGAAAATACCAAGGCTGGTCATTTGACCTATATCGGAAACTGTGAAGTGGGTAGCCATGTTAATTTTGGTGCAGGTACGATTACAGTAAACTATGACGGGAAAAACAAATACAAGACTGTCATTGGCAACAATGTCTTTGTTGGATCAAACTCAACCATCATCGCCCCTGTAGAACTTGGTGATAATTCCCTCGTTGGAGCTGGTTCAACCATTACTAAGAATGTACCTGCGGATGCCATTGCTATCGGTCGTGGACGACAAGTTAACAAAGATGAGTACGCAAGGCGCTTACCACATCATCCGAAGAACCAGTAGGAGTCTGTCATGGAATTTGAAGAAAAAACGCTTAGTCGAAAAGAAATCTATCAAGGTCCTATTTTCAAACTAGTACAAGATCAGGTGGAACTGCCAGAAGGAAAAGGAACTGCTCAACGTGACTTGATTTTTCACAATGGGGCTGTTTGTGTTCTAGCTGTGACAGCTGAGGATAAAATTGTACTCGTTAAGCAATATCGAAAGGCTATCGAGGCTGTTTCTTATGAGATTCCTGCTGGTAAACTAGAACTTGGTGAAAATGCTGATCCAATGGCAGCGGCTCTTCGGGAATTGGAAGAAGAAGTTGCCTACACTGGTAAATTAGAACTGTTGTACGATTTCTATTCTGCGATTGGATTTTGTAACGAAAAACTAAAACTCTACCTTGCTAGTGATTTGGTCAAGGTGGAAAATCCTCGCCCACAAGATGATGATGAAACCTTGGAAGTCTTAGAAGTAAGTCTAGAGGAAGCCAAGAACCTGATCCAGTCAGGTCATATCTGTGATGCCAAGACTATCATGGCAATCCAGTATTGGGAACTACAAAAGAAATAGAGGAGTAACCCATGGGAAAACCTTTATTAACAGATGAAATAATTGAACGTGCCAATCGTGGTGAGAAAATCTCAGGACCACCTCTTCAAGATGATGAGGAAACCAAAATCCTGCCTACTGCATCACAACATTCTGGTTATTCACGTTCTAGAGACCACGGTTTTAGTCAAGATACACTTACAATCGAAGTAGAACCAACGATTCATAAGAGTCGTCGTATTGAGAACACCAAGAGAAATGTTTTTAATTCGAAACTCAATCGCATCTTATTTGCAGTCATTCTACTCTTGATTTTGTTGGTGTTGGCGATGAAACTCTTGTAATTGAAAGGATATGAAATGAAAATTGGTATCATTGCTGCCATGCCAGAAGAGCTCTTACATCTGACTCAGAATTTGGACAAAACCCAAGAAGTCCAGGTCTTGGGAAACACCTACTATATTGGCACTATTGGTAAGACAGAAGTTGTCCTAGTTCAGAGTGGGATTGGAAAGGTTATGTCGGCTATGAGTGTGGCTGTTCTAGCTGACCATTTTCAGGTAGAAGCCATTATCAATACAGGATCAGCAGGTGCTCTTGCAGAAGGGATTGCCGTTGGTGATGTAGTGATTGCGGATAAACTGGTTTATCATGATGTGAATGTGACTGCATTTGGCTATGCTTATGGTCAGATGGCTGGTCAACCCCTCTACTTTGAATCCGATAAGAACTTCATCACTAGGATTCAAGAAAATTTATCTCAAGTAGAGCAGACTTGGCACCTAGGCTTGATTGCTACAGGGGACAGCTTTATAGCTGGAGAAGACAAGATCGCTAATATCAAGTCCCACTTTCCAGATGTTTTAGCAGTTGAAATGGAAGGGGCAGCCATTGCTCAAGCGGCTCAGGCTCTTAACCTACCTTTCCTAGTCATTCGCGCTATGAGTGACAATGCCAATCACGAGGCCTCTATCTCATTTGATGAGTTTATTATAGAAGCAGGACGTCGTTCTGCCCAAGTCTTACTAGCCTTTTTAAAGGCCTTGAATTAAGCGGAAATTTGACAGTTTATCTAGCTTATGATAAGATTTAAATAAAGAAAAGCTAGAAAACGTTTCAGAGGATATTATGAGTATTGAAATGACCGTCAGTGAGATTGCAGAGGTCTTAGGGCTATCTCGTCAGGCAATCAACAATCGTGTCAAAGAACTTCCCGAAGAGGACACGAAAAAAAATGACAAAGGTGTAACAGTAGTTACTCGAAGTGGCTTAATCAAGCTAGAAGAAATCTATAAAAAAACGATTTTTGAAGATGAACCAGTCAGTGACGATGTTAAACAACGTGAACTGATGGAAATCTTGGTCGATGAGAAAAATGCTGAAATTCTTCGTTTGTACGAGCAACTCAAGGCCAAGGATCAGCAACTGGCAGAAAAAGATGAGCAGATGCGCATCAAAGACCGCCAGATTGCTGAAAAGGACAAACAATTGGATCAACAGCAACAGTTAACTCTTCAAGCTATGAAGGATCAAGAAAGCTTGAAACTAGAGTTGGACCAAGCAAAAGAAGAAGTCCAAGCAACCAAAAAAGGCTTTTTTGCTCGCCTGTTTGGAGGAAAATAAAGAAGCTGTTTGGGTTATTCACTA
Organism: uncultured Streptococcus sp.; assembly: GCA_963546055.1. Lineage (GTDB taxonomy): Bacteria > Bacillota > Bacilli > Lactobacillales > Streptococcaceae > Streptococcus. The sequence continues at coordinate 50,338 of CAUULS010000001.1, forward strand.
ACCTAATAGCTTCTTTTCTTATTTATAGTTTAAATTAAGTCGGAATTGAGGTAAAAGATGGAAAAATTAAGAGACTATATCGCCTTTGACTTAGAATTCAATCAACACGAAGGGGTTACTCATTTAATTCAGGTATCAGCAGTTCATTTTCAAGATGGTCATGAAATAGATGCCTTTGATTCTTATGTCCATACCAGCGTGCCGTTAAAGAGTTTTATCAATGGTTTGACAGGAATTACAGCTGAGACCTTAAAAGATGCGCCAAAAGTAGAACAAGTTTTACAGGACTTTCAGACTTTTGTTGGCAACTTACCCATCGTTGGTTACAATGCAGCCAAGAGTGATTTGCCTATTCTCATGGAGCATGGCTTGGACTATCGTGACCAGTATAAGGTTGACCTATATGATGAGGCTTTTGAACGTCGTAGTTCCGACCTACACGGCATAGCTAACCTCAAACTGCAAACTGTTGCGAATTTTTTAGGCTTTAAAGGTCAATCGCATAATAGTTTAGAAGATGCTCGCATGACAGCGCGTGTTTATGAAGCCTTTCTGGAGTCTGACGAAGGAAAACTATTATTGAAAGAACAGAGTAGTCTATCCATGAATCCCTTTGGTGGGCTAGACTTATCTCAATTTCTAGACTAGGAGTGCTTATGAAACCTGAAAAACCTAAAAAACTAGGTTTTAGGAAAATTTACCTCAACCTAGATAAAGTTCTCTTCCTCTTTTTCTTAATTTTCATGATGGTGGAATATCTGTGGTTACCTCTCAATTCTTTTCTTGCTGGTCTTTTACTAAGCCAGACGGGCTATTTGTTTATTTCTTACAATAATATTTTTGCCATTATCACGAGTTCTCCTTTAATCAGTCTGGCCTTTCTCGTCTTGATTGTAATCAATCTTTTGGTGGCCTATTTCCAGATTTGCCTCCTCTTTATTGGGGCGCGTCACCTTCTCTACCACGAAAAGAGAACCTTGATTGAGTACAGTCGCAAAGTTTTCCAGCAAAGTTTTCTGTTCATGAAACGCTTGAGCTTCTGTAAGATGGCATTTGTATTCTTCTACGTAGCCATGCTCTTTCCTTTCATCAGGAAAATTTTAAAAATTTATTACTTAAATAAAATCGTTATTCCAGACTTTATCGTAACTTATCTGGAAGACAAGTACTGGCTAGTAGGTTTGATGATTTTTGCATCTGCTTGGATTTTGCTCTATGTGTCTGTCCGACTCATGTTTGTCCTCCCAAAGATTCTCTTTGAAAAGAAGACTGTGAGAGAGGGAGTAAAATTTAGTCTGCAAAAGACAAAAAAACAAGCTCTCTTTTATGCTTGGAACTTGCTACTCATTATTATTAAAACCTATCTCTTTTTCTTTCTCCTCTTGACTCCCTTGCTATTGGGACAGATTGTAATTGACAATTTAACACAGAAAGAATCACTGATTCTTGGAGTTATCAACTTTGTCCTGATAAAGAACATCCACTATATGGCGTTGACCTATTTCCTTGTTAAGTTTGTCTCCTTTTTGACAGGTGAGGAACTGGAGATTATGCCAAGAAGAAAAAAAGACCATTTGATGAGATGGGGAGTGATGGGCTGCGCTAGTATCTTTTTTGCGCTGGAAGGTTATATCTATCTGGAAGCTCCTGTGACAAATACTCCTTTAGTCATTTCACATAGGGGCGTTTCAAATAAAAATGGTGTACAAAACACTGTACAGTCTTTGGAAAAAACAGCGCAACTGAAACCAGATTTAATTGAAATGGATGTGCAGGAGACCAAAGATGGTCAGTTTGTGATGATGCATGACGCCAATCTTAAGAACTTAGCAGGTATCAATGCCAGACCTCAAGACTTGACTTTGGAGGAGTTGACAGGGTTAGATATTTCTGAAAATGGCTATCGAACCAAAATATCTAGTTTTGATGACTATCTCAATCGCGCGAATGAACTTCATCAAAGATTGTTGATTGAAATTAAAACCAGTAAAAAAGATAGTCCACAAATGATGGAACGTTTTCTAGAGAAGTATGGCTCTATTATCAAGCAGTATGGTCATCAGATGCAATCACTAGACTATCATGTGATTGACCAAGTTTTGAAATATGATTCGACTATTCCAGCTTATTTCATCTTGCCTTATAATAGTATTTTCCCAAAAACCAAGGCAACGGGCTATACTATGGAGTATTCAACATTGGATGAATACTTTGTCACTAAACTTTGGTATACGGAACAAAAGCTTTATGTTTGGACCATCAATAGCTCTGACGCACTTGATAAATCGTTGCAGTTGTCAGTGGATGGGATGATTACAGATGACATGGAGATGCTACAGGAGACTTTAGCAGCAGCTCAGGAAGATCCAGAATACACCGATCTCCTTTTGAAAAAAGCTACGGAATTCTTTGATTTCTAACAGAGAAAAAAAGGAGAAGTGAACCTTCCTCCTTTTTCTGTAGGTGATTAGAATGGTAATTTTCCAGCGAAAGCACCTAGTTTTTTCTTAGTCGTTTCGTCGATTTGTTCTAGAGCAGCGTTAATGGCTTGAACGGTCATATCAGACAAGGTTTCTAGGTCTTCTGGATCTACAACTGCTGGACTGAAGTCAATACTAACAACTTTCTTATCTCCAGTTAAGGTCGCTTGGACAAGGTCCTGAGCAGATTTTCCGATAAATTGCATAGCAGCGAGTTCTGCTTGACTTTGTTCCATTTGTTTTTGAAGTTTTTGTGCTTGGCGCATCATGTTTTGCATGTTCATCATAGCGATTTACAGTTTCCTTTTCTATTATTCTCCTAACCATTTTATCAATTTTAGGGATAAAAGTCTATTATTAGTTTAAAGCTAAATTTCAAGTTCAAGTTAGCCAGCAAGCAGTCTTCTCTGGGAGATTTGTAGTCCAAGCATTTTTAAGGATAGTTGTTGATCCAATTCTCGATGAAAGCGACTTCTTTAGGAGTCGTTTTCTTGATTCCTTTAGGCAACCATCTACGAATAAGCCTGTTGTGATTCTCATTGGTTCCCCTTTCCCAAGAGGCATAGGGGTGTGCATAGTAGATATGTTCCTTAGAAAAAACATCAGACAAGCGGTTGAATTCGGCTCCATTATCTGCCGTGATGGAAAGAATTTGATGCGGTTTTAAGATGAGTTTTAGAGCCTGATTGACCGACTCAGCGCTTTTATTTGGAATTAATCGAATGATTTGATGTCTGCTCCTTCGATCCGTCAAGACAAGCAAGCAGTAGTTTTTCGCTCTTGTCAGTAGAACCGTATCAATCTCATAATGCCCATTCTCCAATCGAAGATTGATAGCCTTGGGACGCTGTTCGATAGATTGACCAGCAAGTTTAAAGTTAGAGCTAGCTTGTTTCTTGACAGTTTTTCCTTTTCTAGGATAAAGGAGACTCTGTTTGTTCAATCCCAATTTTTCATGATGAATCCAGTAGTAGATGGTAGAAATTCCCACTGTAACTCCCTTAGCTTTGACCATCATTTCAGGGGACAACTTTTGATTATGATAGTGGAGAATCTTTACCGAAAAAGAACAGCTATCCAGCAGCCACTCCTACTGTACTAGTCCTTTTTCAGCTTATCTATGGTATAATAGAAGGTAGATTTATCAATTGGAGAATGAAGGATTTTATGATTAAACTTGTAGCAACCGATATGGATGGGACCTTTCTAGATGGAGAGGGTCGGTTTGATATGGAACGCCTCAAAAAATTGCTTGTTTCCTACAAGGAAAAGGGAATTTATTTTGCTGTGGCTTCGGGTCGCGGTATCTTGTCCCTTAAAAAGCTATTTGCAGATGTGCGTGATGAAGTGATTTTTATAGCTGAAAATGGGAGTTATGTTGAGTTTCATGGAGAGAATATGTACGAGGCTACTATGTCTCGGGATTTTTACTTGAGCACTTTTGAAGCTTTAAAGAAATCGCCCTATTTTGATGAAAGAAAAATGCTCCTGACTGGGAAAAAAGCTTGTTATGTATTGGATACAGTCGATGAGACTTATCTGATGTTTAGTCGACACTACAATGAAAACATTCAAAAAGTAACGAGTCTGGAAGCCATCAAGGATGAGATTTTTAAATTCACAACTAACTTTACAGAAGAAACGATAGAAGCCGGAGAGGCTTGGGTCAACGAAAATGTTCCTGGTGTGAAAGCCATGACAACAGGTTTTGAATCTATTGACATTGTCTTGGATTACGTTGATAAGGGGGTGGCTATTGTTGAGCTAGCCAAAAAACTTGGTCTAACCATGGATCAGGTCATGGCGTTTGGAGATAACCTCAATGATCTTCACATGATGCAGGTTGTAGGGCATCCAATTGCACCTGAAAACGCGCGACCAGAAATTTTAGAATTAGCAGAAGCAGTGATTGGCCACCACAAGGACCAGTCCGTGATGGCTTATATGGAGGACTTGTAATGGCAGATATTAAATTGATTGCACTCGATTTGGATGGTACCTTACTGACAACGGATAAAAGGCTGACAGATCGAACTAAGGCAGTCTTAAAAGCTGCGCGTGATCGTGGCATCAAGGTCGTACTGACAACGGGGCGTCCTCTGAAGGCTATGGATTTCTTTCTTAAAGAGCTTGGAACAGATGGACAAGAGGATGAGTATACTATCACATTCAACGGTGGATTGGTTCAGAAAAATACGGGTGAAATCCTAGATAAAACCGTCTTTTCAATTGACGATGTGGCACGATTGTACGAGGAAACTGAAAAACTCGGACTTCCATTAGATGCCATTTCAGAAGGAACAGTCTATCAAATCCAGTCGGACCAAGAAAGTCTCTATGCTAAGTTTAATCCAGCTCTGACTTTCGTGCCTGTCGCTTTTGAAGATCTATCTAGTCAGATGACGTATAATAAATGTGTGACCGCCTTTGCCCAAGAACCCTTGGATACAGCGATTCAAAAGATTTCTCCAGACTTATTTGACCAATATGAAATCTTCAAATCGCGTGAAATGCTATTGGAATGGTCACCGAAAAACGTCCATAAGGCAACAGGTTTAGCGAAATTAATTAAACACCTAGGAATCGACCAAAGTCAAGTCATGGCTTGTGGTGACGAGGCCAATGATCTTTCTATGATTGAGTGGGCAGGTCTGGGAGTTGCCATGCAAAATGCAGTTCCTGCGGTTAAGAAAATTGCCAATGTCATTACCCCCATGACCAACGACGAGGAAGCCGTTGCCTGGGCTATCGAAGAATACGTGCTAAAGGAGAACTAGAATATGGGATTATTTGACCGTTTATTCGGGAAAAAAGAAGAGCCGAAAATCGAAGATATTGTAAAAGAAGCTCTGGAAAATATTGATTTGTCAGAAGAGGTTGAAGAAAATCAAACTGCTATCGAAGAAACTTCTCAGGAAGAGACTGAAGGGGACAAAGTCGAAGAAACTCTTGCTCAAGAAGAAATTCCTCAGGTCTCGACAGATGGGACCATTGAGCCAGAAGCAGTTGAGGGAAGGGCTCAAGAAGAAGTTGAGTTGGAATCTAATGAGCTAGAGCAAAGCCAAGAACCTAAAGAAGTTTTAGAAGAAGAGAGTCAAGAATCTCTAGAAACTGGAGAAGAGCTAGCTTTTGAAGTAGAAGAAGAAAATCCTCGAGTTGAAGAAACAGTTCAGGAAAAATATGACCGCAGTCTCAAGAAAACGCGGACGGGATTTGGAGCACGGTTGAATGCCTTCTTTGCTAACTTCCGCTCTGTCGATGAAGACTTCTTCGAAGAATTGGAAGAACTACTCATCATGAGTGACGTCGGTGTGCAGGTCGCTTCGAACCTAACAGAAGAACTTCGCTATGAAGCCAAATTAGAAAACGCTAAGAAACCTGACGCACTCCGCCGTGTCATTATCGAAAAATTGGTTGAGCTCTACGAAAAGGATGGCAACTACGATGAACAAATCCATTTCCAAGATGGCTTGACAGTTATGCTCTTTGTTGGTGTTAACGGTGTTGGAAAGACGACCTCTATTGGGAAATTAGCTCATCGTTACAAACAAGCAGGCAAAAAAGTCATGCTGGTTGCGGCGGATACCTTCCGTGCGGGAGCCGTTGCGCAGCTAGCTGAATGGGGCCGCCGTGTGGATGTTCCTGTTGTGACGGGACCTGAAAAGGCCGATCCAGCAAGTGTGGTCTTTGATGGGATGGAGCGCGCTGTAGCTGAAGGGATTGATATTCTCATGATTGATACAGCAGGTCGCCTGCAAAACAAGGACAACCTTATGGCTGAGTTGGAAAAGATTGGTCGTATTATCAAACGTGTCGTGCCAGAGGCGCCACATGAAACCTTCCTGGCACTCGATGCTTCAACTGGACAAAACGCCTTGGTACAAGCTAAAGAATTTTCTAAAATTACCCCTGTGACAGGAATTGTATTGACTAAGATTGATGGAACTGCCCGTGGTGGTGTCGTTCTGGCAATTCGAGAAGAACTCAATATCCCTGTAAAATTGATCGGTTTCGGTGAAAAAATTGATGATATCGGTGAATTTAACTCTGAAAACTTTATGAAGGGTCTTTTAGAAGGCTTGATTTAATAGAAAGTAAAAAATCCTGCAAGATTAACTTGCAGGATTTCAGAACGAAGACAAACGTCATTTTTGGCGTTTGTTTTTTGTATTTTCAAAAATATTTTCTCTTGTCATCCACAATTCCATCCAAAGGTCGGATTTAGAACAAAATAAAAAGGGATATTCGCTACCCATTTCACTAGTTTTTTGATATTTAAACATGCCAAAGTAAGCCCAACCTTATCTTCCATTTTGGACTTTCCTTTCTCTCTAGTGTATCTCAAGTTATGGTACTCCTTAGCAGTCCCAAAGAGTCGTTCAATTGTTTCTTTGCGCTTCTTATAAAGCTCCTTTATTCCTCTTTGGTGGCGGATCTCTTCACAAAATTCAAGATCATCCCTCCATACATGCCTTGTGATTACTTTTTGGTGATTTTGGCTTTGGGTACAAACGGATAATAGGCGGCAGGAAGCACATACTTTTGAATCACTCTTATACTCACGATAACCTTCTCGAGTCGTCGTGCGATAGCTTAACACTTGGTTCTCTGGACAGAGGTAACAGTCATAGAAAGTATCATAAACAAAATCACTGGGTTTTAAGTTCCCCTTTACTCCCTTTGGACGAGTATAAGGGAAGACAGGGATGATATTTCGCTCTAATAAATAATGGGCAATAGCTGGAGTCTTATAGCCTGAATCCGCAATAATATAGTGTGGAGAGAAGGGTTCTAACTTTGAAAAAAGAGCAGGGAAGGCCTGACTATCATGAACATTTCCTGCCTCAACCGTATAAGCCACAGCCCAACCATGCTTATCACAAGCTACTTGGGCGGAATAGGCAAATACCTTCTTGTGTTCACCCTTGTGGAACCAACCACTTTCAGGATCTGTCATTGAGATTTTCTTTTCTTTAGCCTCGCTTTCTTTTGCGGGCTTTAAGGACTTTTTTTCGTGTTTTCTCCTATCTAAATCAATCTCAACTTCCAACCGATCACTCATAAATTTAGCTTGTTGGTCTACCATTTCCTTACGATACTTGTGGCTGTTAGCTGCCGCTTTAATATGGGTTCCATCCACAAATAGTTCTGAAGGATCAATTAAGCCAGCACATAAAACTTGATTGAGAACCTGTGAAAAAATCTCTGAAATGAGCTCTTTATCTTGAAAACGACGGCTGTAATTCTTTCCGTATGTAGTAAAATGAGGAACCTTGTCGTCTAAGGATAGTCCAAGAAACCAACGATAGGCGACGTTTACTTCAATGTCTTTAATGGTTTGGCGCATGGAGCGAATGCCATAAAAGCATTGAATCAAAGGGATTTTGACTAACATGACAGGATCGAGACTGGGACGACCATTATCGGGGCTATAGGTATCTTCTACCAAATCATAGATGAAGTCAAAATCAACCTCTGAGTCCACTTGTCGAAGAAAGTGATCTTTTGGCACTAATTCGTCTATCGTATAGAAACCATATTGGCATCGATTATAATCTGGTTTTTCTTTGTGAAACATAGGAAATACCTCACAACTCTTCTTAGCTCTATTATACGACTTTGCACAAAGAAAAGCCCTTGGAAACTTGTGTTCCAGGGACTTTGTCTTCAATCTGAAATCCTGCAAGATTAACTTGCAGGATTTTTTTTGTTATTCTAAACGACCTTGTTCACGATAGGCGATATCTGGTTGCCAAGTCCATTTAGCTCCAAACTTCTCTAATAAGTCAAAGCTAGCTTGTGGCCCCATACTTCCAGCTTTATAATCGTAGAGTGGAGCCCCATTTTCAGCCCAGAGCTCTTCGATACGGTCAATCAATTTCCAAGAAGCACTTACCTCATCCCAGTGGCTAAAATTGGTTGAGTTGTTGTTCAAGACATCGTAGATTAATTTCTCGTACGGATCTGGTGAGGCTCCAGTAGCAGTAGCATCTGTACGGTAATCCAGAGAGCTTGGTGCCAGGTTGAATTCTTCACCGACTTGCTTCCCATTTAGGCTGAGAGAGAAGCCTTCAGTTGGTTGGATGTAGATGGTCAAGATATTTGGCGCCAAAGGCTCACCGAAGATAGAGTCCATTTGCTTAAAGACGATATTGACATGAGTTCCTTTTTCAGTCAGGCGTTTCCCTGTACGGAAGAAGAATGGAACACCACGGAAGCGATCGCTGTCTACAAAGAAGGCACCAGATGCAAAGGTTTCTGTTGTAGATTCAGGATCGACATTTGGCTCGCTACGATAGGAAATGTATTTCATGCCATCTATTTTACCAGAGCGATATTGACCACGGATAAACTGTTCTTTCAATTCTTCCTCAGTTGGATGATAGAGGTTTTTAAAGACCTTAATCTTTTCAGCACGAATCTCATCTTTTGTAAAGCTAGCTGGTTTGTCCATGGCTAGAAGAGAGAGGAGTTGGAGTGTATGGTTTTGCACCATATCACGAAGGGCACCAGATTGATCATAGTAGCCACCGCGTTCTTCAACACCCAAACGTTCCGCAAAGGTAATCTGAACATTATCGATGTGTTCGCGATTCCAAATATTCTCAAAGATCATGTTGGCAAAGCGAACAGCAAATATACTCTGAATCATCTCTTTACCTAGGTAATGGTCAATACGGTAGATTTGCTCTTCATCAAAGGCCGCAAGGAGATCTTCATTAAGTTTGCTAGCTGTCTCGTAGTCTGTACCAAATGGTTTCTCAACGATTAAGCGCTCAAAACCTTTGCCATCGACAATGTTTTCAGATTTGAGGTGCTTGGCAATGGTTCCAAAGAACTGAGGTGCCATGGACAAGAAGAAGAGCTTATTGTGTTCAGCTTGGTATTTTTCATTGAGCTCAGCTTGTAATTGGCGCAAAGCAATGTAATGTTCCGTATCATTCACATCATGGCTTTGATAGTAGAAGTGGCTAGCAAATTCCTGGGCTTGCTCGGTACTATCTGCCAAATCAAGGATGGACTCGACAACTACAGATTCAAAATATTCTTTACTCCAAGGTCTACGAGCTGTTCCGATAACAGCAAAATGCTCAGAGAGATTGCCTGATTTATAGAGTCTGAAAAGGGAAGGGTAGAGTTTGCGTTTAGCTAAATCTCCACTCGCACCGAAAATTGTAACAATAACCTTTGATGACATCTAGCTACCTAATTTCTATATTTTTTCCTAGTTGGACTAGGGATGAGATTTCCTCATTGTCATAGTTTTTATTTTATCATAATTTTCAAAAAAATCAAAAATCCAATACACAATTAAAAAACTGTAAGGAGAACCTTACAGTTTTGTTTTACACGTTTAAGACCTTGTCCAAAAACTCTTTCAGACGAGGGTGTTGTGGGTTATCAAAGATTTGGTCTGGAGTACCATCTTCAAGGAATTCTCCATCAGCCGTAAAGATAACTCGATTGGCTACTTGACGTGCAAATCCCATCTCATGAGTTACGATAATCATGGTCATGCCTTGCTCCGCTAATTCCTTCATAACGTTTAGTACATCTCCGACCATTTCAGGGTCAAGAGCGGAAGTTGGCTCATCAAAGAGCATGATGTCTGGATTCATTGCTAGTCCACGAGCGATGGCCACACGTTGTTTTTGACCACCTGAGAGGCTGTCTGGGTTGGCATTAGCTTTATCTGCTAGTCCAACTTTTTCTAGCAACTCCATCCCTAATTTCTCGGCTTCTTCTTTGGTCATCCGTTTGTGTTCAATAGGAGCAAAAGTGATGTTATCCAAAACGGACATATGAGGGAAGAGGTTGAAGTGCTGGAAAACCATTCCGACGTTTTCACGGACATGGTCGACATTGGTTGATTTTTCAGTCAAATCATAACCATTCACAGTGATGTGACCGCTCGTTACCTCCTCGAGAAGGTTAAGGCTACGGAGGAAAGTGGATTTACCAGAACCGGAAGGACCGATGATACAGACAACATCTCCTTCATAGAATTTAGTCGTAATACCTTTTAAAACTTCATTTTTTCCATAATACTTATGCAAATCATTTACATCAATTTTTAGTTTTGCCATTAACGAATCCTCTTTTCTAAGCGTTTCGCTAGTCTAGTCAAAAGCGTGATAATTACAAGATAGAAGATAGCAAGGATTGCATACATCTTGAAACTTTGGTAGTTACGGGCGATGATAATCTTACCAGTTTGGAAGAGTTCTACCAGACCGATAGCTGACACGATAGTTGTATCTTTAAGAGCAATAACGAACTGGTTGACGAAGTTTGGAAGCATTAGTTTAGTTGCTTGTGGCAAGATAATCTTTCGCATGGTTTTTCCATAAGAGATACCAAGACTGCGGCTGGCCTCCATTTGACCAACTGGAACGGCTTGGATACCACCACGAACAATTTCGGCAATATAAGCAGCTGAATTTAGCGAAAGGGCAATGGTACCAGCTACAAAGTCGTTGATAGGGCTTTGCTGACCAGTGATAGATTCGATGAAGTTTGGAATTCCCCAGAAGATGAAGGCTGCAAGAATCATCAACGGAATACCACGAATCACATCAACAAAAATCTCAGAGATAAGACGAAGAGATTTGTATGGGCTAACGCTAAACATACCAAAGATAATCCCAATCACGATCGCAATCGCAAACGAGATAAGGGCTAAAGCGAGAGTGATTCCAAGGCCGCTAAGAAGTTGCTTGTAGTTGTTTTGAAGCAAGCCCCAGATAGTGGTTTCGTCAACTGTACTTGTAGAAGCAGTTGTTGCTCCGCTTGCTAGATACTTGTCGAGAATTTTTTGGAATTCACCGTTTGCTTTTAGGTTGGCAAGTCCCTTATTGAACATCTGGATCAATTCAGGATTGCTGCCTTTCTTGACGGCAAAGGCTGTTTCTCCAATTGGAGAAACAGCGATTGGAGTTTTTAATTTTTGCCCTTGACTGATAGAATATTTGAGAACTGGCTCATCATCCATCACGGCATCGATAGAGCCAGTGTTCAGACTGTCATACATAGATGCGCCATCTGAAAAGGTTTTAATCTTGTAGCCGTATTTGCTTTGGTTGTCTGTAAGGAATGTTTGAGAAGCTGTTCCGTTTTTTACACCAACTGTCTTATCCTTGAGGTCTTCATAAGAAGCGATAGTACTGGATTCTTTTACACCTAGAATGGTATTAGCAGTGTAGTAGGAATCTGAAAAGTCAAACGTTGCTTTACGGGCATCCGTAACAGACATTCCAGCGATGATACCATCAGCCTGTCCAGCTTGAACGGCGCTGATAGCTGCATCAAACCCAGGGTTAGTAATCTCAATTTCAAATCCTTGATCTTTGGCAATAGCCTTGATCAAGTCCATATCAATACCAGTGTATTCGTTGTTTGAATTTTGAAATACAAAGGGAGCAAAAGATGAATCGCTTGCAATAACATACTTAGATTTAACTGTGTCAGCTTTTACTACTCCTAGTGAGAAAATGGGAAATAAAATTAGCAAAAATGCTAGGATTTTTTTCTTCATTTTAAGTCTCCTTTCCGAATATTTTTTCATTATATCAGAAAAAGGTAGAAAAGGCAAATTTCAAGGACTTATATGTCAGAAGATATAACATCGAAGCTTTTTATTCCTTTATTGAATTGCCATTACAAAGTGCTATAATAATAGTATATAATAGAAGAAATGAGGGTAGGAACATGAAGAATAAAAGAATATTTAAAGACTTCCAATCTTCCCAAATGAGTTTAAATATTTACACAAGTCCTTTGTTAGCCTTTGTTTTTGTCTTTATAGGAGAGTTTGTTGCATATACTTTGTATGGTATTAGCTTGTTAGCTCTCATCGGACTTGCTAGAAATTTTGGAGAGGCTGGTCAAAATCTTGCAACTTACTTGCAAACCTTGCAGCAGAGCTTGACGGATAAAACAAGTGACTTTCGTTTAATTTTAGCATTGCTGTCCTTTGGTTTTATTCTCAACACTGTGTTCAGATGGACTAAAAAAGTTGAGAAAAGATCTATTAGAACCTTGGGATTTTATAGAGAAAATTTCCTCAGCAGTCTTCTGAAAGGATTTGGCCTAGGTTTGGCACTTTTTCTTCTGACCTTGTTAGGTTTGGTGGCCTTGGGGCAATATCGTTTGGTATCCATTCGCTTGAATCCTTATTCGCTTACTTTTGTCGTCTTTACTATCCCATTTTGGATTTTACAGGGTACAGCAGAAGAAGTGGTATCCCGTGCATGGCTCCTTCCTCAATTAGCCTCAAGAACCAATCTAAAACTTGCCATTGTCATATCTAGCATATTCTTTACCCTGCTTCATGTGGGGAATTCTGGTTTAACACCTCTATCTCTAGTGAATCTCTTTTTATTCGGAGTTGCCATGGCTATTTACCTTCTCAAAACCGATACAGTTTGGGGTATTGCAGGTATTCATGGGGCTTGGAATTTTGCTCAAGGAAATCTCTTTGGGATTCTAGTTAGTGGTCAACCATCAGGAACGTCTCTGATGACCTTTTTACCACAAGGCAATCAAGATTGGTTATCAGGAGGATCTTTTGGGATTGAAGGTTCTATCATGACAAGTTTAGTCTTGTTACTTTTGATTGTCTATCTCGCTTATCAATTAAAGAAAGAAAATGAAAGGATGTGACTTCGGTCCGTCCTTTTCTTCGTGAAAATGCTACAAGTATGCTAAAATAGGAATAGAAAATCGAGAGAGGATTCTTATGATCAATCGCATTACAGACAATCAATTTAAACTAGTATCAAAATACCAACCTTCAGGAGACCAACCCCAAGCTATCGAGCAGTTGGTTGATAATATCGAGGGTGGAGAAAAAGCTCAGATTCTGATGGGGGCGACTGGTACTGGGAAGACTTATACCATGAGTCAGGTCATTTCCAAGGTCAATAAACCAACTCTTGTCATTGCTCACAATAAGACTCTGGCTGGTCAGCTCTATGGAGAATTTAAGGAATTTTTCCCTGAAAATGCTGTTGAGTACTTCGTATCCTACTATGATTATTACCAGCCAGAGGCCTATGTTCCTTCTAGCGATACCTACATTGAGAAGGACAGTTCAGTCAATGACGAGATTGACAAGCTTCGCCACTCAGCGACTTCTGCCCTTCTGGAGCGCAACGATGTCATCGTCGTGGCTTCTGTCTCTTGTATCTATGGTTTGGGTTCGCCCAAGGAATACGCCGATAGTGTCGTTAGTCTCCGTCCAGGTCTTGAGATTTCTCGTGATAAACTGCTCAATGATTTGGTTGATATCCAGTTTGAGCGTAATGATATTGATTTCCAACGTGGGAGATTTCGTGTACGTGGGGATGTGGTGGAAATTTTCCCAGCGTCCCGAGATGAACACGCTTTTCGAGTAGAGTTCTTCGGAGATGAAATTGACCGTATCCGTGAGGTTGAAGCCTTGACTGGTCAGGTATTGGGAGAAGTGGATCATCTGGCGATTTTCCCTGCTACTCACTTTGTGACTAATGACGACCATATGGAAGTTGCCATTGCCAAGATTCAGGCAGAGTTGGAGGAGCAGTTAGCCGTCTTTGAGAAGGAAGGTAAACTGCTGGAGGCCCAGCGTTTGAAGCAGCGGACAGAGTATGATATTGAGATGCTTCGTGAGATGGGCTATACCAATGGGGTTGAGAACTATTCTCGCCACATGGATGGTCGTAGCGAAGGAGAGCCTCCTTATACGCTTCTCGACTTCTTCCCAGATGATTTCTTAATCATGATTGACGAGAGCCACATGACCATGGGGCAGATCAAGGGCATGTACAATGGAGACCGTTCGCGTAAGGAAATGCTGGTCAATTATGGTTTCCGTTTGCCGTCTGCTTTGGACAATCGTCCTCTCCGTCGGGAAGAGTTTGAAAGCCATGTGCATCAGATTGTTTACGTTTCAGCGACACCAGGTGACTATGAAAATGAGCAGACCGAGACAGTGATTGAGCAAATCATTCGTCCGACAGGTCTCTTGGATCCAGAGGTGGAAGTCCGTCCGACTATGGGACAGATTGATGACCTTTTGGGTGAAATCAATGCCCGTGTTGAAAAGAACGAACGAACCTTTATTACCACTTTGACTAAGAAAATGGCAGAGGACTTAACTGACTACTTCAAGGAAATGGGTATCAAGGTCAAGTACATGCACTCGGATATCAAGACCTTAGAACGGACGGAGATTATTCGCGACCTGCGCTTGGGTGTCTTTGATGTCTTAGTCGGGATTAACCTCCTCCGTGAAGGGATTGACGTTCCTGAAGTAAGCTTGGTTGCCATTCTCGATGCTGACAAGGAAGGTTTCCTTCGTAACGAACGTGGTCTCATCCAGACCATTGGACGTGCTGCTCGTAACAGCGAAGGGCATGTCATCATGTATGCGGATACGATGACCCAGTCTATGCAACGAGCTATTGATGAAACAGCCCGCCGTCGCAAAATCCAGATGGCATATAATGAAGAACATGGTATTGTACCTCAGACAATTAAGAAAGAAATCCGTGACCTGATCGCTGTAACCAAGGCAGTCGCCAAGGAAGAGGATAAGGAAGTCGACATCAATAGTCTTAATAAACAAGAACGTAAAGAACTCGTCAAAAAACTCGAAAAACAAATGCAAGAAGCCGTCGAAGTGCTTGACTTTGAACTGGCAGCTCAGATTCGTGATATGATGTTGGAAGTCAAGGCGATGGGGTAGAATTTTAGAAGGAGATAAAATGGAAGAGTTAAATTACTTTACAGGTAAATTTAGTGCATCTGAATTAAAGAATCATTTTGACTCGTTGGACGAAAATAAACTGAAATCCGAACTTGAAATCTTTATTAATCAATATTTAGAGTTATCTGAAGAAGAACAATTAAAATATGCTGGAAGTGTCTGGGATGTTTGTATGGGCTGCTTCGTAGAACAAATTGATAAGATCACACTTGAAAGACTTCTAGCTATATTAAATAAAAGATTATTAGAAAATGTGCATTCATATAGTTGGTTTGAAAACTATGTATATTTAGATAGTTTGTATAATTATTTATTTCAAACAAGAGAATACGAAGAATATTCTATATTGTTTGAAAATGATAGTTATTTCTTTAAAATCCTTGATTTAATATTAAAAGAAAATCTAGAGGATGGAGAAATCCTTATTTCGGTCATACTTTCGATTTTTGTTATATTATTTGAACAGAACACTTTACCAGAAGAAAAAAGAATTTTGTTAAAGAGGGAATTAGAACCATTTATAAGTTTTATATTCCAAGATATTTATTTTGAGAGAATTGACTATTGGTACTTTGAATTAGATGAGATGGTATCTATTTTTAAAATTGAACATCTCGAAACAATTAATAACTATTATTTCAATAACCCTCAATCTGATTATGTTGAGGAATACTTGGATTTTGTGTCAAGACACTTTGATGTTGTAATTAAAGATTCGATTGATGTTATTCGAAAGATAGCAGAAGAAAATGATTCGGATATCGTCCGCAACCAAGCTATTAAGTTAATTGAGAAGTATGATAATGATTATTTAAATGAGAAAAGTGATTCAGAATTTATCCTGTCATTAGACGCTAATCAACTTTTAGAACAAGCGGATAAGATTATATACTATATACGTTCTAAATTAACTGTTGATGCAAATGAATTGAAAGAAATTGGTTCCTTTGGACATTATACTAAGATTGACACTTTAACAAACTACCTCATAAAAGCCGACTGGAAGAATGACAATGATGACAATGATTCTAAAGTGAAATCTCCCTATTTACGACTTACTAATCTAAAACAGTTAAACGATCCAATGGAAGGAAGGGCAATCCACGATTATTTGGGTATAGATAATACGTTTTTTCAACAATATCAAACTTCAAATGTTTTTATATCTTCTCTAACCATTGTATCTGATAGTTTACCTATGTGGAAGGAATATGCAGATTCATCTCAGGGTGCATTCCTTGAATATGATCTGTCTTATCTTGAAGATATTGTTGCACATAAATACATTGAGTTTGTTAAAATTCACTATTTAGATTTGAATTCAGATAATACAGAAGAATCAGATGTCGATAAATCTCTTTCTAAGTTAAAACAAATTTTTGAAAAATTACAAGAGCTTAAAGCTGAAAAAGAATTAATAGATTTTGCTGAGAAATTAAAGAAGATTTCTTACCTTTTCAAAGTTAAAGACTATGAGTATGAAATGGAGTATCGTATTTTAATTAATTTAGATGATACAGCTATACAAAATATTATTAAAAGAGATGTTAATGATTCATCAAATGAGAAATACTTTAAGAAGGAAGAAATTGGATTAGAAATTTTTGATAAAGTTAACTATAATGATTTTAGAAAGTATATTGTATTAAATCCGAAAGATAATGGTAGATATGATTTATTTGTATATATTAATCTGGCTCCTTTGAAATACTCAAAAGTTATTCTAGGTCCAAAGGTTACGGATGCAGACTATATTGCTCCTTATCTCAAACTTGCCAATCCTGATATAGAGATAGAAAGTTCGAAAATTCCTTATCGTTCAGTATAGAAAATTAAAGCTACAAAGAAATTATAATCTTTTTATTAATAAGGAGAAGCTAGTAATGAAAAAATGGTTACTGATAATTTTCTTCATTGTAAATATTGTCCCTTTATTCTTTATTCTACGTTTTGCCTTCCTTATCTTTACAACAACTTATGACATTTTTCCTGAAGCAAATCAAGCGGAAGTAGAGACAGCAGTAAGAAGAACTCTTGATTTGTATGGTTTTAAAGGAGATATGAAGGTTACGAAGTTTTCTAGAGATAAATGGACTTCTGAAAAATACAAAATTGAATACGATTATAGTGAAGAGGTTGATGGAAGTAGAGTCACTGTGAGACATGCCTTGTTTTATCGTCCAAAGTCCTCAAAATACAATCCCCAAAAGACTGATGAAGAACTAGCCTATGATGGGACTACGAAAACCATGTTACAAGAATTTTCAGGCATGGCTCATAAACTACTCAACCAGCATCCTGTCAGTGTCTCTAATAAAGACAAGGTAGAGAGTTTTTTTAAGCAATATGAAAATCCAAATCTAGAATATGTGAATAGTTACTGGAGTATCGATACTGAATCTGAAAATATCCAAGACTATTATGCTCTCATTGAAAAGAACCGTAAGGAAGGGAAAGCTTTTCAAGGTTTATATGATCTCCCTATTGATGAATTCTTGGAAAAAGAAATGATTAAAGGATACATCATCTATCGCGATATTGTTTTAGAAGAGGGTGAGAAAGATTATTTTGATAGTGAAGGCGGACTGACAGGATTTATTTCAAATGGGATAGATAATGCCGAGTTGCCAGATGCCTTTTATGAGGTTTCTTACTACTATTCTGGTAAAACTGGTAAAAGTTATCGTTCGGGCCCTAGTGTCCCTTTAAAGGTTCAAAACCATAAGATGCTTTATTATGGAAGTAATTTAAACTAAAAATTTTATATGTAACAATTTGTGTTAAAATAATAGACGAGATAATTTAAAAGTGATAGATATTAGTCATTAGTTAGTAGTTTGACTTTAAAGGAGAAATAAATAGTGAAAAATTCGAGCACTTTTAACAAGCTTATTTATTCTGTCCTATATTCCTTACTGATAGCATTTGTTATTGTTCATGTCCTATTATGGTCATTTGGTTTATCATTTACTCCGATTATTTGGAATATTTGGCTCTTTCTTCTAATTTTTACTCTATTTATTCGCTTTTTGAGGTCCTTTGCAATTCTTGATCTTCTATTTGGGATATTTGGACTACAATTTATTCCCATAGCGTGGAATACGGGGCTTTTTGTTCCAATTATCCTCTCTATTTCGCATATTTTTATTTACTTTTTAAAGGGGAAATATCGCTTCCTTGAAGGAGTGCGTGGTGCGATTTGTAGTTTTTATATCTGGTTATTTGTAATTGTCGTTTTCGCCTTTATTCCAAATCCTCCTGTTCCAATCACGATTGATTATGAAGTTAGGGAACAAGAAATTGTCATAACAAAAGGATATTTGCTTCATGATGTATACTATTATCATGAGTTGATTAATCCCTTTATCATGAAATCTGATATTAAGTTCGAAAAAGTCATGTAACAAATTAGAAAGTGAGTAAATTTATGTCCCGTGCCCAAGCAACCATTTTAACCAATATCTGTCTGATTGAAGACATTGAAACCAAGCGCGTGGTTATGCAGTATCGCTCTCCTGAAAAGAACCGCTGGTCTGGTTATGCCTTTCCTGGAGGTCATGTAGAAAATGGCGAGGCTTTCGCAGAGTCTGTTATTCGTGAAATCTATGAAGAAACAGGATTGATTATCCAAAATCCTCAACTGGTCGGTATTAAAAATTGGCCACTAGATACAGGTGGGCGCTATATTGTCATTTGTTATAAGGCGACTGAGTTCTCTGGTACTCTTCGCTCTTCCGATGAAGGAGAAGTTTCTTGGGTAGAAAAAGACCAGATTCCAAACTTGGATCTGGCCTATGATATGCTACCATTGATGGAAATGATGGAAGCGCCTGATAAGTCGGAGTTTTTCTACCTCCACCGTACTGAAGATGGCTGGGAAAAGAAAATCTTCTAGTCTTTTACTAAATAACCAAGTTGATCCAAGGCCTCCTCGATATAGTGGAGGTCTTGTTGTGTTTCTGCTTCGACTAGGTGGTAATGGATGCCGTCTGTCAATTCAGAAAGAGGTCTAAAGTCTGAATTTTCGACTTGTTCTAGAAAATGCTGGACATCTCGGCGACAGGTAAGTTTGAGCAGGGTCTCAATTTCTCCATAAACCGGATGGTCAATCAAAGTATTCTGAACACGTCCGCCATTATCTACAATGGCTAGAAGTTCTTGACCGATTTCTTCCAGTTCATGTTTCACTTTAAAGAGTTTGTGAACGTAGGGACTGGCATTATTTTCTTTGTAGATATAACCACGATTGGTGGATAGGATAGGAGCGCCATCGGCTCGCAAGATGGCAATATCTTGGACGATGATTTGGCGCGTGACATGGAAGTGCTCAGCTAGGGTTTGACCATTGAGAGCTTTTGGTGCCTCTTTTAACAGTTTGAGAAGAGCTTGCTTGCGATCCTTTGTCATAGTTTTTCCTTTTAGCGACGTTTTCGAAGCACTTTAAAGACAGCTAGTGCTAATGTATAGTCTACCATACTATGGACAATCGTGCCAAAACCAACTAGGACAAAGAGAACATAAAACATATTTTCAACATTTGTCCCTGAAGTAGCATAGAAAATGATACAAGCTAGCACTTCAGCAATGGCATGAACGACACCCAAAACAAAGTTGAAAATCCAAGACGCCTTTGGTTTGTCCAAGGTTTCGGGAAATTTTTTCAAGTAAAATGCTCCCAAAGTACCAAAAACGATGTGAGAAAAAGCGCGCAGGACGATAACCATGGGATAGCCTGCCATCAGGAACCCGAGACTAGAAGCGATGATCACAAAACCAGCCATCAAAGGTGATAAGAACATGGCGATAAAGATTGCGATATGACTTCCCAAGGTATAAGAAGCGGGTGGGATGACGATTTTAAATGGCATAATGATTGGAATCAAAATCGCGATTGCTGTGAGTAGGGCAGTCATCGTCATAAACTGCGTTTTTTTCCGTATATCCATAAGAACCTCCATTTAACTGTATATACACAAGTATAGTACAATAAATCGATAGACATGTCAAGAATTTATTTTGATTTTATTGAAAATTTTCAAAAGTATAGGTGGTAGATTCAAAGGATTTTCATATATTTTCAAAATTTTGAACGAGTGACTCCTTGGTCATAACTATTTATGAATAGAAGATGAGCCTTTACTGGTGAAAACTAAAACTCCACCTTCAGTACAAAAGTGGAGTTGCTTTTATTTTTTTAAGGTTTCTAGGCGGGGGACAATTGCTGCCGTTAGAACTGCAGAGATGACGAGTTCAGCAATTGAGTTTGTAGAGATAACCGTTGCCAGGAGTTTTTGGATATTTCCATTGAAGACATTTCCAAAAAGAAAGAAGATTCCCCCAAGTACAAAAACTGTATTTGTAAGTGAACCGAGAGCACCAGCAATGATGAGACCTGTTCTGTTTTTCAATAATTTATAAACTAAATAAGGTGTCAGACCAATCAAAATGCGAGGTGCAATAGCGATAAACGCAGAATAGATGTTTCCGTTTGGTACAAAAGGTGAGAATAGATAGCTAGTTGGAAGGATTGTAATCGTGTTAACCGTTAAGCTAAGTAGCCCCATCAAAAATCCAAGTGTAACACCCACTCGTGGACCGTAAATAATACTTGCAATAATAACAGGAATATGCACGATGGTTGGTTTGATTGGGAATGGGAATAGATTAAATAAGAGAGAGCTCAGAAAGTGAATGACCAACATGGTCGCAAAAAAGATAGCAATCGGAGCAATATTAGAGCGTTTTTTCATTGAGAGATTCCTTTATTCTTTCTAAAATAATATTCAAGTCTGCCAAAGCTCCCCTTCCGTAGTCTCCACAAGCAAGTAAGGATTCCTTTGGAGAGATAAGCTTGTAACCATAAGTTTTTAAAGTTTTAAGATTTGCCTGAGTTGCCGGATGGTCATACATCTTTGTATTCATTGCTGGTGCAAGGAGTTTAGGAACGTGATGTGGTAAGGCAAGAGCCGTACTGGTCACCATGTTATCCGCAAAACCGTGCGCAAGCTTGGCAATGGTATTAGCAGTAGCTGGGACGACGATAAAAAGGTCGGTTTCTTTGCCTCTTTCGATATGATTGACTTGATCAGGATAGGGTTCCTGCATGACATCAAGGTGAACTGGATTCTGTGAGAGTACCTGTAATGTCAAAGGCTGGATAAACTCTCTCGCTGCCTCAGTCATTAAGACAGTGACATCATGGCCTTGTTTTTTTAAAGAACTGACTAAATCAGCTGCTTTATAGGAGGCAATGGAACCTGTCACTGCGATTAGAATGTTTGCCATGAATTTCCTTTCTAAGAATCGTATGCTTGAATTTTTTCAAGGAGGAGTTCTGCAATTTCTCCTTTGGTTTGGACAGTTTGAAGCTGATCTTTCTCAACAAAGATAGCTCGGTGCTGGTTTGCTGAGATTTGAGTCAAGTCATTTGCTATGATTAAGTCAGCCTGATTTTTGACAAGACTCTGTCTAGCAACCTCAATAAGATGATCTTCAGTAACATCAACCAACAGTTTAAAACCAATCAGATGAATTGAAGGATTCCACTCTTTGACTAGAGAGATAATCTTGGGTGTTTTTTTCAAAAACAAAACCTGTACTTCATCATTTGAAGAGATCTTAGCTTGATGATTTTGCTTGCTTAAAAATTCTTCTAAATTGGAGCTAGCCTGAACTTCCTCCAACCCTGTCATATAAACAGGAGTGTAGTCGGACACAGCCATTGAGTGGATCAAGACCTGATAATCTTGAACACGCTCTTTCATTTCTAAAAGAAGATCATTCGTATTTTTGATTTCTAGAATGGTTAAATGGGGATGAGCTTCTGGCTTAAGAGCTCTGTTAGTAGTAATCAAACAAACCTCATGTCCAGCAGCAAGTAGGGTTTCTGTGATAATTTTCCCCAAGCGACCTGTAGAATGGTTCGTGATAGAGCGGACGCTATCGATAGCTTCACTGGTACCGCCCGATGTAACTAAAATTTTCATAGGACTATTGTACACAAAAATAAACGGTAAGTAAAATGAAAGCGATAAATTTTTTCTAAAACGAAGGAATACTATAGTCTAAAACTATAAAAGCATATAAAATTTTAAAAAGCACTATTATATCCCCTAAAATATTGATATTTACGAACGTTTTAAGAGTTTAAGGGTGTTAAAAATCTTATTTTGTGTTATAATGAATTATCACATTAGAGGTTAGAGGAGTTTGTTATGAAAACAGATATTGAAATCGCACAGAGTATTGAGTTGAAGCCAATCGTGGATGTTGTGGAGAAACTTGGTATTTCTTACGATGACTTGGAGCTATACGGAAAGTACAAGGCTAAGCTTAGTTTTGATAAAATTCGTGCGGTTGAGAGCAATCCAGTTGGGAAATTGATCTTGGTTACTGCCATCAACCCAACACCTGCTGGTGAAGGGAAGTCAACCATTACTATTGGTCTTGCAGATGCCTTAAACAAAATCGGCAAGAAAACCATGATTGCTATCCGCGAACCGTCTCTTGGACCAGTAATGGGGATTAAGGGTGGTGCCGCTGGTGGTGGTTATGCGCAAGTTTTGCCAATGGAAGACATCAATCTCCACTTTACTGGGGACATGCATGCTATTACAACTGCTAATAATGCTCTTTCTGCTTTGATTGACAACCATTTGCATCAAGGAAATGTGCTGGGAATTGACCAACGTCGTATCCTTTGGAAGCGTGTAGTGGACTTGAACGACCGTGCTCTGCGCCATGTGACTGTTGGTCTTGGTGGTCCTCTAAATGGTATTCCACGTGAGGATGGTTTTGATATTACAGTTGCTTCTGAAATCATGGCTATTCTTTGCTTGGCGACTGATATTGAAGATTTGAAACGTCGTTTAGCTAATATCGTTATCGGTTATCGCTATAACCGTACACCAGTTTCTGTAGGTGATTTGCAGGTTGAAGGTGCTTTAGCTTTGATTCTAAAAGATGCCATTAAACCTAACCTTGTTCAGACAATCTATGGAACACCTGCCTTTGTACACGGTGGACCATTTGCCAATATCGCTCATGGATGTAACTCTGTCTTGGCAACAAGCACAGCCCTTCGCTTGGCTGATTATACTGTTACTGAAGCTGGTTTTGGTGCGGATCTTGGCGCTGAAAAATTCCTTGATATCAAGACACCAAACTTGCCAACTTCTCCGGATGCGGTAGTCATCGTTGCAACCCTTCGTGCCCTTAAGATGAATGGTGGTGTGGCTAAAGACGCTCTGACTGAAGAAAACGTAGAAGCTGTTCGTGCCGGTTTTGCCAACTTGAAACGCCACGTAGAAAATATCCGTAAATTTGGAGTGCCTGCAGTTGTTGCTATTAACGAATTTGTTTCTGACACAGAAGCTGAAATCGCAACATTGAAGGAACTTTGTGCCTCCATCGATGTGCCAGTTGAACTAGCAAGTGTCTGGGCTGATGGCGCGGAAGGTGGAGTAGCTCTTGCTGAAACGGTTGTTCAGACTATTTCAGAAAATCCAGCCAACTACACACGTCTTTATGATAATGACCTTTCTGTCCAAGAAAAGATCGAAAAGATTGTCACTGAAATCTATCGCGGTACAAAAGTGAACTTTGAGAAGAAAGCCCAAACGCAAATCGCTCAAATCGTTCAGAATGGTTGGGACAAATTGCCAATCTGTATGGCTAAAACTCAATATAGTTTCTCAGACAATCCAAATGCACTTGGAGCACCTGAAAACTTTGAAATTACCATTCGTGAATTGGTACCAAAATTGGGGGCTGGCTTCATCGTTGCCTTAACTGGTGATGTCATGACCATGCCAGGACTTCCAAAACGCCCAGCCGCTCTCAATATGGATGTTGAAAGTGATGGAACCGTTCTAGGATTGTTCTAATATTTAGATGATATTAAAAGAGTTTGGAAATGCTATCCAAGCTCTTTTTCATGTTAAAAAATATCCTCAACTTCATTTAAAAAATACATGTTTTGTAAACTCTGATGAAAAATTTGCTTGTCAAAGTGTTCTCTGTAAAGTTTCTATTTTACTTGATTTCTGATATAATAGAAACATTGACTTCAAGAGTAAGGAAGAGAAAATGAACGCATTATTGAATGGAATGAATGATCGTCAGGCTGAGGCGGTGCAAACGACAGAAGGTCCCTTGTTAATCATGGCGGGGGCTGGTTCTGGAAAGACACGAGTTTTGACCCACCGTATCGCTTACTTGATTGATGAAAAGATGGTCAATCCTTGGAATATCTTGGCCATTACCTTCACTAACAAGGCTGCGCGTGAGATGAAGGAGCGTGCTTACGGACTCAATCCAGCTACTCAGGACTGTCTGATTGCGACTTTCCACTCCATGTGTGTTCGTATTCTGCGTCGTGATGCGGATCATATTGGCTACAATCGTAATTTCACCATTGTAGATCCTGGTGAACAAAGAACCCTTATGAAACGCATTCTCAAGCAGTTAAATTTGGATCCGAAAAAATGGAATGAACGAACCATTTTGGGAACTATTTCTAATGCTAAGAATGACCTGATTGATGATGTGGCCTATGCTGCCCAGGCTGGCGATATGTACACGCAAATCGTGGCTCAGTGTTACACAGCCTATCAAAAAGAGCTTCGTCAGTCTGAGTCCGTTGACTTTGATGATTTAATTATGTTGACCCTGCGTCTCTTTGATCAAAATCCTGATGTTTTAACTTACTATCAGCAGAAGTTCCAATACATCCATGTTGATGAGTACCAAGATACCAACCATGCCCAGTACCAACTGGTCAAACTCTTAGCTTCCCGTTTTAAAAATATTTGTGTGGTTGGGGATGCGGACCAGTCTATCTACGGTTGGCGTGGTGCGGATATGCAGAATATCTTGGATTTTGAGAAAGACTATCCCCAAGCCAAGGTTGTTTTGTTGGAGGAAAATTACCGTTCAACTAAAACTATTCTGCAAGCCGCCAATGATGTTATTAAAAATAATAAAAACCGCCGTCCTAAGAATCTCTGGACCCAGAATGAAGATGGTCACGAAATTGTCTATTATCGTGCTAATGACGAACAAGATGAGGCTGTTTTTGTTGCCAAAACCATTGATGAACTCGGTCGCAGCCAAAACTTCCTTCACAAAGACTTTGCAGTTCTTTATCGAACCAATGCGCAATCACGTACTATTGAGGAGGCCCTGCTCAAGTCAAACATACCTTATACTATGGTTGGTGGTACTAAGTTCTACAGCCGTAAGGAAATTCGTGACATTATCGCCTACCTCAACCTCATTGCTAATCTGAGTGACAATATCAGTTTTGATCGCATTATCAACGAACCAAAACGTGGAATTGGACCAGGAACCGTTGAGAAAATCCGTGATTTTGCGAATATGCAAAACATGTCTATGTTGGATGCTTCAGCCAATATCATGTTATCTGGTATCAAAGGAAAAGCAGCCCAATCTATCTGGGATTTTGCCAATATGATTCTGGATTTGCGGGAGCAACTGGATCAATTAAGCATTACAGAGTTGGTTGAAGCGATTCTTGAAAAAACAGGTTATGTCGAGATTCTTAATGCCCAAGCAACCTTGGAAAGTAAGGCTCGGGTTGAGAATATCGAAGAGTTCCTATCTGTTACTAAGAATTTTGACGACAATCCTGATAGTCAAGAAGAGGAAACAGGTTTGGATAAACTCAGTCGTTTCTTGAATGACCTTGCCTTGATTGCCGATACAGATTCTGGCAGTCAGGAGACATCTGAAGTAACTTTGATGACACTCCATGCAGCTAAAGGACTGGAGTTTCCGGTTGTCTTTATCATCGGGATGGAGGAAAATGTCTTTCCACTTAGTCGAGCAGCTGAGGATCCTGATGAGCTGGAAGAAGAACGTCGTTTGGCCTATGTAGGTATCACGCGCGCTGAAAAAATCCTCTATCTGACCAACGCCAACTCTCGCTTGCTTTTTGGTCGTACTAACTATAACCGTCCAACACGTTTCATCAATGAAATCAGTTCGGACTTGCTTGAATATCAAGGCTTGGCTCGTCCAGCCAATACCAGTTTCAAGGCTTCTTATAGCAGTGGTGGTGTCTCCTTTGGTCAAGGCATGAGTCTAGCTCAGGCTTTTCAAGAGCGAAAACGCAAGGTTGCTCCAACATCTATCCAGTCTAGTGGTTTACCTTTTGGAAAATTTACTGCTGGAAATGAAAATGATACGAGCGATACAAGCTGGTCCATTGGCGATATTGCCCTCCACAAGAAATGGGGAGAGGGCACTGTTTTGGAAGTGTCAGGTAGTGGCGCTACTCAGGAACTAAAAATCAATTTCCCAGAAGTGGGGTTGAAAAAACTTCTTGCTAGTGTAGCTCCAATTGAGAAAAAAATCTAATTTTCCATCCTTCTCACGAATAATATAGTGAGGAGGATTTTTATGTACAGTATTTCATTCCAAGAAGATTCACTTTTGCCTAGAGAAAGATTGGTTAGAGAAGGAGTAGAAGCCCTGAGCAATCAAGAATTATTAGCCATTCTGCTTAGAACGGGAACGCGTCAGGCTAATGTTTTTGAAATTGCCCAAAAAGTCTTAAATAGCCTTAACAGCTTAACTGATTTGAAAAAAATGACCCTGCAGGAATTGCAGAGTCTGTCTGGTATTGGACGCATTAAAGCCATTGAACTACAAGCAGTGATTGAACTGGGGAATCGCATTCACAAGCATGAAACCCTTGAGATGGAAAGTATTCTCAGCAGTCAAAAGCTTGCTAAAAAAATGCAACAGGAACTTGGTGATAAAAAACAAGAGCACCTAGTGGCGCTCTATCTCAATACTCAAAATCAAATCATCCATCAGCAAACTATTTTTATCGGCTCTGCGACACGCAGCATTGCTGAACCGAGGGAAATCCTTCACTATGCTTTGAAGCATATGGCTACCTCTGTGATTCTCGTTCACAATCATCCATCTGGTGCTGTATCTCCTAGTCGAAATGATGATCATGTCACTAAGCTAGTCAAGGAAGCCTGCGAACTGATGGGGATTGTTTTCTTGGACCACCTGATTGTCTCTCACTCGGATTACTTTAGTTACCGTGAAAAGACGGATTTGATTTAGAGTTCGTTAACAACATAGTCAAATAGTGTTTTATCCTTGGGGCGGTTCTCAAAGAGAAATTCTGGATGCCATTGAACACCAAGATAAGGAAATCCGTCCGTAGTTGTCACAGCCTCAATTATTCCATCTTTAGGATCATGTGCTACAACCTTAAGATTAGGAGCTAGATCTTTAATGCTCTGATGGTGGAAGGAGTTGATATGAGAGATTTCTCCGTAGATTTCTCGGAGAATGGTATCAGGTTCCGTTACGAGGCGTTGGGTCGTGTATTCGGCTGAACAGTCCTGCCAATGATCTTCAATATCTTGGTGAAGTGTGCCCCCCATAGCAACATTGAAAAGTTGAGTACCCCGACAAACAGAGAAAATTGGTTTCTTCTGCTTGATGGCTTCTTTGATAAGTGCTAGTTCAAAAATATCTCTTTGAAGGTGATAGTCATCACTATCAATAGCCTTTGGTTCACCATAGAATTTTGGATCAACATTTTGCCCACCCGTTAGGATAAGCTTATCAATGATACTGATGTAATAGGCAGCCATTTCTTGATCACCAATCGGTAGGATGATTGGAATTCCGCCAGCGTCCTTGACTCCTTCAACAAAGCCTTTTGCCGCATAGCTCATCATGACATCATCATCTGGATGAGCTTTTTCATTTCCTGTAATCCCAATAACTGGTTTTTTCATAAATGCTTTCGCTTTCTAATCCTCTTTACGCATAAAATAGAGGAGAGTTTGGAGTTCGCTTGTCAAATCGACATACTGAACGACTACATCTTTTGGAAGGTGGAGATGGACGGGTGAAAAACTAAGAATACCTTTTATACCCGCATCGACCAAAAGATTAGCAACTTCCTGTGATTTAACACTTGGAACAGTTAGGATAGCAGTTTTGACATCTGCTTCTTTGATCTTTTCTTTAATCTGAGAGATACCATAGATTGGAATTCCATCAGGTGTCTGGCTCCCAACTTCTGGATGGTCATCTAGGTCAAAGGCCATGATAATTTTCATCTTGTTACGCTCGTGGAAGCGGTAGTGGAGAAGGGCGTGTCCCATATTTCCGATTCCAACCAACATAACATTAGTAATCGAGTTATCATTTAGGAGATCAGCAAAAAACGTCATCAATTTTTTGACATCATAACCAAATCCACGACGACCAAGTTCACCAAAATAGGAGAAATCTCGACGGACAGTCGCAGAATCGATACCGATAGCCTCTGCAATTTGCTTAGAGTTGGCACGTTCAATTTTTTCTGCATGAAATCTCTTGAAAATTCGATAGTAAAGAGAGAGTCTTTTTGCTGTTGCTTTTGGAATAGCAGACTGTTTATCTTTCACAAAATCACAACCTTTCTATTCTTCTATTTTATAGAAACCTTGTGAAAAAATCAACAAAAACAAGAAAAAACTAAGAAAATCTTAGTTTTAATCTGAAAAATTAGTTTGTGATAAAAAACGGTAGAGATCGCCAACTAATCCTTGATAAATCACTTTATCATTCAGTGTTAAGGAGCTGATTAGGAGAGTGTCGGGCAGGGTGACACAGCCTGATAGTGATAGCATAAGCTCTTCGTAATCGGAAAATTCAAGTGTGCGTTCTACCTGATAGCTATCTTTATATGTGAGACGATACATAGCAAACTATCTTTCTTCTTTAGTGAAGATACCGCGTTCTACTAAACTGTCCATGAGGAAGTAGAATTTCTCTTGGTGGATATGGTGTTCTTCAGATTTAAAGATATTGACCAAACGAAGACCTGATTTGTCAGTGATATTAATTTTAACACCTGTAAGCTCTTTGTTGATGATAATTTTTAGTAGGAAACCTTCACCACTATTAGGAACTTTTTCAAGTAAACGAGTCAGTTCGTAGTTTCCGACTTTTGTTTCAAAGAAAGTATTGTCTTTTAGTGTGAACTTTTTTACAGATGGACTAAGTGTATAGTCGTAGCGGCAGTTTTGTAGTTTAATGGTTTTTTCGAATGCCATTAGGTTAATCTCCAATAATATTTTTTAAGGTTTGTGCCAGTTGTTTGAGTTCCTCCTCAGTATTAAGAGGAGAAAGACTGATACGGACAGACTCTTGTAAACGATGGGAATCAGCCCCATAAAAAGCTTCGAGTACATGACTGGTCTGCACAATACCAGCAGTACAGGCCGAACCAGTAGAAATTGATATTCCCTCAAGGTCTAACCGAAGCAAGAGCAAATCATTTTTTTGACCAGGGAAACCGATATTGAAAACATAAGGCAGTTGATCTTGACCTTCATTAAGATAATAGTCCAAAACTTCAATCTCTTCTAGAAAAGCAGTTTTTAATCCCTCTAGTTTTTGATAATGCTCAGCCTGATGCTCCAAATCTTCTTTGAGAGCAGCTACCATACCGACGATGGCAGCAAGGTTTTCAGTTCCAGCCCGTTTCTTTTGTTCTTGGTCTCCACCGTGAAGGTAAGGATCAAAGTCCATAGACGAAGCGTAAAGAAAACCAATTCCTTTTGGTCCATGGAACTTGTGAGCAGAAGCACTGAGGAAATCAATTCCTAATTCTTCTGGGTGAATAGGGATTTTCCCGATAGCTTGAACAGCATCAACATGATAAGCAGCAGGATGTTCTTTTAAAACCTGTCCAATCTCAGCAATAGGTAAGAGGCCACCCGTCTCATTATTAGCATACATAGTGGAAACGAGGATGGTATCGTCACGTAAGGCTTCTTGAATCTGCTGGGCAGTTATTTCTTGATTTACTGGTTGGATGATGGTAGCCTCAAAGCCAAAATGTTGAACCAGATAATCAATGGTTTCAAGGACAGAATGGTGTTCAATAGCTGTCGTGATGATATGTTTTCCACGTTTTTGATGACGGAGACAATAGCCAATGATGGCTGTATTGTTACTTTCTGTACCGCCAGATGTGAAAAAGATACGTTGGGGTTTTGTTCCTAGTAAGTGAGCTAACTCCTGACGGGTTTCACGGAGTAGTTTACCAGCATGGCGACCATGACTATGAATACTAGAAGGATTGCCATGGGTTTCCTGCATGACCTTGGTCATTTCTGCGATAGCTACTGCTGACATTGGAGTAGTAGCAGCATTGTCCAAATAAATCAAAGAATCACCTTATTCCTTTTTATTATATGCAAAGAGTGGGCTAACTGGTTTTCTTTCGTGGATACGGACGATGGCATCACCAATCAATTCGCTAGCAGTAATGTAGCACACATTTTTCGGAGTTCTTTCTTTTGTGGCTACTGAGTCTGTCACAAGGATTTCTTTTATGTTAGTAGCATCAAGAAGGTCAGCAGCACCTTCTACAAAGAGACCATGACTGGATACCGCATAGATTTCAGTTGCACCTTCACGTTCAACGATTTTGGCTGCTTCTGAGAAAGTACGCCCAGTATTTAGGATATCATCAATCAAGATGGCCTTCTTGCCTTCAACATCACCGATGATATAGCCTTGGCTACGCTCTGAATCGTCTTGAGCATAGTCGATGATTGCGATTGGTGCATCTAAATATTCAGCTAAGCTACGGGCACGTTTGACACCAGAGTTTTTTGGACTAACAACAACGACATCTGATCCCAGCAACCCTTTATCGCTGTAGTGTTTAGCAAAGAGAGGAATTGTATAGAGGTTATCTACTGGAATGTCAAAGAAACCTTGAACCTGAACAGCGTGGAGGTCAAGCGTTAGAACACGACTTACACCGGCCTTGACAAGCATATTGGCAACCAATTTTGCAGTGAGGGGTTCGCGAGAAGAAGCGATACGATCCTGACGAGCATAACCAAAGTAAGGAAGGACAACGTTGATACTATGAGCACTTGCACGTACACAAGCATCAACCATGATTAACAACTCCATCAAGTGGTTGCTAACAGGGTAGCTGGTTGATTGGATGATGTAGACATCGTAACCACGGACACTCTCTTCAATGTTGACCTGGATTTCACCATCAGAAAATTGGCGAGAAGATAATTTTCCGAGAGGTACCCCAACTGTTTCTGCGATTTTTTGTGCAATTTCATGATTGGAATTAAGTGCAAAAAGTTTCATGTTGTTTCTATCTGACATTATAGACCGTCCTCTGTAAACTCTAAATATTTTATCTTCATTATTTTACCAAAAAATGGAGATTATTTCAGCATTTTTTCATGCTTTTAATAAAACGAATTAATTTTGAAGGAGCTTTTTGATAAGTGATACTATTTTCTGAAAGAAATTGCTGAAAATCTCGTTTTCCTTTCTCGTGATCAGTGACCTCTAGCTCCAGTTCGTAGTCTGTCTGATCAAAGTAGTGACTTTCATCTAGTGCCATTAGACCAATCGACGTTTCCATTTCGTAACGAATCGTTGCAAGACAACCCAGAACAAACCAGTCATGACTTTCAATGCCAATCTCAGCAAGTTTCTCTAGAACGAGTCCTTGAGGAAGTGTTTGTTTTTCTAGGTAAGCTTTAGCTTCTGTAAGAGTCAGTTTCTGATTGTATTCCATATTTCCCACAGTTTGTGGCACTTTCAAGGTCAACTCCGCCCAATCTGAAAAGGTGCGAATCCGCATGGCAACCTTTTTCTCACGCAACTGGAAATCAGGTGTATCAATGTAGTAGTTTTTCTGTAGGACGGGTTGGATATGGGAAAACTGTTCTTTTAGATGATCATATTCCTCTTTTTTCAGTAGCGTTTTCAGTTCAATTTCTAAATGTTTCATTTTTCTAACCTTTTTTTTATCTTTGAAAGCGATTTATGGTATAATGGACAATGTATTTATTGTATACGAATGTACTGAAAAAATCAAAGATTTTCGACAGGGCAATCAAACATTACAAGGGAGAAAATATGACCATAGAATGGGAAGAATTTTTAGATCCTTACATTCAAGCTGTTGGTGAATTGAAGATTAAGCTTCGTGGAATTCGAAAACAATATCGTAAACAAAACAAGCACTCTCCGATTGAGTTTGTTACTGGACGGGTGAAGCCGATTGAAAGTATCAAAGAAAAAATGGCTCGTCGAGGAATTACTTATGCAACACTGGAAAATGACCTGCAAGATATCGCAGGGCTGCGTGTCATGGTTCAATTTGTAGATGATGTTCAGGAGGTTGTTGCAATTTTACGCAAACGCCATGATATGAGAGTCGTTCAGGAACGGGATTATATCACCCATCGGAAGGCTTCGGGCTATCGCTCCTATCATGTGGTGATAGAGTATACAGTTGACACCATCAGTGGTGTCAAGACGATTCTGGCTGAAATTCAAATCCGGACCTTGGCTATGAATTTCTGGGCTACCATTGAGCATTCGCTCAATTATAAGTATCAGGGAGATTTTCCAGAGGAAATCAAAAAAAGGCTGGAAATCACTGCCAAAATCGCTCATCAGCTTGATGAAGAAATGGGGAAAATTCGTGATGATATTCAAGAAGCGCAGGCTCTCTTTGATCCTTTGAGTAGAAAACTAAACGACGGTGTAGGAAATAGTGACGATACAGATGAAGAATACAGGTAAGCGAGTTGACCTCATAGCTAATAGAAAGCCGCAGAGTCAGAAAGTTTTACATAAACTGAGGGAAAAACTCAAAAAACAGCATTTTATAATTAATGATACAAATCCCGATATCGTTATTTCGATTGGTGGAGATGGGATGCTTTTGTCTGCTTTTCACAAGTACGAGAACCAGTTAGACAAGGTTCGATTTGTAGGTGTACATACAGGACACTTGGGATTTTACACGGATTACCGTGACTTTGAGTTGGACCAGTTGGTTACCAATCTCCAACTGGATTCTGGAGCCAAGGTTTCTTATCCAGTCCTGAATGTCAAAGTGACACTTGAAAACGGTGATGTAAAAACCTTCCGTGCTCTAAATGAAGCGAGCATCCGTCGGTCAGACCGCACCATGGTTGCAGATATCATCATTAACCATGTTCCATTCGAGCGCTTTCGTGGAGATGGTGTGACTGTTTCAACGCCTACTGGGAGCACTGCCTATAACAAATCCTTGGGAGGAGCGGTTTTGCACCCTACCATTGAAGCCTTGCAACTGACTGAAATTGCAAGTCTCAATAATCGAGTTTATCGGACTCTAGGTTCGTCAATTATTGTTCCGAAGAAAGACAAAATTGAGCTTTTACCAACTCGTAATGACTATCACACGCTATCTGTTGACAATAGTACCTATTCTTTCCGAAATATAGAACGGATTGAGTACCAAATCGACCATCACAAGATTCACTTTGTAGCAACACCAAGTCACACTAGTTTCTGGAATCGTGTCAAAGATGCCTTCATCGGCGAGGTGGACGAATGAGGTTCGAATTTATCGCAGATGAACATGTCAAGGTCAAAACCTTTCTGAAGAAACACGAGGTTTCTAAAGGACTGTTGGCTAAGATAAAGTTTCGAGGTGGGGCTATCCTAGTCAATGATCGACCTCAGAATGCGACTTATCTCTTAGATATTGGAGATAGGGTTACCATAGATATTCCAGCAGAGGAAGGCTTTGAAACCCTTGAAGCCATTGACCGTTCTTTAGATATCTTGTATGAGGATGACCACTTTTTGGTTTTGAATAAGCCTTATGGAGTAGCTTCCATCCCCAGTGTCAATCATTCCAATACCATTGCGAATTTTATCAAAGGCTACTATGTTAAGCAGGAGTATGAAAACCAGCAGGTTCATATCGTGACCAGACTGGATCGGGATACATCTGGTTTGATGCTCTTTGCCAAGCATGGTTATGCTCATGCACGATTAGACAAGCAACTGCAACGAAAGGCTATCGAAAAACGTTACTTTGCCTTGGTTAAGGGCAATGGGGATTTGGAGCCAGAAGGGGAGATTATTGCCCCGATTGCGCGTGATGTGGACTCCATTATCACGAGAAGGGTTGCCAAGGGTGGAAAATACGCCCATACCTCTTACAAAGTTGTAGCGTCTTATGGAGATATTCACCTGATCGATATTCGATTGCATACTGGGCGAACCCATCAGATCAGAGTGCATTTTTCTCATATCGGTTTTCCCTTGTTGGGAGACGATCTCTATGGAGGCAGCCTAGACGATGGGATTCAACGACAGGCCTTGCATTGCCATTTCTTATCATTTTATCATCCCTTCTTGGAGCGTCAGCTAGAGCTGGAAAGTCCCTTGCCAGATGATTTTAACAATCTTATTACTCAGTTATCAACTAATACTCTTTAAAATCTATTTTGAGTATAATTTAATTTCTTAAAGGAGAAAACTCATGGAAGTTTTTGAAAATCTCAAAGCCAACCTAGTTGGCAAAAATGCTCGTATTGTTCTCCCTGAAGGGGAAGAACCTCGTATTCTTCAGGCAACTAAACGCTTGGTAAAAGAAACAGAAGTTGTCCCTGTTTTGCTTGGGAACCCGGAAAAAATCAAAATTTATCTTGAAATCGAAGGGGTTATGGATGGCTATGAAGTGATTGACCCTCAACACTATCCTCGATTTGAAGAAATGGTTGCTGCTTTAGTAGAGCGTCGTAAGGGCAAAATGACTGAAGAAGAAGCGCGCAAAGTTTTGGTTGAAGATGTCAACTACTTTGGTGTTATGCTCGTTCACATGGGCTATGTTGATGGAATGGTATCAGGTGCTACTCACTCAACAGCTGCAACAGTTCGTCCTGCACTCCAAATCATTAAAACTCGTCCAAATGTATCCCGCACTTCAGGTGCCTTTCTCATGGTTCGTGGAACAGAACGCTACCTATTTGGTGACTGTGCCCTCAACATCAATCCAGATGCGGAAGCTTTGGCTGAAATTGCTATCAACTCAGCGATTACTGCAAAAATGTTTGGAATTGAACCCAAAATCGCTATGTTGAGTTATTCTACAAAAGGCTCTGGTTTTGGTGATAGTGTTGACAAGGTGGTTGAAGCAACTAAACTGGCACATGACTTACGTCCTGACCTTGAGATTGATGGAGAATTGCAATTTGACGCAGCCTTTGTCCCAGAAACAGCAGCCCTAAAGGCTCCAGGAAGCAATGTGGCAGGTCAAGCAAATGTCTTCATTTTCCCAGGTATCGAAGCAGGTAATATTGGTTATAAGATAGCTGAACGTCTAGGTGGTTTTGCGGCTATCGGTCCCGTTCTACAAGGATTGAATAAACCAGTCAACGATCTATCACGTGGATGTAACCCAGATGATGTTTACAAATTGACTCTCATCACAGCAGCTCAGGCGATCAATCAATAAAGAAATGGAGTCTCTTCCTCTAGTAGAAGAGGCTTTTTTAGCGCTAAGAAAAGGACAGTTAGGAGCTTCTATGTTATACTAGATATATGTTAGATTTGAAAGAATACGGTGTTGATATGTGGTCAGAGGAGAAGATTTTCTCTTTCCGCAAGAAACTCCTCAACTGGTACGATGAAAACAAACGGGATTTACCATGGCGTAGAAGTAAAAATCCTTATTATATCTGGGTTTCTGAAATTATGCTCCAGCAGACTAGAGTAGACACAGTCATTCCCTACTATGAACGATTCTTGGACTGGTTTCCAACTGTTGAAAGTCTGGCAAATGCGCCTGAGGAGCGTTTGTTGAAGGCATGGGAGGGCCTGGGTTATTATTCTCGAGTGCGCAATATGCAGGCTGCGGCTCAGCAGATTATGGCTGACTTTGAAGGCAAATTTCCAAACACTTACGAAGGAATTTCTAGTTTGAAAGGGATTGGCCCCTATACTGCAGGAGCTATTTCCAGTATTGCTTTTAATCTACCCGAGCCAGCAGTTGATGGCAATGTCATGCGTGTTTTGTCTCGCTTGTTTGAGGTCAATCATGATATCGGAGTTCCCAGCAATCGAAAGATTTTTCAAGCTATAATGGAAATCTTAATTGATCCAGAACGACCAGGAGACTTTAATCAAGCCTTGATGGACTTGGGGTCTGATATAGAGGCTCCAGTTAATCCTCGACCAGAAGAAAGTCCTGTTAAGGAATTTAGTGCAGCGTATCAGAATGGAACTATGGATCGTTATCCGATTAAAGAACCCAAGAAAAAGCCTCTTCCAATCTATCTCAAGGCCTTGGTTGTACGCAATGATCGAGGTCAATATCTACTTGAGAAAAACGAAAGTGAGAAACTGCTAGCTGGTTTTTGGCATTTCCCCTTGATAGAAGTAGAGGAGTTTTCACAGGAAGAGGAACAGCTGAATCTATTTGCTCAGGTTGCTGAAAAAAGCGTTGCTTTTGGACCAACACCCCAAGAAAGTTTTGAGCAGGATTATGATTTGGAAGTTAATTGGTCCCATCAAGCTTTTGATCAAGTCAAGCATGTCTTTAGTCATCGTAAATGGCATATTCAAATCCTAGCGGGTCAGGTGACAGAATCAAAACAGTTTTCTGACAGAGAAATTCGCTGGATCTCCCCTCAGGAGTTTTCTGACTACCCACTCGCTAAACCTCAACAAAAGATTTGGCAGACTTATAAAACAACTCTCAAAGACGAGGGCTGGAATTAGCCATTTGTGCCTTCTTTACATTTTTTTGTTATAATAGATAGAGAAAAGGTGAACATATGAAAAAAATATTAGTTGTAGATGATGAGAAACCAATCTCAGATATTATTAAGTTCAATATGACCAAGGAAGGTTATGAGGTTGTAACAGCCTTTAATGGTCGTGAGGCAATCGAGCTATTTGAAGCGGAGCAACCTGATATTATTATCCTAGACTTGATGCTACCTGAAATCGATGGTTTAGAAGTAGCCAAAGCTATTCGTAAGACGAGCAGTGTTCCAATTATTATGCTCTCGGCTAAGGATAGCGAGTTTGACAAGGTTATCGGTTTAGAGCTAGGAGCGGATGATTATGTGACCAAGCCATTTTCAAACCGTGAGTTGCAGGCGCGTGTCAAGGCATTACTCCGTCGTACAGATCTCGCTTCAGCTGATAGTCAAGAGTCTGATGAAAAGAAATCCCAACCCCTACAGATTGGCGATTTGGAAATTGTGCCGGACGCTTACGTAGCCAAAAAATATGGTGAGGAATTAGAGTTGACTCATCGTGAGTTTGAGCTCTTATACCATTTGACTTCCCATATTGGACAAGTTATTACTCGTGAACACTTGCTTGAGACTGTTTGGGGCTATGATTATTTTGGTGATGTTCGTACAGTGGATGTGACCATCCGACGTTTGCGTGAAAAAATCGAAGACACTCCAAGCCGTCCAGAATATATCCTAACACGTCGTGGTGTGGGTTACTATATGAGAAATAATGATTGAAGCAATTAAACAAAGCATTTTGAACAGAGATTTTATCTTTATTTTGATTTTACTGGGCTTTATCTTGGTGGTCACCTTGCTATTGCTAGAAAATCGCCGTGATAATATTCGGCTAAAGCAGATTAATCAAAAGGTCAAGGATTTGATTGCAGGGGATTATTCTCGAGTTTTGGATATGCAAGGAAGCTCTGAAATCACCAACATCACCAATAATCTGAATGACTTGTCTGAGGTCATTCGTTTAACGCAGGAGAATCTGGAGCAAGAAACAAAAAGGCTGAACAGTATTCTTTCTTATATGACAGATGGAGTGCTTGCAACCAATCGCCGTGGTCAGATTACTATGATCAACGACATGGCAAAGAAACAGCTAGGTGTGCAGAAAGAAGATGTCCTCAATAAAAGTATTCTAGAATTACTTAAACTAGAAGATGAGTATGAGCTTCGTGACCTGATTACACAGATTCCTGAATTGATGATTGATTCCCAAAATGCTGATGGTGAATATCTTAGCCTTCGTGTCCGTTTTGCACTTATTCGTCGTGAGTCTGGATTCATCTCTGGTTTGGTTGCCGTTTTGCACGATACGACCGAGCAGGAGAAGGAAGAACGCGAACGGAGACTCTTTGTTTCGAACGTGAGTCATGAGTTACGGACTCCTTTGACCAGTGTTAAATCTTATCTTGAAGCCTTGGATGAGGGAGCCTTGTATGATCCTGTAGCCCCTGATTTTATCAAGGTTTCTCTCGATGAAACTAACCGTATGATGCGGATGGTGACAGATCTCTTGCATCTCTCTCGTATTGATAATGCGACCACTCGACTGGATGTGGAATTGATTAACTTTACAGCCTTCATCACCTTTATTCTCAACCGCTTTGATAAGATGAGGAGCCAGGATGAAGAGAAAAAATATGAGCTGGTTCGAGATTATCCTATCAATTCAGTTTGGATTGAGATTGATACCGATAAGATGACCCAAGTGATTGATAATATTCTCAACAATGCTATCAAGTACTCACCAGATGGTGGGAAAATTACTGTCAGCATGAAAACGACTGATGACCAGATGATTTTATCCATCAAAGACCAAGGTCTAGGTATTCCAAAACAGGATTTGCCGAAGATTTTCGACCGTTTTTACCGTGTGGATCGTGCAAGAAGTCGTGCCCAAGGTGGAACTGGTCTAGGTCTGGCTATCGCCAAAGAAATCATCAAACAACACAATGGCTTTATTTGGGCAAAAAGTGAATACGGTAAGGGATCAACCTTTACCATCGTGCTCCCTTATGATAAGGATGCCGTGAAAGAAGAAGTCTGGGAGGATGAAGTAGAAGACTAGAATGAGTGAAAAAGGCTTTAAATACAGTATTTTAGCATCAGGTTCCAGTGGAAATTCCTTTTATCTGGAAACGCCAAAAAAGAAAATTTTAGTGGATGCAGGCTTGTCAGGTAAGAAAATTACCAGTCTCTTGAGCGAAATTAACCGCAAGCCAGAGGATTTGGATGCGATTTTGATTACTCATGAGCATTCAGACCATATTCATGGAGTCGGTGTGTTAGCGCGAAAGTATGGTATGGATCTTTATGCCAATGAAAAGACCTGGCAGGCTATGGAAAATAGCAAGTACCTCGGTAAGGTGGATTCATCGCAGAAGCACATTTTTGAAATGGGTAAAACCAAAACCTTTGGCGATATCGACATCGAGAGTTTTGGGGTCAGCCATGATGCGGCAGCGCCACAGTTTTATCGTTTTATGAAGGATGATAAGAGTTTTGTCATGTTGACCGATACAGGTTATGTCAGTGACCGTATGGCAGGAATTGTCGCGAATGCTGACGGTTATCTCATCGAGTCCAACCACGACGTGGAAATCTTACGAGCAGGATCTTACGCTTGGCGACTCAAACAGCGTATCTTATCTGACCTTGGTCACCTCTCTAACGAAGACGGAGCTGAGGCCATGATTCGTGCAATGGGAAATCGAACCAAGAAAATCTACCTTGGACACTTGTCCAAAGAGAACAATATCAAGGAGCTGGCTCATATGACCATGGTCAATCAGCTAGCCCAAGCCGATCTGGGAGTCGGAGTTGACTTTAAGGTTTATGACACTTCCCCAGATACAGCAACACCACTGACAGATATATAAAAAAGAAGGCGAGTGCCTTCTTTTGTTGTCTTTTACAATCCTGCGAATTCTTTGATTTCTTGTGCTGACATTGATGAGTCGCAACGGACATTGATTTGGCCATCCGAAACGTGGACAAAGCCTGGTACAGTTGGGATTCCATAACGTGAGCGGAAATCTTGTAAAGCATTGAGTTGGCTAGGTTCTTCACTATTGATGAAGTAGATGTGTGCTTTGGTTTCAGCTACGACACCTGCTAATGTACCAGCAAATTTACGGCAGTAGGGGCAAGTTTTACGACCGATGAAGAAGGTTGCTGTTTCTTTATTATCGAGTGCTTCTTGAGCACGTGCAACTGTAGTCACTTCAAGGTCTTTAATATCTTCTAAAAACTGATTCATAAGAATACCTCTCTTTTCTTGATAAAACTAGTATGCCATAAAGTTTCTAAAATTGCTTAGATTTGATACGAAAAAAAGATGAGATTGGTTTGTCTCATCTTTTCTAGTGTTTTATTTTACAAAAGCATTGATTTCTGCTTCGATGTTGGCAATCTTAGCTTGTGAATCTTCGTTGCTTTCACCCACAACGGCAATGTAGAACTTGATCTTAGGTTCAGTGCCAGAAGGGCGAACGGCAATCCAAGAACCATCAGCAAGTGTGTATTTCAAAACATCACTTGGAGGTGTTGTCAAGTTTGTAACAGTTCCGTCAGCAGCAGTAGCTGTTTGAGCTTTGAAGTCTTCTACGACAGTGATAGCTGTTGCATTCCATTCTTTTGGAGCGTTGTTACGGAATTTAGCCATTATTGCTTTGATTTGTTCAGCACCATCGACACCTGAGAGAGTTACAGAGATAGTCTTTTCAGCGTAGTAACCGTACTCTTTGTAGATTTCTTCGATACCATCAGCAAGTGTCAAACCACGTGAACGGTAGTAGGCTGCAAGCTCAGCAACTACAAGAACGGCTTGGATAGCGTCTTTATCACGTACGAATGGTTTAATCAAGTAACCGAAGCTTTCTTCAAATCCCATCATGTAAGTGTGATTGTGTTTTTCTTCGAATTCTTGGATTTTTTCCGCGATAAATTTGAAACCGGTCAAAACGTTGAACATAGATGCGCCGTAGCTTTCAGCAATCTTCGTTACCAAGTCAGTTGATACGATGGATTTGCAGAGAGCTGCATTTTCAGGAAGAGTTCCAGCGTTTTTGTGTGCTTCCAAGATATACTTAGCCATGATAGCACCGATTTGGTTACCTGAAAGGTTGAGGTAGCTACCATCTTTTTGAAGGACTTCAACACCAACACGGTCAGCATCTGGGTCAGTTGCGACAAGTACATCTGCACCAACTTTGCGTCCAAGTTCTTCGGCAAGGGCAAAAGCTGCTTGGCTTTCTGGGTTTGGAGATTTTACAGTTGAGAAGTCTGGGTCTGGAGTTGCTTGCGCTTCAACGACTTGTACTGAGTCAAATCCGGCTTGGGCAAGAGCACGACGAGCCAACATTTCACCAGTACCATGGAGTGGTGTGTAGACAATCTTCATGTCTTTACCAAATTCTTCAATCAAGGCAGGGTTGATGTTAACGTCTTTAACTTCTTTGAGGTATTCTGCATCGACAGCTTCCCCGATAACTTCAATCAAACCAGAAGCTTTTTCAGCTTCAACATCGGCAACTTCCACAGCAAATGGATTTTCGATAGCGCGGATGTAAGTAGTCAAAGCATCTGCATCGTGTGGAGGCATTTGTCCACCGTCTTCACCGTAAACCTTGTAACCGTTAAATGGTGCAGGGTTATGGCTGGCAGTAATCATAATACCTGCAAAACAGTTAAGGTGACGAACTGCAAATGAGAGTTCTGGAGTCGGACGAAGGCTTTCAAATACGTAAGATTTGATACCATGTTTTGCTAGAACTGCAGCGGATTCAAAGGCAAACTCAGGTGAGAAGTGACGGCTATCGTAGGCAATTGCTACACCGCGTTCTTTTTCATTTCCACCTTTTGACTCAATCAAACGAGCCAAACCTTCAGTCGCCTGACGGACAACATAGATATTGATGCGGTTTGTACCAGCACCGATCAATCCACGCATACCAGCAGTACCAAATTCAAGATTGGTATAGAAGGCGTCTTCCTTTGTCTTTTCATCCATATTGTTTAAGTCTTGGCGAAGGTAGTCTGGAAGGTCAACAAAATCGACCCATTTTTGATAATTTTCTTGGTAAGTCATTGAATGTCTCCTTTGTCTATTAGCTTTAATCGCTTTCATTATATCACGATTTATCATTTTAGTAAAACGTTAGCATAACTTTCTGAAAAAGCTTGAAATGAAATGGATTCTATAGTCTTGAACCCCTTAGGGAAACATGCTATACTACCTATATGATTATTTTACAAGCTAATAAAATTGAACGTTCCTTCGCTGGAGAGGTTCTTTTTGATAATATCAATCTGCAAGTTGATGAACGAGACCGGATTGCCCTCGTTGGGAAAAATGGGGCAGGTAAGTCTACTCTTTTGAAGATTTTGGTTGGGGAAGAGGAGCCGACCAGTGGAGAAATCAATAAGAAAAAAGATGTTTTTCTGTCTTACCTAGCCCAAGATAGCCGTTTTGAGTCTGAAAATACCATTTATGATGAAATGCTTCACGTCTTTGATGACTTGCGTCGGACTGAGAAGCAACTTCGTCAGATGGAACTGGAGATGGGTGAAAAGTCTGGTGAAGATCTGGATAAACTGATGGCGGATTATGATCGTTTATCAGAGAATTTTCGTCAAGCAGGTGGCTTCACCTACGAAGCAGATATACGAGCGATTTTAAATGGTTTTAAGTTTGATGAGACTATGTGGCAGATGAAAATTGCTGAGCTTTCAGGTGGTCAAAATACTCGTCTGGCTCTTGCTAAAATGCTCCTTGAAAAACCGAATCTCTTGGTCTTGGATGAGCCCACCAACCATTTAGATATTGAAACCATTGCCTGGTTGGAGAATTACTTGGTAAATTATAGCGGGGCTCTCATTATTGTTAGTCACGACCGTTATTTCTTGGACAAGGTTGCA
Organism: uncultured Streptococcus sp.; assembly: GCA_963546055.1. Taxonomy (GTDB): domain Bacteria; phylum Bacillota; class Bacilli; order Lactobacillales; family Streptococcaceae; genus Streptococcus. The sequence goes on from CAUULS010000001.1 coordinate 93,123, forward strand.
ACAATTACACTCGATTTAACTAAGCATTCCTTGGATCGTTATGTAGGCAATTACTCTCGTTTTGTTGAGTTAAAGGAGCAAAAGCTAGCTACTGAGGCAAAAAACTATGAAAAGCAACAGAAGGAAATCGCGGCTCTAGAAGACTTTGTCAATCGCAATCTAGTCCGAGCCTCAACGACTAAACGTGCCCAATCTCGACGCAAGCAACTAGAAAAAATGGAGCGTTTGGACAAGCCTGAAGCTGGCAAGAAATCAGCCAATATGACCTTCCAGTCTGAAAAAACATCAGGTAATATCGTTTTAACCGTTGAAAATGCGGCCATTGGCTATGATGGGGAAATACTCTCAGAGCCAATCAATCTCGACCTTCGTAAGATGAATGCTGTTGCGATTGTCGGACCAAACGGCATTGGGAAGTCAACCTTTATCAAGTCAATAGTAGACCAGATCCCTTTTATCAAGGGAGAGAAGCGTTTTGGTGCCAATGTTGAGGTTGGTTACTATGATCAGACTCAAAGTATGCTAACACCAAGTAATACTGTACTCGATGAACTTTGGAATGATTTTAAACTGACACCAGAAGTTGAAATCCGCAACCGCCTTGGTGCCTTCCTCTTCTCTGGTGATGATGTTAAGAAATCAGTAGGCATGCTGTCTGGGGGCGAGAAAGCTCGTTTGCTTTTGGCTAAATTGTCTATGGAAAACAACAACTTCTTGATTTTGGATGAGCCAACTAACCACTTGGATATTGATAGCAAGGAAGTCTTGGAAAATGCCCTGATTGACTTTGATGGGACTTTGCTCTTTGTCAGTCACGACCGTTACTTTATCAATCGTGTAGCCACTCATGTTTTGGAATTGTCCGAGAGTGGTTCGACCCTCTATCTAGGAGATTATGACTACTATGTTGAAAAGAAAGCAGAAGTAGAAATGGCTCAGGCTGAGGAAGATTTAACTAGCAATCAAGCAAAAGAAGCAAGCCCAGTCAATGACTACCAGGCCCAGAAAGAAAGTCAAAAAGAAGTTCGCAAACTCATGCGACAAATCGAAAATCTAGAAGCTGAAATCGAAGAGTTAGAAAGTCAAAGCCAAGCTATTTCTGAAGAAATGCTGGAAACCAATGATGCTGAAAAACTCATGGAATTGCAGACTGAACTGGACAAAATCAGCCATCGTCAGGAAGAAGCTATGCTTGAGTGGGAAGAATTGTCGGAGCAGGTGTAAGAAATGGAACATCTTGGAAAGGTATTTCGTGAATTTCGAACAAGTGGGAAGTACTCCTTAAAAGAGGCGGCAGGTGAATCATGTTCTACCTCTCAATTATCTCGCTTCGAGCTTGGGGAGTCTGATCTAGCAGTTTCCCGTTTCTTTGAGATTTTGGATAATATTCACGTGACTATTGAAAATTTCATGGACAAGGCTAGGGATTTTCAAAATCATGAACATGTTGCCTTGATGGCACAGATTATTCCGCTTTACTACTCAAATGATATTGCAGGTTTTCAACAACTTCAAAAAGAACAACTACAGAAAGCTAAGGGTTCGACCAATCCCCTCTATTTTGAGCTGAATTGGATTCTGCTACAAGGTCTGATTTGTCAAAGAGATACTAGTTACAGTATGGAACAGAGTGATTTGGATAAGGTGGCAGATTATCTCTTCAAAACGGAAGAATGGACCATGTATGAGTTGATCCTTTTTGGTAATCTCTATACTTTCTACAATGTGGACTATGTGGCTCGGATTGGTAGAGAAGTCATGGAACGAGAGGAGTACTATAAAGAAATTGGTCGCCATCGAAAACTCGTTTTGATTTTAGCTCTTAACTGTTACCAGCATTGTTTGGAAAACCGTTCCTTTACGGATGCGGACTATTTTGAGGGCTATGTTGAGAAGTTGATTGGAAATGGCATCAAACTTTATGAGCGTAATATCTTCCATTATATCAAGGGATTTTCCCTCTACCAGAGAGGTCAGAAAGAAGAAGGTTGTAGTCAGATGCAGGAAGCTATGCATATTTTTGATGTGCTTGGACTTCCAGAGCAAGTGGCTTATTATCAGGAACATTATGAAAAATTTGTAAAAGATTAAATTTCCCAAATAAGGGAATAATAGAGTAACTCCTTCCAGTTTTGATACAATAGTTTCAAAATTGAGAGGAGTTTTTATATGAATCGACATGCAATCCAGTTGATTAGTCGTGGTGCTATTAATAAAATAGGAAATATGCTCTATGATTATGGAAATAGTGTTTGGTTAGCCTCAATGGGAACGATAGGACAGACTGTTCTAGGGATTTATCAAATTTCTGAGTTGGTTACATCTATTTTAGTCAATCCCTTTGGCGGAGTGATTTCAGACCGCTTTTCACGTCGCAAAATTTTAATGACGACGGACTTGATTTGTGGCATTCTCTGTTTAGCGATTTCTTTCATCAGAAATGATAGCTTGATGATTGCCGCCTTGATTTTTGCCAATATTGTTCAGGCGGTTGCCTTTGCATTTTCTCGTACAGCCAATAAAGCTATTATAACTGAGGTTGTAGAGAAAGATGAGATTGTGACCTATAATGCTCGTTTAGAGTTAGTCTTACAGGTTGTTGCTGTAAGTTCTCCTGTGCTCTCCTTCATCGTTTTACAATTCGCCAGCCTCCATATGACACTTATCTTAGATGCCATTAGTTTTTTCATCGCGTTTGGTCTAGTGGCTCTCCTTCCCCAAAAAGAAATCCAAGTACATGAGAAAAAGAGTTTTAGTTGGAAAGACATCTTTGTTGATATGAAGGCTGGACTACACTATATTTGGCATCAGAAAGAGATTTTCTTCCTTTTGTTAGTAGCTTCCAGTGTTAATTTCTTTTTGCTAGTAAGATAAAAGCAAGTGTTCATAGCCTTTTGAACTTACTGGCCTTGACTGGTATTGGAGTTTTTATGATGGGGTTACCACTGCCAACTTTTCTTTCTTTTTCCGGAAATTTAGTTTGTGAACTATTTATGACGATTTTTAATATTCATTTTTTTACTCAGGTGCAAACCAAGGTTGAGGATAAATACTTGGGGAGAGTGCTAAGCACAATTTTTACCTTAGCAATTCTATTTATGCCTATTGCAAAAGGATTTATGACAGTGCTGCCAAGTGTACATCTCTCTTCTTTCCTGATGATCGGAAGTGGAATTGTTATCCTGTCTTGTCTATCCCTTGTTTACGTACGAAGTCGTTTTGAAAAAGACTCATAATTTTACTATCTTTAGAAAAGATTTCAATACTAACTATTTTTCAGTCCTTCTCTATTGTGAGGAGGGCTTCATTTGTGGTAAAATAATATTATGAATGAAAGAATGAATGAGTTAGTTGCCTTACTCAATCGCTATGCAACTGAGTACTATACAAGTGATAATCCCTCGGTTTCAGATAGTGAGTATGATCGCCTCTACCGAGAGTTAGTTGAGTTGGAAGCTGCCTATCCAGAACAAGTTTTAGCAGACAGTCCGACCCATCGTGTTGGTGGTAAGGTTTTAGATGGTTTTGAAAAATACAGTCATCAGTATCCTCTATATAGTTTGCAGGATGCTTTTTCACGTGAAGAGTTAGAAGTTTTTGATGCGCGCGTTCGCAAGGAACTCCCCCAACCCACCTATATCTGCGAATTGAAAATCGATGGTTTGTCTATTTCTCTTACTTATGAAAAGGGGATTTTGGTCGCTGGGGCGACACGTGGTGATGGTTCTATTGGAGAAAATATCACCGAAAACCTCAAGCGTGTCAAGGATATTCCCTTAACATTGCCAGAAAAACTTGATATTACCGTTCGTGGGGAGTGTTACATGCCACGCGCTTCTTTTGATCTGGTCAACCAAGCTCGCCAAGAAAATGGAGAGCCTGAATTTGCCAATCCTCGTAATGCAGCGGCTGGAACCTTGCGTCAGCTGGATACAGCAGTAGTGGCCAAGCGCAATCTTGCGACTTTTCTCTATCAAGAAGCTAGTCCTTCTACTCGTGATAGCCAAGAAAAAGTTTTGAAGCATCTTGAACAGCTTGGTTTTGTAGTTAATCCTAAACGAATTCTTGCTAAAACTATAGATGAGATATGGGATTTTATCCAAGAAGTAGGACAAGAACGGGAACATCTGCCTTACGATATTGATGGAGTGGTTATTAAAGTCAATGACTTAGCAGGTCAAGAAGAACTCGGTTTTACAGTTAAAGCTCCTAAGTGGGCAGTGGCCTACAAGTTCCCTGCTGAGGAAAAAGAAGCCCAGCTCCTTTCAGTTGACTGGACAGTAGGCCGTACTGGTGTTGTGACCCCGACTGCTAATCTAACTCCCGTTCAGCTTGCTGGTACAACCGTAAGCCGTGCGACCCTGCACAATGTGGATTATATTGCTGAAAAAGATATTCGCAAAGACGATACAGTTATCGTTTATAAGGCTGGGGACATCATCCCTGCTGTCTTGCGTGTGGTAGAGTCTAAGCGTATCTCTGAAGAGAAACTAGATATTCCATCAAATTGCCCAAGTTGTGATAGTCGGTTAGTTCACTTTGAAGATGAGGTAGCTCTTCGTTGTATCAATCCTCGCTGTCCTGCTCAAATTATGGAAGGCTTGATTCACTTTGCCTCTCGAGATGCCATGAATATTACAGGACTCGGTCCTTCCATAGTTGAGAAACTCTTTGCTGCTAATCTAGTCAAGGATGTGGCGGATATTTACCGTTTGAAAGAAGACGATTTCCTCCTTTTAGAGGGAGTCAAGGAAAAGTCAGCCTCAAAACTGTATCAGGCTATTCAAGCGTCTAAGGAAAACTCAGCTGAGAAACTCTTGTTTGGTCTGGGAATTCGCCATGTCGGAAGTAAGGCTAGTCAGCTCTTGCTCCAACATTTCCACTCTATTGAAAATCTAGCCCAAGCTGATCCAGAGGAAGTGGCAAGTATCGAAAGCTTGGGTAGCGTGATTGCCCAAAGTCTTCAGTCCTATTTTGCCACCGAAGGATCTAAGATTCTCTTAGATGAGTTGAAAGAAGCTGGAGTCAATCTGGACTACAAAGGACAGACGGTAGTAGCAGATGCAGCCTTGTCAGGTTTGACCGTTGTACTGACAGGAAAATTGGAACGTCTCACGCGCTCAGAAGCAAAAAGTAAACTCGAAAGTCTAGGTGCCAAAGTAACAGGTAGCGTATCCAAGAAAACTGATCTAGTTGTAGCAGGAGCCGATGCGGGTAGTAAACTCCAAAAAGCCCAAGAACTTGGTATAGAAGTTCGAGATGAAGCCTGGCTGGAAAGTATGTAATGATAGTAGAAAGCTAGGTGTTAGATAGTCTGAAACTGTCTCTCCTGAAGTGTTTTTACATAGATTGAGTCTATTGTCAGTCAGACATTCAATCGCTGAATCCATCAGCACCACATAAAAAATTAAAATAGAAATTAGAAATTAGGAAAAAACATGTACAATTATCCCGTTCTTCTCCATTTTCATAGAAAAAATGGAGATTATACAGCTTGCTCATTTAGCACGGATCGAGATGAAAATAAAAGCTCTTTAACCTCAGAGACCACTTATTTTGGTCTTCAGTTTTCTTTTACCGTGACCAGTCAGGAGAAGGTGGATAGTTTCACCTTCAAAGCCGAGATAGATGGTGTATTAAAAGAATATCTTGTACGTTTTAACTACTATCCCTTGCTGACAGAAGCATGGATTTTAGAGGGAGACGAAACTGTTTATTATTCAGAAAATCCAGCTATTGCTAGTCCTTATTATAAGGATCAGAATCCTTTTGCTTTTGATAAAGCAATCCATAGCGCTAGTTTTGATCACCACTGGGGCTACCAAGGAGAACTAGGTTATAGCCTTTCCGATTATCAGACAAGCTTTAAACTTTGGGCTCCTACAGCTACAGCTGTACAGGTGGTTGTCTATGAAAACACTAGCAACGACGCTCCGATTTGGAAAACCTTTAATCTAGAGCGTGGGAATAGCTATTCATATAGTCATAAGTACAATACCATTGGTGTTTGGAGTCTAGATTTAGATGAAAATCTTGCTGGCAAGGCTTATCAGTATCAGATTGAATTTCCTCACCACCAGACTTTGACGAGAGATCCTTACACGATTGCCACAAGTCCTGATGGAAAACGTTCTGTTATTCTTTCTCATCAAGATAGACAAGTAGAAGGATTCGAAGTCAAACATGGGACAGAAGCTCCTTGGCGTTTGGAAAATCCATGTAAAGCAGTTATCTGTGAAATGCATATCCGAGATCTAACCAAATCTCCGACATCTGGAGTTGCAGAGCATCTCCGTGGGACCTTCCTTGGTGCTGCCCAGACTGGAACAGTTAACCAGTACGGTCAAGCAACCGCCTTTGACTATATCAAAGAGCTTGGTTGTAACTATGTTCAACTTCAACCTATCTTTGATCGCCATAAGGAATATGATGAGGATGGAAATGTAACCTATAACTGGGGCTATGACCCTCAAAACTACAACGCACCAGAAACAAGTTTTTCTAGTAATCCAGATGATCCTGGACAGGTCATTCGTGATCTGAAAACTATGATTCAGGCCTATCATGACGCTGGAATTGGTGTCATTATGGACGTGGTTTATAACCATACCTTCTCAACAGTGGACGCTCCATTCCAGACAACTGTTCCCGATTATTTCTATCGTATGAATCGTGATGGAACTTTTCAAAACGGTACGGGTGTAGGAAATGAAACTGCAAGTGAACACGAGATGTTCCGCAAGTATATGATTGATTCCATCCTTTATTGGGTGAAAGAATACAATATTGACGGTTTCCGTTTCGACTTGATGGGCATTCATGATGTTAAAACCATGCAGGCGATTCGTTGGGCGCTGGATGAGGTTGATCCCCGTATTATCACTTATGGAGAAGGCTGGGATATGGGAACAGGTCTTGCTCCTTATGACAAGGCCAAGAAGGACAATGCCTACCAAATGCCAAATATCGGTTTCTTCAATGATGATCAGCGAGATGCGGTCAAAGGAGGAGAAGTTTATGGTGCAGTCAAGGCAGGATTTGTTAGTGGTGCAGCTACAGAACCAATTGTAGCTAAGGCTATTCTTGGTAGTCGAGAATTGGGTTCATATCTTAGTCCAAACCAAGTTCTTAACTATGTGGAAGCCCATGATAATTACAACTTGCATGATTTGTTAGTAACCCTTCATCCAGATCACAGTTCAGATAAGATTATGCGCAAGGTTGAGACAGCGACAGCTATGAACCTTCTCATGCAAGGAATGGCCTTTATAGAACTGGGTCAAGAGTTTGGCCGAACTAAGTTGGTTCCAACCGGTGAACATGGAGAACTAACTCCTGCAGACCGAGAACGTGCCATGAATAGCTACAATGCTCCGGACAGTGTTAACCAAGTCAACTGGGATCTGATTAATGAACGCCAAGACAGCATTGAGTTTATTCGTCAGATTATCCGCCTAAAAACACAAATCAGTGCCTTCTCTTATCCAACATATGAAGAAATTTACCGTCATGTCTTTGTTCACACGGCTGCTGAAAATAGTGGTTGGATTGTTTACGAGATTCATGGTGGATCAGAACATCTATTAGTGGTATTTAATGCTAAAGGAACCTCCTTCTACTTTGAAAATGCAGGTAAGCTTGAAATGTTCCTTACCAACAGTCGTTCAAAACAAGAAAATGTTATTGATGATATTAGTGTCGCAGTTTTAAAAGTGCTCTCATAAATTAATGTAGTAAAAAGGGTTAGATTATCTAATCCTTTTTGTCATTTATAAGTTTTTAATGAATAGTAGAATTAAGTTTCAAATAATTTGAAGGATCAAGATTGTGAAAAAAATCTCAATTTTTTCACAAAAAGGGTTGTAATTTTCTGAAAATTTGATAAAATAAGTTTTAATAATTTTCAGGAGGAAGAAAATTGGCAAGATATCAGAATTTAGTAAATGGAAATTGGAAATCATCTGAAAAGGAAATTACAATCTACTCACCCATTAATCAGGAAAAGCTGGGGACAGTACCAGCTATGAGTCAGGCTGAAGTGGATGAAGCTATGAAAGCCGCGCGTGCGGCGTTGCCTGCTTGGCGTGATTTAGCACCAGTTGAACGAGCGGCCTATCTGCATAAGGTAGCAGCTATTTTAGAACGCGATAAAGAAAAAATTGGTACAATTCTTGCCAAAGAGGTTGCTAAAGGGATAAAAGCAGCTATTGGAGAAGTAGTACGTACAGCGGATTTGATTCGTTTTGCTGCTGAAGAAGGTCTCCGTATCACTGGACAAGCAATGGAAGGTGGCGGTTTTGAAGCTGCAAGTAAAAACAAACTAGCCGTTGTCCGTCGTGAGCCGGTTGGTGTCGTTTTAGCTATCGCGCCATTTAACTACCCAGTCAATCTTTCTGGATCTAAGATTGCTCCAGCTTTGATTGCAGGAAATGTCGTTATGTTTAAACCGCCAACGCAAGGATCTATCTCAGGTCTGTTATTAGCCAAGGCTTTTGATGAGGCAGGTATTCCAGCAGGAGTATTTAATACGATAACTGGACGAGGTTCTGAAATTGGTGACTATATCATTGAACACAAAGAAGTTAACTTTATCAACTTTACTGGTTCGACTCCAATTGGTGAGCGAATCGGTCGTTTAGCTGGAATGCGTCCTATCATGCTTGAACTTGGTGGGAAAGATGCAGCTATTGTTCTCGAAGATGCAGACTTGGAACACGCAGCTAAACAAATCGTCGGTGGAGCCTTTAGCTATTCAGGACAACGTTGTACTGCCATCAAGCGTGTCTTGGTTGTGGAAAGTGTAGCGGATAAATTGGCTGAATTACTTCAGGCTGAAGTTGCTAAGCTAACAGTTGGTGACCCATTTGACAATGCTGATATCACACCTGTTATTGACAATGCTTCAGCTGATTTTATCTGGGGATTGATTCAGGATGCGCAAGGTAAAGGTGCCAAAGCGCTCAGTCCAATCAAACGTGAGGGCAATCTCATTTGGCCGGGACTTTTTGATTATGTCACAAGAGATATGAAATTAGCATGGGAAGAACCGTTTGGTCCTGTTCTGCCAATTATCCGTGTTTCCGATGCAAGTGAAGCGGTAGCAATTGCCAATGAATCTGAGTTCGGTCTTCAATCATCCGTATTCACAAATGATTTTAAAAAAGCATTTGAAATCGCTGAAAAACTTGAAGTCGGTACTGTTCACATTAATAATAAAACACAACGTGGGCCAGATAATTTCCCATTCCTTGGGGTCAAAGGATCTGGTGCTGGTGTGCAAGGGATTAAATACAGCATTGAAGCAATGACAAATGTTAAATCCATTGTTTTTGATGTGAAATAATTTATAAAATCAGGAAATATTCTTCCTGATTTTTATTTTTACTAAAAACTCCAGTTAAAAATTGAAAAATAACGAATGTTTTGTTATCATAATAAAAAAATATATGTAAATTGTTCTGTTTTGTAAAACAAATGAAAGCTTCATATAAGGTTAAGATAATTTTTCCAAAATTTTCAAGATATTTTTTAAGAAATTCCGTAAACTGCTTGAAAGTTCTTTTAAAAGGTAGTATAATAGAAATATAGAAAACGCTTACAAAAAGAAAGGGGATTAGATGAATAATCAAGAAGCATTGAGAACCTTCACTACTGGAGAAAATTTCCATCTTCAGCACTATCTAGGAGCACATAAAGAGGAAAAAGACGGAGAAATTGGTTTTACTTTCCGTGTTTGGGCACCTAACGCTCAGGCTGTGCACTTAGTTGGTGATTTTACAAACTGGACAGAGCACCAAATTCCTATGGTACGGAATGAATCGGGTGTTTGGGAAGTCTTCACAAGTCTGGCTCATGAAGGGCAGATTTATAAGTATCATATCACGCGTGCAAATGGGCACCAGATTATGAAAATTGATCCGTTGGCGGTTCGTTTTGAAGCCCGCCCAGAGACTGGAGCCATCCTGACTGATATTCCAGAGAAGAAATGGAGAGATGGTCTTTGGCTAGCTAGGAGAAAACGCTGGGGCTTTTTTGAGAGACCCGTCAATATTTATGAAGCCCACGCTGGATCTTGGAAGAGAAATCCAGATGGCAGTCCCTATACTTTTTCGCAACTGAAAGACGAGTTGATTCCATACTTAGTTGAGATGAACTATACACATATTGAGTTCATGCCTTTAATGGCTCACCCACTTGGATTGAGCTGGGGATACCAGCTTATGGGTTACTTTGCTTTTGAACATTCCTATGGTAGACCTGAGGAATTCCAAGATTTCGTTGAAGAGTGTCATATAAATAATATCGGTGTTATCGTAGACTGGGTTCCAGGTCATTTCACTATTAATGATGATGCATTAGCATATTATGACGGCACACCAACTTTTGAATACCAAGATCACAACAAGGCTCATAACTACGGTTGGGGTGCGCTGAATTTTGACCTCGGGAAAAATGAGGTCCAGTCTTTCTTGATTTCAAGTATTAAATTTTGGATTGATTTTTACCACTTAGATGGTATTCGGGTCGATGCAGTGAGCAATATGCTTTACCTAGATTATGATAATGCTCCTTGGACTCCAAACAAAGACGGAGGCAATCTCAACTACGAAGGTTACTATTTCCTTCAACGTTTGAACACTGTTATCAAGTTAGCTCATCCAGATATCATGATGATTGCAGAAGAAAGTTCATCAGCAACAAAGATTACTGGCATGAAAGAAATGGGTGGTCTTGGCTTTGACTATAAATGGAATATGGGCTGGATGAACGATATTCTCCGTTTCTACGAGGAAGATCCAATTTATCGCAAGTATGATTTTAATCTTGTGACCTTCAGCTTTATGTATGTTTTCAATGAAAACTATCTCCTACCTTTCTCACATGATGAAGTGGTTCATGGCAAGAAGAGTATGATGCATAAGATGTGGGGAGATCGCTATAACCAATTTGCCGGTTTGCGCAATCTTTACACCTATCAAATTTGCCACCCAGGTAAGAAATTGCTCTTTATGGGCAGTGAGTACGGGCAATTCTTAGAGTGGAAGTCTGAGGAGCAGTTGGAATGGTCTAATCTAGAAGATCCAATGAATGCGAAGATGAAGCATTTCACTTCTCAACTGAATCAATTCTATAAAGATCATCGCTGTCTGTGGGAAATTGATACTAGTTATGATGGTATTGAGATTATCGATGCGGATAATAGAGATCAGAGTGTTCTTTCCTTTATTCGTAAGGGCAAGAAGGACGAAATGTTAGTCTGTGTCTTTAATATGGCACCAGTTGAACGTAAAGACTTTACGATTGGGTTACCTGTTGCAGGTATTTACGAAGAAGTTTGGAATACAGAATTAGAAGAATGGGGAGGTGTGTGGAAAGAACACAATCAAACAGTTCAGACTCAAGAAGGCTTATGGAAAGATTACGAGCAGACTTTGACCTTCACCTTGCCTGCTATGGGAGCAAGCATTTGGAAGATCAAGCGTCGTTTGAAACCAGCTAAGAAAAAAGAATAGCAGGCTGTTGATTACAATTTTTAATATTTTAAAAACGGATGTACTTGTATTGGACTTGAAACACAAGAGAAATGGATTTCCTATTATTTTTATAAAAAGTTTGACTTCCGACCTTCTTTCGATTTTAACGTTCACATGTCTTTATAAAGGAGTAGAAAATGAAGAATGAAATGCTAGCTTTGATCCTTGCGGGTGGGCAAGGAACACGTCTCGGAAAACTCACTCAAAGCATTGCCAAACCGGCGGTGCAATTCGGTGGGCGCTACCGTATCATTGACTTTGCTCTTTCCAACTGTGCAAACTCTGGGATTCATAATGTTGGTGTTATTACGCAGTACCAACCTCTTGCTTTGAACAACCATATTGGGAATGGTTCTAGCTGGGGACTAGATGGTATTAACACAGGTGTTTCTATCCTTCAACCCTACTCTGCGAGTGAGGGAAACCGTTGGTTTGAAGGGACCAGTCACGCTATCTACCAAAATATCGACTACATTGATAGTATTAATCCTGAGTATGTTTTGATCCTTTCTGGTGACCATATCTACAAGATGGACTACGATGATATGCTCCAATCACATAAGGATAACAATGCCAGTCTGACTGTAGCTGTTCTAGACGTACCTCTAAAGGAAGCTAGCCGTTTTGGTATCATGAATACAGATGCCAATAACCGTATCGTCGAATTCGAAGAAAAACCAGCAGAACCTAAGTCTACTAAAGCTTCTATGGGGATTTATATCTTTGACTGGAAACGTCTCCGTAATATGCTAGTTGCTGCTGAAAAGAGCAAGGTAGATATGTCAGACTTTGGTAAAAACGTTATTCCAAATTACCTTGAGTCTGGAGAAAGCGTCTATGCTTATGAATTCAAAGGCTACTGGAAAGACGTTGGTACTATCGAGTCTCTATGGGAAGCAAATATGGAATACATTGATCCAAACAACGCTTTGGATAGTCGTGATCGTCATTGGAAAATCTACTCACGAAACTTGATTTCACCACCAAACTTTATTGGAAAACACGCTCATGTAGAAGATTCTTTAGTTGTGGATGGCTGTCTCGTGGATGGAACTGTTAAGCATTCCATTCTCTCAACAGAAGCGCAAGTACGTGAGGGTGCTGAAGTAGTAGACTCTGTAATCATGAGTGGTGCCATTATCGGAAAAGGTGCAAAAATTAAACGTGCCATTATTGGTGAAGGTGCTGTTATTTCTGAAGGTGTCGAAATTGATGGAACAGACGAAGTACAAGTAGTAGGATATGATGAAGTAGTGGGGGTAGCAACAGATGAAGATTGATAAATATTCAGCCATTTTAGGAAACACCGTTGGTTTTCACGATATGTCAACTTTGACGGATCATCGTCCAGTAGCCAGTTTGCCATTTGGAGCAAAATATCGTTTGATCGACTTCCCTCTTTCTAGCCTTGCAAATGCTGGTGTCCGTAGTGTCTTTGGGATTTTCCAACAAGATAATATCAGTTCAGTCTTTGATCACATTCGTTCAGGACGTGAGTGGGGCTTATCTACCCTTCTCAGTCACTACTATCTAGGTATTTATAGTACGCGTGTTGAAAGTAGCACAGTTGGGAAAGAATATTACCAACAGCTACTCACTTATTTGAAACGTTCAGGGTCAAATCAGACGGTTGCACTTAACTGCGATGTCGTGGTGAATATTGACCTCAATCAAGTGTTCCATTTACATACTACTGCTGGTCGTCCGATTACAGTTGTTTATAAGAAATTACCTAAAAAGGATATTTCAGATGTTAATGCCATCTTGGAAGTGGATGAAACAGACCGTGTTCTTTCTCATAAACTTTTTGATGCCAAATCAACAGATGAACTTTTCAACATGTCTACAGATATATTCGTCGTTGATACTCCGTGGTTGATTCAGCGTTTGGAAGAAGAAGTTCAAAAAGAATACCCAGAAAAATTACGCTATGTTTTACGTGAGTTGGCAGCTAAAGAAGGTGCTTTTGCTTATGAATACACTGGCTACCTAGCCAATATTCACTCTGTTCAATCCTATTATCAAGCCAATATTGATATGCTGGAGTCTCAAAAATTCTACTCTCTCTTCTCACCTAACCAAAAGATTTATACCAAGGTTAAGAACGAAGAACCAACTTACTACTCAAACACCTCTAAGGTAAGTACTTCGCAGTTCGCCTCTGGTAGTATCATAGAGGGTGAAGTAGTTCAGTCAGTCCTATCACGTAATATTTACGTTCATAAGGATAGTCTAGTTAAAGACAGCATTCTCTTCCCACGTGTTGTGATTGGCCAAGGTGCCCAAGTTGAGTATGCAATTTTGGACAAAGGGGTTGAAGTTGCTGATGGTGTTGTTATTCGCGGTACTGCAGAACACCCAGTTGTAGTCAAAAAAGGCGAAAAAGTAACAGAGGATATTCATTCATGAAAATTTTATTCGTAGCAGCAGAGGGTGCACCCTTTTCAAAAACAGGTGGTTTGGGAGACGTTATTGGCGCTCTTCCCAAATCACTGGTAAAGGCAGGGCATGAAGTTGCTGTTTTCCTACCCTACTATGATATGGTGGAGACTAAGTTTGGTGACCAGATTGAGGATGTTCTTCATTTTGAAGTGAGTGTGGGATGGCGTAGACAGTACTGTGGTATTAAGAAAACAGTCTTAAATGGTGTTACCTTCTACTTCATTGACAATCAGTATTATTTCTTCCGTGGTCATGTTTACGGAGATTTTGACGATGGTGAACGCTTTGCCTTTTTCCAACTGGCTGCTCTAGAAGCAATGGAACGCATTGACTTTATCCCTGACCTTCTCCATGTCCATGACTACCATACGGCCATGATTCCATTTTTGTTAAAAGAAAAATACCATTGGATTCAGGCATATCAAGGAATCAGAACCGTTTTAACTATTCATAATTTGGAATTCCAAGGTCAGTTTTCTGAAGGAATGTTGTGGGATTTGTTTGGAGTTGGCTTTGAACGCTACGCTGATGGGACCCTTCGCTGGAATGATTGTCTAAACTGGATGAAAGCAGGTATTCTCTACGCGGATCGTGTCTCAACCGTTTCTCCTAGCTATGCGCATGAGATTATGACCAGTCAGTTTGGTTGTGGTTTGGATCAGATTCTTCGAATGGAGTCAGGCAAAGTTTCAGGTATTGTCAATGGTATCGACGCAGATCTTTATAATCCAGAGACAGATGCTCTTTTAGACCATCATTTTGATAAGGATGATTTGTCTGGAAAAGCTCAAAACAAAGCAAAATTGCAAGAGAGAGTTGGTCTACCTGTGCGAGCAGATGTGCCACTAGTTGGGATTGTCTCTCGTTTGACACGGCAAAAAGGCTTTGATGTTGTTGTGGAAAGCTTGCATCGTTTCTTACAAGAGGACGTTCAAATTGTAGTTTTAGGAACAGGTGATCCAGCTTTTGAACATTCCTTCTCTTGGTTTGCTCAAGTCTATCCAGATAAGCTATCAGCAAATATCACGTTTGACGTCAAACTTGCTCAAGAAATCTACGCAGCTTGTGACCTCTTCCTCATGCCAAGCCGTTTCGAACCATGTGGATTGTCACAAATGATGGCTATGCGTTATGGAACACTTCCATTGGTTCATGAAGTGGGTGGATTGCGTGATACTGTTCAATCCTTCAATCCAATCGAAGGAACTGGTACCGGATTTAGCTTTAACAATTTAACACCATACTGGCTTAACTGGAGTTTCCAAACAGCCTTGGATGTTTATAAGCATCAGCCAGACGTTTGGAGAAATCTACAAAAACAAGCTATGGAACGTGATTTCTCATGGGATACAGCTTGCAAGTCTTATCTTGATTTGTACTATAGTCTAGTCAACTAATAGATAAAATCGTATGATTCTTTCATACGATTTTTGGGCTGTTTAGAGAAGAGGAGAAGTAATGACCCAAGTAAAAGGCCTATGTGTCATGGATGTTGATGGCACCTTAATAGCAGAGGAAGTGATTGACCTTTTAGGAAGAGAAGCAGATTGCGAAGAGGAAATTTCACAGATTACGAGTCAGGCAATGCGGGGAGAACTGGACTTTGAAAGGAGTTTGCGAGAGAGAGTCGCTTTGTTAAAAGGTCTTCCAATTTCGGTCTTTGATACAGTCTTCAAATCCATTCATCTTTCCCAAAATGCTCAGGAATTTATCTCCATTCTCCAAAAGAAGGGCATCCTCGTCGGTCTAGTGTCTGGTGGCTTTACACCAATAGTTGAGAGATTGGCAGAATCCCTTGGTATCTCCTATTTCTCTGCTAACCAGTTGGAAGTCAAAGACGGTTTTTTAACAGAAAAATTAGTTGGTGAAATTGTGACAGGTCAAGTAAAAAAAACTACTCTTGAGAAATGGAGAAAGGAATTAGAACTTCCTAAAGAAAGAACGATTGCCATCGGTGATGGGGCTAATGACCTCTTAATGTTAAAGTCAGCGGGTCACAGTATAGCCTTTTGTGCCAAAGATGTTGTAAAAGCAGAGATAGCTTGCCATGTAGATAAAAGGGATTTCTTAGAAGTTCTTCCTTTGATTGATTTCTTAGAATGAGAGGAAAATATGAAAATTGTTATTGCACCTGATTCTTTTAAAGAAAGTTTGCCTGCAGAACAGGTCGCCAAAGCTATAAAAAGAGGTTTCGAGAAAGCAATTCCTGGTGTAGTTTGTTCTCTCTGCCCAGTTGGTGATGGAGGCGAGGGAACTGTGGATGCGATTCGACATTCTCTTGACCTCGAAGAAAAATGGCAAGAGGTGACAGGACCTTTTGGTCATAAAGAAGGCATGCGATACTTTCAGAAAGATCAAAGGGCTCTCTTTGAAGTTGCTGACTTGGTTGGTTTAGGAAAGATTCCGCAGGAGAAACGAAATCCCCTCCACATCCAAACTCGTGGTATCGGAGAGCTGATTCGCCATCTCGTTGATCTTGGAATGAAAGAAATCTATATCGGTGTTGGTGGTACGGCAAGTAATGATGGTGGAATTGGCATTGCTGCTGGTCTGGGTTATCGCTTTTATGATAAAAAGGGAGACGAACTACCAGCTTGCGGTCAGACGTTGCTTGAGTTTGAGTTAGTTTCCAAAGATGATTTATACAGGATTCCAGAAGATGTGAAGATTCGCATCTTAGCAGATGTTGAGAGTCCTTTATGTGGTCATCATGGAGCAACCTATACATTTGGTAGACAAAAAGGCTTGAATCTCAGTTTATTTGAAACTGTAGATTTTGCTATACAGGGGTTTTATGAAAAATTCTCACCTCCCACCTTATCTCTTAAAGGAGCAGGAGCTGGTGGGGGTATTGCAGCTGGACTCTGTGCCTTTGCACAGGCCAGTATCGTATCTGGGATTGACACTTGTTTGGACTTGATAGACTTTGACAAGAAAGTTGCAGATGCTGATTTGGTTATTGTTGGAGAAGGCAGACTGGACAGTCAAAGCCTTGCTGGGAAAGCTCCCATCGGTGTAGCAAAAAGAACCCCTAACGGAGTTCCAGTTATCGCTATTTGCGGTAGTCTTTCCGAGGATTTACCTCCCCTACCCTTTGAAAATATACAAGCAGCATTCTCTATCCTAGAGAAAAGCGAACCTTTAGAAGACAGTCTGAAAAAAGCAAGCCTCTATTTGGAACATACAGCAGCAAATATTGGTCGTTTATTACAGTTGAGGAAAGATTAGCCGAACCATTTTTTCCAGATGGATTTTTTAACTGGCTCATCTTGTTTAACCTTCCATAGGTTTGGAAAGGCCAGTCGAAGATTCTTTTCATCCACTTGAACAGGTTCGTTCGAATGGATAACTAAGCCTAAAGGAGAAGAAGTGTGATCCTCGGATACAATCGTAGCTTGACTATTGTTTTTCTTAGCTTCTTTTAAGTAGAATACTTGTTTGTCAAACTCAATATTTGGCGAAATCTTCACAAAAAGAGTCTCTGTCTTTTCTTGAAAATTTTCCAAAATCGATAAAAATCCCTTTTGTAGCTGAAGACTATTGGCTGTTTCAACATCCGCATAGCCCAGAACCCTCTCCTCGAAAGTGCCAAGAAAGCGACGTTGCTCATCTGGGTTTAATTTTGGCCCACCATGAGCCTTTTCTAGTAGTTGTTTTGATAAATCTGTCATAAAATTAGTATATCACAAAAAACAAAAGAAAACAGATGAAAGAAAGCGATTACTTTATAAAGTTAAGGAAAATTTGCACAAAGATAACGTTTTTTCTTGAAAAACGCTTATTTTTAAGGTATCATAGAGGTGTAAAAAATTTAACTCAAAGGAGAGTAAAAAATGTCAATTATTACTGATGTTTACGCTCGCGAAGTCCTAGACTCACGCGGTAACCCAACACTTGAAGTAGAAGTTTATACTGAATCAGGTGCTTTCGGACGTGGTATGGTTCCTTCAGGAGCTTCTACTGGTGAGCACGAAGCAGTTGAACTTCGTGATGGCGACAAATCTCGTTACGGTGGTCTTGGTACACAAAAAGCAGTTGACAATGTAAACAACGTTATCGCTGAAGCTATTATCGGTTACGATGTTCGTGACCAACAAGCTATCGACCGTGCAATGATCGCTTTGGACGGTACTCCTAACAAAGGTAAATTGGGTGCGAACGCAATCCTTGGTGTGTCTATCGCTGTAGCTCGTGCTGCTGCTGACTACCTTGAAATGCCACTTTACAGCTACCTTGGCGGATTCAACACTAAAGTTCTTCCAACTCCAATGATGAACATCATCAACGGTGGTTCTCACTCTGACGCTCCAATCGCTTTCCAAGAATTCATGATTGTACCTGCTGGTGCACCAACATTCAAAGAAGCTCTTCGTTGGGGTGCTGAAATCTTCCACGCTCTTAAGAAAATCCTTAAATCTCGTGGTTTGGAAACTGCTGTTGGTGACGAAGGTGGATTCGCTCCTCGTTTCGAAGGAACTGAAGATGGTGTAGAAACTATCATTGCTGCTATCGAAGCTGCTGGTTATGTTCCAGGTAAAGACGTATTTATCGGATTTGACTGTGCATCATCAGAATTCTACGATAAAGAACGTAAAGTTTACGACTACACTAAATTCGAAGGTGAAGGAGCTGCTGTACGTACTGCTGCAGAACAAATCGACTACCTTGAAGAGTTGGTAAACAAATACCCAATCATCACTATCGAAGATGGTATGGACGAAAACGACTGGGACGGTTGGAAAGCTCTTACTGAACGTCTTGGTGGTAAAGTTCAATTGGTTGGTGACGACTTCTTCGTAACAAACACTTCTTACCTTGAAAAAGGTATCGCAGAAGGTGCTGCTAACTCAATCCTTATCAAAGTTAACCAAATCGGTACTCTTACTGAAACATTCGACGCTATTGAAATGGCGAAAGAAGCTGGTTACACTGCCGTTGTATCACACCGTTCAGGTGAAACTGAAGATTCAACAATCGCTGACATCGCAGTTGCAACTAACGCAGGACAAATCAAGACTGGTTCACTTTCACGTACAGACCGTATCGCTAAATACAACCAATTGCTTCGTATCGAAGACCAACTTGGTGAAGTAGCTGAATACCGTGGATTGAAATCATTCTACAATCTTAAAAAATAATCTCTTTATGAGATGAGGGGCTATAAAGCCTTTGAAATAAGCACTTTGGGGCGCTTTCCCTTAGTGCTTTTTATAATTTAATACCCTTTTTACTACCCCTACTAATTTTTGGTATAGTAAGAGGGTAGCCCGGAAATGGGGCACCCTTATTTTTTATAAATTGCTGATAGCTGTTTCATAATTTGAGACAGCTTTTTTTGCGTTTTCTTGATTTGTATGCCAGTATACATTTTCAGTCACTAATAAGTTAGAGTGTCCCAGTCTGTACTGAACATCTTTAGGGCTAGCTTGAGCGTAGAGCATCATAGTAGTATGTGTATGGCGGAAACCATGAAATGATACGTTAGTTACTCCAGCAGCATCAAAATGCTTATTTAGGCGCTTTCGTAAGTTACAAGCATAGGCATATTTTTCTGTAAATACAGAGAATACAACCGTTTCAGATCGGCCTAATTTCCAAGACTGAATTTGTTGACGTTTTTTGTATTGTTTCAGTAAAAGTAATGTGGCTTTGTCTATTGGTATATCTCGATAACCCGCGCTTGATTTAGGTGAATTTATTTCCTGATAGCGGTTTAGTGTCTTATTGATGCTGATAACACCGCTTTCTAGGTCAATATCAGACCATTCAAGAGCTAGAGCCTCACTAATACGGCAACCAGTGGCCAATAAAGTCTTATACAGGACAACATCAAATAAGTTCTCATAATTTGATTGATCCAGAGTGTCTAAATAATCAAGAAACTGTTTTAATTCTTTGTTGTCTAAGTATTTGACAGCAGCCTTTTCTTTTTGCTGTTTGCGTGGAACGATGACATCATTAGCTGGGTTGTATTGTATTACCTGGATAGCTACGCCATATTTCAAAATACGCTTATTCATGTTATGGAGCAAGGAGTAGTTAGCAAATGCTCCTTTTTCGCCTTTATTTGCCTTGTCAGCCCATTTGTTTACTTGCTGTTGAAGAATAGGCGTAGTGAGTTTAGATAGCTTGTAATCGCCAAATACGGGCAATAAATGCACTCTAACCAATCCATCCATAGATTGTCGAGTATTTGGCTTAACTGTATTCTTGTAACTATCCCACCAAACTTTTACAAGCTCATTATATGTTGTAATTGTCGGCTTGTCTTTAACTGTATAGCCATTAGCAGCAAAAGTATTGATCGCATCACGCGCTTTTACTTTAACTCCCTTTTTAGTGGTTGCTGTAACAGTTGTACGGGCTTTTTTGCCCGTTAGTTGGTCAACACCTAGATAAACACTAGCATAATAAACTCTTTGGCCATTCTTTTTGATTTTCTCTTTGATATTCATGTATTTGTACCTTTCTTTCCATCAGCAGGCAAGGCGCGTGGTTTTGTTAGGTATTTATACATGAAAATAAGATAGAGTAATTATTGTTTTTTAAATTCGGTAATCATTTTAAAAATAATTTCTTTATCTGATGAATCTAACAAAGAAAGATAGACTAGTAAATCGCTTTTGAGATATTCTTTTTTATCTAACAAAAAAGTTAGATACCGATAAAATTCGACGTCAGTTTCTTTGTCACTTAGTGCATCATATACTTTTTGACTATACCGATCTTTTATTTTTTCACGGCTACTACGTACTAGAATAGCCGTATCTTTAACTTGCTGAACTTGAGAATAAATCTCGCTATCTTGTTCAATATTTTCAGCCATATCAATTAGTTTTTGAGTCTCTTTATAAAAACCCTCTTCATCGCTAGGGAATTTAAAAGCAATAGTTTCCTCATGATAACCTAGAAGATATGGGACAGTTACACCGAAATAATCTGCTAGAATTTGAGCAGGTGCAGACTTTATCGGTGTTTTATTTGCCTCCCAGTTTTGAACAGTCCGTAAAGTAACAGTAAAATCTGACTTATCATTTAGCATTTCTGTTAGAGCTTTTTGAGATAAACCTTTTTCTTGTCGCAATTTTTTTAATCTATTCATCAAGTAAAACCTCCTTTCAGAAATAATTATAACATATTTTTTTATTTTCAACGAAAAAAATTTCGCAAACCTCTTTACAACGAAAATAATTTCAGTTATAATCAAAATATAACGAAAATAATTTCGTTCAAAAGGAGGTGAGAAAATGCTTATTACAAAGGAAATTGCTATAAAAGTCCGAAAAAAGCGGGCGGTTGAGTGTTTAGGGAAAGTTGCATTGGCTAAAAAGTTAGGTGTCACACCACCAACTCTAGGAAAAGTAGAGCGTGGTGACTATGATGCCCCCAAGCGTATCTATGAGAGTGTGATGACTTGGCTAGTAGAAGAAATTTAAAGCAAGTAAAAAGCCATGTACAGGCGACCAAACCAACGTACACGGCTAAGGAAAAATAACAAAACTCAAGCAAAGGCAAGGCGCGTGGTTTTGTTAGGTATTTAGCAAGGGGACAAACCCCTTTGTAAATAAACTCCTCTTATTTTATCAAAATTAGAGGAAAATGACAACTTAATTTATAAAAAGGAAAAATGGAGGATATAAATGGAAATTCTGTCTAAAGAAATACAGTTACAGGGTTTACAGCTTCTTAAACAGACTCTTGAAACTTTAGTTGAGCTAGAAAAACAACGATCTAGTAAGTTAGATTTAATTTCTCGTAAAGAATTAATGGATCTGCTAGGTATAAGTGCTACAACCCTTGATAACTGGGAGGATCTTGGTCTTAAACGATATCAGACCCCGATGGATGGAGCTAAGAAAGTATTCTATCGTCCGTCAGATGTGTATTTATTTTTAGCAATAAAATAGGAGTTATGAAATGAAAATTGTTACTTTCAAACCAACTAAACAAATAGACGATGGGTTTTATCTGCCAGGCATTGACATTCTATTTGTCTCAGATAAAGCAGATGCCAAGGGTAAAGAAGATGTAATTTTATTTCTTTCAAAAAATGGGTTAAACAAGTCTTGAATGATATTAGAAAACAAAGCTACTATTTCACGGAGGATATCGAGACAGCGATACAGGCCGTTATAAAAGCCTCTAACACGTTTATTGAGAACAAGTGGTAAATAATATTGACACACTAGCCCAAACCGTTGTAGAGGCTAAAATAGGGGCTAGAGGAGGCACTTAAAAAGTAAGCTAACTAGATTTATACAGGAGGTCGAACCGTAATGGAACTAGTCTATATGGACGGTAAAAAAGAGCCGTACACCACAAGCGAGATCATCGCTAAATGTGCTGAAGTACAACACCACACTATCACGCGCTTAATAAGAGAAAATAAGGCTGACTTTGAAGAGTTGGGAATACTTGGATTTAAAATCCATAAATTAGACACCAGAGGACAACCTAAAAAATCCTATATCCTGAACGAGCAACAGGCTACTTTGCTGATCACTTATCTAAAGAATACCGAAACAGTACGGCAATTCAAACTAAACCTAGTCAAAGCATTCTTTGAAATGCGTGAGGAACTTTCTGAATTTCGTCTGCAGAGGGCGCTAGAAAAGCCGAAAAGAAAAAACTTGCATGACAGTATAGAAACATGGCCTAATGCACCAAAGCACGCGCATAGCACCATGAATAACTTGCTACTAAAGGCAGTAACAGATATGAACGCTAAGCAGTTAAGAGAAGAGCGTGGGGGCTATAACGGTATCGATAGCTTGACTAGTGAGGAGCTGGAGCAGTACCAGGCATTTGAGGATATGGCAATAGCCATGATTGAATTGAAAATGAGTTATCAGGAAATTAAGACAATGATGTTTAGAAGTAAAAAAATAAGCTAAAAAATCACACCAACAAAGAAACAGAGGTAAAAACATGTTAGCAGATAAATTAGAAGCTATTTCAACAGATTTAGAAGAAATACAAGGAAGTCTTACAGGGGTTAGAAATATCATAGCTAAAAGAGCGATCAGTAGGGTATTGAATGACTTGGATGATGTCTACAATGAACTGACCGGCACAGAATACCATGAACAACAGCAAACGCTTAAGGAACAGACGGAAAGGATGAAACAGAGAGTAGTTGCTGAAGTAATAGGAGAACTAGAGCAAAAAGAACGGTCATTTTATGGAAATTATTGGGGTAACACTGATTTTATAAAACAAGTTTCTAGATTTGATGGATTTCTTTTCTTAAACGCTTATCTAGCGGAAATAACTAAAGAGAATGACTATCCTATGGATCAAAGTCAATTATTAAATTATGTATGGGAACTTTTGGCAGTTGATATTGCCAAGAAAAAACGAGGTAAAAAGAATCTCTTGGACTTATGGACAAGTTCGATTGAGTACACCCGTGGCATGATGATTCATGAGGAGGGGTAACATGAATGAATTAGATTTAACCAATACACAGTCGGTAATCTTTATGATGGTATTGATCGGCTTGCTGCTTTATTTAAATCACCGAGACCGCAAAAAAAGCGCCCAATTTGAGCGAGAAAATCAACAGACGATAGAAACACCTATCGAGGATTTAAGCCCTGATTATGGGCGTTATATCCAGCTTGCAGGGGTCAACGTATGGGGAGGAATTGAATGAGTTTAGCAGGTAATCGTAAGAGAGCATAAAAACTAATCAAGTTAGAGAATTATACATAATCAAAGGAGGGGACAATGGCAAAAACAAAAGTCTATTTTTGGCTAAAAATTGATAAGAAATTTTTTGATAATATTTTTATCAAGAGACTAAAGACGGTACCTGGTGGGTACACTATGACAGTTATTTATATTAGGCTCATGCTAGAGAGCTTGGAAAGTGACTGTATTTTATACTATGAGGGCTACTTTGACAATCTCAAGGAAGAACTAGCACTAAAATTAGATGTATCAGAAGATGATATAGACATGACCATGGCATACTTTACTAAGTGTGGTCTAATACAAATTGATGAAGATAAAAACGCAGAACTACCACAGGCAAAAGCTATGGTTATGAGTGAAACAAACTGGGCGAGTTATAAACGTGAACAACGAAAAAAAGGAAAATTGGAAGAAGTCCAACCATCTTTGACATTTTCCAACTCGTGTCCAACAGAGATAGAGAAAGAGTTAGAGATAGAGAAAGAGTTAGAGATAGAAGTAGATAAAGAACAATCACCTACTCCCTCTACCCTCAATCAAGACTTTGTAAATCTCTATAAATCTTTTGAAGCTGAGACAGGTAAAGCATTATCACCGTTACAGATTCAAGAATTGCAATATATGCTAGAAGATTTTAGCCCAGAGCTTATTCATGAGGCGTTAAAAGAGGCTGTCAGTCAGGGTAAAGCAAACTTTGCATACATCAAGGCAATACTTAACCGTTGGAAACAGGACAATTTATTGACGGTGGAACTTGTTAGAAATAGCAGAGCAGCGCGTGAGGCTAGGAAACAATCTCCTAAGCAATCAGAACCTATCAGCCGTGAGGAATGGCTGAAAACACGAACAGAAGAAAACCCATTTTAGGAGGGTGAGCAATGGAAAATAAATTTGAGCAATATAACAACAGAAAAATAAGTGATAAGGTATGTGAGGTTCACAAGGTCAATTATTGGCAAATATCAACGCCGATAAGAGGCAGTAAGGAACGAAGTATACAAGAGTTTTGCCCTGAATGTTGTCAGGAGCAAATAGATAGGGAAGAGCAAGAGGGAGTTAATAATAGCCTAAACGCTGAGACTTACCTAAAAACCTATAATGTGCTTATACGAGACAGTACGATCCCTAGAGAGTTAAAAGAGGCTAGTTTTGAGAATTTCATAGCTGAGACAGCCGAGGAAAAGCAACTATTAGAGTTTGGTAAAGGGCAAGTAAAGAAATACCTGGACGGCATGACAGGGAATACCCTATTTACAGGATCTACAGGGATAGGGAAAAGCCATTTGAGCGTAGCTATTGCTAAGGCTATAAACGAGGGCTACAAGGCCAAAGGAGAGCCTAAAAGCGTGTTATTTGTCAATCTGACAGAAATCCTTAGACGAGTTCGAGAGAGCTTTAACGCTCCTACTAGTCTAGAGGGATACTACTCAAGAATGCTGAAAGAGGTTGATTACCTGGTACTTGATGATCTAGGAATAAAGTCAGACAATGCTAGTAGTAAAGGTAAATCAGTTTGGGAAGAAGAGTTTATTTTTGATATTCTCAGCAATCGAGATAAAACCATTATTACTACAAATCTAAGTAGCTCAGAGATTGCTAGCTTGTATAGTGAACGAGTGGCCAGCCGTATCAGAACTGGGCTAGAGGGTAACTTTTTCAAGTCATTCACGATCAAGGATAAGCGATACTCAATTAATCAGTTAAAAAACAAAGTAAATCAACTGTAATAGGTTGATGCAGCCAAGAATAAAAAAAACTATATTTTCTAATAGCTCTAAAAACTCATAGCGAGCTTTATATTGCGTTTTAGAGAGTGAACCAAGAGTGAACCAAGAGGATGCAGAAAAATGAGCTAAAGCACACTAAAAAGGGTAGTAAAAAGCGTTGGATAGTTGAAAATATCAGTTATATCAACGCTTTAGGAATACAAGTATTACAAGATTTACTTATCTTACGAGCTATTACTCATTTTTGCTTAACAGATTTGTGACTCAAAAATGAGTAGCAAACAAAACTAATAACGGTTATACAGGAACAGAAGACTTTTCGACATTTTTGTCGCTCAAAGATAGCCCTAAAATGGGTCAGTTTACAACCGTACCCGTTTGTACACTTGAAATAAAGGAGAAATTCATGACTGAAAACAAGGATAATAAATTATTAGAAATGATGGAGAAAGGCTTTGTTTTATACTCAAAAAATGGTATAATAAAGTACATTGAAATTCCAGATCATGGTAGCATTAAGCTAAAAGCTCAAGATGGGTAGTTAGTTTATAAGGAAGTGACCACTGGAGAACAATGTTAATAAATACTGACTGGAAAAACCAGAGGTATGATAATTGAGTTTAACGCTCTTTTGTCATACCTCTTTTATTTTGTCGTAAGGAGGATAACATGACATTTACAACAATCAAGAATGATATTAAGGCTTTTGGCAAGAAAAAGCATGGGTACATGACTGGCTACATTGCTAAACAAGAGGAATTACATAAACAGTTACAAAATGGTATGATAGGCGAAAAATACGCTAAAGACCAGCTAGAGGCTTATAAGTTAGAGGGGGACACTTATTCTAGGGACACCTATAATAAAATTCATGCAGAAATTGAAAAACAGCATGAGCTAGAGCTAGAGGCATTAAAAGAAAAAGAACTCAGCGTAACAGCTGATGACGTGGCAGAGCTGACCTTGTTAGCTAGCATGAAGATGACAAAGGATGAATTGCTAGGTTATTTTGAAAAATACAAGAACAAACCTCTTGCTATTAAAAAACTTTGGTCAATTGCTGAACAATATCCAGAAATCGCTATCGACTTGGAATTATTCAATGCAGAGCAGGCGCTAGAAAGTCTAATCTTATTCTTTAAGCAGCAACTTTCATATTGTCATTACAGTTTGCTTATCAACGGCGATAAAATCCAAGCTGTAACAACTGAAATGGTAGTAAATTCAGATGCCCCTGAGCTTGACCGTCGTTTGGATGAGTATTTAAACAAATAGAGGGGCTGGCAACCCCTTTATTTTATTTGGATGTAATAGATGAAAAAATGTTGGGATGATAACTTGAACAATGGACGAACAAAAGAAATTCCTAACTTTTGTTGAGAAATGTTGAAAGGTTATATTGGCAAATGTTGGCGTTTTTCAATATATGACACAATGAAAACTTGATAAAACTTGACAATTTAGGAGGTAATCATGCCAAAGAAGAAAATTGAGCGTATTTCAGTAATTCATAGAGAAAAGATTTTATGGCTCAAGTGGTATTTTATGAGAGATAAAGAAAATCCTAAGTACAGTGTCCTTGAGCGTAAAATGTTTGATGCTGCTAAAAATAAAGATATGCTAGCTTATAAAAAATACGCTACGATTAAACAGATAACAGATATTAGGGTACAGACAAGTGAAGACGATATTTTAACGGCCATTAAAGAGGTCTATGTGTATAATCACATGAATGTTATCGGAGCTTGTCAACGGATATTATTTGTTAGTCAGTCGCCAGCCTATAACAAGCTGAATAAATGGTTTGAGATATATTCTGATTTGTATTTTAGTGTTGTACCTTTACCCAATATGGGGGTATATCACGAAGTAGTAGTATCTGGCTAATCTATGATAAAACATACTAAACTTGATAAAAAATATAAAAAAATGATAAAAATAGTTGTTTTTTTGAAGTTTATATAATATAATTATCATGTAAGATATCAATGGCCTCCCACGCATATGCGCAGATACGTTCTGATGGGAGGTTTTTTTATAAAAATGTTAAGTGAGAATACTATGATTGAGCATTTTGAACATAAAAGCTATGAAGAACAAATAACACTCCTTGAATCAAGGTCAATGTGTTTTGAGAACGACGCATCTAGGAACAAGGCAATAAATAGTTTGTCAGTGGTCTCCTACTATAAAATTAAAGAATTTGCTAAACCATTTGCAAAGATAACAAAGAATGGTACACAGAAAATTATTGATTACCAAAATACTAAATTTGAAATTGTT
The DNA here is from genome assembly GCA_963546055.1 of uncultured Streptococcus sp. Classification (GTDB taxonomy): domain Bacteria; phylum Bacillota; class Bacilli; order Lactobacillales; family Streptococcaceae; genus Streptococcus. Next base: position 120,805 of record CAUULS010000001.1, read on the forward strand.
ATTTCAAGATATTATCAAGATAAAAATTTGAGGTTGAATTTATTACACGCAATTGAAGATATTGAGGTTGCGTTAAAAACAAAGATAGCTTATGTTTTAGGTAGGAGTAATTTAAATAGTTATGGCTATCTTAATTTCTCAAATTGGTGTAATAAAGAGGAGTATTGTAAGCACTATCTTCGGTATAGTGAAAATAAATTCAAAAAAAATTTGTTGATTGAATTAAGGAAATCTTCTAATTCTGAAATAGATGAAAAATTAAAAATTGATCAATCAAAATATCCGCCTATTTGGCTTGCCGTAAATGTTCTTACGTTCGGTCAAATGGTTAACATGTTAGAATTAATGTCAGTGAAGAAACTTGGTCAGATATCTAGTTTTTTTGATTGTGAGAATTCAGAGTTAATATCTTGGTTAAAATGTATCAATCTAGTTAGAAATATTTGTGCCCATAATTCAAATATTATTGATTTTAAATTTAAAACAGTTCCTCAATTAAAGGATGAGTGGAAAGATTATCTGTACGAATTAAAACCAGGGGTTTATTCAAATAGAATTGCATTACCATTTCTTATAATTAGTTATATGATGGATAAAATTAATCCTAAGTATCATTTTCAGGATATCGTTAATTCATTAGATAAGCTTATTAGAGACGATAATAATGCCAAATATTATGGTTTTAAATCCATTAGTACGATGAAGTCGATTAAATCTAAGTGGATTAGGAAACCAGTGCCGCGCAGAAGAACTAGATAAAAAGCACCTCTAAAGGTGCTTTTTTCTTGCCTGCTGAACTCGTCAATTTTATTACCTTTTTTGTTACCCTTTAAAAATACTGTATCTTTTTCTATTTGGTCTATTAACCCGTATTTGTTAAAAAGAAGATTAAAAACAAGTGTAGTTTTATACTCTAGATAATAGGAAGATAATCTTAAAAAATAATCGTTGATTTAACAACGTTTCAAGCCCCTCGGATTTTATCCGAAGGGCTTTTTTTCTGTTCAGGGGGCAAAAAGGGGGTAGAGTTTATGGTATAATAGACAAAAACACTTGTATTAGAGAGCAATTATGTCTAAAGAAATTGATATTGAGTATTACCACCAGTTAGCCTTGCAAAAGCAAAAGGAGCACCGAAAAATCTTAGCCAATCTAAAGAAAAAACCTCCTAAAAATTTAGATAAGATAGCTCAGCAGATTCACGAAGAAGTTTTTGCGGAGATTGATTGTACGGCTTGTGCAAACTGTTGTAAGACATTGGGACCCGACTTCAAAGAAGCAGATATTACCCGTATTGCCAAATATTTTAAGATGAAATTACCAGCCTTTGAAGCAGAGTTTTTACAAGTTGATGAAGATGGAGATAAGGTTTTCAAATCCATGCCTTGCCCCTTTCTAGGAGGGGATAATCTCTGCTCCATCTATGATGTTCGTCCCAAGGCCTGCCGAGAATTTCCCCATACAGATCGTAAGAAGATTCATCAAATCAACCATTTGACGATTAAGAACACCTTGACCTGCCCTGCAGCTTATCTCTTTGTTGAGAAACTAAAGGATAAGTTATAGAAATTTACACCTTTAGATCTTGTACAAATATTCTAGGGCGGAAGTATCTTGTACTTGCTAGAATATAGATAGAATTGAACATGGCCTAAAAGCTATTATGTGAAAAAGAAAAAATTACCTAGAATAAGAAGAACTAACGTTAATTTTCCTATTTTCACTTTGCTTTTAACGACCTTTGTATTTCATGGAGGTAAGAAGAAAAAGATGATGCATCAATTCAACCAAACCATGGATTATTTGGAGCAGCAACTGACTGGAGAAGTGGATATGAAAAGATTTCAGCAGCTATCAGGCTATTCTTATCCTCTCTTTAGCAGACTCTTTTCCATCCTAGCAGATATGACCTTAGCAGAATACTTACGCAATCGCCGGCTGTCAGAAGCAGTGACAGACTTGCGAGAAAGCTCTGAGAAAGTCATTGACATAGCTCTGAAATATGGCTATGACTCTGCGGATGCCTTCAGTGCAGCCTTCAAGAAATTCCATGGGGCAACTCCTTCAGAGGTTCGAAATGGAAAAGCTTATCGGGTTTTTCCTAGACTTCAATTATCCTTAAAGATTACAGGAGGAAAAAACATGGATATCAAGATTCAAAAGAAACCTGCTTTTACCGTGGCAGGCGTCCTATTGGAAGCTATTGACAATAGCCAGTGCCCGTCTGCATGGGATCAGCTCTATTCAACTCACGGCTTTGAAATCCTAGAAAGTCTAGGCAGTGGTCAATCCTTTGGCGTCTGCTCGGATGTCAAAGAAGGCGAAATCATCAACTATATGGCTGCCTATGATGTGACAGATAAAGCTAGAGCAGAAGAACTAGGACTATCAATCAAAGACATCCCAGCAGCCGAATATGCTATCGTACCAGTCAAAGGCACTATACCAGCAAGCATCCACCATGCTTGGAAGTATGTTTTGGAAGTCTTTTTCCCAGAAACAGGCTATCGTCACTCTGGAGCACCAGACTTTGAAGTTTACACTGCGGGAGACATGTCCTCTCCAGACTACCAAATGGAACTCTGGATACCAGTGATCAAATGACTAGGACATTTTCTGATTTTTTGTAAAGATGCAAATCCGACTCTGTAGAAAGAACCTCTACAGGGTCTTTTATTGTGGAGATTCATGTCCGTAAATCAAACATACCCTATTTTTTTGTTTGGATTTTATGGGGTATGAGTAACGTTATCTCGGTATAATAGACTCATAGAAGATAAGGAGGCATGAATATGCAGATGTATTTTGGAGATGTGTCACTTTGCTATAGCTATTCATTGGCAATGGCACTCGACGCCTATGGTTATGACTTTAAAGCAGAGTTTTTAGAGGCAATTATGGTGATGGGAAATGGCGCTAGTATCGTGAAGGAAGATGAGCAGCACCCTCTAGTATTCTTTGATAACGGAATGCCAGATCTTTCTATTTCTAATTCTTTAAAAATACTTGGATTTGACTATGAGGACTTCTATCTAAAGGATGGAGCAGAAGTTGATTTGGAAGAGATAAAAAGAAAGTTGGAAACCTTTCTGTCTAATGGACCTGTCGTACTGGGACCTCTTGATATGGGGCATCTGACCTACAATCCCAATCACACAATCCTTTATGGTGTGGATCACTTCGTAACCGTGTATGACATTGATGGTCAGTATCTCTATTTGCATGATCCGGCTGGTTTTGCCTGTATGAAGGTTGCTTTTAATGACATTTTAGAAGCTTGGAAGGCGAAAGCTATTGACTATAAGCGTGGAGCATACTCCATGTGGGGAAATTTTAGGAAGGACAAGAGTCCTAGTCAAACTGAAATCTATCAGGAAACGGCAAGGATTATGAGGACTAGATATCTGGATGGGCAAAGTAATGTCTTGACATTCTATGCAAAAGCAGTTGCTGAACATGGCTTAAATACGGAGCAAAAACAATTGCATCAGTATTTCAGCTTTAAACTTGCTGCTGTTCGAAATCTCTATCTCAGTAAATTCTTAAAAGACTATGATCCCGAAGGGGCAAGATTAAAAGAAGAATTGGCTACTCTATTTGGTCAAGCCCACCTTTCATGTTTAAAAGAAGATTACCAAGAACTAGCTCAATTGCTCTATCAGATTGCTGAAGTGGATGGTCGCTTTAGAGATTTATATGTAAAGTAGCAGGCCTAGAGATGACTCTAAGCATTAAAAAATAGTCAGTAAAAGCAGTTTTTCGTAAAGAACTGCTTTTTGATTATGGTATAATGAAGTGAGGAAATAGCATATCCAACTAAAAAATGAAGGGAGAACTCCTATGCCTAGACCAAGAACGAAAGAAGAATTAGTGTTAGCCTCTAAGGAAAACTATGAAAAGCTCAATCACTTTATATCTAAATTAAGTGAAGAGGAACTACAGACTCCTTTTGATTTTTCAAAAGACCAAAAGAAAAAAGAAGCTCACTGGAAAAGAGATAAAAATCTACGGGATGTCCTAATCCATCTCTACGAATGGCATCAGTTACTTTTGACCTGGGTACATTCCAATCAAAAGGGTCATGAAAGACCTTTTCTCCCTGAACCTTATAATTGGAAAACTTATGGGGAAATGAATGTCGCTTTTTGGAAGAAGCACCAGAGAACGTCCTTAGAAGAAGCAACCAAACTCCTCAATCAATCGCATGAAGAGGTTTTAGAGTTGATGGAAGGCTTCAGCAATGACGAATTGTTCACAAAAGGTGTCTATAAGTGGACAGGAGGGACAAGTTTAGGTTCCTACTTTGTGAGTGCCACTTCCAGTCACTATGATTGGGCTCTGAAAAAACTCAAAGCTCATCAGCGAAATTGTAAGAATAGCTAGTTGAAGTGCTATTGAAATTCACCAAAGGTTCTTCTAAGCTTCAAATAGCTTCATTCTCGTGATTTTAGAGCTATTCTGGCTTTAGAATCCTTCAAAAATTAAAATTTAAGGCTATCATAGACTTAGAATAGCCCTAAAACATTTATTTTAATGTAATTCTAAGTTTAGAATTACAATGATATTAAAGTAATAGAGCTGTTCGATGCTTAGAATGTCTTGATTCTGAGAAATCTTGACTAGAAAATGCCTCGAATGGCTTTTTTCTGATATAGTATGATAGATAGATGGGGGAGATGATGAACATACAAAAAGAGAAAGTTAGAAAAGAGTTAGTGTCCCTCTGTTTGGGAGAGTTCACAGCCGTCCTATCCTTTTGGTTTTGTTTTTTCCTTTTGAAAAATCGGCTTGGTGATGAGAATAGTCTAGTAACCATTCTCTATCCTTTGTCTTTACTGACATTTATTTTGCTTCAAGGTTCAATCTATTGGGCAATTTTGATTAGAAGACTGACGAAACCTCAGTTCGGAAGTGGAAGTGTTCCCAAACTATATGGTTGTTTCAGAATACTAGACCTTGCTTTACTTATTTCAGGCTTTCCTTTTATAATCTGGAACACCCAGAGTTTCCAAGTGACTATCTTAGCCACACTAATACAGCTTTTTGCCCTAATCGAATGGGTTAATTATTTCCTCCTACGCCTATCTTATAGTTTGAACCCACTTGTTTTATGGAAACGAATTACCAATGGGAAACTTGAAAAGAGCAGAATAGCCAAGGAGTTGGGGTAGGGGAGTGTATCATAAATTTGATTTCAAATATAGCAGAAAGGTTACATGTAAGAATTTAGATGAAAAAATTTTTAAAAATTCTAGTCCTAACTATATTGGTTTTTCTAACTTTGTTTGGTCTATATCGTGTCTATCAAAAGAATTATTATAAAGGAGTGTATGAATCTTTAAGTAATGTCTTTTTAGAAATGAACTATGCAGAGATAAATAGTGGTGTCTTACCTGGCCTCGCTGATTTTAGTAAAGCCGTTGACGGAAGTCAGTCGTTTAGAGATCCAGACTGGATAATTCCCATAGGACTTGATGCAGGCTTGTCTGAAAATGAAAGTTTAAAAGTGATTGTAGGTTTTGAAGAAACTTTTATTATTGAATACCAGCAACTATTATCTGATGGGAGATATTTATTTATTAGATACAATTATAAGAATAAAAATCTTAACCAAACTATAGAAATTTCGAATTCTAAAAGTTCACTAGCATACTACTTAGCTGGATATAATATAAGAAATAAGGATAGCGGGGAGATAAATTTGGAGTCGTATTTTAAGAAATCAGGCACTGTGGACAAACCCAATTTTTACCTAACAAATCCCAACGAAGTACTAGATTACTTAAAATCTCATGGGATTGATGAAGCTTGGATTAAAGAAAAATCTCACTTCATGCTCTATGATGTTGTTCTAGAACGCTGGTTTAAAAATGGTAGTCAACGTTACTCAGTTGACAATCTTGGGGATGTAGAGATTGTACCACTCAGTTTTTCTGACTAGAATGATACCCAAGCAATGGAGATGTTAAAAGAGAAGAACAATGTTGTTTATCAGTTTACCCAAGATTTAAGTAAGGAAAAAGGTAGATGAAAAAATTTTTAAAAATCGTACTCATAATTTTATTAGTTTTTCTAACTTTGTTTGGTCTATATCGTGTCTATCAAAAGAATTATTATAAGGGAGTGTATGAATCTTTAAGTAATGTCTTTCTAGAGATGAACTATGCAGAAACCCATAGTGGTATCTTACCTGGCCTCGCTGATTTTAGTAAAGCCGTTGACGGAGGTGAATCATATCGCGATAAGGACATTATAGTTGGTATGAGTCTTGAATCAGGCTTATCTGAAAGTGAAATTATATTAGTGTATGTAGGTATTGAAGAAACATTTCTAATTGAGTATAGGCGGGTGTTACCTGACGGTAGATATCTTTTTATTGACTATGATTATAGAGGTAAAATACTCAAACAAACTATTGAGGTTTCAGAATCTGATCAATCATTAGCATACGGATTGACCGGTTATCGTATAGAAATAAAGACTAGAGGAGAACTTGATTTAGCATCATATTTGAAAATTTCCTATGGTTTTAGTTCGACTAAAGGTTTACCAAATTTTCAGCTAACAAATCCCAACGAAGTACTAGAGTATTTAAAGCCTTATGGGATTGATGAAGCTTGGATTAAAGAAAGATCCCACTTCATGCTCTATGATGTCGTTCTAGAACGCTGGTTCAAAAACGGTAGCCAACGCTACTCGGTTGACAATCTTGGGGATGTAGAGATTGTGCCACTCAGTTTTTCTGAATAGAGTAACTGAACTACTCATAGATATAGTAGTTTTGTATTAAATAAAAAATATGTCGGATGAAAAACAAAAATAATGCCCCCGCTACTAGAACCTAATGGTTTGCTGTTTTTATGTGTTGTATCTTGGTGATAAGGCTAGCATTAAGTACAAAAATGATTAAGAAAACTATTGCCTTTTCATAAAATAAAGGAGAGAGGAAATGAATATTTTGAAAGTCCAAGAACAGATTGACAGTACGAATTACTGGGATTCCTACGCATTAGACTTTAGAGCTTCATTTTTCGGGGACGAATGTAAACTCTATATCGAGATTGAAAATGGCAAATCGGATCAGTATTGCTGGGAGATAGCTTTCTACCGTTGTTTTAAGGTTGATTATGAGACGGATGCTGGTTGGACATGTTGGGAAAGTGAGACTGGCACAAGAAATTTCAATATGAAAGATATTCCTTTTGAAAATCTCATGTCTCACACTGTACAAGACATTAGACTTATCGAAGAGAAAAATAATATGATACAAGTTGCAATTACTTTATCAAGTATGTTAATTAAGATTGTGTGCCAAGAAATTCAAGTCTCCAAAGTTCTAGTCAGAGAACAAAACTTCTTTTGGTGCTAATAAAATAGAGATGAGTAAAGTCATATATCCAAGCAATTTTGATAAAATATATGTAAGATATCCTTGATGGATGAATTGGAAATTGATGTTATCACAAAATACTAGGAGAAGGTGAGTTGAAAATACCATGAAGATAAGTGGGAGTATGTTAAAATATAATAAAAAGATTTCTTTTTTTGAGATTCTTTCCAATATCCCATCTAATAATGCTAAATGGTATATTTTTGAATTTGATGCCATTGGAAAAGCACCGAATAATATGACTATGTCAGAATTTGAAGATCTAGTCTTAAATTCAAAATATGGCTATCAAATAAATTGGAGCGAACTTCTAAAATTTTCAAAGGAAATAGAGGATATAAATAACTTAATATTAGTTTCTTCTACATCTCCTGTTGAATTTGTAACGATAGAAAAAGGTACAGAATCTTTGCAAGTAAGAGTGGAAATATACGATAGTACTGCTTGGGAAATTGAATTTTATGGATAACCTTGTACAGTTGACTGTTACTATTACCACATAGAGATGGGAGATGGCAATTTTCTTAGTGGATAATGTCATCACTGAGTAGATTGAACAAAAGACTTGCCTAGCTTATGATATGGGCAGTATCTAAAGAAGGAAGATTTTGGCTGGATAGCTAGCTAGGGAATTAGGGGGGATTGGATGTTGTATTATAAAACAATTTGGAATCATACGAATGATGATTTTCCAATAACCATGTACTCAGAAATAGACGCAGAACGATTTGAAACAAAACGATTAGATATATACCATGATGGACATGTAGCTTACTTTGATACTCGGACACCCTTGGAGTTGGGAGAAGCTCCATACCCAAGTGATTTTGATGTAATAAATGCTACAGATGAGTTTGATGTGTCTGAAATATCAGCGATAGATTTTGAGAACATTCTAAAAATGTATGACACGGAAGCTTTAATCGAGGATTATTTTATCAAATTAGCTAGATGGGCAGAAAGGTAACTAGTATTTGCTGTTTTTTCAATAGTTAGAGGGGGCATTCATGTCAGATATTACATTTAAGCATTCTTTCTTTTCCTATCCACAATCATTAAAGGATTTAGTTTCCGATGGTAGGGTTGATTTTGGTGTATGGTACTTGATGAATGACGATGAAACAGTGAGAAGATTTCAAGGTCTTCAAAAGAGATACCCTGGGAGAAGATTATATCCATTTGCAAGGAGAGATAATAATGATGATGTCGCTTGTTTTGAAGATGATGATAACAGTTTAGTGCATATCATCTATGACTTTGCTGATATAGGATGGGAACAAAAAGAAGTTTTCTCCACCATTGATGCTTGGTTAGAATACATTGGGGATGACAATCTGCAAGATAGACGGTGACTTGGTGTTAGTGTGAGCCTTGGGGTGGATCTTAGCGCTATTGATGAAAATAGTCATCTGTAAAAAATATCTGAGGGATTTATTTGGGGATAAATGGTAAGGAGAGAGTTATGTTACTATTTAATTTAATAACTAAACAAAAAGAGATAGCAGCAATAGATTATTGGGAAATGGGGATATTAGATTTAAAGATATCCTATTTTGGAGATGAAGTTTCTTTGTGCATAGAAGATTATCATAACAAAGAAAAATACTGGGAAATTAAGTTTTTAGTATGCGCCAAAGTAGAGTATATCAATGATGCTTTAGATATTCAGTGGAGAAAAGATCAATACGTTAAAAATATGACTAGAGGAGAATTGCATCATCATGGTCAAGAAATTTCTTTACAAATTTATGAGGAGAATCCTGATTTTGTGAAGTGTATAGTTGATATTGGTTTGTTGCAAATGACAATTGTTTGTCGTGATATTCAGATAGAACATCTTGATTTAAAGGATGTTCAGTTCTTTTGGCAGGATAATGATGTTTTATAGATAAATCATCCAAAGAATCAAAGAACGAGAAACTGGTTTGTATTACACAACTAAGCATTGAGAACAATTTATAAGGGTGAAATAAGGTGAATGTATATAAACGAATAACAAAATTAGAGAAAATATATTTAATGTTCAAATTCTCTGGTTATTTTTATCTACATATTGATGGAAAAACAGTACATAGTGAAAAAGATGCTGTACAGATATTAGCGGAAGGTTTTAATATTGATGATCTTCAAGATGGTAATTGGGATGCACTAGCTGATCGTCTTGAGCGTCCTGACTGTATAATCCCAGATAGCATTAATATTTTTATAAATAATGCAAAATATCTTTTTATCAATGATGAGGTTTCTAAAAATGTTTTTTTAGAGATTTTATCTGACATTGTTTTGTGGTGGGATGAAGGTGTTGAGAGATACATAGTTGGTGGTAGAAGAAAAAAATTTAATGTTTATATCATTGAATAATGCCACTTCATCGAGATTTAAACAAGTGCAAGTATATAAAGAATCTGAGATGAAGTCCTAGTAAGACACGGACTAATAGCCCAATCTTTAAATTATTTATATAGGAATGAGATTATGTTAGGTATTGAACTGATAATAGCTATAAATGAGTTAGTTGTGATAGATAGATTATTGAAATTATTGGATACTAGTCATCAAATAGACCATTCTCACTTTTTCTATAGGAATGTAGACATGGACTATTCAGAGACTATAAATTGGAAGGAATATTTCTCCACTCCCGCAACTGGATATCTGCATTTGAAACGAATATTTTTGGGAGAATATATTGAAGATGCTATCATTGTCATTTCAGGAAATGAAGATAAGGTTGACTTCATTATTGAGTTTCAAGCTGAGTCTCTAACGAATAAGGAAATAAAAAATATAAAGAATTTTATACTAGAGTCTGATATGAGTATTTCAGATAAAGATATCGAGGTTATTTATGAGGAATATTGAAGGTGTAGAAAGCATAATAACGTCTACCTAAGATTTTCTAAATAGAGTATTGAAAATAGATATGAAGCAAAATGATTTGAAAATGAAAATAGATAAGCTTAAAAAGCTATTGCTTGAGAATAATATCCAGATAGAGCAAGGCTTAAGCGATGATGAAGTAAGAAAAATTGAGAAAATATATAATGTAAAATTTCCCCAGCAGTGGTTGGAATTTTATCAAAATATACTGCCTGTTTCAGAACGTTTTTATAACTGGAGAGATTTTTCAGTTGAAAACATAGCAGCTATAAAAGAAAGATTAGCGAGTCCTTATAATGGAATTTTGGAAAGTATCGATGAAATAGTTTGGGATATTTCCTGGGGACTAGAGCCTGCTAGGGTAGAAGAGAAAAATAAGAAAATAAGAAAAATGCTAAAATCAGCTCCCCCTCTAATTCCTTTATATGGGCATCGTTTTCTCCCGATATTTGAAAACAAGGAAATGCCCGTTTTATCTGTTGTAGATTTAGATATTATCTATTATGGATTGGATTTGTATGATTATTTTGAGGTTGAATTCGGACATAAGCGACTTGTATCTGACTCAAAAAAATATAAAGAAGTTCCTTTCTGGACAAGTAATTTTTATTGAGTAAGTTTGTTCAGATAGATTCTAAAATTAAAAAGGTGATTTTAGTCCCTTAATAACTGTTAGATATAACAAAGATGGTTATTGAGATGGGGTTAGATTTGCAAGAGGAAAAAATGCTTTACTCGAATTATTGGAAAGGTTTAGACTAATGTTTTATCAATTAAAATATGATATGGATCTTGTAGACAAGGTTATTGAAAAAAAGAAATGCTATATTTATGGGGATGGTAATAATATCAATGACGTCGAATATGAAAATTATCCTAAAGGTAGATTTCATACAATAGTACATTCTGAAAAGAAAGTAGAGTCGTGGCCAAATGTAGAATTCTATTATAATTCATTGGAGATGACAGAGGAAAGTGATTACTTAGGTAATATTGATTCATGGCCTATATTTAGAAAGAATGTAGTAAAAATACTAAAAAAAGAATACCCCAATTTAGAATTTTATCCTGTAAAATTAATTGATGTAGCTACTGGAAGTATCAATACAAATTATTTTGTTTTACATGTTCTCTGTGTAATTGATGCATTTGATATGAAAAATAGTAAATACCGTTATAATGAGAAATACGATGTTTATTTTTTCGAATCCAAAGGAGAAAGAATAGACTCCTTAAAGTGTCAAGGAGTAGATGTTTTTCGCGCTTCGAAAAACTTTACTGTGATATATGTATCAGAGAAATTTCGTCAAATGGTTATGAAACATAATTGGACTGGTTTTGCATTCTATAGAGTTGCTGAAGATAAGGAGGAACAAGAATATATAGAAAAATATGGTATGGAGGAGACCAGTAACTGAAGGAAACTCTCTTTTATATTTTTGATGATGATAGAAATCTTAGATTAGATTGGAGGATGCCATAAATATGATGTAATGGGAACGTGAACTCTAGTAGTTGATGCACCAATCATTACTGGAGTTTATTGTATCTGTATTCGTGAAAATGACACATCATGAAAATTTTTCTTAAAAGAATTTATGACCAGCATACTCCTAAAGAAGGGTATAAAATTGCTTATCGGATGGAAGAATCGTTTCCTAAGTGGTTGGAGAAATAGTTATGAAAAATATAAAGTATCAAATTGATAATTCTTTTGAAAATATTGATAAAATTGGAAAAATAATTTACAAAACTATTCAAATCATTCCGAACCCATATATTTATTTAGGCAATATTGTCTCATATTCTAAATATGATGATGAAGATTTAAAAAGCATTGAGGAGCAACATCTGAAAAACAATATGAAGTAGAAGAACTTTATAAAATTTTGGATAACTCAGGAGATTTCGTGATGGAATTAGAAATAATAGAAGGAGAATTATTCTATATCAGATATAATGATACGATTTTTTCACAATAAAATATTAGTTTAAAATATAATTATCATATCAGATGACAGTATCTAAATACTTGCGTGGAAGCCTATGAAAAGACCTATTTGGAAACAGTCTGAGATTGATGTTGGTGAGCAAATTCCTAATTATAGTAATCAAAAGTCTTACTTAAATGGTCAAGAGATACCTTATGGAAGCAAAGGAAGCGTGAGACCAGAATATTATAATAACCATGGTGTAGAGGGGAAAATTATAACCTAAAAAATGAATTCGAGGTCAGAAAGTTTTTGATGATACGTTAAATTACGTTTTTGATACTATTAATAATAAAACTTCAGTTGATGTAGAAGTAATATTTAAGAGAGATTAGGAGAGGTATTTTATGTCTGTAGGATTAATGGTTGGTTATAATTGGTGGACAATAGGAGAAGGAAGTCTTTTTAATTCATTCTTTTCGACCATTTATGTTCGGTTAGAGAATAATGAGTGGGGAAGTAAATATCCTGTTATAATGAGTAAGCTTTATTGGGGTGATGTTCCCTTAGAATTTGTAGAAGAAGGAATAGCGGAGTTATCATCTATTCAAGAAGAGTTTAAAAATTTTCTACCGCATGAAATTATATGGGATTTTGAAGATTTGTCACTCACTCCTCCTTGGGGTACTAATATTGCCTCCCATATCACAAATTTATCACAATATTTTATAACTAGTTCAGGTAGTGATTTATTTGAAGTTATGTTGACTAGTTTTAGATTTGCACTTGAAAAAGGTCAAAATATAATTGTAAAAAATATCTGAGGATAAAAATTCAAATAAAAAAATTGTGTTTATTTCACTCAATTAGCAGATGCTGTTGTACTCGTTGATTAATCATAATATAACCAAAATGGCAATGCTAATAAATTGAACAAAAACAATAGTATTAGTCCAAATAATCAGATGTATAAAGACGCCATGAAGTGGGCAGAAAAGTATTTTAATGGAGGAAATTAATAATGAATACAAATCTAATAGCTTTAAGAAGAAAAGAACGTTATGAAAGTTTAAATTTAGAAATTCAGAAGGAGTTAGATAACTTTTATGACACAAAGGCAGCTACTCATCAACTAAAAGTGATTAAAAAAAGTAGGTCAATTCCAAAAGTGGGAGATGTATTTCTTGTGTCGCCGAGGGAGGGAATCTACTTTTATGGTAAAGTGCTGGTTTCTAATATAGTTAGAAAAGTTCGGGATTCTTTTGTGGAAGGGAAACATGTTGTATTTATCTTTAAAGGAAATACTCATGAAAAAAATATTGATAAATACATGCCAGATTATTCTAACTTGTTAATTCCACCTGCTATTGTAGGTGATGGATATTGGAAAAAAGGATATTTCCATACTATCGCTAATATTCCCTTAACAGAGGAAGAGAAAAAGCTGGATTTTGGCTTTTATAAACTTCATTTTAAAGGTAACTTTTTCTGTAAAGAGACTGGGGAATTATTGGATAAAGAACCTAAAATATTAGGGATGCATGGAATAACAACCATCAGTGGAATAGGATTGGAAATTGAAAGAGAGTTAATCATAAACCCTTCGTTGTTAGAAGAAAATACAAGAACCTCTCAAGCGTTAACAGTTGCAGGAGTTCCTAGAAATCAGTGGCATGTAACTAATAATACTGGTAGTCCATTACATGAAAAACTACTGGATGAGCAGTTATTACGTAATAAACTAACTTCGGAAGGAATTTCTACTGTAAGACGTAGCGGGGGTACGAATAATGGAAAATAAAATGATATACACTCTTCCAATGTTTTCTTCACTTTTATCTGAGTTACCTCAAATAACTTTTTCAGGTACAAATATTTGTATCAACTTAAAGGGATATGATTATGATGACATATATTCAGAAGTTGAATTGATATTTCAAGAAGTCCACTATTTTTCAAAAGCAAACGCATTATTTTCTGTAGATACAATTGAAGCTTATGATAAAGTTTTAGAAATATTTAATTCATCAATTATATTACAGTTAATGGAAGCGAACAGGCATCTTTTTGAAGAAATTAACAAGCTCCAAGAATTAAAGCATTATTCTTTATATCTTGATGGTTATGATGGATATAATATAGTCTGCAAGTCCATAGAAATCAAAGAGTTATAAGATTTTAAGAAATCAAACAATTAGCAAATTAGAATTATATTTCGCTTAGCGTACAAAAAAGCACTTGAAGAATCAATTTCTTCAAGTGTTTTTACTGTTTAATAGGCATAAAGTTTCCAACAATATTTTCAATAATGTGAGGCTTATCCTCCTATCAGGCTCTATGACAGGCTTGATCAATAATGGACAAGTACGGACACGACAGGTCAGCCTTTTGCTTATAACGGTGAAGCTCGTGATGACACTGAACTTGACTATTTACGAGCAAGATATTATGATAGTCAGGGAGGGACTTTTCTAATAGAGGATAGCTACCTAGGCGAGGCGACTGCCCCTCTCAACCAGAACCGCTATAGCTATGTGCAGAACAAATCCGTAACTATACAGTTCCGAGTAGGCTCGGAAAGATTTAATTGCAAGATGAATCTATAGTAAGATATGGACTTGTATACTGGAGCCTGTATTTAAAACGAATGTTTTTGGAAAGGAAGTAAAAATGCATTTAGGTGGCTCAGTAGTTTCTAATCATATTTTAGAAAATAAAGCAAAAATGAAATGGGTAATTCGCGAGGATGCCATGGATGAGTTAGACAATGGCTGGCGCTTTCTTTCTAAAATAGATAATGAAGAATACTTGTCAAATCCTAAAAACATGTCAGTATGTGACTGGAGTACAATTGTTGAAATTGAACCTGCGGTATTATCGATTTACGACATGCCTATTGGAACAGAACTTACACTTATTTACGAAGGTGAGCAGAGATATTTTATAGATATAAATACTGGAAGTAAAATTTAACTCTAAGATAGTAGCAGCAACTAGATAAGGAAGGAGATTAAAGTGATGATAGAAACAGAATTGAAAAAAATTAGTAAAAGTCTATCTTTAATAAATGACAGTCAAAACTTTAACAAGGTATCTTCTACTAATTTAGAAAATATAGATGATATTTTAAATGATTATTTACCCCTTCATTTAAAATGGATAGAGAAGGGAAATTCTAGAATAATTAAGTCATTAAGCGAAAGTCGTCAATTAGATAGACAAGCATTTTCTCAGTTACTTGTAGGTGTTAGCAACTTATATCTTGATTTAGAAGAACTTCAAGATTTGCTTATTGAAGTATCAAATGAAATAGATGGAAAGTAGATGTTTAATTTTATAAAAAGGAATAGTGGAACTGTAGATGAAATTAGATATGGAAACTAAAAATGAAAAATGGGTAGAAGTCTTTAAAGGTTTGATTCCTGTAGATAAGTATAAGTTAAAAGTCTTGTTGACAAATTTGTCAGATGGTCAAGAAATTAGGCTGATTGGAGAGCAAAACCGTTTTAAATTATCATGTATTTATTATGATGAAGCACGATTCTTTAGCAGGGAATTGTATGTATCTGCAATTCTAGATAAAGAGATGTTTAAAAAATTTGAAAAAAATAATTTCCAAAATGTCATTTACGAAGTCAAGAATAGTCAATTAGTGAGAAAACTGGAATACACATCATATTATGATTTAGGAACTTTGCATTCACGACATTATATAATCATAACTCAAGATAGTGTAGCGGAGATTCTTGTTTCTGCAAATTTGAAATTAGATATCAGCCAATACTAGAAAATTTGCTAATCAAACATATACATGACTTTAGTACAATTATCGGAAAATAGAACTTGGAGAAATGATATGGAAAAATGGACGGAAATTAAACCGGGCTTCATCCCTTTTGGCGACTATGGTATTGAGATAAATATAGATGGAGACACTCTAATTGCCTACTTGGAAGATTCAGAAAAATTTAAATTTACCTTTACAAAGATCTGGGCTTTCCGAACAGTCCAGGAAAGTTTAGAATTAAGAGATAAATACTGGGAGCAAGGATTGGCAGAGAACAGACCACTTTATCTGACCAACTATATCTATGAGGTCGAGAATACAGAATTTGGTGATTTGGTCGCTTCTGCAAAAGCAGCTAATAAAAAGCTTCATCACTATTTCATAATGTCGACAGAATATTTAGTGGATATTCTATCTGAAAATGATGTAAAAATTGAGAAAGTATAAAAATAAGATGAATAAGCCCTTTAAGTCAATTGAGACTAGTGAATAACTACGTATTTCCATTTATGCTATAATGTTCTTAATGAATTTTCAGAAAGGAAAACTTCAAATTGTCTTACAAATTTTTACTTTTCGACCTAGACCACACCTTGCTTGATTTTGATACTGCTGAGGATGTGGCTCTGACACAACTTCTAAAAGAAGAAGGAGTTGCGGATATCCAAGCCTACAAAGACTATTATGTTCCGATGAACAAGGCTCTCTGGAAGGATTTGGAGCAAAAGAAAATCAGTAAACAAGAGTTGGTTAACACGCGCTTTTCACTTTTGTTTGCTCATTTTGGGCTGGAGAAAGACGGTGCTTTACTTGCCCAGCGTTACCAGTTTTTTCTAGCCCAGCAAGGACAAACTTTTTCGGGGGCTCATGAACTTTTGGACAGTCTCATTGAGCGTGATTATGAGCTGTACGCTGCGACAAATGGCATTACTGCGATTCAAACAGGTCGTTTGGCTCAATCTGGTCTGGCTCCCTATTTCAACCAAGTCTTTATCTCTGAACAGTTGCAAACGCAAAAACCTGATGCACTATTCTATGAAAAAATCGGTCAGCAGATTGCTGGATTTGATAAAGAAAAGGCCCTGATGATTGGAGATTCCCTAACAGCTGACATCCAAGGTGGCAACAATGCTGGAATTGACACGATTTGGTACAACTCTCATCACCTCGAAAATCATACACAAGCCCAGCCGACTTATGAAGTCCATTCTTATCAAGACTTGCTGGATTGTTTAGATAAACTGTAAAAAGTGGTCTAGATAGCCACTTTTTGCTATAATAGAGGCAGTAAAAACGAAGGAATAGTAAACGATGTCAAGACCAGAACTTTCTCTTTATGAACCATTGTATACACTAAAGGAAGTTGATCAAAATATCTGGATAGCAGATGGTGACTTGATACAAATGGACTTGAAGGTCTTCAAACTTCCTTTTCAGACACGTATGACAGTGATAGAGTTAAACGATGGAAAACTCTGGATTCATTCTCCTATTGCGCCAAATGAGGAGCTCTTTACTGAACTGGACGCTTTGGGCAAAGTCGCTTACCTGATTTCACCCAATAAGATTCACTACGCCTATATTGCAGATTGGAGAAAAAGATATCCTCATGCGCAAGCATGGTCTAGTCCAGGAGTTGAAGAGAGAGCGAAAAGACAGAATGTCAAGGTAGAATTTGATGCTCCTTTAACAGATAAGGCTCCTGACCTATGGTCTGATGAGATTGATCAACTTATTTTTAAGGGAAGTTCTGTGATTGAAGAAGTGGTGTTTTTTCATAAATCGACTAAAACACTCATTGTAACGGACCTTATAGAGAATTTTGAACCAGAAAAGATAGCTAGTCCAATCCGAAGAAAAATCTATCGTTTAGCCCGTGTAACAGCTCCTGATGGACAAACTCCTATCGATTATCGGATGACTTTTTTAGGAAGACAAAGGGAAGCAAAGGTTTCCTTTTCCCGTATGTTAAACTGGAAACCGGATAAGATCATTCTTGCACATGGTTTATGCTTTTTTAAAAATGGTACGGATGAATTAAGACGTGCCTTTAGATGGATACGATAAAGGAGGGAAAGATGCAACACTCATCTTGGCATGCTTTGATTAAGGAGCAATTACCTGAAGGTTATTTCGGGAAAATCAATCAATTTATGGAACAGGTC
The DNA here is from genome assembly GCA_963546055.1 of uncultured Streptococcus sp. GTDB lineage: Bacteria > Bacillota > Bacilli > Lactobacillales > Streptococcaceae > Streptococcus. The sequence goes on from CAUULS010000001.1 coordinate 138,958, forward strand.
TATGCTCAGGGAACTGTCTATCCACCTAAGGAAAAAGTTTTTCAGGCTCTCTTGACTACACCACTTGAAGAAGTTAAGGTGGTGATTCTAGGGCAAGACCCCTATCACGGGCCAGGTCAGGCACAGGGCTTGAGTTTTTCTGTTCCTGACTCTATCCCAGCGCCACCGTCCTTGCAAAATATCTTGAAAGAATTGTCAGATGATATCGGGGTTAAGAAATCACATGATTTGACTGCTTGGGCTGAGCAAGGAGTCTTACTTCTCAATGCTTGCTTGACGGTTCCTGCTGGTCAAGCCAATGGTCATGCTGGGCAGATATGGGAGCCTTTTACAGATGCTGTGATTCAGGTGGTCAATAATCTAGATAGACCTGTAGTCTTTGTACTCTGGGGCGCTTATGCACGCAAGAAGAAGGCCTTGGTTACCAATCCTCACCATTTGATTATCGAATCAGCTCATCCCAGTCCTTTATCTGTTTTCAGAGGATTTTGGGGTTCCAAGCCTTTTTCTAAGGCTAATGCATTTTTAAAAGAGACAGGACAAGTGCCAATTGATTGGCTTAGATAAGGAGAGAATATGCCTCAGTTAGCGACGATTTGCTACATTGATAACGGAAAAGAACTGCTCATGCTGCATCGCAATAAGAAACCCAATGATGTCCATGAAGGCAAATGGATTGGTGTGGGTGGTAAGCTAGAGCGAGGCGAGACACCTCAGGAATGCGCAGCGCGTGAAATCCTCGAAGAAACAGGGCTTAAAGCCAAGCCAGTTCTAAAAGGCGTTATCACTTTTCCAGAATTCACACCAGATTTAGACTGGTACACCTATGTTTTTAAGGTGACGGAGTTTGAGGGTGACTTGATTGACTGCAATGAGGGGACCTTAGAATGGGTTCCCTATGATGAAGTTCTAAGCAAGCCAACCTGGGAAGGTGACCACACCTTTGTTGAGTGGCTTTTAGAGGACAAACCCTTCTTCTCAGCCAAGTTTGTTTATGATGGGGATAAATTGTTGGATACCCAAGTTGATTTTTATGAATAAAGGAGAAAGCAGATGCTACTAATCAAAAAAGGTCGTGTAATGGATCCCAAGTCTGGTTTGGATCAAGTGTGTGATGTTTTAGTCCAAGATGGAAAAATTGTCAAAATTGCGCCTGAAATCAAGGAAGAAGGAGCAGAGCTAATTGATGCTAATGGGCTTGTGGTTGCTCCTGGCTTGGTTGATATCCACGTTCATTTTCGTGAACCTGGACAAACCCATAAAGAAGACATCCATAGCGGTGCCCTAGCGGCTGCTGCAGGTGGTTTTACAACGGTTGTCATGATGGCTAATACCAGTCCAACCATTTCAGACGTGGATACTTTGCAAGAAGTTCTCCAGTCAGCTGCTAAAGAAAAGATCAATGTCAAGACGGTTGCGACTATTACCAAAAACTTTAATGGCCAAGATTTGACTGACTTTAAGGCGCTTTTAGAAGCCGGAGCAGTTGGTTTCTCTGATGACGGTATTCCACTTAAAAGCAGCAAGGTTCTCAAAGAGGCCTTGGAGACTGCTAAGAAACTTGGCACCTTTGTTTGTCTACACGAGGAAGATCCTGGTTTGAATGGAATTCTTGGTTTCAACGAAAACATCGCTAAAGACCACTTCAAGATCTGTGGTGCGACAGGGGTGGCAGAATACGCTATGATTGCGCGTGATGTCATGATTGCCTATGCAACCAAGGCTCACGTTCATATCCAGCATTTGTCTAAGGAGGAAAGTGTCAAGGTGGTGGAGTTCGCTCAAGGTCTGGGTGCGCAAGTTACAGCAGAAGTAGCTCCACAACATTTTTCTAAGACAGAAACTCTTCTTTTAACTCAAGGTAGCAATGCCAAAATGAATCCTCCCCTACGTTTGGAGTCAGATCGTCGTGCTGTGATTGAAGGTCTTAAGTCGGGCGTCATTTCTGTGATCGCGACAGACCATGCGCCTCACCATGCAGACGAGAAGAATGTAGAGGATATCACTAAAGCACCATCTGGTATGACAGGCTTGGAAACATCACTTTCTCTCGGTTTGACTTATTTAGTCGAAGCTGGAGAGTTGAGCTTGATGGAATTGCTAGAAAAAATGACTGTTAATCCAGCTAAATTGTATAACTTTGAAGCAGGTTACTTAGCTGAGAATGGTCCAGCAGATATCACTATCTTTGATGACAAGGCTGATCGTACTGTTGGTCCAGACTTTGCTTCAAAATCAGCCAATTCACCATTTATCGGTGAAACCCTAAAAGGGCAGGTCAAATATACCATTTGCAAGGGACAAATCGTCTACCAAAACTAGATGGGACTCTGCTCTATAAACGATAAGAATAGAGAGCGTTCATGTATCCAACCCATCAATTTAAAGATAAGTTTGTCTTATTTCTTAAGATATTTTTCCCTATCCTGATTTATCAGTTTGCCAATTATTCTGCCTCTTTTGTCGATACAACCATGACGGGGCAGTACAATACCATGGACTTGGCTGGTGTTTCAACTGCAACGAGTCTATGGAATCCTTTCTTCACCTTTTTAACAGGGATTGTTTCGGCTATGGTTCCCATCATAGGTCATCATCTAGGAAGAGGCAAAAAGGAAGAAGTAGCATCTGACTTTTACCAATTTATCTATTTGGCTTTTGGACTGTCTTTGGTCTTGCTTGGGATGGTACTATTCTTAGCGCCCCCAGTTTTAAACCATATTGGACTAGAAGAACAAGTGGCAGCAGTTGCAGTTCGTTATCTTTGGTTTTTATCTATCGGAATTATCCCACTGTTGCTTTTTAGCGTTATTCGTTCTTTGCTGGATTCGCTGGGGTTGACTAAGCTATCTATGTACCTCATGCTTTTGTTACTTCCGCTCAATAGTGGTTTCAACTATCTTTTGATTTATGGAGCTTTCGGTTTTCCTGAGCTTGGTGGTGCAGGAGCAGGGCTAGGAACTTCGTTAGCTTATTGGGTTTTGTTGGGAATTTCCCTTCTTGTTTTGTTCAAACAGGAAAGACTAAAAGCGTTACATCTTGAAAAACCTATTCCACTCAATATAGATAAAATCAAGGAAGGTGTTCAGTTAGGTCTACCAATCGGGGGAACTGTTTTTGCTGAAGTGGCTATTTTCTCTGTGGTGGGGCTAATCATGGCTAAGTTTTCATCGCTCATTATCGCAAGCCACCAGTCAGCTATGAATTTTTCGAGTCTCATGTATGCTTTTCCTATGAGTATTTCCTCCGCTATGGCGATTGTTGTGTCTTACGAGGTTGGGGCTAAACGTTTTGAGGATGCAAAAATCTATGCTCGTTTGGGGAGAGTAACAGCCCTCGTTTTTGCAGGTCTTACCCTATCTTTTCTCTACATTTTTAGAGATCGTGTAGCAAGTCTATATGGAAATGACTCTCAGTTTATCGAAACAACTGCTATATTTCTAACCTATAGTCTCTTTTTCCAGTTAGCTGATACCTTTGCAGCTCCACTCCAGGGGATTCTAAGAGGCTATAAGGATACTATCGTTCCTTTCTATCTTGGCCTAATCGGGTATTGGGGAGTAGCTATACCTTTAGGATATCTACTAGATCAAGCAATTGACTTAGGGGCATTTGCATATTGGATTGGATTGATTGCCAGCTTGGTTGTTTCCGGTTGTTTGTATCAATGGCGTTTGCAAACAATTATGAAAAAAATCAACTAATTTTTGGAAAAATTAATTGAAAAAATACTTTGTGAAAAAATATTCTAATTAAAGAAAATCCCTATTTCCTCGGGGATTTCTTTTTTCTATTTTGTGAATTTTTATAGGCCATATACTTTGACAGTGTATACTAAAAAAGGTAAAATAGTAAGAGTAAGTACAAAGTTAGAAAGGCAAGATTATGTCAACTTTAGATAAAAATCTTTTGCTAGAGATGTTCCGTAAGATGGAAGAAATCCGTCGCATGGACTTAAAAATTGCTCAGTTAGTGAAAAAGGGAAAAGTTCCAGGTATGACTCACTTTTCTGTCGGTGAGGAAGCTGCTAACGTCGGAGCTATGCTGGCTCTCAACCCAGATGATCTGATTACCTCCAACCACCGTGGTCATGGACAGGCTATTGCCAAAGGAATCGACCTCAACGGTATGATGGCTGAAATCCTTGGGAAATACACTGGAACCTGTAAAGGAAAAGGTGGTTCCATGCACATTGCAGACCTTGATGCAGGTAACCTTGGTGCCAATGGTATCGTAGGTGGTGGTATGGGAATCGCTGTCGGTGCAGCCCTCAGCCAGCAAATGAAAAAGACAGGCAAGATTGTTGTCTGCTTCTTTGGTGACGGTGCTACCAACGAAGGTGTTTTCCACGAAGCTGTTAACATGGCTTCCATCTGGAACCTTCCAGTCATTTTCTACTGCATTAACAACGGTTATGGGATCTCTGCGGATATCAAAAAAATGACCAATGTAGAGCACATTCATCAACGTAGTGCGGCATATGGAATTCCTGGAATGTTTATCGAAGATGGAAACAATGTCATTGATGTTTATGAAGGATTTAAGAAAGCTGTAGACCATGTTCGTGGTGGCAATGGACCAGTCTTGATTGAAAGTGTCACATATCGTTGGCTTGGTCACTCATCATCTGACCCTGGTAAATATCGTACGCGTGAAGAAGTGGAATTGTGGAAACAAAAAGACCCAATCGAAAACCTTCGTAACTATCTCGTTGAGAACAACATTGCAAGTGCCGAAGAATTGGAAGAAATCCAAGCGCAAGTCAAGGAGGCAGTAGAAGCTTCTGTTAAATTTGCAGAAGAAAGCCCATTCCCACCGCTTGAATCCGCATTTGAAGATATTTACGCAGACTAAGGAGAAAGAGATAAAATGGAAACAAAAACAATGTCCTTCCGTGACACCATTATCCTTGCTATGTCTGAGGAAATGCGTCGCGATGAAAATGTATTCTTGATGGGAGAAGACGTCGGTGTCTTCGGAGGAGACTTCGGTACTTCTGTTGGAATGCTTGAAGAATTTGGCCCAGAACGTGTCCGTGACTGTCCTATTTCTGAAGCTGCTATCTCTGGAGCAGCAGCAGGAGCAGCCATGACGGGACTTCGTCCAATCGTCGATATGACCTTCATGGACTTCTCGGTTATTGCCATGGACAATATCGTGAACCAAGCCGCTAAAACGCGTTATATGTTTGGTGGTAAAGGTCAGGTTCCAATGACTGTCCGTTGTGCAGCTGGTAACGGAGTTGGTTCTGCAGCCCAGCACTCGCAATCTCTAGAGTCTTGGTTTACTCATATTCCAGGACTAAAGGTTGTGGCACCTGGAACACCTGCGGACATGAAAGGACTTCTCAAGTCTTCTATCCGTGATAATAACCCTGTTATCATTCTTGAGTACAAGTCAGAATTTAACCAAAAAGGGGAAGTGCCAGTTGATCCAGACTACACGATTCCACTTGGAGTTGGGGAAATCAAACGCGAAGGAACGGATGTAACAGTTGTTACTTATGGGAAAATGCTTCGCCGTGTGGTTCAAGCTGCTGAAGAATTGGCAGAAGAAGGAATTTCAGTTGAAATTGTGGACCCACGTACCCTTGTTCCACTTGATAAGGATATCATCATTAACTCAGTTAAGAAGACTGGTAAGGTTGTTCTGGTCAACGATGCCCACAAAACAAGTGGCTATATCGGAGAGATTTCAGCTATTATTTCAGAATCAGAAGCATTTGACTATCTAGATGCACCAATCCGCCGTTGCGCTGGAGAAGATGTGCCAATGCCTTACGCACAAAACCTAGAAAATGCAATGATTCCAACAGTTGAAAGCATCAAAGATGCCATCCGTAAAACATATAACAAAGAATAGAACTACATAAGATAAATTATGTAAACTATTTGTGGTTTTTAACTTTAGTAACTTGAGATACATTTCGTATCCAACTTATTTGCAAATTTGCGACAGAAGGGAGTCGAAGCGATTATATTCGACGAACGACTTAGTAAGTCTACTAGGTTGACCGCCTGATAGCGGCAACCGTAGTAACTTGAGACACGTTCCGTGTCCAAGTTACTTGTAGAGTTGTAATTGAATTCGGACGGAGGTCTGCGAAAAAAAGATAGATTTCTTTGTGTTCATTGAACACATCGTCAATCTCCCATTTTTTCATTGCCCTCTTCGTCTTTAATATCTTATATTCGAACACGGGCTAAAGTCTGTGTGAAAAAGATAAACTTTCCTAGAAACTAAAGTTTCTTTGTCAAGTTTCCTATTTTCACTTTGACTTTTTACGCCCTTAGTATCATAATTAGAATTGGAGAGGTCATGGCTGATGACAAGCTAAGAGCGACTCCTGCGGCTAGAAAGTTAGCGGATGATCTAGGAATCAACCTCTACGACGTTTCTGGCTCAGGTGCAAACGGTCGTGTCCACAAAGAAGACGTGGAAACTTATAAAGACACAAATGTGGTTCGCATTTCGCCACTTGCAAAACGAATTGCCCTCGAACATAATATTGCTTGGCAGGAAATCCAAGGAACAGGTCATCGTGGTAAGATTATGAAGAAGGATGTTTTGGCCTTCCTTCCTGAAAATATCGAAAACGACACCATCAAGTCTCCTGCTCAAATCGAAAAAGTGGAAGAAATTCCAGACAATATCACTCCTTATGGTGAGATTGAGCGTATTCCAATGACACCAATGCGTAAGGTTATCGCCCAACGTATGGTCGAATCCTACCTAACTGCGCCAACCTTCACGCTCAACTACGATGTCGATATGTCTGAAATGCTAGCTCTTCGTAAGAAGGTTCTTGAGCCAATCATGGAAGCAACTGGTAAGAAAATTACGGTTACGGATCTTCTTTCACTAGCTGTTGTTAAGACATTGATGAAACATCCTTACATCAACGCTTCATTGACTGAAGACGGCAAGACTATTATCACTCATAATTATGTCAACCTTGCGATGGCAGTTGGAATGGATAATGGATTGATGACACCTGTTGTTTACAATGCTGAGAAACTAAGTCTGTCAGAGCTGGTAGTTGCATTTAAAGATGTTATTGGTCGTACCTTGGATGGTAAATTGGCTCCAAGTGAACTTCAAAATTCAACATTTACTATCAGTAACTTGGGAATGCTTGGTGTTCAGTCCTTTGGTCCGATTATCAACAAACCAAACTCAGCTATTCTGGGTGTCAGTTCGACAATCGAGAAACCAGTTGTTGTCAATGGTGAGATTGTTATCCGACCAATCATGAGTCTAGGATTAACCATTGACCACCGTGTCGTAGATGGTATGGCTGGTGCTAAGTTTATGAAAGACTTGAAAGCCTTGATTGAGAATCCAATCTCAATGTTGGTTTAAGTCAGCTATTGTTATTTTAGAGATTTAAATAAAGGAAGTAAGACATGGCCTTAGAAGTAATTATGCCAAAAGCCGGCGTGGATATGACAGAAGGACAAATCGTCCAATGGAATAAAAAAGTCGGAGAATTTGTAAAAGAAGGAGAAATCCTTTTGGAAATCATGACTGACAAAGTCAGCATGGAATTGGAAGCCGAAGAAGATGGATACTTGATTGCCATCCTCAAAGGAGATGGTGAAACTGTCCCTGTAACGGAAGTTATCGGTTACCTTGGAGAAGAAGGAGAAAACATCCCAACCGCTGGAGCGGCTGCGCCAGAATCTAAACCTGCACCTGCAGCTAGTTCCTCAAACGACGATGGTAAGAGCGATGATGCCTTTGATATCGTTGTGATTGGTGGAGGTCCTGCTGGTTATGTTGCAGCGATTAAGGCTGCCCAACTCGGTGGGAAGGTTGCCCTTGTTGAGAAATCTGAACTCGGTGGAACGTGCTTGAACCGTGGATGTATCCCAACTAAGACATACCTTCACAATGCTGAAATCATCGAAAACATCGGTCATGCAGCAAACCGTGGTATCGTCATCGAAAATCCAAACTTCACTGTAGATATGGACAAACTACTTGAAACCAAATCTAAGGTTGTCAATACCTTGGTTGGCGGAGTTGCAGGTCTTCTTCGTAGCTACGGAGTTACTGTTCATAAGGGAATTGGTACCATCACTAAAGACAAGAATGTCTTGGTAAATGGTTCAGAATTACTTGAAACCAAGAAAATCATCCTTGCTGGTGGTTCAAAAGTCAGCAAGATCAACGTTCCTGGTATGGAATCATCACTCGTGATGACAAGTGACGACATTCTTGAAATGAACGAAGTTCCAGAAAGCCTTGTTATCATCGGTGGTGGTGTTGTCGGTATCGAACTTGGTCAAGCCTTCATGACATTTGGTTCAAAAGTAACTGTTATCGAAATGATGGATCGTATCGTTCCAGCTATGGATGCTGAAGTTTCTAAGAATCTTCGCTTGATCCTTGAGCGTAAAGGAATGACCATCTTAACTGGTACAAAACTGCAAGAAATCATCGAGGAAGATGGTCAACTTCGTATCAAAGTTGAAGAAAAAGACGATATCATCGCAAGCAAAGCTCTTCTTTCAATCGGTCGTGTTCCAGATCTTGAAGGTATTGGCGATGTTGAGTTCGAATTGGATCGTGGTCGCATCAAGGTCAACGAATACATGGAAACTTCTGTTCCAGGTATCTATGCACCAGGTGACATCAATGGTACCAAGATGTTGGCCCACGCAGCCTTCCGTATGGGTGAAGTTGCAGCTGAGAATGCTCTTAAAGGAAACCATGTTGTAGCGAAACTTAACTTGACTCCTGCAGCCATTTACACTCTTCCAGAAGTAGCAGCAGTAGGTTTAACAGAAGAGCAAGCTCGTGAGAAATACGATGTTGCCATCGGTAAATTCAACTTTGCGGCTAATGGCCGTGCCATTGCTTCTGATGCGGCTCAAGGTTTCGTTAAAGTCATTGCAGATAAGAAATACGGTGAAATCCTTGGTGTCCATATCATCGGTCCTGCAGCTGCAGAATTGATCAACGAAGCATCAAGCATTATTGAAATGGAAATTACTGTTGAAGAAATGCTTAAGACCATCCACGGACACCCAACATACTCTGAAGTTATGTACGAAGCATTTGCAGATGTTCTAGGAATGGCCATCCATTCACCTAAGAAAAATAAATAAGATTTTCAACTAAATTTTCTTAAAGTTGTACGGACGGCAGCGACCTCTATTAGAGTTCCATGCCTAAAAATTGAGCCTCTTGTCTCAATTTTTCCGAGAAATGTAACGATAACACGTTACATTTCTTTTTACCACTTTAGAAAATTGGATTGCTATGAACAGAATTTAAAAACTAAATTTTTGGAAATACTATGAAATACATTATCAATCATTCAAACGACACTGCCTTTAATATTGCTTTGGAAGAATATGCCTTTAAACACCTTTTGGATGAGGATCAAATCTTCCTACTTTGGATTAACAAGCCATCTATCATTGTTGGGCGTCATCAGAACACTATCGAAGAAATCAATCGTGATTATGTTCGAGAAAATGGTATTGAGGTAGTCCGCCGTATCAGTGGTGGTGGAGCTGTTTACCACGATCTAAACAACCTCAACTACACAATCATCTCAAAAGAAGATGAAAACCGCGCCTTTGACTTTAAGAGTTTTTCAACTCCAGTCATCAATACCTTGGCTCAACTCGGTGTTAAAGCTGAGTTCACAGGCCGTAATGACCTTGAGATTGACGGCAAGAAATTTTGTGGCAATGCCCAAGCTTATATCAATGGCCGAATCATGCACCACGGTTGCTTGCTCTTTGACGTTGATTTGTCAGTCCTTGCTAACGCACTTAAGGTTTCGAAGGACAAATTTGAGTCAAAAGGTGTGAAATCCGTCCGTGCTCGTGTAACCAATATTATCAATGAATTACCAGAAAAAATCACAGTTGAAGAATTCCGTGATTTGCTATTGGAATACATGAAAAAAGAGTACCCAGAAATGACAGAATACGTTTTTTCTGAGGAAGAATTGGCTGAAATCAATCGCATCAAGGATACCAAGTTTGGAACTTGGGACTGGAACTACGGTAAATCACCTGAGTTTAACGTCCGTCGTGGAACAAAATTCACTAGTGGTAAAGTCGAAGTCTTTGCCAATGTTCTCGAATCAAAAATCCAAGACATCAAGATTTATGGTGACTTCTTTGGTATCGAAGACGTTGCAGCTGTAGAGGATGTCCTTCGTGGCGTTAAATACGAACGCGAAGATGTCCTTAAAGCTCTAGAAACTATTAATATTACACGCTACTTTGCTGGTATCAGCCGTGAAGAAATCGCTGAAGCGGTAGTGGGGTAAAAAGAAAAGGAGTTGGTTGTATGACCAGCTTCTTTTTTGAACTATAATTTACATAATTTATTTTATGTATTTCACAAACTATCTAAAGCATTCTTTTGTTCATCATTGACGATATGGGTATAGAGGTCAGTGACTTGCGTGCTGGCATGTCCTAATTGGTGGCTGACCAAAACTTGCGATTTAGTTGCATCATAGAGTCTGGTTGCTAAGGTATGGCGTAGTTTGTGTGGAGTTACACGGACTTTGAAGTCCTCAGAGTACTTAGCAACCATCTTTTCAACACTAGAAGCATCGATACGATTGGGAACGCCACGATATAAGGTCAGAAAGAGTGCTGTATCAGTCTTTTCCGTCTTATAGCGTTGATTTCTAATGGCGAGATAATTCTCTAGGTAAGGCTTGGCAAAGGCAGCGACATTAACTGAGTCTCGTTTACCCCCTTTCCGAGTGACATCAATAACCATCATTTTGAGATTAAGGTCTCTTAGATCCAGATTAACAGCTTCAGATAAGCGAACACCAGACGCCAAGAGAAGGGCAATAATGGCTAAATCACGTTCTTTATTTTTATTGAATGACGAGAGAGCTCGATTAGAGAGTTGTTTAGGGTACTCTTGATCGATATAAGTTAGAAAACCTTCTGTTTCATCACCTAAAAAGAGTTTTTGCTTGATGTTTTCAGCTCTGGCAGCAAGGGTTTCTTTCTTTTTCTTAGTTGAAACTTTCTTCATTACATTACGATAGAAATAAGGTTCTCCCTGGTCATTTTCGACTTCCTCGGTCAGATACTTATAAAGACTTGAAAGTGCTGACAAGGTCCGATTGATGGTTGTCTGAGAGACACCTTGTTTGGTTGTATTGGCGTTCAGCAAAGGACGTTCTCGTAGATAAAGGATAAAGGATTCCATATCTTTCTTTGACATGTTTTCCAAGACCGATAAAGGAATATCGGCCATTTTATCTGCGTTTGAAATCCCAGACTCTAAAACCCAGCTGAAAAATCGGTCATATTCCTTGAGGTATTCGTACAAGGTTGTAAAACTATATGGGACAGCAAGCTTAGATTGGTAGTATTCCAGAACATACCAGGGCATGATTTGTTTTAGTTTGTCGATTCGTTCTAGTAAAATCTCACGTTTCATGATTTTCTCCATAAATAAGTCTATTAGTAGTATAGCATAGACTTATATGTTTTTCAAGAAAATTATAGTTTTTCGGAAAGATGTTGTAGAGTTTTTTAGAAGTAATAAAAAAGAATAAAAAACATAACCAAAAATTTTTTTCAGGCAAAAATTGTTCAAAAATGTACTTTATTTAAGGGAAAACTGGACATTTCCACCATGCGGTATATGTTGAATTAGCCCTTACTGAAGACATTTCTTGTTTATTTCAAGTAAATATTTTATTCTCAGCTTCAACCGATCTCGTCACCTCATCAGTTTTTACTAAGTTCTTGCTACTCCAATAATCACATAATTCAGGATAAATATCTGGAATTGTATTATAGCCTTTTAATGCTTGTTCGTTATTGCAATATGGACAAGTATTAGGCACTTCTCTTCTAATTGGAATTGAACACAAGTATTCACCTCTACAAACGGAGCAATTCCACCAATATTTTTTTGTTTCAATGTGACTCAATGCTAAATGAACAGGCAATCCATTTTTATCGCTCCATTCTTCCTGTAATTATGGAAATTGTAGAGTATATCATTGTTAAAAACAAGTGTATCCCAATCACAGTTGTTAGGACATGTTTCAAAATTACTATTCTCTAAGTCGGTTCTTGAAATCATTTCAATAGGACTGCAATAAAAACTGACATGGCAACAAGGGCATTTCCAATTTATACATTCAGAAGACTTATACCAGTATTCAGAAATAGATTTATCATTACTTTTATCCCAAAATTTCTCTAAATAAGGATGAGTTTCTTGTAAAGTATTATACCCTTTTAACATCAACTTATCATCACAATAAGGGCAGCCTTCGAGATGCCTTTTAACAACACTACAGTCATATTGACCATAACACTTAAAACACTGCCATCTTACTAAGATGTCGGATAAGCTATCAATCATATTACTTTTTACAAGAGTTGGAATAAATTGCTTAAAAAGATTTCTATCTGTATGTAATTCCGATAAAGTATCTGAAATAAAAAAGAATGCTGATAAATCAACATTCTCTTCTTGTATTTTTTGAGAAAAAATGTTCCTTTTGTCTGTTTAGCTACCAAAAAGATACCATATAACCTTATTTAAAAACAGTTGATTTGCTCTTGCTGATGTATTCATCTTTATATTCAACAACGTCCTCAATAAGCTGTTTCTTTATTACTTGAATATATTTTTCCATGTATTCAAAATCAATAGTACCACTTTTTGTCACTGGAAGTTCAATATCAATATTTGAAATAACATCAAGAGCAAAAGAAGATTGACCCCAAGAAAAATTTGTAAAAGCTTTTTTCATCGAACTAATTAAATACAAAGCAATATTTTCTGTTAATTTCCCATATTTTTTATTTAACTTAAATATTTGAATCTTATCTCCTGTAAAGTAGGCATTTGGTTGATAGATAATACATAGTTACAGTATCTTGACCGAAAGAAATAGTATTGGAGGGATTTAAAAATTTTTCATCAAAATCAATATATCCTCTGATTCCATTTTCACCTTCTCCTCTAGCAACATATTGGAATTCACCGTTAAAAGTAACAATATTCGCATTTATCTTCTTCTTAGTAGGTATGATATCAAAAAAAGTTAACTACAGAAACAACGGAATTAAATTTGTTTTTTGCGCTAAAATGATGCGCACGTTTAGAATAAAACAAGTATTAAACTTAATACAATTTTAACATAGCGGAAAAGAGGTGTAAAGAATAAATACTCTGAAAAGCTTGTATACATTTTTGATTCGTGCACAAGTATGTAAATATTGTAAAACAATTTCAAAATGTGGTAGACTAGATATGAATTTTGATGGACGATAATTAGGTCAGAGAAAAGGTTACAGATGGAAAAATTTGTTTTTATCGGAATGCTAGTGTTCTTGGCATTTGTGTTTATTGGAATATTGTTTTGGCTGCGTTTTAGAATGAAGAACACCTTTGAGAACGGTGTTCCAGTGTACGATGCCCCAGCAAATAATCAGACTAGGACGAGTAAGCTAAGCGTAGGAGAGTATGCAGTGCACATAATTTTAATACTAATTAGCGCTGTAATTGCCTTTAAGGTCATGAGCATGTTCCGTCATGGGGCGGCGCCAATTGGTGCTGCTATAATCACGCCTTCTATAATGTCGCTTTTCAATGCACGAAGGAGAACCGGGAAATCTTGGATGGGTATCGTTGCAGTGCTTATGATATTCGTGTTTTTGATGTTTGTATATATAATTATAGGTCTACCTGATAACGCACCTCCACTTAAAATTGACGGAACTGAAATTCATCTTACAGAGACTAAGATTTCGGATTTGATAGACAAGGGGTTTGAAATTTATGTGTCAAATGGTAGACATGATTATCCTAATTATAACGAGCTTTTGACAACGGGAAGCTATACTAAATACCAAGGAGCTGGGGTTAGCGTACCAAACGGCTTTAAGTCATATGACTCAGCAGTTACGCGATCTACCTACCTTCTTGTAAAGAAGAATGTAGTTCTCGGATGTATAGGTGTTTATGGAGATAAGAGGAAGAGTACGGAGCTGAAGGACTGTGTAGTTACGCAGGTTTGCTTCGATTCTGAGTGCACAGCTGTTGCCAAAAAATATGGAATTTCATATAATATAGATGGTATAGATTTGCTAAAGAAGCTTGACGAAAACGAGTTCACGAAAGTATTTGGGAAAAAAATATGGTTGACTCCAAGCGAGCCAAGAGATGAATATTTGGGTCATTATGGCGTGCAGTGGGGAGCAGGTAACAATGAATTCTTTTGGAATCATTATTTTATGAATTTAGACCTTGATTCGAATAATGATATAGTTAATTTTAATTTTAGTTCTAATATTGCAGCAGAGCGATAGAAGAATTTGCAGGGATAATTAGGCAAAATGAAAAAGAAAAAAGTACTAAGTAAGACAAAGTATGCTATTTATCTTCTAGTGGTCCACCTTATATGCATACTTTTCACTATAAGCAAAATAGTGATACCTTCATGGGGTCACTGGTTAGAGACGACACGCTTTCTTTGGACAAGCTTTCCTACCTATGTATGCGTGTTAATAGCCATTCTCCCAATGGTATGCTTTTGGCCATATTTGATTAGTGCAGATTTTAAGCCGGGTACAGCAAAGACCTTGCTTGCGACTTTTGGTCTAATAGTAGGTAACGTGACTCTGATTTTGATATATGCGACTATTTTGCACAAGGTATTATAGGTATAAAAAAATCTCTTTATAGGGATTTTTTGATTGCTTCAAGTAGCTCGTCATATTCTTCAAATGCTGGAACCTCTGGGTGATCCTTCTTGATTGATTCGGTGCTTCTAAACAAGAATCCTTGTGGGTGTCTCCTTGAAAGAAGTCGGTTTAATCGACGGTCAAGGCAGTTGATTTGGTTAGTCCAAATTATTCGGCAAGTCATAAATACTCAAATTTCTCCCAATAACATTGTCATCATAGATAGTTTCCCCTTATCACTTTGTCAACCAGTCCGTAACCATAGAGCACATGTTTTTAATGAACTAGCCGACATTGGTTACAATTCCTCTAAGCACCTTTGGTTCTATGGATTCAAAGTACATATGCTGGTCACCCTATCAGGCTATATTCTGAATTATGTTGTAACGCCTGCCTCAGTACATGATATTAGGGCAGTTGATGACTTACTAGAAAATTGTTCTCAACCATATGTTTTAGCTGATTTAGCTTATCTTAGCTATGAACTCAGAGAACAGTTGAAACAGAAAGGTTACCATCTTTGGACGCCTTTACGTCAAAATATGGCAAGAGCTAAACAACATAATCATTGGAAACTAATGGCTATGAGACGGACTATTGAAACTCGATTTTTAGAACTTTGTGCTTTTTTTGATGTCGAACAAACACTAGCTAGAGGCTTAACAAGATTGTAGTTGAGAATGGAGCAAATTGTACTGACTTATAATCTGAGATACTTTGAGATTAACTAGCACCACGAGTAAAAATCTATATCTTACTATCAATAAGACCTTAAATGAGCAGCAAAAAATGTACAATTGAACCACTACTTCTTCTGCACCTATTAGAGTAAAAATGTACAAATCAATTCCTTAAATCAGATGATGTTATGAACTAGAAAATATACAAAATAACACTTCAAAATAATGTACAAAATAAAAATAAAGTACACTCCTTAAAGAATGTACTTTATGCTTCTAATTCAGTTGTATCAATGGTTTAGCTCTAGTTTAGTCAATTGTACATAAACTTTTAGTTTTAGAAGTAATAAAAAAGACTTAGACCCGAGTAAAACGGATCTAAGTCATTGGATTTTCTATTGTGAATCATTATCTAGTGCTTTTTCTAGTTTCCAAATACTAAACCAGAATGAAATAGTCAGCAAAATAAGGAAAATAAAAAAGAGATCATCAGTAACGAAACTTCTGTTCATTCTACATAACTCAAGAGCTATATAGGGAGCCATGAGATACAAAATACATTGTATAATTGCTATCGTTTTCTTTTTCATGATTTTAATCTTACTGTATAGATTAAATACAGTAAACTCCTTTCTAGCTTTTATGTTTTATCGTTTCTAACTTAATTATAGTCTTATTTTTAACAAAGTTCAATTACTTGTAAGTGAAATATCTTGTAAGTAAAAAATAACCGATCTCATTACTGGGAATCGGTTTTCTATTAGATCTAATTAAGAGATTTATTTTTGCATAATATAAATTATGTAAAAATACTACAACAACAAATCTTTGACTTTCCCAATTTCACTTTTTGGAATAACTAAATGTATCATATCGCCCAGATACATTCTGGTTGAGCCATTAACTGTTTGGCTTTTCCCATTATGAACTTGCGTGGTGATGAGTACATTTTGTGGTAAGTTGAGTTCATGGACTTGTTTACCAGCTATTTTATCTGAAACAGGGATTTCGATAAGAGTTACTTCTCCTTCGTCTGTCGCTTCTTCTGGCAACATTTTCTCCAACATGGCCTCGTATACTGGGGCACCCTTTAGTAAATCCATGATAATGTAGGCCACCAAGGTTACAAGTCCGAGGGGCATGAGGTTTCTTATGTCCCCTACCATTTCGGTTACAAGGATCATAGCTGTTAGGGGAGCCTTGGATATTGCTCCAAAGTAACCACTCATTCCTAAAATGATGAATATTGGAAATTGTTCCTGACTGACAAGACCAAGATTCACACAAATGACGCCAACTAGGGCACCAAGTAAGGAACCAAGAGCCAGAATAGGTAGGAAAATTCCACCAGGTAATCCACTTCCGTAACTTATCATGCTCCAAACAAAGCGAATAAGGAAGTAGGCAAGTAAGACTTGGAAACTAAAATCTTGCTCAGTTAGGGAAAGAACCAGCTGATTCCCACCACCGAGAATTTGAGGAAGAAAAATCCCTACTGGTATGATAAGGATAAAAGCTAAGATTGGATAATAAGCTCTATCTAAATGGATCTTTTGACCAAGCCAGTCATAAACTTTGCTGACATTTAGCACAGCTTTCTCATAAAGAAAACCTGATAATCCGAGAAAAATACCCATGAAAAGATAAATCCAGTACTGATCTAGAGTCATGAGAGGGATATTGTCAGGCATATCCAGTACGGGTGTTAGGCCAAATATGAGTAGAGAGATAAAGTTTGCTACAATGCTGGCTGCTAGAGTGGAAACCCAGAAAAATCTTGAAAAGTGATGATAGACTTCTTCTATTACAAAGAGGAGGCCGGCAATTGGTGCATTAAAGGCAGCTGCTAATCCTGCTGCAGCACCACTAGCAATCAAGGAGCGTTCCTCTACTGGGCTAGATTTGAGCCACTTGGCAATGCCTTTACCACCAACTGCTCCAAGTTGAATACTCGGACCTTCTCGACCCAGCATGAGTCCGCTGGCAATAGCTAGAATACCTAGAATATATTTCTTCCAGAGAACACCCCACCAATTAAGCGACATGAGTCCTTTTAATTCGGCCTCAACTTGTGGGATTCCTGAGCCTTTGATATCTTTCTCTGAGCGAGTTAATTTAGCACTGAGCCAGCAGATGAGTATGTAAAATAGAACAAGGACAAAAAGATTGCGCACTAGGTGCGCTTGATCTTGATAGAGGCCTTGTATCAGGTGGAAGCCCTTTTCGATTAAGAAACGAAAAGATCCAACGATTAGCCCAACAACTAGCCCGACGATAATTCCTCGTCCAACTTGGGATAATATGGTACTTGAGGCAAAGGCAAATTCTTTCTTAGACCGGAGTATTTCTGACTGTTCCTCCATAATCATTTCCTCCAACTTAACTTTCTTTATTTGCTGAAACCAGTGATTTTATCGGTTCAAAACTGGTCCGATGAATGGGAGTAACTCCTAGTTTATCAAGACCTTCTAAGTGTTTTGCCGTTCCATATCCAGCATTTGCAGCGAAATCATATCCAGGAAACTGGTTGTCATAATCCTTCATTAAATTATCCCGCGTCACTTTGGCAACTATGGATGCGGCTGCGATAGAGAGGGAGTTGGCATCTCCTTTGATGATTGCTGTTTGGGAAATTGGTAAATCCAGTTGCATGGCATCAATCAAGAGGTGCTCAGGTTGGGGACTGAGCTGAGAGATTGCCTCTTTCATAGCAAGCTTGGTTGCTTCATAGATATTGACTCTGTCAATGACTTGATTATCCATGATTCCAATGCCGATAGCCAATGCTTGTTCTTGAACGGCTTGATAAATTTCCAAATGTTTCTTTTTGGGGATTTTTTTACTATCGTTGAGCCCTCTAATCTTACAATTTTTTGGTAAAATAACGGCTGCAGCGATTACAGGTCCAGCCAGAGGACCACGACCGACCTCGTCAACACCTGCTATTAGGGTCAATCCTTGTTTGTAAAGCTCTTTTTCATAGGACAGCATGTTTTCTAGACGAAGATTTTCCTCGAGTTCAGCCTGAATAGCTTTTTTCCGCTTGCTGATTTCCTTTTGAACTCCAGTTCGGCTATCTTTTTCCAGTTCAAGAAAAAGCGGATTGTCTAGGTCTTTGACAGTAGCAAGAAGTTCTCTGATTTCTTTAATCGTCGTCATCAATGTCGTCCAATGTATCTAAGGTATAGTTACCGAGCTTCCCATCACGGACTTCCTTCACGAAGAGACTGTAAAAACGGTCGTAGTCGTCTCGGAAACCGAGGGCACGTGTCATATCCATGATGATTACAGGAGCATCTTCTTCAATTTTCATTTGTTTAAAGCGTTCAGCTAGTTTTTCTGGATAATGTTTTTTGAAATAATTGAGACCAAAAATGGTCACTTCATCCATTGGAAGTAACTGGTCCTTAATAGCTCCAGTTAAGGCTAGTTTAAGTGCGACAGTATCATCTTCAAACTTAGGCCAGAGAATCCCTGGTGTGTCTAAGATTTCAAGATCTTTATTGGTTTTGAGCCATTGTTGTCCCTTGGTAACACCTGGTTTATTACCGACTACCGCAATCTTTTTCCCAGCCAAACGATTCATCAGAGTTGATTTACCAGCGTTTGGAATTCCAATAATCATGGTCCGCAAGGTTTCAATTTTGATACCGCGTTCTTTCTGGCGAGCAATCTTATCCGCCATAAGCTTTTTGGCTGCATCAGTCACAACTTTTACAGTAACTTGCTCTTTGGAATTGATGGCCAGTGTTTGAATTCCTTGTGATTCAAAGTACTGACACCATTCTTTTGTCATCGCTGGATCAGCTAGGTCTGCCTTGTTCAAAATCAATAATTTGGGTTTATCACCCACAATCTTGTTCAACATAGGGTTTTGACTAGATAAAGGTAGACGTGCATCTACCAAAATCGTCACAAAATCAACAAATTTTAAATTCTCCTGAACTTGTCGCCGCGCCTTAGACATGTGGCCCGGAAACCATTGAATAGTAGCCATAATATTTTCCCCTTCCGACTAAAAAAACGTAATAAAACGTTTTCTTTCTCACCATCTATTCTATCATAAATTAGGTGCTTTTGCACAGGCTTTGACTGAAATAAAATCATACTAAAATACATAACTTAATTTATGTATTTCAATGTTCGCTTGACTTAATGTGTTGTTTGGTGTATACTTTGTATATACGGTTTTGTGGAGGTAGAGCGATGAATACAGTAAAGACTCGGAAGGTGGGAAATTCTCTCACAGTGACCATTCCTAAAAATTTGGGTATGACGGAAGGTCAAGAAATGGTTGTCTATAAAGGAATTGATGGGGTTATTGTCTTGGCTCCGAAACTAAAAGATCCTTTTGATGGGATTACTGATTTGAGAATGACAAATGATTTTGAAGGGGTAAAAATCATTGACAGCGAAATCTGAGTATATTCCTGAAAAACAAGATATCATTTGGCTCGACTTTGATCCATCAGTTGGTCGGGAAATTCAAAAACGGCGCCCTGCCTTGGTTGTGTCTAGGAGAGAATATGCTTTGCAAACTGGTTTTGTGGCCGTCTGTCCTATCACTCATGGTCAACAACGTTTGGCAGAAAAAGGCTTGCTCGTACCTGTCTCGTCTGATAAGGTAGATGGTGCTGTCAATCCGTTTCAATTGTATACCTTTGATTTTCGGATGCGCAATGCTCAAAAAATAACAAGTATGGATACGCAAAGTTTTCAGAAAGTAGTTCAACTTTACCAGTATATCTTTGGAGATACTTAAATCCTACCATGCATAGACAAGGTAGGATTTTTCTATATGAGCAATCTATCTAAAAAAGGGTGAAGGCAATTGACAAGAATCCCTCTAATCCAAGTTGATTGAGCTGATGATAGATGTTCTGCCTGAAGACATTCTTTTAGAAAATCTCGAACTTGTTCTGGTGCAATTTCAAACTCAAAGGCCTTCATCTTGTAGAAAAAGTCGATTAAATGCTGAGACATGTAATCATCTGAAAAGGGTACTTCACCAGTTTTTCGATACTCCAGTAAGAGACGTGAAAATCTGGCTTTTTCATCAGGCAAACCACGAAAATAAGAATTGAGAAGCCAAGTCTGCTTCTGCTTTCGTTCAATAGGATCTTGATTTGCAATACGCCGATCCTTTTCCAGCTCCTTTTGATTTTGTTTAGCCTTGATAGCCCGTTCGTCTCTATTTTTACCAAAGAGGATTCTCTCCCATTTTCGTTCTTCTTGGGTCAAGGTTTCTGTAAAGCCAAAGTAATCTTGATAAGCGCGTTCTGCAGGTCCCATGGCAAGAATAAGATTGTCAGCGTATTGCTTGGCGATTTTATCTCTTTTCTTACGTTCTTTCTCTGCCTGAATCCGTAAATACTGCTCGTAGTCTATTTTCTCCTTACCTAGCTTGACAAGGTAGAGTTGATCATCGGTCTTACCAAGTAAAAAAGGTTTGATACACTTTTCCAGCACTTCTTCCATACGAGCTTTTTTCTTTGGCTCTGCCTTGGTCCAACTTCCACCTTGAAAGACTTCTAGGAAAAGCTGGTAATCTTTCTCAGGTGCAAATTGATTGCCACGATTGGCTTTGAAAACACCTTTTTCCCAAAACCATTTTAAAAGTTTTTCGTCAAAATCGCTTTTATTGACCTTGATTTTTTCCTTTTTCTTGACTTTTCTAGTTAGATTTTCAAGCTTTCTGAGAAGTTTTTCTTCCTCTTCTAGTTGCTGATCTAAACTCAGTCTATGAAAATGGAGAACACAGTCACTTCCGATAGGAAAGAGACGTTGTCCTGTGACATTGTTAAAGAGTTCGTAAGCATATTTAATGGCATTTCCGCAGATACAATTACTGCGCCCAATACCATTAAAAATCAAGGAAACTTCATTCCATTCCTTGGTAGCTTGATCCCAAGTATCAGCTTTTGAAGCCTGTAACACCGCATCATGCAGGGATTTTCTAACTGGAAGTGTCATGAGGTCTCCTTTTCTAATACTCAATGAAAATCAAAGAGCAAACTAGGAAGCTAGCCGCAGGCTGTACTTGAGTACGGCAAGGTGAAGCTGACGTGGTTTGAATTTGATTTTCGAAGAGTATAAATTATACTTTTACAACTTGAACCTCTTCTTTCCCAAGTAAGATCAAGTATTTTTCAATATTTTCAATCAAATAGGCTCGTGATAAAGCTTCTCCGTAGAGGGTTAATTGACCACGATAACGGTCTATGAGTTGACTTGGATCATCATAGCGGTCTGTCTTATAGTCGAATAGAACGATTTTGTCCTCGTAAAGCAGATAGCCATCAAGGATTCCACGGACAACGAAATCTTCCTGACTCTTTTGGTCTCGTTTGAGCATGGAGAAAGGTTGCTCGCGATAGAGATGGTTTGTATTGGCGAGAATCTCCTGACCAAGTGGCGTATCAAAGAAATCTAGGATTTTAGCAAGATTGATTTTGTCTCTGACAGCTTGGCTGGTTTGAACTTGTTTGAGAGTATCTTTCAGGCTAGCAAGTGTTGGTTGCTGACTGAGGTCAATTCTCTGCATGAGTTCGTGGGTTGCACTACCAATCTCAACTCCTGTTACCTTTTCTTTGGTTGAAAAATCTGGTAAATCGAAGCTGATTTTCTTCTCTGCTGATTTGGTTTGGTTAGCAATTTGCACCCCTTCCATATCCATAACCGGTTCATAGAATTTCTTGATTTGGCTTGGAGTTTGAACACTAGAAAGCTCAATAGCTGCGCGGTGAAGAGTATTATAGACTTCTACTTCTTTTAGCATTTCAAGGGCTTCTTTGATGGTTTCTGACTGACGGTTGCTTGCTTGAGAGCTATCTTGTAGAGGACTCTTGTTTTCCAATTGACCGATAGCTTCTTTAGTCAACTGGTCTTCACCAACGAAGCGATAACTAAAGTTGAGATTGTCTCTAGCAAATACTTTACTAATCGCCCATATCCAATCTTGAAAATTCTTGGCTTGCAGTCTGGTATTGCTATCTAATTTTCCGTTTTCAGCTGTTGGATATTCCTTTGCTTCCAGCTTTTCACGAGAACCCTTACCGACAAGATAAAGTTTTCTCTCAGCTCGCGTCATGGCAACATACAGCAGACGCATCTGCTCTGAATAGCTAGCCAATTGTAATTCTTCTTCATTCTGCGTATAAGTTAGACTGGGAATGGAGAGTTTGATGGTTTTAGGATAGTGTGCTTCCACTGCTCCTGTTTCCACCTTGGCAATATATTTGACACCAAGCCCATTTTGACGGCTGAGAATGACGTCTGACATCGAGTCTTGCTTGTTGAAGTCCTGATCCATGTTGAGGATAAAGACATAAGGAAACTCCAGTCCTTTGCTCTTGTGAATTGTCATGAGTTCCACGGCATCTTTAGGCGGTGCGACGGCTACGCTTGCGAGATCGTGCTGGGCTTCTAGGACTTGGTCAATCATACGTATAAAACGCGACAAACCCTTGAAATTGCTCTTTTCAAACTGGTCAGCTCGTAGAGCTAGGGCATAGAGATTAGCTTGTCTAGCTGGTCCGTTTGGCAAGGCTCCAACATAGTCATAATAAAAACGGTCATTATAAATCTTCCAAATCAAGTCATAGAGAGAGTGGGTTTTGGCATACAAGCGCCAAGAATCCAAGATATCCATGAACTGACTTAATTTTTCCGCTAGAGCTGTGTTAATTAATTCTTTCAGCTCAGTTGCTTGTTTTTGAGCGTTAAGCAGTTTCTCATAAAGATTCTCTTGGACTTTATCAGCTGCTTTCTGAAGGGACAAGCGTGCCAATTCGTCCTCGTCAAAGCTAAACATGGGAGACTTCATAAGCGCAACCAAGGCATAGTCTTGCAGGGGATTGTGGATGATACGAAGAGTGTCTAGCATGACTTGCACTTCTAGAGATTGGAGGTAATTGTTTTGTTCTCCGTCTGTTTTGACCGGAATTCCGTACTCTGACAGAGCTGGGAGGATCTGGTCATTACGACTGCGACTGGAAGTCAAAAGGGCAATTTCCTTAAAGGCTACGCCTTTCTCTTGATGGAGTTTTAGGATTTCCTTGATGACTAAGCGCATTTCCCCTGTTAGTTTTGTTTCTGCTTGGCTCTCTTCTTCCTCTTGCCCACTATCGTCCTTATCGTAGAGGAGAAATTCTGCTTTGTTCTCAGGGTTGGGAGTCAGTTTGGTATTGGCAAAAACAAGCTGGTGCATGCTGTCATAGTTGATTTCCCCGACTTCTTGGTCCATGAGACGTTCAAAGACATGGTTGGTTGCTGACAGCACTTCTGAACTACTACGGAAATTTTCCTTGAGGAGAATCAACTTGCCCTCTTTAGGATTATGCGCATAGCGTTGGAACTTCTCATTAAAAATCTGTGGATCTGCCTGACGGAAACGGTAGATGGACTGCTTGATATCTCCTACCATAAAGCGATTATGACCATTCGACAGCAATTCTAGCATCCGTTCTTGAATGTGGTTGGTATCCTGATACTCATCGACCATGACTTCATGGAAGCGATTCTGATATGCTTCACGAACTTGTGGGAAATTCTCTAAAATTTCAATGGTGTAATGGCTAATATCAGCAAATTCAAAGGCATTTTCCTCACGTTTACGCTTGCGATAAGCCTCCACAAAATCGCTCATAAAGTTTTGGAAAGTTTTAGCTAACTCCCAGGTGTCTCCATGATAACGTTCTTGATAGTCTAGAATCGTTATCTGATCTGCTAGTTGTCCAAGTTTTGCAAACTGGGATTTTCTCTCCTCGTTATAGGCATCTGCAAGTGGCTTCAAATCAGACTTTCGACTAGAGTTAGCAAGAGCCCGACCGTTTTTTTCTTTCGAGATGGCGACAATACGTGAAAGAACTTTTTGATAAGCCTGACTATCAGACTCGTGATTTAAGGAGCCAACTTCATCCAAAACATCTTGAACAGCATCTAAATAGGCAGCTTTTGGAAACTCCTTGGCATCATTATCTAGATGATAACGGAAAAAGCTTTCCAAATCCCAAAGCGCCTGCTGGATTTTCTCAGTCAGTTTTCCTTTTTCACTAGCAAAATCAGCTGCTTCAAATCCTTTGAGAAAAGATTCACTCAGCCATTTTTGAGGATTACTAGTGGATTGAAGGAAGTCATAAATTTTGTAGACTTGCTGGCGCAGACCACGTTCATCCTTACCACGCCCGGCAAAATTCTTCACCAAACGACTAAATTTCTCTTTATTTTCACCTTGATAATGGTCTTCAAACACCTGATGAAAAACTTCGTTTTTTAAGATTAACTGTTCACTTTCATTTTGTAGAATACGAAAATTGGGTGCAATATCAATCAGATAGCCATGTTTGCCGAGGAACTTTTGTGTGAAGGAGTCCATGGTTCCGATGGCCGCGTTTGGTAGTTCTGCCAACTGGCGTCCCAAGTGTTGTTTGAGATCGACATCATCGGTTTCTTGGATTTGTTGGCTGATTTTCTTCTCCAAGCGTTCTTTGAGTTCTGTAGCTGCTTTAACGGTAAAGGTCGAGATAAAGAGTTGGCTGATTTCCACGCCACGTGCTAATTGGTTGAGAATACGCTCTGCCATGACAAAGGTTTTCCCAGAACCAGCAGACGCTGAGACTAGGATATTCTGCCCTGCAGTATAAATGGCTTCGATTTGCTCGGCTGTTTTCTTCTGTTCCTTGCTCGAACTCGCTTCTGCTACTTGCAGTTTTTGAATCTCTTCCTCAGTTAAAAAGGAAATAGGCTTCATCGATTCAACTCCTCTCTCATTTTTTCAAACCAAGCTTGCTTGAGTTTTTCTCCGACCAGACGTTTGCCATCAGCTAGGTCTAACTTTTCTAGGAAACGAGCTTGACCCAAATGGTAATTGGCTTCAAAGCCTGTAATGGCTTGATGTTGCTGGACGTATGGGGCGATACTTCTGCCGTTCTCTGTGTATGGATTGATGGCGAACTGGCCTTTTAAAATCTTTTCTGCGGCCTTCTTATAGAGATGTGCATTGTAGTCCAGCAAGAGCTGAAACTCCTCATCTGTCAGCTGGTTAGCCTTGTTTTTGTTGTAAAATTCGCCCAAATGACTGCTTTCTTTCTCTAAAAAGAGTCCCTGGTATTTCATTGACTTGCTGGCTTCCACTACTGCTCCTGCCAGACTTTTAACGGTCAAGAGAGATTGAACAGGCTCAGCCATTTCCAAGTACATGGCGCCGAAAAAGTTCTGCTCCCCTTCTCTTTTTAGGGCAGCTAAATAGGTTGGCAGTTGGGAATTAAGCCCGTTGAAGAAGTGAGGAAACTGGAACTGGGTCAAACTAGACTTGTAGTCTACTACCCCTAGTGCTCCATCGGCTTTCAGGCGATCGATTCGGTCAACCTTACCTCGAACAAAAACACTGCGACCATTATCCAACTGGATAAAGGCTTGGTCTTTGCCACCAAATGTTGCTTCCTCTTGGATGGTTTCGATGACTGGATTATGACGTAGGATGTGGCCAGTGGTCCGCGCGACATCGAGCAGAACTTCCTTGGTAAACTGGGCTTCCAAACTTTCTTGATAAATGGCTTCAAATTCCCGTTCCTGACTGGTTTCCTTAATAGCTTGCTCCAGACGTTGGTCAAACGGATTTTCAGCAGGCAATTTCAAGGCACGTTCAAAAATACGGTGCAAGAAATTCCCATGACTGCGAGCATCTGGACGCAGGCGCAATTCTTCCTGCAAACCTAAGACATAACGGAGGAAATAACTGTATTCATTTCGGTAAAACTCTGTCAAACCAGAGGTAGACAGGTAAAACTCCTTGTCAGCAGGATAGAGAGCCTGCAAGGTATCCTTTGCTAATGGCTTGCTACTTGGACTGGTTGGGAGGGCGGGATTGGCAAGGCCTTTTTGGTCAAGTTTTTTCCTCATGACACGTGCTAAGACCTTGACAAAGGTCACATCTTGTTCATTTTCACTAGAAGCAGCCTGCTGATGATAAGCAACCAGACTAGACAAGAGACTGTGATAAGAACCCATATCTTCTTTGCTAAGATTTTTATGGTTCATCCTCTTTTCTCTTCGGCTAAATCCAAAACTCACCAGTTCATGAAGATAGGCAGATTCCTTGCTTTCGTTTTCATTGAGAAGACTGGGTGCTGACAAAATCAATTGTTTACGAGCGGCATTGACTAAGGAAAGCATGGTATAGCGATTTTTCTTTAGGTTTTCACTGCTTGCAATCAGCAGTTGAGCCCCCTCTTCTGTCGCTTGGTTTAAGGTCTCTCTCTCTTCATCTGTCAAAAGGCTGGTATTTTGAGAGATTTTTGGTAAATGCTCCTGAGTCAGCCCGATGGCATAGACAAAGTCAGCAGTCAGAGGTGCAATCAAATCGTAACTCTGCACCAGAACGGTGTCCACTGTTGCTGGAATGGTGCGATACTGGGACAAACTCATCCCTGAATGGAGCAAGGCTAAGAAGTCCTCCAGACTTACTTGTGAACCAGCAAAAACCGTCGCAAATTGTTCTAAAACATGGCAGAAGGCTTTCCAAACTTCAGCTTGTCTTTCCTGTTCTAGAGTTTCCATAGTAGCTGTCAATTCCTGCATCTGCTTGCTTAAGGCAGCATTTTTTAGAAAAGCATTCCACTTTTGCAAGAGATTTTCAGCCTTCTGTTTTCGACTGGCTAATAAGGTTTCAAGTGGCGTCAAAACTCGCAGACGAATGGCGTTCAAACGTTCCAAATCGAATTTTCCATGGTGAGATTTAGTGAAGGTTTGCTGAAAGGCTGGCAAGCCATTGATACCAAGATAGCGGAGATATTGCTCAAAAGCATCAATCTCAGCCTGACTAAGGTCAGTATATAAGCCTGTTTTGAGGAGGTTAATCAAGTCCTCCTGACGGAAACGGTAGCGTTTTAATCGTAAAATAGACTCCACATACTGGGTCAAGGGATGATGGGCCATGGATTCGCTTCTACCAAGATAGAAAGGAATCTGGTACTGGTCAAAAATGGTCTTTAAGGACAACTGATAAGAAGCCACATCTCCTAACAGAATCCGAAAATGCTTGTAACTCAGTTCTGGATTGTCATGTAGTTTTTGACGAATGCTGCGGGCTACTAACTCCAACTCTTCCTTTTGTGTCAAGCAAGACCAGATTTGCAGATTGTCACGGTCCTTCTCATCGACATCCAAGGTGAGTTCTGAAAAGTCATAAGCAGACTCCAGCAAACGAGAGGCCTTGTCAAAACTATCCATATACACATGAGTCTGAGAGCGGTCTTGAGCAGTCGTTTGGTATTTAGCACCTAAATGATGAAGAAATTCTACACTGGCTTGGTAGAGATTACCTTCAGCGAAGGGACTGGTATAGGCCTTCTTACTTGCATAAGCACCAATGACAATCTCAACACCTTTACGATGGAGCAGATCCACCACATGCTCCTCCTCGGCAGAAAAACGAGTAAAACCGTCGATAACCAAGGCAAGCTGACTGAAATTACTACTTACCTTGTCATTCTCAATAGCCTCAATCAAATGGGATAACTGACTTCCCTGAGCCAATTGACTTTGATTGAGATAGGTCGTTACTTTCTCAAAAATCAAAAGTAAATCAGCTCGCTTGTCCTCATCGGTCAAACTTTCCAAGTCCAAAAAGCTCATCTGAGCAGTCGTCATCTCGTGATAAAGTTCAATCAACTGCTGGATAAATTGAGGGTCTTGTTTAATAGCACCATAAACTCGTAACTCTTTGGGATCAAGTTCAGCAAGGCATTTATAGAAGGCCATCCCAAGGCCGATGTCATCAAGACTGGTCTTTGTAGGCAAGTCATTTAAAACCAGGTAACGAGCCATTTGAGCAAAGCGCGTGACGGTAATCGCAAAAGAAGCCTGCTGGGACAAGCATTCCAGCACGGCACGTTCCTTTTCAAATGAAAGAGAGTTGGGGGCAATGTAGAAAACCCTCTTGCCAGCAGCCACTAACTCTTCTGCCTCTCTAGTTAGGATTTCTGTCAAAGAAGTCCGAATATCAGTATAAAGTAATTTCATCTCAGCCTCGTTTGGTTTATCAAAGTTTCTTACTCTATTATAGCAAAGTTCGCTTCACAGTCCAAATCCAAAATTCTTGTTGACAATCATTTAACTAGCAAATCAATCAAGCTTCATCATCCACTTTCATATGATGAAAGATATAGAGGAAAAAGTCTTTGGAAACTTCAAAATGCCCATAACGAAGCCTAGAAGCATAGTCTTTCCATTCAGGATGTTGTCTGGCTATTTCTATGGAGCAATCTTTGACTGGTAGATAATACTCGACATTTCGTCTAAAGGGAAAGAATCCTTCAAACTGCTCTACTTGATAGGCTTTGTCATCTATAATTTTACCTACGGCCACAAAAGCCTGTAACTTATCTTGACCATTCATATCGTATTTTGGGCTATAGTATAAAAGATAATCGCCTTTTTTCATACGGTTTAAGGGGCCGCCCTTTCCATGACAGACCTGACAAAAATTCCCCTCAACTCCTCTTAAAACATGATTCTTTGAAACAACTCCGACCCAATATCTAGGCATTTTTATCCTCCAACTCTGCTAACATGCGATTGAAACTTTCTCTATCGTTAGAAAGTTTTTCAAAAAAATCTTCATCAACCCCTTCTACTAAGGGTAAAGCTCGATTGACTTTCTCCACACCAGACTTCGTCACTAAAACCAGTTTGGCTCGACTATCCTTTGGATGTTGATCACGTCTAATGTAGTCTTTCTTCTCTAGTAACCGGACAATCTGAGAAACCGTCATGACATCCATACCTGTGAAACGAGCAATATCAACTTGTGTTACATATTCCTCTCTATTAGTCAGAAACAAAAGCGAAGTTAAAACAATAAATTGGGGCAAAGTAAGACTAACTGATTTTAAAACTCTTTTCAAGTTGCTTTCCCATTTGTTGTAGACTTTAATGAAAAGAAGACCTGTAGACTCTGTTTCATCATTTTTGTAAATTGAATTAAACTGATAGATTGACATTATTTCTCCTTAAATATTAAGTATACATATTATAAGATAATTTATTTTATTTTTCAAGAAAAGGAAGCTTGAATGTTACAATTCTGTCAGACATTTTATGTTCTATATGCTATAATAAAAGCAAAACACATAGAAAAGGAAGTCTTATGATTAAACTACTAGCCTTGGATATGGATGGAACTCTCCTCAATGAAGCCAAGGAAATCCCACAAGCCCACATTACTGCCATCCATCAAGCTATTGAAAAAGGGGTAAAACTGGTTCTCTGTACGGGTCGCCCGCTTTTCGGTGTCCTTCCTTATTACAAAAAACTGGGACTAGACCTCCAGAATGAGTATGTCATTGTCAATAACGGGTGCTCAACTCACCAGACCAGTGATTGGAGTCTAGTTGACTGGCAAGAACTCAGTCCAGCTGACATCGAATACCTCTATGACCTAGCTGAAAAGAGCGATGTGCAATTGACTCTTTTTGATGAGGAACACTATTTTGTCCTTGGTGGCAAGCCAAATGAAATCGTTCAAAATGATGCCAAACTAGTCTTTTCAGACCTGACTGAAATTTCTCTTGAGGAAGCTACTAGTGGTAAGTATCGTATGTTCCAAGGAATGTTTTTAGGCACTAAAGAACAAACAGACGATTTTGAAGAGCGTTTTGCTGAGGAACTCTGCCAAAGATTCAGCGGCGTTCGTTCGCAACCTGTCATTTATGAAGCGATGCCACTTGGAACCACAAAGGCTACTGCTCTTTCACGACTAGCTGAGATTTTGCAGATTGAACCGTCAGAAATTATGGCCATGGGGGATGCTAATAACGATATCGAAATGCTCCAGTTTGCAGGCCTTGGTATTGCAATGGGAAATGCTAGCGACCATGTCAAATCCCTAGCTGATGATGTTACAGCCAGCAACGAAGAAGACGGCGTCGCGCGTGCCATTGAGAAGTATATTTTATAGAGAAAATTCCCAGTTAAATCCTTAACTGGGTTTTTGACATTTTAAAAATCAGAAAACTTTAGAAACTCTTTAGAAATACTTGAGCTTTCCTTGATTTCTATGCTTTATACTAAAGTTAGAAAAATAAATCAAAAGGAGAAAATCATGAAAACAGTACTCGAAATTCATGGACTGATCAAAGAATTTGATAAACAAGCTATTCTTCAGGACCTTCATCTAACGATAAGAGAGGGAGATATTTATGGTCTAATTGGGAAAAACGGAGCAGGTAAAACCACTCTTATCAAAATAATTACACAACTACTGTTTGCGGATAAAGGAACTATTTCCCTCTTTTCTAGTCAATCGGAAAATGAGTGGACCAACGCTTTATCTCGAGTGGGTTCTGTTATCGAATCGCCTGTAGCCCATAATCACTTAACAGCATACCAGAATCTGAAATATTATTGTATGATACGTCATATTCCAAATGCTGATAAGGTGATTCATGAGACCTTGGACTATGTTGGGTTGTCAGATACAGGGAAAAAAGTCTTTCGTGATTTTTCACTAGGAATGAAACAAAGGCTTGGCATCGCCATTGCCCTCCTATCAAAACCCGACTTCCTGATTCTTGATGAACCCATTAACGGTCTCGATCCGATTGGAATCAAAGAATTTCGTCTGATGATTCAACGGCTCAATCAAGAAAAAGGCATAACCATTCTCATCTCTAGTCATATCTTGTCAGAACTCTATCTCCTAGCTAATCGCTTTGGAATTTTGGATCAAGGTAAGATTATCCGTGAAATCAGCAAAGCTGAATTTGAAACACTAAGTGAGGATTATATCGTGCTTAGAACAAGCGATAAAGAAAGAGCATGTCAAGTATTGAAAGAACAAATCCAACTCCAGTTCAAGGTTGTTAATCCAGAAAATGAAATCCATATCTTTGGTAATGAACAAGATGTCAAACAGATTCTTAAGCAACTAACTTTGGCAGATATTTCTATTGACGAAATTTACTTTGCCCGTCAAAATCTAGAAGAATACTTCACACAATTGGTAGAATAGGAGAAAAATTATGATACACACCATTCAAGCAGATTTTTACCGTCTCTTTCGCTCCAAAGGATTCTGGATTACAGAATTCATTCTCTTTGCACTTATGTTAATGGGTGCTACTATCGGAGCTACAGGACATCTAATGTCAGTAAATACTACACCTGAAACAGAATTTCCGACCAAAGGTTGGGATGGCGTCCAAGCTCTTATCAACGCATCTAGCAATGGTTCAAACCTCGTTTTTCTCTGCATCATCCTAGCATGCCTCGTTCTTGGAGTTGATTTAATCGGCAAACTATATAAAAATAGTTTGACAGTGGGCGTTTCTCGTACAGAGTTTTTCCTTGCTAAATCCTTTGTACTAGCAAGTATCGCTCTCTTACAACTCATCGCCAGCCTTGTAATTGCCTTTATTCCCGCGACTCTACTAAACGGACTTGGTGCGATGCCTGATGGTTTTGTTACTAATCTCCTCTTAACGATTTCCCTTCAATTTCTCTGCCTTCTCGCTTGGCTTTCAATTGTTTCCTTTATTCTCTACCTGACTCATTCTTATCTTGCTGTATTTATCGGCTATCTAGTTAGCTCTATCATTCTTTCTACGCCAATGCTTGTTTTCCCAGATATTGAAATTCTACGATATTTAAACTTAAATTTTGCCTATGCCATGACTGCTGATAGTCAATCCGTTCTCTATACCATCACGGTTTGCGTAGTTGTCATACTTATCTTCTCTCTTAGCAGCCTTACCGTTTTCAAAAAGAAAAGTCTATAAAAAATGACCTCCTCTAGCCTACAGAGGAGGTTTCTTTTCGTTAAAAATAAATGAAAACCGACAACCACTGCCCATCTGTGCTTAGCTTCATATCCGCTCCAAGAAGATGAACTAATTCCTCGGTAATATAGAGACCTAAACCAGAGGATTCTTCTGTGTCTGATAGATTTTCAGAATAAAAACGATTGCTGAGATTGTCTATATTCTTGATTGGTTTTTTGACAAGATTATCGATTTCTAAAACAAGCCCTTTTTCTCCCTTTTTCAAAGAAAGTCTAGCTCGCTCCTTGCCGTGCTTGAGAACATTTCCAAGGAGGTTTTGTAAAATTCTATCCAGCAAGTCTTCATCAGTCGTCGTTTTCAATCCTGGTTCAACGTTAAAATCAAGAACAATATGAGAAGATTGAAAAACGTCATAATAGGCTAAAGTCTTCTTCGTTATAAAAATTGATAAATCAAGTTCTTCCAGTTTCGGTTTGACTGCTCCTTCCATCAAATGACGATATTCAAGGAGAGCCTCCAAACGTTTAGAAACCAAATCAAGGTGATGGGCTATTTTGTTTAACGTTTCTGGATTAGGTTCAGGATTTTTTATCAGTTGCTGAGTATATCCTGAAGCGATTGTTAAAGGTGTCCGAATATCATGAGCGATGTTACTGATTGCCATATCTAGGGTGCGTTTTTCATGCTTCATGATTAGCTGATTCTGTTCCACTTCTTGAAATAGATTCTCAATTTGGTTATGTAGACGCAAAATGGTCTTTGAAAAGAGGTTTACTCCGATTCTTTTCATGCTACCAGAGCGAATCTTTTCTTCGATTTGTCTGCTTAAATCTCTAACTGCTAGATGATAGCGAATCAAAGACACTGATAAAATGGTGTTGATAAGGAGCAACAGAGATAGTAAAATATAAATCATTGCTGGTCTCCTTTTAATCGTACACCAACTCCCCAAATGGTTTCAATGTACTCATGATTTGGATCCAGTTGATACAGTTTTTTACGGAGATTGCTTAGATGGGTGTTGAGCGTATTGTCTCCAGGCAGGTAACTTTCTTCCCAAATCAATTCATAGAGTTCCTCCTTGGTGAAGATTTTTTTAGGATGATGGAGCAACATTTGAAGAATCTGGCACTCTTTCTTTGCAAGGCGAATGGTTTCAGTTGTGCTACTTATTTCAAAACTATCCGCATCGAATTGGATATTTTTAAAGTTTTGCACGAGGTTATCAATTTCTCTTCGATCTCCTGACTGATGTTCACCACTTTGGCGTAATTGCACAGTGACTCTGGCAAAGACTTCGTCCAAATCAAAAGGTTTTACTACATAATCATTGGCACCGTCTAGTAGATATTGGCTGATGAGCTTTTTATCACCTAAAGCAGTAAGCATGATGACCGGAGTCTGATTCGTTTGTCGAATAGATTGCAAGACTTGGTCGCCATTTTTCCCAGGGAGCATGATATCTAGCAGAACAAGATCAATGCCACCTTTGTCAAATTGCATGATACCTTCCGTACCAGAAAAGGCTTGAATCACCTCGTGTTCCTCTGTAAGAAGGGTTCTTAAAATTTCCTGGATTTCATTATTATCTTCAATTACAAGTATGTTCGCCATAAACCTCGTCCTTTCTAAAACTATTATAACATGTTTTGTTAGGAATTCCGGATACAGAAAAGCTCCTCTCACATTTTAAGCAAGAAGGAGCTAATGAATATTGAAACTATTTAACCAAATAAGCAATCAAAGTAATAATCCATAGATGAGCTGGGTAGAAAATATAAAAGAAATATTTGCTCCAGCTGGTTTCCTTTCCTCGCTGTCCATTATACAAAGCCATAAAAGGAAAGACTGTGATAAAGAGCCAGTCAGAATTGTAAAGCATCATTTCCAATGTTTGGTGCCAAGTGTCGTAAATTTGGATAGAAGTCACTAATAAGAAGGCCCACAGAAAGGCATATAGGAGATTTCGCAATCCCTTGCGATTTCGACAAGAGTAACTAATCAAGAGAAATGGTAGCATAGTAATACCACCCTCAGTAAAAAGACAACCGAAAATCAAGAGAACAGCAACTCCAATCCGACGCCACAACTTCTCTTTTTTATCCAGCTCTTTTCTAGGAAAACCAATCCAAAGCATGGTGACACCGATGGCCAAAGTCAGGAAAATGTTGTTATTTACCATTACTCCTTTGGATGCAAATAGGGCATTGAGTAGGCTATTTCCAGCAAACATGATAAGCGCCCAAGACCAGAGGCGGATGAGGTAGTTTTTCAAATTTCGAGTATGGATAAATCCTTCCATAGCCATATAGGCAAACCAAACTCCCACACAACGGGTCATAGCGTGAAAAATACCTTCCCACATAGGAGAAACGATTCCTGTGATATGAGGGATATGGTCTAGAATCATTACCGCCGCCATCAGGTACTTCAACTGCGTCGCATTCCATTTTTTCATAATAAACCTCTTTCTTTTTGATCTACATTGAGTATAGCATACATTTCCACGTATAATCGTACACCTATCTTACATTTAAAAAGCCTATCTTACATTTTTGTAAGACAGGCGTAAATATCAAAAATTTATTATGAAAGTTACCTTCTAGTCCGTAATTCGTTGGTACATTTCTGGTCTTCTATCTCGAAACAAGCCCCAGTTTAGACGCTCGCTTGCTCCCTTGTCAAGGTCATAAGTGGCTAACAGAACAGCCTCACCTTGCCTTTCAGCTCGCTCTAGAATAGCTCCTGTTTCATCCGTCATAAAGGACGAACCGTAGAAGTCAAGACTGGAACTCTGTCCGCCATTTTCCTCACTAGGAGTGACTTCCTCCAAACCATAACGATTGGCTGCAATGACTGGAACAATATTTGCTGCTGCGTGGCCTTGCATGGTACGTTGCCAATGTCCACAACTATCCGTATCCAAAATTGGCTCTGAACCGATGGCTGTTGGATAAAAGAGCAATTCTGCCCCATTTAATGCAAGACAACGGGCTGTTTCGGGGAACCATTGATCCCAACAGATACCGATACCAATCTTAGCATACCGAGTATTCCATACCTTGAAACCTGTGTTACCTGGCGTAAAATAAAACTTTTCTTGATAATAATGGTCATCTGGTATGTGGGTCTTCCGATAAACGCCCAGCACTTCCCCATCTGCATCAATGACAGCGATAGAGTTATACAAGACATTGCCATCTTTTTCATAGAAACTGATCGGTAGAACAACCTGTAGATCCTTAGCAAGCTCCTTAAAATGCTGAATAGCTGTATTTTCTGTCACCGACTGGGCATACTGGTAGTAATCATACTGGCGTTCCTGACAAAAATAAGGACGTTCAAATAATTCGGGCAAGAGAATGATTCGTGCGCCTTGTTCTGTAGCCTGACGTACTAAACGCTCCGCTGTTTGAATATTTGTTGCAACATCCTTGGCACATTGCATCTGAATCGCTGCAACTCTTACATTTCTCATTTTTTTCTCCTATTCTGGGATTTGTTGGGTAATACAGTGGATATTACCACCACCCAAGAGAATATCTCTGGCTGGCATTCCGACAACTTTACGGTCTGGAAAACACTTGCTGAGAATATCTAAGGCCACTTGATCATTGACATCTTGAAACTGGGGAACTAAAACAGCCTTGTTGGCAATATAGAAATTGACATAGGAAGCTGCAAGGCGCTCGCCCTCATAACGCTCCTCTTCCCCTTCTTCATAGGTATAGCCTGGTAAATCCTCCTTAGTGACAATCTGACGAATAGCCGGAATCGGAAGTTTATGAATAGTGAAGGAACGACCTTTTGCATCATTTTCTTTCTCTAAGAGAGCTAAATCAGCTGCAGACATGGCATACTGAGGATCGCTTTTGTCATCTGCCCAAGCTAAAACAAGCTCTGCAGGACCAACAAAGGCTGCAACGTTGTCAACGTGTTCATTGGTTTCGTCTTGATAAATACCATAAGGAAGCCAAATAACTTTTTCAGCACCAAGGCTCTCTAATAAGGTATACTCGATTTCCTCTTTAGTCAGGTGAGGATTGCGACCAGGACTAAGCAAGCAACTTTCGGTCACGAGAATCGTTCCTTGACCGTCGCTGTGTATCGCTCCGCCTTCTAGTACAAAAGGTTTAGCATCGTAAACAGGCATTTCCAAGACCCCTGCAAAACGACTGGCTACTTGGTCATCATCTTCATAATCTTGATACAGACCATCAACAGCCCCACCCCAGGCATTGAAAGACCAATCAACTGCCAACTTTTCTCTTTTATCATTGACAAGAATGGTCGGACCAGTATCACGCGCCCAGGCATCATTGGTGGGAATGTCTAAATAAACGACCTTGTCTCCAAGATAAGATTGGGCTTCAGATAGATGGTCCCGCTCCACCAAAAGGTAAACCCTTTCCCCTTCTGCTATGGTCTCGATTATCTGACTAAATGCTCTTTTAGCAGCTTTTCCTTGAAAAGGCCACGATCCTGGTCGAGTCGGCCATATCATGAGGGTACCATGGTGTGGTTCATACTCTGCTGGCATACGATAGCCAGCTTTTTTCGGAGTTTCTATCATGATAATCTCCCTTTAAAGTCTTGATAGCCGAAGGCTTTGACTAAGCTGCAGTCACCCTGCTCGTCCATAAGATAGAGACTTGGCAACCCAATACCGTTAAAGGTATTGTTTTTAACAAAGGAGTAGATTGCCATGTCTTCGAAATAAAGTCTGTCACCGATTTGGATTGGATTTTCAAAGCTATAATCGCCAATCACATCACCCGTCAGACAGGTATTGGAAGAAAGTCTATAGTTGTGGGCTTTTTCCTGAGCCTCAAAGCCATTTCTCAAAGGTGGACGATAGGGCATTTCAAGTACATCTGGCATATGGCAGGTCGCGGAGGCATCTAAAACCAAGATCTCCATACCATTTTCGACAATGTCCAATACTTCAGTTGCCAGATAACCAGCATTGAGCGCAATAGCTTCACCCGGCTCTATATAGACCTCAAGATTGTAAGTTTCTCGGATACGCTTAATTTCAGAAATCAGTAAATCCACATCATAGTCTTCTCTTGTGATATGATGTCCACCACCCATATTGAGCCATTTAACTTGATGTAAGTAAGAACCAAACTGCTCTTCTACTGCTTTCAAGGTTGTCTCTAAATCATCTGCCCCTTGCTCACAAAGGGTATGAAAATGAAGGCCATCCACCAAATCCAACAAATCACTAGGAATTTTATCAAGTGTTACACCAAAACGAGAACCTGGTGCACAAGGGTCATAGAGCGCGTGGTCACCCTGCGTTGAACATTGAGGATTGAGACGCAAACCAACACTGACACCAGCCTCCTGACAACGAGTCCCATGCTTACGCAATTGTCTCTCCGAGTTAAAAACGATATGGTCTGTTATCTCAAGCAATTCCTCCAAATCCGCATCCTTAAAGGCTGGCGCGAATACATGGACTTCCCCCGGGAATTCTTCTCTTGCTAACTTGACCTCGTAGAGACCACTAGCCGTCGTACCAGATAGATACTGGCTAATCAAGGGATAGGTTTTGTAAAGGGAATATGCCTTCTGGGCGAGCAAAACCTTGCAACCAGACTTTTCCTGAACCTCTTGTAAAATGCGGCAGTTGGCTTCTAACTTTGCCAAGTCAATGACATAAGCTGGTGTTGGTACTTGTTCTAGCTTCATTAGTCCACCATTTGTGGATTTTCAACCACAACCCAAGGCAAACCATACTCATTCAAAGCTTCCATAAATGGATCTGGATCCAATTCTTCAAGGTTATAAACTCCAGGTTGTTTCCAAGTACCATTCATAACTAATTTTGTCCCAATCATGGCTGGAACGCCAGTCGTGTAAGAAATTGCTTGTGAACCAACTTCTGCGTAACATTCCTGATGGTCGCAAACATTGTAGATATAGATAGTCTTTTCAACACCGTCTTTGACACCTGTAAAGATACAGCCGATATTGGTTTTTCCAACTGTACGTGGGCCAAGGCTGGCTGGATCAGGAAGCAAGGCTTTTAAGAATTGAATCGGTACGATTTCTTGTCCGTTAAAGTTAATAGCATCTGTACGAAGGAGACCAACGTTTTCCAAGCATTTCATGTGAGTTAGATAAGATTGACCAAAGGTCATAAAGAAACGAATCCGTTTAATACCTGGAATGTTCTTGGCCAATGATTCGATTTCTTCGTGGTGGAGGAGATACATGTCTTTTTGTCCAACTTGAGGAAAATCATACTCACGTTTGATAGACATGGCTTCAACTTCGACCCATTTTCCATCTTCCCAGTAAGAACCTGGTGCAGAAACCTCACGCAGATTGATTTCTGGGTTGAAGTTTGTCGCAAATGGATAACCGTGGTCACCACCATTACAGTCTAAAATGTCGATATAGTGGATTTCATCAAAATAGTGTTTGAGAGCATAGGCTGAAAAGACACTAGTCACACCGGGGTCAAAACCAGAACCAAGCAGAGCGGTCAAGCCTGCTTCTTTGAATTTCTCCTGATAAGCCCACTGCCATGAGTAGTCAAAGTAAGCTGTAAATCCAAGTTCCTTGCAGCGTTTTTCGTAGATAGCACGCCACTCAGGATCTTCTGTATCCTCAGCCTCGTAGTTAGCTGTGTCGATATAGTGTACTCCAGTCGCTAAACAAGCATCCATAATGGTCAAGTCTTGGTAGGGTAAAGCTACGTTCAAAACGGCTTCTGGCTTGTAGCTTTCAATCAAGGCAATCACTTCTTCGACCTTGTCAGCATCAAGAGCAGCTGTTTCAATCTTTGTACTTGTTTTACCTTCTAATTTAGCCTTCAAGTCATCACATTTTGACTTGGTACGACTAGCAATCATAATCTCTGTAAAGGTTTCGCTATCTTGACAAATCTTTGAAATAGCAACTTGGGCAACGCCTCCACATCCGATAACTAATAGACGACTCATTTTTTCCCTTCCTCTTCTTCTAAAATGTCTTCTACATACTTAGGCAACATAAAGGCTCCCACATGTAAGTTTGCAGTGTAGTATTCTGTGAAAAGCTGGCGTTTTTTCCAGCCTTCCTTATCAAAATCTTTGACCGGGTGGTATTTTTTCGATGCAAATCCAAACAACCAATAGCCCGCAGGACTGGTTGGGATATGTGCCTGATAGACTCGGCTGATTGGAAAGGCTTGATTGACCTTGCGGTGCATGCTTCGGCAAGCTGACTCATCCTCGTCAAAGAAGGGACTCCCATGCTGATAGATCATGATGCCGTCTTCTTTCAAGGCTCTGTAACTGTTTCCGTAAAATTCCTTGGTAAAGAGTCCTTCCGTATGTCCAAATGGATCTGTTGCATCGTTGATGATAATATCGTAGTCATCTTCGCAGTTTCGCAAAAAGCGTAGCCCATTTTGGTAGTAAATGGTAACACGAGGATCATCTAGCCCTGCAGCAAAGTCTGGGAAGTATTCTCGACAAACCTCAACCAGCATCTCATCCGGTTCCACAATATCGATTTGCTCCAGTTCTGGATAGAGGGTTAATACTTGGGCAACACCACCGTCACCACCCCCAATAACCAAGACTTTCTTGGGATTGGGATGGACAGCCATGGGAACGTGAACGGTCATTTCGTTGTAGACGAAATCGTCCGCGTCTGAAAACAATACATGCCCATTTAAAATCAGTATTTTCCCAAAAGCTGGCGTATCCAAGACTTCGATATCCTGCCATTCACTTTTTCCAGCATAGAGTTGCTTGGCAGTTCTCAGGGATAATTTCACATCTGGAGTATGAACTTCAAAAAACCATAAATCCATCTAGTTCTCCTTTCTCTTAATGACGTTGATGTGATTGACTTCTGGATCTTCCGTCCCTTGGAGGGAGCAACCACGTTCTTTGGCAAATTGGATATAGTTTACAATTTCTCGTGTAATACGTTCACCAGGAGCCAAGATAGGAATACCTGGAGGATAGCACATGACAAATTCTCCACAGACCTGTCCAACAGACTCATCCAAGGTTAAACTTCTTCTCTCTGAATAGAAGGCTTCCTGAGGAGACAGCACTAACTCTGGTTGGATATATTCTCCAGCTATCAAGTCCTTTCCATCTCGTGAGTAGAGTCTCTTGATGTCAGCCAGAGCACCGACCAAACGCTCGATGTCTTGGATGCGGTCACCAATCGAAATATAGGCTAAGATATTGCCGATATCACCAAACTCGATCTGAATGTCGTATTCGTCTCGTAGGAGGTCATAAACCTCAATACCTGTTAAGCCAATACCCTGAGTGTAAACTGACAGCTTTGTCACGTCAAAATCACAAACGGACACTCCGTCTATTAACTCTTTTGAGTAGGCATAGTAACCACCGATAGCATTGATTTCACGACGAGCGTACTCGGATAGCTCAATGACTTTCTCAAATGACTCTTTACCACGAAGAACCAGGTTGCGACGTGAAATATCCAAACTAGACATTAACAAGTATGAGGCGGATGTTGACTGGGTCAGGTTGATAATCTGACGAACGTACTCAGGATTCATCTGCTCCCCGATAAGTAAAATGGAGCTTTGGGTCAAACTCCCACCAGACTTATGCATAGAGACCGCTGCCATATCAGCGCCAGCGTCCATAGCAGAAATTGGGAGTTTATCAGTAAAATGTAAATGAGCTCCATGGGCCTCGTCCACTAAAACAAGCATGCCAGCTTCATGAGCCATTTTCGTCAATCCCTTTAGATCTGAACAAATTCCATAATAGGTTGGATTGTTGATTAGGATAGCCTTGGCATCTGGATGTTCCTTTATAGTTTGTGCAACACGGTCATTTTCAAGACCTAATGCGATGCCGATTTTAGGATCTACACTCATCTCGATATAGATGGGAATGGCACCACATAGAACCAATGCATTAATAGCAGATTTGTGGACATTACGTGGCAGAATAATC
Source organism: uncultured Streptococcus sp. (assembly GCA_963546055.1). Taxonomy (GTDB): domain Bacteria; phylum Bacillota; class Bacilli; order Lactobacillales; family Streptococcaceae; genus Streptococcus. The sequence continues at coordinate 180,072 of CAUULS010000001.1, forward strand.
TTATCTCCAGCCTTGCAGGTAGAAAGAATCATGGTTTGAACAGATGATGTTGTTCCCCCAATCATTAAGAATGCGTGGGCTGCTCCAAAAGCATCAGCTGCTAGCTCCTCTGCATCCCGAATAATCGAAATGGGATGGCCTAAATTATCCAAGGGTTTCATAGAATTGACATCAATGCCAACACATTTTTCTCCCAACAATTCAACAAGTTCTGGATTTCCCCGTCCGCGTTTGTGACCTGGTACATCAAAGGGAACAATCCGTTTCTTTCTTAGCTTAATCAGACCTTCATAAATAGGTGCCTGATTCTGATCTAACTTTTTCAAGATATACTCCTTTACCGTATTTTTAGTTCCTCAAAAAGATGAGGGCAATCAAAGGTTGACTTATGAAAAAAGAGCAGGTTTTCACCTGCTCTGCAATCTTCTGACGTTTTTATTTTGGTTTCTGTTGAGTATGTCTGTTCCTGATGTTTCCTAACTCTCTAGTAGCAAATATTACGTACTTTATTGATCGTTTCACAAGATGACGTGTGCTTTCACCACACTAAAAATTTATGAATTAGGACAAGCGTCCTAACATCAACTTATAAAAGTAGGCTTTTAACCCTATCAATAATGTGGCTTTTCAACCACGCTTCGGCATTCAACCCTGCCTGTCCGTAGGCATTTTTTACTCGGGTTTATATTTGCTAGAAAACATCTTCTCATTTTCTAAGCCTTATAACTATATCATGTTTACAAAAGCTTGTAAAGGTTTTTGTGAAAGTTTTTTTAAGAATTTCATTTTTTGTTCGTGAAATATTACTCAACAATAAAAAGAAATCGTTTTAAATTGAAATCAAAAAATAAAAACAGGAACTAAATCGATTAGTTCCTTTGTTGAATCGTAAGTATAGTCAGTTATTCAAAATCTTATCTACTTATCTCGTGCTACTTGAACAGCTAGTTCAAAATCAGTCATCATATAATTTTCATCTAGGCGGATGAGACCATAGTACTCATTCCAAAATAGCGAATCACTGTTGCTGGACCACTTTAATCCATACCATAGTTGAGTGACATCACTTGTATTTGATGGTGGAATTGACCATAGATGCTTCTTGAAAGTTTCTTGAACAAGAGAAACATCCAGTCGTGTAGTCAAGTCAAGTTCATTTAATTTGAAAGTAATAGAATGTTTTTTCGCTGCCTCAATACTGTCCTTGTTAAATCGAACCTGAATAACCTTAGAATCTTCTATAGCCACATCATGGTCCTCAGCACCGTAAAAGGAAATACTGCCCAGTACTATGCCATCTTTTACTAGGAGATAGGGAGCGTAAGGAACAGCATTGCTATCAAGCCTGAAGCCTTTTTCGATGGTAACTGTTTTATCTCCAGGATACTTTTGGAAACTGTTACTTGTCAGGAGGTCTTCATAGTCGCTACCACCATCGCCCTGTCTTACATAGATGTCAAATCCAGCGTCCATCAGCTCACTGGATTTAGTTTCAGCTAAAATGATTTTACTTTCATTAATTTGTAAAATCGGTGCTTGAGGTGGCAAACCAATCGTGAGATTAAACATGACTCCTACTAGAAAGACAAGGAAGGTTATAAGGAGGGCAAGCATAGACTTCCCAGTTCGTTTTCTTGCATTGAAAAGGGCCATTAGAGCAGGTAGGAGGATCATTTTGGCTAAAATAGAATTCCCCACACCGCCTCTATTTAAGGTCTGAAAGGCAAAGATCCCTGCGATGACAATCAGTGTCAGGTAGATCAAAATCTCGCCTAGACCCAGTTTTTCTGTTCGAGTTTGTTGATTTACAGGAGTTTCGTACAATGACTGTCCATTCTCTTTCCTCTTTTTTAGAAAAAGATAGAAGCCCAGACCTAGCAGCAGATTAAAGATTGCAAAAGCTATTAAAGTACCTATAATCACCGTTCTACCCATGGCTCTCTACTCCTTTATGTTCTATCTCAAATCTTTTCTTTCTCATTAAAAACAAATTCCCGAATAATAAAACGATTATTAAGAAAGGACTACCTTCTATCAGTACAATCGGTATAGCATAAATGGCAATCATTCCCATCTTTTTATCTTTAAGAATATTGCTGATATTTCTAGCTCTGTTTCCCAAGAAAGTGCTATAATGGAGCTAATAAATTGTTCTGTATTCATTGGTGAAAAAAGGGGGATATAGCCATGTTCACTACTGTTGTTTTGATTTTTTATGCTCTTTTCTTTCTATCCTTATCCTTTACCTTTTATCTCTATATTAGACTTGTAGTTGCGGTTAAAAAAGGCAAAGACATTCCCAAATGGATTTATAAACTTGGTCATGCTGTTCAAGGAAGAATTCACGTTGACTATGAAGAAATCACTGATGCTAATGCCCTTAAAGAGATTCATTGGTTCTTGCTAATCTATTTAATCGTAAATCTACTCGTATTGGCTGTCTTCTACTATCATGGTAATAGCTTTCCTCAAGCCATTTATGAATGTTTGAAAAAACAATTTTTCATCATACTTGTTAGTATGGTTTTAAAAAGTATTGGCAAATTTGCTGTACTAGCTATAAGAAAAAACTTTCATAACAGTCATGTCTATGCATCAACCAACGCTTTTATCGGGACAGCTTTTTTAACGAGTTATGTATTTATGTTTTGCATGATGATGAGTGGTCTTCCGGCTCAACCTGTTCCAGTAACCATTCAAGATACTACTGTCATTATCGGTGAGACCAAGGCTTCCGAGCTTTTAGACCAAGGCTATACCTTTGGAGATAAAGGTGCAGAGAGCTACATCACCAATCCCAAAAACGACCACTTCTACTACGGTCAGCTTCTCGAAGTCAAGCGGGATAATCAATCCTTTGGCTTTATGAGCCTTACTCCCACAGGTAAAGATACTGATCAGCTCAAAAACTGCGTCATCACCTATTACAGAACACCTAAGGATAGCAAACAACTAGAAGAAATTTCCATCAATCATGTCAAGCTAGCAAATCTCAAGCTCCAAGATTTTCAAACACGAAAATTAATCAATATCTTTGAAGTTAATCCAGCTGATTATAACGTCTCTGATAAAGATACCAACTTTATACTAACCATCCAAACAGCAGATTACGACCTCTGGAAAAGATACCGTATTGAATCCAAGTTCAATTCAGATGGTTCGATTGATAGCTATGGAGTCAGAGCCCAGCATAGCATGTGGGAATAAGATAGTATCATTTCAATACGAGCAAGTATAAGATTAAGTAAATGATTAAAAACTACTTAATCTTATGCTTGTTCATTTTTTCTTGGAAAATATCTATCAGAATTTGGCGCAATTCTTGGGCTTCCTTTTCAGAAAGTTGGCCTTCTTGTTCAGCTACAGCATACAACTCTGGATACTCAAGTGAAATTCTCTTGACTGTACGTGTAATAGCATGTTTTCTAACAAAAAACGGAATCCGTTTAATCATATCTTGAGGAATTAAAGCGATAATCTTATCGGCTGTTTCCTTGTCGTTCAGTTTAGAAAAAGTGAGTCCCTTTTTAATCATTTCTTGTTCTTTTTCTGTAAAATCTTGTAATTCCATCTGATTAATCCTCCTATTCTCTCTAAGTTAAATTATATATCAGGTGTAGCAAGACACCAAATAGTCTGTTTGTAAAATGCGTTCTATACTAGAATTTTCCTGTCACTCTTAATCTCTCCTTAGTAAAAAATCACGAAACCTTTAGGCAATATCACCAGTTGCTGATCCAATTCTTGACAATGACTGGCTAGCGCTACAGAATCACTAACTACAAGATAATTTTCTGCTGATTGGTTAAAAATTGCTCGGACCTTTTGGCCATCATAATCCCATGCCAGAGATAGTACATCCGGCTTGATTTCTTTCAGACTATAAGTTCCATGTTGGATAATGTCTGAAACATTCTTGCGAAGCTGAATCAATTCCTTCATGAAATGAAGCATGTCATTGCTTTCGGAGACACGTTCCCAAGGCATGACACGACGACAATCTGGGTCTGGTCCTCCATCTAATTCTAACTCAGTTCCATAGTAGAAACACGGTGTCCCCCTTTGTAAAAAGAGGCAGGCGAGGGCAGACTTAACAAGCTGGACGTCTCCCTTGGCCGTAGCCAAAATGCGCTCCGTATCGTGAGAATCCAGAAGATTGAACATCACTTCCGAAATCTGCTGTCTATAGTACATAGACTGACTATTGATCTCATCGATAAATTGATAAGGCTTCTTAACTCCTCGCAAGAAATAATCCTTGATACTATCAGATAGAGGATAATTCATAACTGCGTGGAATTCATCGCCATTTAACCAAGGCTGGGAGGTGTGCCAGACCTCTCCAAGAATATAAAGGTCGGGCTTTTTAGCCAAGACAGCCTTACGGAAATCTCTCCAAAATTGGTGGTCCACTTCATTTGCCACATCCAAGCGCCAAGCATCGATATCAAACTCTTCAATCCAGTAGGTCGCAACGCTCAACAAATAGTCTCTCACTTGAGGATTTGCCGTATTGAGCTTTGACATGTAACTCTCAAAGGCAAAGGTATGGTAGGATAGTTCTCTTTTATTAACAAGATTTTCTTTAACTACTGGAAAGTCTTGAATATGGAACCAGTCTTTATAAATGGAATCTTGACCGTGTTTGAGGACATCCTGCCACTGTGGAGATTGGTCTCCGATATGGTTGAAAACAGCATCCAGCATGATTTTCATGCCTCTCTGATGCGCCTCATCCACCAGTTTACGTAAGGTTTCCTTGTCTCCAAAATGACGGTCAATTTCGAAATAATCCGTCGTATTGTACTTGTGATTGCTTGGGGATTCAAAAATCGGACAGAGATAAAGACCTGTAATCCCTAAGTCTTGCAAGTAATCCAGATGGTCAATAATCCCCTGTAAATCCCCACCAAAGAAATCGCTCGTCTTTGGTTTAATAGACGAATCCCAAGCTAGCGAACCTTCTGGAGAAATCACAGGATTCCCATTAGCAAAGCGTTCTGGGAAAATCTGGTACCATACTGTCTCTGCTACCCAGTCCGGAACATGACAAGCATCAATCTCATGGATATAAGGAATTTTAAAGCCGTTTCCTTCATAATGAAGATTTTCTACTGTATTTTCAACACAACCCTTATCACCATACAGGATACTCTGACCTTGCTTATCCTTGAGTTCAAAGAGATACTGGAGTCGTGCATAGCCAACTGTAATCTCCACTTGCCAGTAATCAAACAAAGTATCGGAGGTGACTTTGGTCATCTCCTTGATTGCTTCATAACGGTCCTCAATAAAGATAAAAGGATCTCCATAATGCAAGTTGATACTTGCGATATCTCCTCTTTTCGTTCGGATACGAATGTGCATTGTCTTATCTTTATAAAGATAAGCATACTCCGACTCTGGTCTGTGGTAAATGGCTGTTAATTCCATTGTTCTGTCTCCTAGTTTACTTTCATTCATCTTATTACGCAAACGTTTTCATAATTGTGATTCTAGTATACTACTTTCGTATTTTATTTGCAAGGCTTGTCCGTAGTTTCAAGCGGTTTGTTTCTATAAATAAAAAAGCAGCCAGTCTTACAACTTACTACTTTTCAAATGATGATTTACAAATGTCTTTCTAGCCATTCTATCTTTTTAAAATCTTTATTGTTATTGTGCTCATTTCGATAAGAATCTTGGGAAGAAGCCTTGTAAATACTTAAATACTGTTCTAGATTTGGGACTCGAAACGTGATATCTTCGAGATGAATCAACTCTATATCTGATTCCGAAACTCCTGCAAAATCAGGTAAAGAATCGATACTTCCAAACTCAACACTCAGGCCATCCTTTTGGAATTCATGCTCATGAATATCTATTAAGCCATAGCCTAAGTGTTTCATCACTTTCATTATCTTGTCCCAGTCATAAATTCTGAGATGATCAGGTGCTTCCCAACCTCTAGGGTCGCCAGGCACATGAATATCAATGTCAGACGGCCCCCATTCTTCATTTGAACGGTATTCAAACCCCAAAGACCCCATGAGCGTCGGAGTGATTCCGACTTGGTTTAAATGAGAACAAATTGTTCGAAATTCATCAAATAGAGAATTCATTCCTCCTCCAATCGTTGATATAGAACTTAATTTCGTTGTAAATAATAAAGTAATTTTTACCTTCTACTCTTTCGGCTTTGAAAATACTTCTACTCGCTGAGCTAGGACTTTGATTTCTACAGGTAGGTTGTCCGATTTATCGCCGTCAACATCTGACTCCAATTCACTATCTGAAGAGATCTTAATATTACGCGCTCTGATATACTCGATATTATCATTGCCGACAACATCTCCTTTTAGTAAATCAGGAATGACAGATAATTTAGAGAATATAGAAGCATCTTTTAGAATCAAAATATTAGCATATCCGTCTTTGTTTTCTTCAAAGATTTTTTTGTCAGCGAAGTAATTTGTCAAGAGAACCAAAACATGACTAGCTTCACCGACATAATTTCCATTTTCTGTCTCAACCTTAATGTTAAAGACCTGATCTGTCATGACAGACTTCATGGTATTTACAGCATAGGCTAAAATACCGAATTTTGTCTTGTCCTCGATTTCAACATTGTGAATCGCCTCAGGCAGAGAACCGATACTAAAGATATAACCAAAATAGTTATCATTCGCTTTACCGATATCAATCTTGTTGGTTAAGTTAAAATCGAGTTCATCAATCGCGCCATCGATGTCTTGATTGATTTCCAAAAGTTTCGTAATGAGGTTACCCGTACCGCCAGGGATAATCCCTAACTTAGGAATGTAGTCTCTCTCAGCAATACCAGAAATGACTTCATTAACTGTCCCATCTCCACCGAACACAACCACTGCATCGTACTTCTCACGTGAAGCCTCCTCAGCAAAATGTGTCGCATCTAAAGCTTTTTCAGTAATTTTGGTTTCCACGTGCTCAAAATAATCTTTGGCTTTATTCTCCAGTTTGGCCTTATAATCCAAAGCCTTTTCCCCACCAGAGGTAGGGTTGATAATTACCATTGCTTTTTTCATTGATTTTCTCCTTAATTTTTAAATAGAAATATTAGCGTAGCTACATTTATCATTACATATAATGCTATTATATAATGAAAACTCAGAAAAAAGAACTTTGACGTACTGGGCATTAATGTATAATAGCTAGTTTAAAATTCAGATTATCAAAAGCAAGTCACTTCTATTTAACTACCTCGCCATACTCTTTTATTTTATCAGCATATTCGGTCAAAAGATTCTTTGAATAAATTTTTTCATTACTTGAATTTCTAACTTCTTTCCAAAGAACAGATGCCACTTTTAACTTGTTTGAGTAGTTACGACTATTTTCATCTTCACAAAAGTCCTTTAAAAACTGATTCCATTGACAAACCGAATGGTCATACTTAGCATAATCTGAATTTCCATAATAAACTTTTAGCATATCTTGGATTGTAAAACTCAAATCATTTTCTCTTTTTACTTTTCTCCAAGAAGTCGCCATATCGGCAGTAAATTTAAAGGGCGAAACACCTGTTAAAGTTGAGAAATATTCTCTAAAGTGTGCATTAAAGGAGAATCCACATTCAAGTAAGGGCGTATCTAAGGTAACAATTTCTACTCGTTTCTTTTTTCTTTTTATTGATGATTTTTTAATCAAATTCCCCTTAAAGTACTGCTCAATAATATGATTGAGTTCTTGTTTAATACCTCTATATTCAAGTCCTAATGACTTGCATATCTGTGAAAGTTCATCTCGATACCAATAGTATTTATTGAACTCATCAAAGGACGTGATTGTATCAAACTCAGGTCTGCTCTCTATCAATATTTCTCCTCCTTAAAACCAATTTAGGTTGTCATCTCAAAATAATGGAGTTTTAGTTTCATTATTTTGAGGAATAGTTCCGTTTCTCTAACAAGCTCATACACTCAGCGGTTCGGACTTACCGTATCATCTGTGAAAAAACAATCCTCACGAAATAAAGGAAAATCCTTCGTTTTAATATTGTTCCATTCATAAACTGAACCCACAATATCTCCCACAATTGCTCCTAGCATCAGATTCCTCCTTATGATATATCAGATTCATTACAAATTTCCAATGAATCGCTCTTTAAAAATGGCCCCACCAAATTAATCCACTCTTGAGGCAGGTAAGCTGATAAATAACCGTGGTTATACCCCTTTGCTTCATACAAAATTGTATTTGAATGTAGCTGATGAAATAATTTCGCTG
>CAUULS010000002.1:0-162864 GCA_963546055.1 uncultured Streptococcus sp.
TATACTCAGGGTGTTTTTCAAATACAGGTTCCAAAGTGCTGAAGAATTCTTCAACCGCCTGGAGAAATTCAGCCTCGTGCCCATTACGAGCTTTTACAGTTGCAAACACGCTTTGGATATATTCTTTAGCAGATGTCATATCGTTCTCCTTTTGTTGTTATATTTTATTACGTGAGCCATTATAGCAGAATTTTTTTTTAGTGTAAAGAAAAAAACGGAAATTTTCTAAAAATTCTTTCAATTTACAATAAACTATTTTTCTGACAGTAAAAAACGAACGTTTTTTGCAAAAATAACTTTCTCAAAGAGAAAATTTGAAAGTATGGTATAATATTAGAAATAAATGGAATTTGGAGGATCAGAATCATGGTATCAACGAAAACACAAATAGCTGGCTTTGAGTTTGACAATTGCTTGATGAATGCAGCGGGTGTGGCTTGTATGACGATAGAGGAACTAGAAGGGGTCAAAAACTCAGCAGCAGGAACCTTTGTCACGAAGACAGCGACCTTGGACTTCCGTCAGGGGAATCCTGAACCACGTTACCAAGATGTTCCACTTGGTTCTATCAACTCTATGGGTTTGCCAAATAATGGTTTAGACTATTATCTGGACTATCTTTTGGATTTACAAGAGAAAGAACCGAACCGAACCTTCTTCCTTTCCCTAGTCGGCATGTCTCCAGAGGAAACTCATATTATCTTGAAAAAAGTCCAAGAGAGTGATTTTTGTGGTCTGACTGAGCTAAACCTTTCCTGTCCAAATGTTCCAGGAAAACCTCAGATTGCCTATGATTTTGAGACAACAGACCGTATCTTGTCAGAAGTATTTGCCTACTTTACTAAACCTCTTGGAATCAAACTGCCACCATATTTTGATATTGTTCACTTTGACCAAGCGGCTGCTATTTTCAACAAATATCCGCTCAAGTTTGTTAACTGTGTTAACTCTATCGGAAACGGCCTTTATATAGAAGATGAGTCGGTCGTGATTCGTCCTAAGAATGGTTTTGGTGGAATTGGTGGAGAATACATAAAACCGACTGCTCTTGCTAATGTGCACGCCTTTTACCAACGTTTAAATCCCCAAATCCAAATCATCGGAACAGGTGGCGTTCTGAACGGACGTGATGCCTTTGAACACATCCTTTGTGGTGCTAGCATGGTGCAGGTCGGAACCACCCTTCACAAGGAAGGCGTCGGTGCTTTTGAGCGCATTACCAATGAACTAAAAGCAATCATGGCGGAAAAAGGGTACGAAAACCTAGAAGATTTCCGTGGGAAATTGCGCTATATCGATTAAATGAACTAAAAAGTCAGAAGAAAGGAGAGATGATGCTAGCCATTGAAGAAAGTCAGAACTTGACTTTATCAAATTTACCGAGTCTGAGCCTATTTACAGGTTCGGACCAAGGTCAGTTTGAAGTTATGAAGGATCAAGTGCTGAAACAGCTCGGCTATGATCCAGCCGACCTCAACTTTGCCTACTTTGATATGAAAGAAGTGGTCTACAAGGATGTGGAACTGGAGCTAGTCAGTCTCCCTTTCTTTGCAGATGAGAAAATCGTGATACTAGACCATTTTGTCGATATTACAACAGCCAAGAAACGTTTTTTAACAGATGATGAACTCAAGTCATTTGAGGAATACCTTGACAATCCTTCACCAACAACCAAGTTATTGATATTTGCGGAAGGAAAACTGGATAGTAAGAGACGGCTGGTCAAATTGCTCAAACGAGATGCGACTGTCTTTGATGCTATTGAACCCAAGGAACAAGAATTGCGCCAGTATTTCCAAAAGTGGAGCCAGAAACAAGGTCTGCAGTTTGTGGGTCAATCCTTTGAAAATCTCCTTATCAAGTCTGGTTTTCAATTTAGCGAAATCCAGAAAAATCTCCTCTTTTTACAGTCTTATAAGTCAGATGGAGTGATTGAGGAGAAGGACATTGTAGAGGCTATTCCAAAGACTTTGCAAGACAATATTTTCGACTTAATTCAGTTTATCTTGGCTAAAAAGATTGATATGGCCCGTGACTTGGTTAGAGACTTGACCCTGCAAGGGGAAGACGAAATCAAGCTCATAGCTGTTATGTTAGGACAGTTCCGAACCTTTACCCAGGTGAAAATTTTATCAGAGGCTGGTCAGACGGAATCGCAGATTGTAAGTAGTCTAAGGACTTATTTGGGACGCAATCCCAATCCTTATCAAATCAAGTTCGCTCTGAGAGATGCGAGAGGGATTTCCTTGGCTTTTCTCAAGCGAGCGATTTCTTATTTGATTGAAACGGACTACCAGATTAAGACAGGTGTCTATGAAAAAAGTTACTTGTTTGAAAAGGCGCTCTTGCAGATTGCGACAGAAGCAAATTGAGCAAAAAACTTGAAAAAAGAGGATGATTGCGTTATCATTTTCATATAGAAAGAAAAAGAGGTATTACAGATGGCTATTATCTTACCAGACCTTCCATACGCATACGACGCTTTGGAACCATATATCGATGCTGAAACAATGCACTTGCACCATGACAAGCACCATCAAACCTACGTCAACAATGCCAATGCTGCTCTTGAAAAACACCCTGAAATCGGTGAAGACCTTGAAGCTTTGCTTGCTGATGTAGAATCTATCCCAGCTGATATCCGCCAAGCGCTTATTAACAACGGTGGTGGACACTTGAACCACGCTCTTTTCTGGGAATTGATGACACCTGAAAAAACAGCTCCATCAGCAGAACTTGCAGCAGCAATCGATGCAACATTTGGTTCATTTGAAGAATTCCAAGCAGCCTTCACAGCAGCAGCTACAACTCGCTTTGGTTCTGGATGGGCATGGTTGGTTGTCAACAAAGAAGGGAAGCTTGAAGTGACTTCAACAGCAAACCAAGACACACCAATCTCAGAAGGGAAGAAACCAATCTTGGGCTTGGACGTATGGGAACATGCTTACTACGTGAAATACCGTAACGTTCGTCCTGACTACATCAAAGCTTTCTTCTCAGTGATTAACTGGAACAAAGTAGATGAGCTTTACGCAGCAGCTAAATAAAAATATAGAGGGAGGAGTCAATCTTCTCTTTTTTGGTTTATAAGGCAAAAGTCTGACAGAATCGTCAGACTTTTTTCATTTTTATGAGAAACGTGCTAACTGCTAGAAAATATGGTAAAATAGAGTGTTAAGTAATCGTGGAAAAGGAAGACTATGCGTAAAGAAATTGCACCTGAATTATACAACTATAACAAGTTTCCTGGCCCAGAATTTCAGGTAAATGGGGATAAGGTTGAGACTGAAGGGATTGCTTTTACCTTGGTTGAGAATATCAAGGATGCTTTCGATGTGACAGTCTTTAACCAGCGCTTCTCAGAAGTGTTGACCAAGTTTGATTATGTCGTGGGGGACTGGAGCAATGAACAGCTTCGCCTACGTGGTTTTTACAAAGATGAACGTACTGAGGAAAAAATTGAAAAGATCAGTCGCTTACAAGATTATCTTTTGGAGTACTGTAGTTATGGTTGTGCTTATTTTGTCCTAGAAAACCAAGCACCTAAGCGTGCGTCATTTGACAAGAAAATACGTAAAAAGGATGAGGAAAACCTTCCTAGAAGAGGAAAGAAACCTTCGCACAACAAGAGAAAACCAAATGCGGATAAGAGAAATAGACGTCGTCATAAGGACCAAAAGTCTCAGAAAGAGGACAAGGAACAGCGCCATTTTGTCATTCGTCAAAAATAGATAGAGAATAAGGAGAAGAGATGAAACCGTCTATTTACAGTTTAACACGTCAAACCATGCAAGAATGGGTATTAGAACAAGGAGAAAAGAAATTCCGTGCAGATCAAATCTGGGAATGGCTCTACCGTAAACGTGTGCAGTCATTTGAAGAGATGACCAATCTTTCCAAGGATTTGATTGCTAAGCTCAATGAGCAGTTTGTCGTAAATCCTTTGAAACAACGAATTGTGCAAGAGTCAGCTGACGGTACCGTTAAGTATCTTTTTGAGTTGCCAGATGGCATGTTGATTGAGACAGTACTGATGCGTCAACACTACGGTTTGTCAGTCTGTGTGACCACTCAGGTCGGTTGTAATATCGGTTGTACCTTCTGTGCCTCTGGTTTGATTAAGAAGCAACGTGACCTTAATAACGGGGAAATTGTAGCGCAGATTATGCTGGTTCAGAAATACTTTGATGAGCGTGGCCAGGACGAACGTGTCAGCCATATCGTTGTCATGGGAATTGGTGAACCGTTTGATAACTACAACAATGTTTTGAATTTCGTCCGCACCATCAATGATGATAAGGGGATGGCAATTGGTGCTCGTCATATCACGGTTTCAACCTCAGGTTTGGTCCATAAAATTCGTGACTTTGCTAATGAAGGTGTACAGGTTAATCTGGCTGTTTCCCTTCACGCTCCCAATAATGAATTGCGTTCAAGCATCATGAAGATTAACCGTGCCTTTCCGATTGAAAAACTCTTTGCTGCTATTGAGTACTATATCGAAACAACCAATCGCCGTGTGACCTTTGAATACATCATGCTGAATGAAGTCAATGATGGTGTTGAACAAGCCTTGGAGTTGGCTGAGTTGCTCAAGAACATCAAGAAATTATCTTATGTAAACTTGATTCCCTATAACCCAGTTAGTGAACATGACCAATATAGCCGTAGTCCTAAAGAGCGCGTGATGGCCTTCTATGATACCCTCAAGAAAAAAGGGATTAACTGTGTCGTCCGTCAAGAGCATGGTACAGATATTGATGCGGCTTGTGGGCAATTGCGTTCCAATACAATGAAACGTGACCGCCAGAAGGCAGTCGCAGCGGTAAATCCATAAAATGACTAGAAAAAGAGAATTATTCTTAAGATTGGGAGTGGCTATTTACAGTCTTTGCATTGTCTGTTTTTGTTTTACTCCCCAACCTCAACTTCCTACAGGAGTGGAAACTCCAGGTATTCAAACTTTTGGACGCCTGGTTTTTCTTTTAACTCCCTTAAACTCCCTTTGGAAACTGGGTGAAGTGACTAGTTTTGACCAAGTCATTTGGATCTTTTTGCAGAATATTTTTAATGTCTTCTTGCTCTTCCCTCTGATTTTCCAACTTCTCTATCTCTTGCCCTCTCTAAGAAAAACTAAAAGGGTTCTTCTTCTCAGTTTTATACTGAGCTTGGGAATCGAGTGCACACAACTAGTTTTAGACTTTTTCTTTGATTTTAATCGGGTATTTGAGATTGATGATTTATGGACCAATACTTTAGGTGGCTACCTAGCTTGGCTCCTCTATAAACTACTACATAAAAACAAGATAAGGAATTAGAATGAGTATCTTAGAAGTTAAAAATCTGAGTCACGGTTTTGGTGACCGTGCAATTTTTGAAGATGTGTCCTTCCGCCTCCTCAAGGGAGAGCACATCGGTTTAGTCGGAGCTAACGGTGAAGGAAAATCAACCTTTATGAGTATCGTGACTGGTAAAATGTTACCAGATGAAGGGAAGGTTGAGTGGTCTAAGTATGTAACCGCTGGCTATCTGGACCAGCACGCTGTGCTAAAAGAAGGCCAAACCGTACGTGATGTTCTCCGTACAGCCTTTGATGAGCTTTTTAAAGCAGAAGCTCGTATCAATAACCTCTACATGGAAATGGCAGAAGAAGGAGCAGATATCGAAGCGCTGATGGAAGAAGTTGGCGAACTCCAAGATCGTTTGGAGAGTCGTGATTTCTATACCTTGGATGCCAAGATTGACGAAGTGGCGCGTGCCCTTGGTGTTATGGACTTTGGTATGGATACGGATGTAACCTCTTTGTCAGGTGGACAAAGAACCAAGGTACTCTTGGCTAAACTTCTCCTTGAAAAGCCAGATATCTTGCTCTTGGACGAGCCGACCAACTATCTGGATGCTGAGCATATCGACTGGCTTAAGCGCTATCTCCAGAACTACGAGAATGCCTTTGTCCTTATTTCGCACGATATTCCTTTCCTCAACGACGTGATCAATATTGTCTACCATGTGGAGAACCAACAATTGACTCGCTATTCTGGGGACTACTACCAGTTCCAAGAAGTCTATGCTATGAAGAAATCTCAGCTGGAGGCAGCCTACGAACGCCAGCAGAAAGAGATTGCCGACCTCAAGGACTTTGTAGCTCGCAATAAAGCGCGTGTTGCAACACGAAACATGGCCATGTCTCGTCAGAAGAAATTGGACAAGATGGATATTATCGAGTTGCAAAGTGAGAAGCCAAAACCATCCTTTGATTTCAAACCAGCTCGTACACCTGGGCGCTTTATCTTCCAAGCCAAGGACTTGCAGATTGGTTATGACCGTCCACTTACCAAACCCTTAAACCTAACCTTTGAACGCAATCAAAAGGTTGCCATTATTGGGGCTAATGGTATCGGGAAAACAACTCTCCTGAAGTCTCTCTTGGGCATTATCCCACCAATCGCTGGAGAAGTCGAACGTGGAGACTATCTTGAACTTGGCTACTTTGAGCAGGAAGTAGAAGGAGGCAATCGCCAAACTCCTCTCGAAGCTGTCTGGAACGCCTTTCCAGCACTCAATCAGGCAGAAGTCCGTGCAGCCCTTGCTCGTTGTGGCTTGACAACCAAGCATATCGAAAGCCAGATTCAGGTCTTATCAGGTGGAGAACAAGCCAAGGTGCGTTTCTGTCTCTTGATGAATCGTGAAAACAACGTTTTAGTGTTGGACGAGCCGACCAACCACCTGGATGTGGATGCCAAGGATGAACTCAAACGAGCCCTTAAAGAGTACAAAGGAAGCATTCTTATGGTCTGCCACGAACCAGACTTTTATGAAGGCTGGATGGACCAAATCTGGGACTTTAACAAGCTAACTTAAAAATGAGGGAAAAAGAAATACAGTATCGAATGCGGATACTGTATTTTTTAGGTTATTTAGGATTTAAAATCGTAATCTTTCACTACTTCGATGCTATCAATGGTGATAGCAGACGTTGGTTTGTCTTTCTCATCTTTTTCAGCTTTGGCAATCTTGTCAACAACATCCATGCCGTCGATGACTTGGCCAAAGACTGGGTGTTTACCATCTAGACTAGGATTTCCACCCTCTTTATAGGCTTCGATGATTTTCTTAGGATACTTACTTGTAGGGAGTTTAGCTGAAATATCTGTCGAGTTTTGGTTGATGAAGAATTGGCTACCGTTGGTATTTGACTGACCAGTGTTAGCCATAGCAAGGGCTCCGCGGATATTGTATAGGTAAGGAGAGATTTCATTTTTGAAACCAGTTCCCTTGTCCTTCGTTTTATCCTTATCATGCCAGATAGATTGTCCCCCTGTACCATCTCCCTTAGGATCTCCAGTTTGGACCATAAAGCCATCAATGACACGGTGGAAGGTGATGCCGTTATAGTAGCCTTCCTTAGCGTGGGTAAGGAAGTTTTCAACTGCTAGCGGTGCTAGTTTTGGAAAAAGTTTGATGCGTACATCGCCTTGATTTGTGTGTAAAATGACTTCTGCTTCATCTTCAGCAACTTCTTTAGAAAGTTGAGGGAAGTTGGCATTTTCATTGGTCAAAGCGTCATTCAAATCTTTGGCAGCCTGAGCAGCTGCTTTTGAGCTTTCTTCTGCTGCAAGACTGGAGTCGACATAGTTATCGCCACGGAGACCACGTTGGATACTAGTACACCCAGCAAGGGCAACAGTTGATAGTAAAAGAAGGGTTGCTAGTTTTTTCATTGTTTTCCTCTCAAAAATTCATTTCTATCATTGTACCCTAAAAGGGAGGTGATTTCAAATGTTAATGATTTTACTAAAAATTTCTAGTAGTTAAAAAAAATTAAAACTCTGTCAAGTTTTTTTCTTGACACCTGTCAGAAATCTGCTATAATAGAACATGTGCTAAATAGCTCAGCTATTTCACCGAAATAAAAAATAAGATAAGAGAGAAATTTTAAAAATGGCAGTAAAAATCCGTTTGACTCGTATGGGTTCTAAGAAAAAACCTTTCTACCGTATCAACGTTGCAGACTCACGTTCACCACGTGATGGACGTTTCATCGAAACAGTTGGAACTTACAACCCACTTGTTGAAGAAAACCAAGTGACATTGAAAGAAGATCGCGTTCTTGCATGGTTGGCTGATGGAGCTCAACCTTCAGATACAGTTCGCAACATCCTTTCAAAAGAAGGCGTATTGAAAAAATTCCACGATTATAAATTCTCAAAATAAGTTTAAAGTAGGTTGACAGATGGATACGATTGAAAATCTCATTATTGCGATTGTGAAACCTTTGATTTCACAACCAGATGCCTTAACTATCAAGATTGAAGACACACCAGAGTTTTTGGAGTATCACTTGGATCTTGACCAAAGCGATGTCGGTCGTGTTATCGGTCGTAAGGGTCGCACTATCTCAGCGATAAGAACGATTGTCTACTCTGTCCCAACTGAAGACAAAAAAGTAAGAATCGTTATCGATGAAAAATAAAGAAAGCGGGACAGATGTCTCGCTTTTTTGTTAGGAGGAGAAGATGAAGGATTTAACGTTTAGACAATTACAAGCCTATTTACTCGAACATTACCAACAGTCTCGGACTGAGGAAGGCCTCTTTATCAAGCTAGTGGAGGAAGTCGGAGAAGTAGCCGAGGTCTTGAATGGGCGCTCCGGTCGAAAAAAGGGCGTTCAGGACTCAAACGAGGAACTAGCCAAAGAACTGGCTGATATCATTCATTACACCGTCGCAATCGCGGCTATCAACGATATTGACCTAACCAAAACCATCTTTGACAAAGATAAGAAGGCTGCCATTAAGTACCAACATGAACGAGATTTGGAAGGCTTTTTGAAGGGAGATTTGAGAAATAATGGACACTGACTATTTTTTAAAAATAGACTGGGCGATGTATATTGATTGGTTATTGCGAATTATACAGATTTCGACTTTTATCGGTGTAATTTTAAAAATTAGTTTCCAGAATAAGGCCTATATTAATAATATCGAAATTCAGGTAATTAAACCATTCGAATTTGATTCCTTACATACGAGATTTCATCATATTTATGAGTTTAAACATAATAAAAATGATAAACATTATAACCATTTGATTTTTTATCCAAAAGAAGTTGATATTGAAATTGTAGAATTTTATTCTTTAATCTATGATTCAAAAAGTAATCGTTTAGTCGTTCATGATAAAATACATACAGTTAAAAATTTAAAAAATTATACATGCCTATTAATTCATACAAATTTACCTGAGACTATACCTAGTTTAAGAATGAAATGGAAGACAAGTCAAGGTCAAATTGGGGAGTATACATTTTATAGTAATATGTATAACGGGAATATAAATATCTCTTCTTTCAAATATAAATTAACATTAAAGAGGAAACTACTAGCAATTTTGGGATTATAGCTGATTTTCTCCAACTTGTGAAAATCCCTGGAACGTGATAAAATAAAGGATAGAAATAGATACAGGAGACAAGATGAACTACTTTAATGTTGGGAAAATCGTCAATACGCAGGGTCTACAGGGTGAGATGCGAGTCTTGTCTGTGACGGATTTTGCTGAAGAGCGGTTTAAAAAAGGAGCAGAGCTGGCTTTATTTGATGAAAAAGATCAGTTTATCCAAACAGTGACCATCGCTAGTCACCGTAAGCATAAGAATTTTGACATTATCAAATTCAAAGACATGTACCATATCAATACAATTGAAAAGTACAAAGGGTACAGTCTCAAGGTCGCTGAGGAAGACCTAAATGACTTAGATGATGGAGAATTCTACTATCATGAGATTATTGGTTTGGAAGTTTATGAGGGAGACAACTTGATTGGAACCATCAAGGAGATTCTACAACCAGGTGCCAATGATGTCTGGGTGGTTAAGCGAAAAGGTAAGCGAGATTTGCTTTTACCTTACATTCCGCCAGTAGTTCTCAATGTTGATATTCCAAACAAGCGGGTTCAAGTGGAAATCTTAGAAGGACTAGACGATGAAGATTGATATTTTAACCCTCTTTCCAGAGATGTTTTCTCCTCTAGAGCACTCGATTGTTGGAAAGGCTCGAGAAAAAGGGCTCTTGGATATCCAGTATCATAATTTCAGAGAATACGCTGAAAAGGCCCGTCATGTTGACGATGAGCCCTACGGAGGTGGTCAGGGGATGTTGCTCCGTGCCCAACCTATTTTTGATGCCTTTGATGCCATTGAAAAGAAAAATCCCCGCGTCATTCTTCTCGATCCTGCTGGGAAACAGTTCGATCAAGCATACGCTGAGGATTTGGCTCAAGAAGAGGAACTGATCTTTATCTGCGGTCACTATGAAGGGTATGATGAGCGCATCAAGACCTTGGTAACGGATGAAATTTCCCTAGGAGATTATGTCCTGACTGGTGGTGAATTAGCAGCCATGACCATGATCGATGCGACCGTTCGCTTGATTCCCGAAGTGATTGGCAAGGAGTCTAGCCATCAAGATGATAGTTTTTCTTCAGGACTTCTCGAATATCCCCAATACACACGCCCTTATGACTATCGAGGCATGGTGGTGCCAGATGTGCTCATGAGTGGGCACCATGAAAAGATTCGCCAGTGGCGACTTTACGAAAGTCTAAAGAAAACCTACGAGCGCAGACCTGATTTGCTAGAAAACTATCAACTAACAGCAGAAGAAGAAAAAATGCTGGCAGAAATCAAAGAAAACAAAGAATAAAGGAGAATCCTATGCAAGTAATCAAACGTAACGGAGAAGTTGCCGACTTTGATCCAGATAAAATTTACCAAGCTGTCCTAAAAGCAGCTCAGACAGTTTATGTTTTGACAGATGATCTACGTCAAAACCTAGCTCAGGTTACTAAAAAAGTAGTCTTAGACTTGGAAGAAGCAAAAGTAGAACGTGCGACTATCAGTATGATTCAATCAATGGTTGAAAATCGTTTGCTGGGAGCGGGTTACATCACCATTGCAGAGCACTATATCTCTTATCGCTTGCAACGTGATTTGGAGAGAAGTGGGTATGGTGACCATATCGCAGTTCACCTTCATTTTGAACAAATCCGTTAAGAAAAAGAGTGGGATGCAATGAACATCTCACTCTTTCTTAAATAGACTTTTCTGTGCTTTTTGGACGGTTGAGGGAACAAAACGAAGTCGTTTAATATCACTGATACGAATGATTCGAGTTACATTTCTAGTGAAATTTTTGACAATAATCTGTTGACGGCTGGTATCATATTTGACAATATCACCTGTAAAACTTGTTTCAGCGAGTATGACATGAACAGCCGTTTTTTTCTGGATGGCCTGTTCAATTGTGCTAATAAGGGAGTCGTTTTCAGAATAATCTTGTTCATCATGTCCACTGAGAAAGTCTTGTATCTTATCTAAGACTTGCTTGAATGTGTACCTCATAGGCATCTCCCTTCTTATCTATCCACATTATATAAAATTTTTCTAAAATCTACAAGATTTTACGAATAGACTATAGAAAGCATATCACAAAAAGGAGTTAAAAATGGCAGAATTTACATTTGAAATCGAAGAACACTTACTGACCTTGTCCGAAAATGAGAAAGGATGGACAAAAGAACTAAATCGAGTTAGCTTTAATGGTGCGCCAGCAAAGTTTGATATTCGAACTTGGAGCCCTGATCATACCAAGATGGGAAAAGGAATCACCCTTACAAACGAAGAATTTCAAGTAATGGTGGATGCCTTTAAAGGCAATCAGTAAAAGAGCCACGGGACTATTGTCCCAGGCTCATTTTTTTATCTTGAGAAATAAGCGATGTTTTTCAATCGTTCTAGTAGGGGACGACCAATAAAACTAATGGCAATGATCTTACCAAGGTCAGGGAGAATAAAGGGAAGGACACCAACTGCTAGTGCCTTATCGAATGGCATCCCAGCAAGGAAGTGGAGGCTGAGAATCCCTCCGACAAAGACGAGGGAATCGCCCAAGAGGTTGGCTAGGAAAATGCGAATATAGCCACTATTTTGATGGATGAGATAGGATGTAAGTCCAGCGTAGATAAGGTCGAACCAAAGATAGCCTGCGCTTGGACCAACTAAAACGTGAAATCCAGCTCCTCCCCCTGCAAAGACAGGTAAGCCAATGGCACCCAGTAGGAGATAGAGAGCTACAGATAGAACAGCTTCTCTGGGTCTAAAAACAGTAGCGATTAAACCAATCGCAAAGTTTTGTAGAGTGAAGGGGACAGGGCCGATAGGGAGACTGATTTGTGCCAAAACGACGATGAGAGCAGCACCGATAGCAGGGATAGCGTAGATATGAGCTTTTTTCAAAACTGTTAACCTCTTTTCAAAATTATAGTAACTATTATACTGATTCAGAAGAAAAAGTCAACCCATTTTTCAAGTCAAGGTAACAATTTTGTTACGGCCGATTTCACAAGTTAAAAGAGACCTCAAGAGGTCTCTTTCGATAATTAGCGCATGGTCACAAATTCTTCAGAAGCGGTTGGGTGGATAGCTACTGTAGCATCAAAGTCTGCCTTGGTTGCTCCCATCTTGATGGCAACAGCGAATCCTTGAATCATTTCATCCACTCCGTAACCTAGTCCGTGAAGGCCAACAACTTTTTCATCAGCACCGGCGGTGATGAGTTTGAAGCGAGATTCCTGACGATGATTTGTAACGGCAGAGTACATAGATGCAAAGCTTGACTTGTAGACTTTGATCTGTTCTTGGCCGTATTCTTTGATAGCTTCTTCTTCAGTCAACCCCACGGTTCCGATTGCTGGGTGGGAGAAGACAACAGTAGGGATAGTTGAGTAGTCCATCTTAGCACTTGTTTTCCCATTAAAGAGACGTTCAGATAGGGTACGTCCAGCCTTGATGGCTACTGGGGTTAGTTCTTTCTCTCCAGTAACATCTCCAAGGGCATAGATACCATCTACAACTGTATTTTGATACTCATCCACTTGGATAAATCCATGTTCGTTAAGTGTAACTCCAGCTTTTTCTAACTCCAATCCGTCTACATTTGGACGGCGACCGGTAGCCCAGATAACTTGGCTGGCAGTATGACTAGAACCGTCTTCAAAATGAATGGTAATACCTTGCTCCGTTTCTTCGAGCTTGACGGGTACCTTATGCGTGTGCAAAGGTAGACCTGTTTTTTCCATTTCATTGACAAGTCCTTCAATGATGTAGCTGTCAAAAGTGCGCAAGGGACGATCACGACGGACAAACAAATCAGTTTTTACTCCTAGCGCGTGGAGAACACCTGCTAATTCAACAGCGATATAACCAGCTCCAAGAATCGCAACGGATTCAGGAAGTTGCTCCCAAGCAAAGACATCGTCTGAGCTGCCACCGAGTTCAGCTCCAGGAATAGTTGGGATGCTTGGACGAGCTCCAGTCGCAATCACGATATGCTTGGCACGAATCAATTCACCATTAACGCTGACGGTGTGGGAATCAACGAAATGAGCACGGCCTTCAATCAAATCAACGCCGTTACGCTTGAAACTTCCATCATAAGATGAGCGAGCGCGATCGATGTAGGCTTCACGGTTTTGACGAAGCTTTGCGAAATCAAATTGAACATCTGAACTTGTAAAACCATAGTCAGGGCCGTAGTGGCGGAAGCTTTCAGCGATCTGCGCTCCATACCACATGATTTTCTTAGGAACACAGCCAAGGTTGACACAAGTTCCACCTAATTTTTTCTCTTCGATAACAGCTGCTTTAGCGCCGTGTTCACCAGCTCGGTTCATAGTGGCAATGCCGCCGCTTCCTCCACCGATGGCGATGATATCATATTCTCTCATAGAAAACTCCTTATAGCTTTGATAGTCATATTCTATCGTTTTTACTATTTGAATGCAAAAATCTGCTACGCCCTAAAGAAATAGCAGAAATTACTTGCTAAATATGAAAATAAGGTGTATGATGTTACTAGTACAATTTCGCATAAATCAAATGGAAACAAGGCATGTTTCCTGAATTGTTCTCTTTTCTCTCTGAACAATCATTGTTTAGAGTAGGTAAATTTGCTATAATGGTCTTTGTATTGAAAATAAAATAGGAGTTTTGTGATGAAGGGGAATAAGAAAACTAAAAAATGGCAACTATACACAGCTATTGGTGCTGCAAGTATTATTATAATCGGTGCAGCGGGTATTTTGCTATTTAGACAGCCCTCTCAGGCTGCCGGTAAGGATGACACATCGCATCTCGTAGTCGCAAAGGAAGGAACAGTTGCCTCCTCTGTTCTTTTATCTGGTACTGTCACCGCAAAAAATGAACAATATGTTTATTTGGATGCAAGTAAGGGTGAGGTAGATGAGATCTTGGTTTCTGTTGGAGATAAGGTTGACAAGGGACAAGCGCTCGTAAAATACAACAGCACAGAAGCGCAATCTGCTTATGATGCAGCTAACCGTGCCATAGCCAAGGCGGATCGTCGCATCAAGGACTTGAAGGAATCACGAAACAACACTCTAGCTGATTCGGAAGAATATGATGGAGCGCAGGAATCTTCAGTCTCTTCCATAGATTCTCAGATTAGTGATGCTCGTGACAGTCGTGCTGATGCAGAGGCACAACTTAAAAAGGCGCAGGCTCAATTGGACGCAACAAAGGTTCTGAGTACGCTAGAAGGTACAGTTGTAGAAGTTAATCGCAATGTATCGAAGTCCACAAGTGCTGCAAATCAAGTGATGGTTCATGTAGTAAGTAACGACAATCTACAAGTCAAGGGAGAACTTTCTGAGTACAATCTTGCCAATCTTTCTGTTGACCAAGAAGTGACCTTCTCTTCTAAAGTTTACCAAGATAAAACTTGGACAGGGAAGATCAGCTATATTTCAGCTTACCCTAAAAATAGTGGAGAAGGAACGAATGCTATAACTGGGGGGAATACTGGTTCTAAATATCCCTATACGATTGAAGTGACGAGTGAGATTGGTGATTTAAGACCAGGCTTCACCGTTAGTGTTGAGGTTAAAAGTGACAAGAAATCAATCCTCGTACCCTTAACCAGTGTCATTACTGAAGACGGGAAAAACTATATTTGGGTGGTTGACGAAGAAAATAAGGCTAAGAAAATCGAAGTTAGCCTAGGAAACGCTGACGCAGAAAACCAAGAGATCACGGCTGGTTTGACAGACGGAACCAAAGTCATCAGTAATCCAACGACTTCCTTGGAAGAAGGAAAAGAGGTGAAGGCTGATGAAACAACTAATTAGTCTAAAAAACATCTGTCGGAGCTATCGAAATGGTGAACAAAAACTGCAGGTCTTGAAAAATATTAATTTGGAGATTAGCGAAGGGGAATTTGTTGCCATTATGGGACCATCTGGTTCGGGTAAATCTACTCTGATGAATACCATCGGAATGCTGGATACCCCGACTAGCGGCGAATACTACCTAGAAGGTCAAGAAGTGGCCCGTCTAGGTGAAAAGCAGTTGGCACAGGTACGTAACCAACAAATTGGATTTGTCTTTCAACAGTTCTTTCTTTTGTCAAAGATGGATGCTGTTCAAAATGTTGAGTTGCCCTTGATTTATGCAGGAGTTCCAGCTGCCCAACGTCGCAAGTTGGCAGAGGAATATCTGAGTAAAGTAGAGTTGACTGATCGTATTCATCACCTTCCTTCAGAGTTGTCTGGCGGTCAAAAACAACGGGTGGCCATTGCGCGTGCTCTTGTTAACGATCCCTCAATTATCCTAGCTGATGAACCGACAGGTGCCTTGGATACGAAAACAGGAAGTCAAATCATGGAGCTCTTGGTTGAGTTAAATGAAGAAGGCAAGACTATTATTATGGTAACGCACGAGCCTGAAATTGCAGCCTATGCAAAACGCCAGATTGTAATCCGTGATGGAGTTATTTCGTCTGATAGCGCTCGTTTGGAAGGAAAGGAGAACTAAGATGCAAAATCTGAAATTTGCCTTTTCATCTATTATGGCACACAAGATGCGCTCCTTTCTGACCATGATCGGCATCATCATTGGAGTTTCTTCAGTGGTTGTCATCATGGCTTTAGGGGACTCTATGTCTCGTCAGGTCAATAAAAATATGACAAAATCTCAGAAAAATATTCAGGTATTTTTCTCGCCAATTAAAAGTAAGGATGGTTCCTTCACACAAAAGCAATCTGCACTGACACTATCTGGTAAAGAAGATGTTCACGTAGAACCACCTAAAACACAGGAATCATGGGTTAAGGAAACTGCCAAACTAAAAGGCGTAGATGGCTATTATGTGACTAATAGTACAAATGTTACTTTGACCTATAAGGATAAAAAGGTAGAGAGAGCAAGTCTGACAGGTGGAAATATTACTTATATGTCTGCTGTAGAAAATAAAATTATTGCAGGTAGGGATCTGAGAGAACAAGACTACCGAGATTTTGCAAGTGTGATTTTGCTAGATGAAGAACTCGCTAAAAGTCTTTTTGACTCGCCTCAGGCAGCGCTCAATCAAATCATTTCAGCCAATGGATATAGCTATCGCGTGATTGGTGTTTACTCTAGTCCTGCTGTTAAAAGTGCTAAGATGTTTGGTGTAGGTGGTTTACCGATTACAACCAATGCTTCTGTAGCAGCTAATTTTAATGTAGAGGAAATTTCTAATATTGTCTTTCGTGTGAATGATACGAGTCTAACTCCGACTTTGGGGCCAGAACTCGCACGCAAAATGACAGAAATTGCAGGAGTACAGCAGGGAGAATATCAGGTTGTAGACGAAACTGCCGCTTTTGCAGAGGTTCAGCAAATCTTTGGTTTTATGACCGCTATTATTAGTGCTATCGCAGGAATCTCTCTCTTTGTGGGAGGGACTGGAGTTATGAATATCATGCTGGTTTCGGTTACAGAACGTACGCGGGAAATTGGATTGCGGAAAGCTCTCGGAGCTACACGGGCTAATATCTTGGTTCAGTTTTTGATTGAGTCCATGATTTTGACCTTATTAGGTGGAGTTATCGGTCTTGTTAGTGCGGCGGGTTTGACCACGCTAGCAGGTGCCTTGTTAAAAAATATGGTGGAAGGAATAGAAGTTGGAGTCTCGCTACCAATCGCTCTCTTTAGCTTGGCTGTTTCGGCCAGCGTTGGTATGATTTTCGGAGTCTTGCCAGCCAATAAAGCGTCTAAGCTTGATCCAATCGAAGCCCTTCGCTATGAGTAATATAAACAAGAGGAAAAACAAGATGGATATTTGTCCATCTTGTTTTTGTATGGATTTTCCTATCGAAAATCACTAAAAATATGATATAATGAAGTGTTAGAAAAACAGGTTTCATTTGCCTGGAAAGGAAAAATTATGTCTGAAAAGAATTTTTATATTACAACACCGATTTACTATCCATCTGGTAAACTTCATATCGGTTCTGCCTACACAACCATCGCTTGTGATGTTTTAGCACGTTACAAACGCCTTATGGGCTACGATGTCTTTTATCTGACAGGTTTAGATGAGCATGGTCAGAAAATCCAGCAGAAAGCGGAAGAAGCTGGTATTACACCACAAGCCTATGTTGATGGGATGGCAGTTGGAGTCAAAGAACTCTGGCAATTACTTGATATCTCATACGATAAATTCATCCGTACAACTGATGACTATCATGAAAAAGTGGTAGCGCAAGTCTTTGAACGCTTGCTTGCTCAAGATGATATCTACCTAGGTGAATATTCTGGTTGGTATTCAGTCTCAGATGAGGAATTCTTTACAGAAAGCCAGCTGGCGGAAGTTTTCCGTGACGAAGCTGGAAATGTAACTGGCGGTATCGCTCCATCAGGTCATGAAGTGGAGTGGGTTTCTGAAGAATCATACTTCCTTCGCCTCAGCAAATACCAAGACCGTTTGGTTGAATTTTTCAAATCGCACCCTGATTTCATCACTCCAGATGGTCGTCTTAATGAAATGTTGCGTAACTTTATTGAGCCAGGTTTGGAAGACTTAGCGGTTTCTCGTACAACCTTTACCTGGGGTGTTCCAGTCCCATCAAATCCAAAACACGTTGTCTATGTTTGGATCGATGCCCTTCTGAACTATGCGACTGCTCTTGGTTACGGTCAAGACGATCATGCTAACTATGATAAATTCTGGAATGGAACAGTCTTCCACATGGTCGGAAAAGACATTCTTCGTTTCCACTCCATCTACTGGCCAATCCTTCTCATGATGTTGGATATCAAATTGCCAGATCGCTTGATTGCCCATGGTTGGTTTGTCATGAAAGACGGAAAAATGTCTAAGTCAAAAGGAAATGTTGTCTACCCTGAAATGCTGGTAGAGCGTTATGGACTGGATCCACTTCGTTACTACCTCATGCGTAGCCTTCCAGTTGGTTCAGATGGAACCTTCACTCCCGAGGACTATGTAGGCCGTATCAACTATGAATTGGCAAATGACTTAGGAAACCTCCTTAACCGTACGGTTTCCATGATTAACAAGTATTTCGATGGTCAAATCCCTGCCTATGTAGAGGGTGTAACAGAGTTTGATAATATTCTTGCTGATGTTGCAGAACAATCAATCTCCGACTACCATACACACATGGAAGCAGTTGACTACCCACGTGCGCTTGAAGCAGTCTGGACTCTTATCTCTCGTACCAACAAATACATCGATGAGACTGCTCCATGGGTCTTGGCCAAGGATGAAGCTCTCCGTGACCAATTAGCAAGTGTTATGAGCCACTTGGCAGCTAGCCTTCGTGTCGTGGCTCACTTGATTGAGCCCTTTATGATGGAAACCAGTCGTGCAGTCTTGACTCAACTTGGTTTACCAGAAGTAGCGAGCCTTGAAAACTTGAGCTTGTCTGATTTCCCTGCAGGTGTGACTGTAGTTGCCAAAGGAACTCCAATCTTCCCACGTCTGGATATGGAAGAAGAAATCGCCTATATCAAGGAACAAATGGAAGGCAACAAACCAGCCGTTGAAAAAGAATGGAATCCAGATGAAGTCGAACTCAAACTAAACAGGGAAGAAATCAAGTTTGAAGACTTTGACAAGGTTGAAATCCGTGTCGCAGAAGTCAAAGAAGTTTCTAAAGTAGAAGGTTCTGATAAGTTGCTTCAATTCCGCTTGGATGCTGGTGATGGTGAAGACCGTCAAATCCTTTCAGGAATTGCAAAATACTATCCAAATGAGCAAGAATTGGTCGGCAAGAAGGTACAAATCGTTGCCAACCTTAAACCACGTAAGATGATGAAAAAATATGTCAGCCAAGGGATGATTCTCTCAGCTGAACATGATGGACAATTAACCCTTCTCACAGTTGATCCAGCTGTACCAAACGGAAGTGTGATTGGGTAAAAGCAAAAAACCAACGTTAGGCACGTTGGTTTTTCTTGTTATGTACGAGATTTTCTAAGAAGTGGTCCATCTCCTTTTGCGACCGGAGGACAATTACTTTCTCTGGATAGGTTTCTTGAACCCGTTGATAACGTTCTTTAGCATTCTTTGTACGCCCATCCCAGAGAATCCATCGAATAAACTCCCAGTCAAAGCGTTCAGGACAACCAGCAGCCATGCTTTCTCGAACTTGACCTCTGTATTTGAGATAACGCTTAAAGGCCCTAAGTAAGCAAGTCCAAGGTGAAAAATTGAGAAAGAAGATTTGGTCAGCTTCCTGCATTCTTTCTTTGTAATAGCACCAAGAGTAGTTGCCATCGACTACCCAAGATTCATGCTTTGTGAGAAAGTTTTTCATCTCGGTCAACATCCATTCGCGGTCACTATCTTGCCAACCAGGTTGAAATTGGAGTGTATCCATATGCAGTTTGGGGATGGAGTAGTAGTTTGATAACTTCTCAGCTAGAGTTGACTTGCCAGCTCCAGAATATCCGATGATTGCGATTTTCATTTTCTACCTTTTTTTATTAGAGGATAAAAAAACAGCCTCTATGGACTGTTTCTTATTTAGCAAGTTTAGCTGAAAGGCGAGCTTTGTCGCGGCTTGCTTTGTTTTTATGAATCAAACCTTTAGTTTCTGCTTTGTCGATAGCTGAGCTAGCAGCACGGAAAAGATCTTCAGAAGGGTTTGCTTCGAAAGCTTTGATAGCAGTACGCATAGCTGATTTTTGAGCTGAGTTTTTTTCGTTTTGTTTAACGTTCAATTCAGCGCGTTTGATAGCTGATTTAATGTTTGCCAATGTTCTTACCTCCATATTTACTAACTATACCATTATATATGAAAACTTAGGTTTTGACAAGGGGAAATTATTTTTTTAGGTAAATTTCATCGATTTCATGGTTTTTAGCCTTGTGGAGAATGACCTCGGCCCGATTCCTTGTCGGTTCTATATAGTTTTGTAGATTTGTAAGGTTGATAGTAGTCCATACTTGGTGGGCAAAAGCCTCCACTTCGCCAATCGGCATTTTCGTAAAGCGGTGGTAGTAGCTATCAGGATCACTTTGGGCAAAGCTGAGGAGTTTCAAAAAGCGGTCTAAATACCAGCTTTCGATGTCTTCAACAGCAGCGTCTACGTAGATGGAAAAATCAAAGAAGTCGGTGATGTAAAGGCGCTCATTTTGAGGATTTTGAAAGACATTGATTCCTTCAACAATGACGAAATCCGCAGCCTTAACGCATTGTTTCTCCCCAGGGACGATATCATAAACCTCGTGAGAATAGATGGGAATATCGACATCCTGCCCATTTTTTAGACGATCAAGAAAATTCAGCAAGGCTTCCATGTCATAACTCTCTGGAAAACCTTTGCGATTTAAGATACCTTGGTCAATTAAAGTTTGGTTGGGATAGAGAAAGCCATCCGTTGTCACTAGTTCTACAGTAGCATCGGCAAGTGTACGGGAGAGAAGGATTTGTAGCAAGCGACTAGTGGTCGATTTCCCCACAGCAACACTTCCTGAAACACCAATGATAAAAGGTTGGGGCTTACTATCTCTTTGAAGAAAGATTTCTTTTGAGAAAGACAAATCTTCTTTGGCTTTTTTATAGATATGGATAAGGTGAACCAGTGGTAGATAGATGTCTGTTACATCTTGCAGGCTGATTTGGTCGTTAAAACTCTTGATTGAGTCTAGTTCTTCTTCCGTCAAGGGAGGGGTTGTCTTGCGATGCAATGATTGCCAAGTCTGACGGCTGATTTTTTCAAAATGTAAAAATTCGTTGGTCATATTTTTTCCCCTAGATATTTTATCTATCATACCATAAAAAGCTAAAAAAATAAAGCGGTTTCTTGACGGGTGCAAACTTATTGTTGTATAATAAAAGTGGTTAGAGATTGCTAGTAATGTGAGAGAGGAGTGATTGTTATATAACATTACTAATCAATCATAAATCGCCCAGATGTTTGCTTAAAGAAAGGAGTAAGAGCTATGGTAAGCAAAGGAAAAATTCTCATTTCGTTGGGTGCATTTGTATTAACATTTGGTTTGTATTCAGTAAATACAGTATTTGCTACTGATTCAGTGAATGTTATCGAAAATAAAGATGGTCATGTACTTAGAGTTCCGAAAGATGTCAAAAAAGATGAAATTTTATCTTAGACCGATAAGGCTATTAGTTATAGGTTGGATAAAGTTGTTTCTGCAACAGATAATAAAGGAGCAGAGTATTCTGCTCCAGGTATTGTGGACACTCGCATAACCAGAGAAACAGATAATCTCGTTAGTGGTAGGACGGATTATCTAGTAGATTTAGGAGAACTGACAGTTGTGGAAAAACCTTTTTCCGAATTGAGTAAATTGACTGGTCAATTTTTTGGAATTCAGACAGTTTATGCTCAAAATTCTTATAATAGTTCTTCTAATAGCATATGGGATAATACGGGAAGTGTCCGTCTCTATATGACAGTTAGATGGACTAAGTATGATGACGGTTCTATCAATATTACCAATGTTTCTGGAGGTTACTCTATCGCTGAGTGGGGCGTCACAGTCATCGATTCAAGCCTTTTTGTTGGATTAGGTTGGCAAACAAAAACATTTAATCTTGGTGGTCAAGGAGATTGGAGTTGCTATCCTGGGTTTTCAAAAGTAGGAAATCAAGGTTGGGTAACTCACAAATATAGTAAATATACAGTATATCTTGACCGATATGGCTCCAAATGGAATGTTGTTTTAGATAACGTTTTATAGGAGGAAATGCTATGAAGACTCTCAAAAGCTATTTATTGGAACTCTGTTTTATTTTAAGTTTTGCACTACCTTTTTTAAAAGGAGCGAATGCGGATAATGGTAGACGCTTTGTGGAAACCTATTATGGTTTTACTTTTTTGATGGAACATGCCATTGTAACAGTTGTCTTTATCAGTTCACTCTTGATTGCTTTCTTCCTAAAAAAACGGTGGACGCAATGGCTTGCTGCTGGTAGTTATGTCTTTTTAGTCCTATGGATTGCTACAGAGGGTTATTTCTTCCGCATGTCACTAGAAGATTTGATACGACTTTGGACAAGTTTGGAAATCCTGACACAAACTTATCAGTTAGGTTTTTATCTAAACATCATATTGGGAATCCTGTTGATAATAAAGTATTTTAAGGTTAAGCAATCGTAATAAAAATGCGCCTGATTATAGACGATAAACTTTTTGTTTTATTCTGACTGTGATATTTCTAATTCTAAATGCTTTATCATTCATCTATAAGTGTTGAAAGAGATTGAAGAAACGGTTGTACTTACTAACTTTCTTCAGTCTTTTTCGTTTTATTATCAATTTGTAAACGATTTACAATTTAAGTCAAATTATGGTAAAATAGTTTCATGAGTAAAATGTATTATGCAGAAAATCCAGATGCAGCTCACGATATTCATGACTTGAGAGTAGAGTTGCTGGGACATAAATTGACCTTTTTAACAGACGCAGGTGTCTTTAGTAAAAAGATGATTGACTTTGGTAGTCAGCTTTTACTAAAGTGCCTAGAGGTTGAAAAAGGCGAGCGAGTGCTAGATGTCGGCTGTGGGTACGGTCCCCTAGGGATTTCTTTGGTCAAGGCTTACGGAGTCCAAGCAACCATGGTCGATATCAATAATCGTGCCTTGGATTTGGCGCGACAAAATGCTGAACGAAATAAAGTAGCAGCAACGATTTTTCAATCCAATATTTATGAACAAGTTGAAGGTAAATTTGACCATGTTATTTCCAATCCTCCCATTCGAGCAGGCAAACAAGTTGTTCATGAGATTATCGAAAAGAGCATGAATTTTCTGGAGGACGGTGGAGACTTAACAATCGTTATCCAGAAAAAGCAGGGTGCCCCTAGTGCCAAAAGCAAGATGGAAGACGTTTTTGGAAATTGCGAAATCATAAAGAAGGACAAGGGTTATTATATCCTTAGAAGTGTGAAAGCATGAGAGCAGTTGATTTAATCCAAAAGAAACGAGATGGTCAAGAACTATCTTCAAGTGAGATTAAGTGGCTGGTAGAAGGTTATGTGGCTGGAACTGTCCCAGACTACCAAATGTCTGCCTTTGCCATGGCTGTTTATTTCAAAGGAATGACCACACGAGAGATTTCTGATTTGACGATGAATATGGTCAAGACAGGCCAAGAGTTTGATTTATCAGTTATTAATGGGATTAAAGTTGACAAGCATTCTACTGGTGGTGTTGGAGATAAGGTGACTTTGATTTTAACTCCTCTAGTAGCTAGCTTCGGTGTACCTGTGGCAAAAATGAGTGGTCGTGGTCTTGGTCATACGGGCGGTACAATTGATAAATTGGAGTCCATCAAGGGCTATCAAGTCGAGCGTAGTCAAGAAGATTTCATTCGTCAGGTACAGGACATTGGTGTATCTGTAATTGGACAATCAGATCAGCTAGTTAAAGCGGATAAACTTCTCTATGCCCTTCGTGATGTGACCGCAACCGTTGACACGATTCCTTTGATTGCGAGTTCTGTCATGAGCAAGAAAATTGCTGCTGGGGCAGATGCCATTTTGCTAGATGTGACTGTTGGTGAGGGTGCCTTTATGAAGACTGTTGAGGAGGCGCGCGAATTGGCTCAAACCATGGTTGATTTGGGGAAGGCAGTCGATCGAAAGACAATTGCAGTCATTACCGATATGAGCCAACCCTTGGGACGAGCGATTGGAAATCGTCTGGAAATCCTTGAAGCATTGGAAATTTTACAAGGTCAAGGCCGTCAGGATATTACCCACTTTATCTGTGAACTAGCTCAAATTATGCTTGGTTTAGCAGATGTTGAGAAAACCGTTGAGGAAATCCGTAAACATCTCGAGAATGGGCAAGCACTTGCTAAGTTTGAAGAAATGGTGGTGGCTCAAGGTGGTGATCTAGAAGAACTCTACCGCCCAGTAAATGTTGCACATGTAGTGGATATCCCGGCGCAAGAGTCAGGTGTCATTTCAGCCCTTCCAGCTATGGAATTTGGTCTATATGCCATGAGACTAGGAGCTGGTCGAGCAGTCAAGTCTGATGATTTGGACTATGAAACAGGGATTGTTTTTGAAAAAAAAGTTGGAGACTCCGTCCAAAAAGGAGAAATTGTTGCAAAAGTTTATACAAATGGAAAAATTTCTTCTGAACTAGTTACAGAATTTCAAAAATATGTTAAAATAAATGATGGAGTGCAATGTTTACGAGAAATTATTGAAATTATCTCATAAAACCAGGGAGAATCCGAATATGAAGTTGAATAAATATATCGATCATACGCTTTTAAAGCAAGATGCAAGTCAAGAACAAGTTGATCGTTTGTTATCTGAAGCGCGTGAGTATGATTTTGCCAGCGTTTGTGTCAATCCCACATGGGTAAAATATGCAAAAACAGGGCTTGAAGGCTCAGACGTCAAGGTCTGTACTGTGGTTGGTTTCCCTTTGGGAGCAACAACTTCAGCTGTAAAAGCTTTTGAGACCAAGGAAGCCATCCAAAATGGAGCAGATGAGATTGATATGGTTATCAATGTCGGTGCCCTCAAATCTGGCAATCTTGATTTAGTAGAATCAGACATCCGTGCGGTTGTAGAAGCAAGTGGCGATAAGCTAGTAAAAGTTATTATTGAAGCTTGTTTGTTGACAGATCAAGAAAAGGTTGTGGCCTGCCAGTTGTCTCAAAAAGCGGGAGCAGACTTTGTTAAAACATCTACTGGCTTCTCAACTGGAGGAGCAACTCTGCCAGATGTCAAATTAATGCATCAAACAGTGGGACCTGATATGGGTGTCAAAGCTGCCGGTGGAGCTCGTTCTTACGCGGATGCTCTTGCCTTTGTGGAGGCAGGTGCTACTCGTATTGGAACATCCGCTGGTGTAGCAATCTTAAAAGGAGAATTGGCTGATGGCGACTACTGAGTTGATTGAACTAGCAATTGAAACCAGCAAGAATGCCTATGTACCCTATTCTCACTTTCCAGTCAGTGCTGTTCTAGTAGCCAAGGATGGTAGTATTTATACAGGTGTGAACATCGAGAATGCTAGTTATTCTTTGACCAACTGTGGGGAGCGTACAGCTATTTTCAAAGCAGTCTCTGAAGGTCAACGGGAATTTTCAGAATTGATTGTCTACGGTCAAACTGAAAAACCTATCTCACCATGTGGAGCTTGTCGCCAAGTCATGGTTGAGTTTTTTGAACAAGGTCTAAAAGTGACCTTAGTCGCTAAAGATAAATCGACGGTCGAGATGACGGTCGGGGAGTTACTTCCATACTCATTTACAGACTTAAACTAGTCTGCTCCACTCTCTGAGTGGCACGGTCCTTGTGACCAACCAATCCATACTTGCAACATCGTTGCACATCTTATTTAGGAGGTTCAGTAATGAACAAGAAACAATGGCTAGGCCTTGGTCTAGTTGCAGTAGCAGCAGTTGGACTTGCTGCATGTGGTAACCGCTCTTCTCGTAACGCAGCTTCATCTTCTTCTGATGTGAAGACTAAAGCAGCTATCGTTACAGATACTGGTGGTGTTGATGATAAATCATTCAACCAATCAGCTTGGGAAGGTCTTCAAGCTTGGGGTAAAGAACACAACCTTGAAAAAGATAAAGGTTATACTTACTTCCAATCAACAAGTGAAGCTGACTACGCAAACAACTTGCAACAAGCAGCTGGAAACTACAACTTGATCTATGGTATTGGTTTTGCACTTAAAAATGCAGTTGCTGATGCTGCCAAAGAACATACAGATATAAACTATGTTTTGATTGACGATGTGATCAAAGATCAAAAAAATGTTGTAAGTGCTACTTTTGCTGATAACGAAGCAGCATACCTTGCAGGTGTCGCTGCAGCTAAAGCTACTAAAACAAAACAAGTTGGTTTTGTAGGTGGTATGGAATCTGAAGTTATCTCACGTTTTGCAGCTGGTTTCAAAGCTGGTGTTGAGTCAGTTGACCCATCAATCAAAGTTCAAGTAGACTACGCTGGTTCATTTGGTGATGCTGCTAAAGGTAAAACAATTGCTGCAGCTCAATACGCTGCAGGTGCAGACGTTATCTACCAAGCAGCAGGTGGTACAGGTGCTGGTGTCTTTGCAGAAGCAAAATCACTCAACGAAAGCCGTCCTGAAAATGAAAAAGTTTGGGTTATCGGTGTAGACCGTGACCAAGTAGATGAAGGTAAATATACTTCTAAAGATGGTAAAGAAGCTAACTTCGTACTTGCTTCTACTTTGAAACAAGTTGGTACAGCTGTAAAAGACCTTGCTAACAAAGCTGAAAAAGGTGAATTCCCTGGTGGTCAAGTTATCGTTTACTCATTGAAGGATAAAGGTGTTGATTTAGCAATGACAACCCTTTCTGAAGAAGGTAAAAAAGCTGTTGAAGATGCAAAAGCTAAAATCCTTGATGGTAGCATCAAAGTTCCTGAAAAATAATTGATGGAAGTCATTTCTTAGGAAGCGGTCTGGGGCCGCTTCTTTAAGAATTGAGACAAATGGTTTTGTCTCAATAGAGCTTGCTAAGTTTCTTTAGCAGGTTTTATTGAAACAAAATAAAACTCTGAAAGGAAGAGCACATGGCACACGAAAATGTCATTGAAATGCGTGAAATTACCAAGGTGTTTGGTGAATTTGTTGCCAACGACAAAATCAACTTGCACCTACGAAAAGGTGAAATTCATGCACTTTTAGGAGAAAATGGGGCTGGTAAGTCCACGCTCATGAACATGTTAGTAGGGCTTCTTGAACCAACCAGTGGTGAAATTGTGGTCAACGGTCAAGTTGTCAATCTTGATTCACCATCTAAAGCAGCTAGCTTGGGAATCGGAATGGTTCACCAGCACTTTATGTTGGTAGAAGCCTTCACAGTTGCTGAAAACATCATTTTAGGTAGTGAATCAACTAAAAATGGTGTGCTAGATATCGCTGGAGCTAGCAAAGAAATCAAGGCTCTTTCTGAACGTTATGGTTTAGCAGTGGATCCTTCTGCCAAGGTGGCAGACATCTCAGTTGGAGCCCAACAACGTGTAGAAATTTTAAAAACACTCTATCGTGGTGCTGATATCCTTATCTTTGACGAACCGACAGCTGTTTTGACTCCATCAGAAATTGATGAGTTGATGGCTATTTTGAAAAATCTGGTCAAAGAAGGAAAATCAATTATCTTGATTACCCACAAGTTGGATGAGATTCGTGCAGTTTCTGACCGCGTTACAGTTATCCGTCGTGGGAAATCAATTGAAACCGTCGAGATTGCAGGGGCAACTAATGCTGACTTGGCAGAAATGATGGTTGGACGCTCTGTCTCCTTTAAAACAGAGAAACAGGCACCACAACCAAAAGAAGTGGTCTTGTCTATCAAAGACTTGGTTGTTAATGAAAACCGCGGTGTACCAGCTGTGAAGAATCTTTCTTTGGATGTTCGTGCAGGTGAAATTGTCGGTATTGCAGGTATTGATGGTAATGGTCAATCTGAACTCATTCAGGCCATTACAGGTCTTCGTAAGGTTGAGTCTGGTAGTATTGAATTAAAAGGCAAATCAATCGTAGGGATGCACCCTCGACAAATTACGGAACTCAGTGTGGGACATGTTCCTGAAGACCGTCACCGTGATGGTTTGATTTTGGAAATGATGATCTCTGAAAATATTGGTCTTCAAACCTATTATAAAGAACCACTCAGCAAGAATGGTATCTTGAACTATGCGAATATCACTTCACATGCCAAGAAATTGATGGAAGAGTTTGATGTTCGTGCTGCCAGCGAATTTGTTCCAGCAGCAGCTCTTTCAGGAGGTAATCAACAAAAAGCAATTATTGCTCGTGAAATTGATCGAGATCCTGATCTCCTTATCGTCAGCCAGCCAACTCGTGGTCTGGACGTCGGTGCCATTGAATATATCCACAAACGCTTGATTGAAGAGCGTGATAATGGTAAGGCTGTCCTTGTTGTCAGCTTTGAATTGGATGAGATTTTAAACGTCTCAGACCGTATTGCTGTTATCCACGATGGTAAGATTCAAGGTATTGTATCACCAGAAACAACCAATAAACAAGAACTTGGTGTTTTGATGGCTGGTGGAAACTTGGGAAAGGAGAAGAGTGATGTCTAAAAAATTACAACAAATTTCGGTTCCCTTGATTTCTGTCTTCCTAGGAATTTTACTCGGAGCCATTGTCATGTGGATCTTCGGTTATGATGCTATTTGGGGCTATGAAGAATTGTTCTACACAGCCTTTGGTAGCCTTCGTGGGATTGGAGAAATCTTCCGTGCTATGGGTCCTTTGGTCTTGATCGGTCTTGGTTTTGCCGTTGCCAGTCGTGCAGGTTTCTTTAACGTCGGACTTCCTGGTCAGGCTTTGGCTGGTTGGATTCTCAGTGGTTGGTTTGCCTTGTCGCATCCAGATATGCCACGTCCGTTGATGATTCTAGCAACTATTGTGATTGCCTTGATTGCTGGTGGAATTGTCGGAGCTATTCCAGGTATTCTGAGAGCCTATCTAGGGACGTCAGAGGTTATCGTAACCATCATGATGAACTACATTGTCTTGTATGTAGGAAATGCCTTTATCCATGCTTTTCCTAAAGATTTCATGCAAAGTACAGATTCGACCATTCGTGTTGGGGCTAATGCAACCTACCAGACACCTTGGTTGTCTGAGTTGACTGGTAATTCGCGGATGAATATTGGTATTTTCTTTGCCATCATTGCTGTTGCAGTCATTTGGTTCATGCTCAAGAAAACAACTCTCGGTTTTGAAATTCGTGCTGTTGGTCTTAATCCCCATGCTTCAGAATACGCTGGTATTTCAGCAAAACGTACAATCATCCTATCAATGATCATCTCTGGTGCTTTGGCTGGTCTTGGTGGAGCAGTCGAAGGTCTTGGAACCTTCCAAAACGTTTACGTTCAAGGGTCATCATTAGCTATCGGATTTAACGGGATGGCGGTTAGTCTGCTTGCGGCCAACTCACCAATTGGTATTCTCTTTGCAGCCTTCCTATTTGGTGTTCTCCAAGTTGGAGCCCCTGGTATGAATGCGGCGCAGGTACCGTCTGAGCTTGTTAGCATTGTAACAGCGTCTATTATCTTCTTTGTCAGTGTTCACTATATTATTGAACGCTTTGTCAAACCCAAAAAACAAGTTAAAGGAGGTAAGTAAGGATGTCTATTACAACATTACTCACCCTCTTGGTGTCTTCTATGCTGATTTACTCAGCGCCCCTCATCTTTACAAGTATCGGTGGTGTTTTCTCTGAACGTGGTGGTGTGGTAAACGTCGGCCTTGAAGGAATTATGGTTATGGGAGCCTTTTCTGGGGTTGTCTTTAACCTTGAATTTGCAGAACAATTTGGAACAGCAACTCCATGGCTATCCTTGCTTGTAGCAGGATTGGTTGGTGGTCTCTTCTCTATCATCCACGCAGCAGCGACGGTTCATTTCCGTGCAGATCATGTTGTCAGCGGTACGGTATTGAACTTGATGGCGCCAGCCTTGGCTGTTTTCTTAGTGAAAGTCCTTTATAACAAAGGTCAAACTGATAACCTAAGTCAGACTTTTGGACGCTTTGATTTCCCTGTTTTGGCTAATATCCCAGTTCTTGGAGATATTTTCTTCAAGTCTACAAGTCTACTAGGTTATATCGCGATTGCTTTCTCATTCTTTGCTTGGTTTATTCTCTTTAAGACAAGCTTTGGTCTTCGCCTTCGCTCAGTCGGTGAACATCCTCAAGCAGCGGATACCTTGGGAATCAATGTCTACAAGATGCGATATCTTGGGGTTATCATTTCAGGTTTCCTCGGTGGAATTGGGGGAGCGATTTATGCTCAATCAATTTCAGTTAACTTCTCAGTGACAACTATTGTCGGTCCTGGATTCATTGCTCTTGCTGCGATGATCTTTGGGAAATGGAATCCAATCGGAGCTATGCTTTCCAGTCTTTTCTTTGGACTTTCACAAAGTTTGGCAGTTATCGGTTCTCAATTGCCTTTCCTACAAGGAGTGCCAGCGGTTTACCTTCAAATCGCCCCTTATGTCTTGACTATCCTTGTCTTGGCAGCCTTCTTCGGAAAAGCAGTTGCGCCTAAGGCAGATGGTATCAACTACATCAAATCAAAATAAGCATACAAAAAACGCCAGTTTCTGAACTGGCGTTTTATTTGTTAGTGTTTTGATGGGTTAGGTTCAATCCCCAAGGAACGAGGTTTTCAGTTTTGTTTTTGATGCGTGTGATATTATCCTTGTGACGAATGATAATCAAGCTAGCAAGCGCTAGGATAATCACGATAAAAAGAAGGTCATAACTGTTCAAAATAAATCCAAAGAGAGGAAAGATCAGTACTCCAATGACAGCTGCGAGTGAAGCAACAACGCTAGATAGGGAAATCATACTACCTAGATAGAGGGTTCCAAAGAATACGACTGCTAGGTAGAGACAGAAGACAGGCGCAAATCCGAAAATCACTCCAGCGCTGGTTGCGACAGCCTTGCCCCCCTTAAATCCTGCAAAGATAGGAAAGGTATGTCCAATCACAGCCAAAAGTCCAAAGACAAGAGGTGATACACCTTGTAGGTGGAAAAGAATTGGAAGGAGAGTGGCCAAGGTTCCTTTGAAAAAGTCAATCACAAAGGTTGTCATACCTGCTTTTTTCCCTAAAATACGGAAAGTATTGGTCGTTCCGGTATTTCCAGAACCATGTTCTCGCAGATTTGTCTGAAAGAAAATTTGTCCAATCCATAGACCAGACGGAATCGAACCTAGTAGATAAGCTAGAATTAATAATACAAATGTCATCATGTGTTTATTATACCATGAAATGCTGTAGAAAGGCTGAGAATATCTTGTGAAATTGTGACAGCTGAATGGGAAAAACTTTGCAAAATACCTAGAAAACCTGTAAAATAGTAAAGATGAACAAATAGGAGGTTCCTTGTGTCAAAAAAGGAAATCAATATTAATAACTACAATGATGACGCCATTCAGGTGCTAGAAGGATTGGATGCGGTCCGTAAACGTCCGGGGATGTACATCGGATCGACAGACGGTGCGGGTCTTCATCACCTAGTCTGGGAAATAGTGGACAATGCAGTTGATGAAGCCTTGTC
This sequence comes from uncultured Streptococcus sp., assembly GCA_963546055.1. Classification (GTDB taxonomy): domain Bacteria; phylum Bacillota; class Bacilli; order Lactobacillales; family Streptococcaceae; genus Streptococcus. The sequence continues at coordinate 31,434 of CAUULS010000002.1, forward strand.
TGGATTTGGTGATCGCATCGATGTGACTATCAATAAAGACGGCAGTCTAACCGTTCAAGACCATGGTCGAGGGATGCCGACTGGGATGCACGCCATGGGAATTCCAACTGTTGAAGTTATCTTTACCATTCTCCACGCTGGAGGAAAATTCGGACAAGGTGGCTATAAGACATCTGGAGGTCTCCACGGGGTGGGTTCTTCCGTTGTTAATGCCCTTTCTAGTTGGCTAGAAGTTGAAATTACTCGTGACGGTACAGTCTACAAGCAACGTTTTGAAAATGGTGGAAAACCCGTCACAACCTTGAAAAAAATTGGTACAGCACCCAAGTCTAAGACAGGTACCAAGGTTACCTTCATGCCTGACGCGACGATCTTTTCTACGACTGACTTCAAGTACAATACCATTTCAGAACGACTCAATGAGTCAGCCTTTCTCTTAAAAAATGTTACCTTGTCTTTGACAGATAAGCGAACAAATGAAGCAATCGAGTTCCATTATGAGAACGGGGTTCAGGACTTTGTTTCTTATCTGAATGAAGACAAGGAAACCTTGACGCCAGTTCTTTACTTTGAAGGCGAAGATAATGGATTTCAAGTGGAAGTAGCCCTCCAGTACAATGATGGATTTTCAGATAACATTCTATCCTTTGTCAATAACGTTCGCACCAAGGACGGTGGGACGCATGAAACAGGGCTCAAGTCTGCCATTACTAAGGTCATGAATGACTATGCCCGTAAGACAGGTCTTCTCAAGGAAAAAGACAAAAACCTTGAAGGTTCAGACTATCGTGAGGGACTAGCGGCCGTTCTTTCTATCCTGGTTCCGGAAGAACACCTCCAGTTTGAAGGACAGACCAAGGACAAACTAGGAAGTCCACTGGCTCGCCCGATTGTGGATAGCATTGTCGCAGAAAAATTAACCTTCTTCCTTATGGAAAATGGTGAACTGGCTTCTAACCTCATCCGCAAGGCTATCAAGGCGCGTGATGCTCGTGAAGCAGCACGTAAGGCGCGTGATGAGAGCCGAAATGGTAAGAAAAATAAAAAAGACAAGGGCTTGCTTTCTGGGAAATTAACCCCAGCACAGTCTAAAAACCCAGCTAAGAACGAACTCTATCTAGTCGAGGGAGACTCTGCCGGTGGTTCTGCCAAGCAAGGTCGTGACCGTAAATTCCAGGCTATCCTACCTCTTCGTGGTAAGGTTATCAATACAGCCAAGGCCAAGATGGCAGATATCCTCAAAAATGAGGAAATCAACACTATGATTTATACCATCGGTGCGGGTGTCGGCGCAGACTTCTCTATTGAAGATGCCAATTATGACAAGATCATCATCATGACCGATGCGGATACCGACGGTGCCCACATTCAGACCTTGCTCTTGACATTTTTCTACCGATACATGCGTCCCCTAGTCGAGGCAGGACATGTCTATATCGCCCTTCCACCTCTTTACAAGATGTCTAAAGGAAAAGGTAAGAAAGAAGAAGTGGCCTACGCATGGACGGACGGCGAGTTAGAAGAACTCCGCAAGCAGTTCGGTAAAGGCGCTACCCTCCAACGCTACAAAGGTCTAGGTGAGATGAATGCGGACCAGCTCTGGGAAACAACCATGAACCCAGAAACGCGTACCCTCATCCGTGTCACGATTGAAGACCTAGCTCGTGCTGAACGCCGCGTCAATGTCCTCATGGGAGATAAGGTCGAACCACGCCGTAAGTGGATTGAAGATAATGTTAAGTTTACGCTGGAGGAGAGTACTGTTTTCTGATGGTTAGAAAAAATTATTTTGAAATCTTAGATGGTATGAATTTTAACCCGAGCACGGAATTTGATACTCTCTGTATTTTGTTATCGAATGGATTGTTAGAGGAACTAAATCATAAATTTCTTAATTATCAAAATCGTAGAACTTTTATAGATTTTGATGAGTTCTTAAAGTTTTGCTTATCTCAAGCGGATAATGAATTAGAAAAACTTTTTATTTTTGCTGAGCTTTTAAATGATATGTTGTCGATTATAAACCCGAATCATCCCTTTTTAAGGAATGATGTGTATGCTGTTAGAGAAAATATCAACAGAGTTCTAGATTTATCGAATCATGAGTTTCTTACTTTAGAAAGTGGTCGTCAAATCATCGTTGAAAAGAATGTTTATGCCTCAGAAGTTTCTCAGATTGTATCTGAAACGAGTATTCAAGATGCGATAAAGGTTTTAGAATATAATCATTTTGCAAATAAAGGAAATGTTCAGCGTAAGAAAGAAATACTTATTTCTTTAGCGAACTACCTTGAGCCATTAAGAAAAGAACTGAATAATTCTGAGGAATTAAAAGATATTATGAAAGTTAACAATCAAAAGGTTATCGCGTTTGAAAAACTTTTTGAAATGTATAATAATTTTGGTTTAAGGCACAATAATTCAAATCAATATCATCTTGATTTGGCTGATGATGAATTGGAACAATGGTACGATGACATCTATACTTCGACTTTATTTGTTATTTTAAGCATGGATGAATCTAGAATTTTGTCGAAATTAAAAACTTTGAGAGAAGAATAGCTAAATCTTTTATAATTGATTAACTAATTTAACTTGAGAAATAGTATGCTAATAGACAGTAATATCAAATAAAGAACAGGTATTAACATGAGAACTGAAACCGAAATGCTTGATGTGATTTTACAGACTGCCGAAACTTTACAAGTCGAGGCTGTCGCCATGTCTGGTTCACGAACTGATACAAAAGCGCCAAAAGATGAGTTTCAGGATTACGACGTGGTCTATGTCGTGGATGACTTAGATAATTTGACGAGTGACCTTGCTTGGTTGGACCTCTTTGGCAACCGTCTGATTGAACAGTATAATGTACTAGGAAACCGTCGTCTCTATCTCATGCTCTTTGAAGATGGCAATCGGATAGATTTGACCCTCTGCCCCAAAGACCACATTCAAGAGTGGGTGGATAGTGAAGCTGATTATACAGTTTTGAAAGATGAGAAAGGCTTGTTTGAGTCCTATACGACAAGTCCAGAGCGTTACTGGACAAGTCCAGCTAGTGAGATTGATTTTGACAAAGCCTGCAATGAATTTTGGTGGGTATCAGCCTATGTGGTTAAGGGAATTCATCGCAAGCAACTCATTTATGCAACTGACCATCTTTACGGTATTTGCCAACAAGAACTCCTGAAGATCTTGACTTGGCAGGTCGCAAGTGATAGGGGAAAAGTCGATATCGGTAAGAACTACAAGTATCTTTTCCAGTATTTACCTACAGAGAAAGAGAAGGGATTATCAAATCTGCTTGATTTTTCAAGTATAGAGAAAATCACTCAATCCCTATTCTCTACAATGAATCACTTCCACAGAGAAGCTCAAATTCTTGCTCAAAAGATGGGCTTTGATTATGAAAAGGAAGTGGCGGAGAAGATGATTGAGTATGCTGAGGAGAAGCTAGGAGTGGGGAGTGAGTATTAGTTCGCAATAGATAGGAATCATCTCATTTTAGAAAAAAAGTTGAACGCTTCATCTCGGAAATCAACCGCATTCTTTCAGAGGAATATTCCAAGGATTACATTGAGACTGGCAAGGTGGAGAAAAAATGGATATAGTTAATCAGAGAAGGAGTACTGCAATGTCTGAAATACTGACAATATTGTCATTTTTGATTATTTTTTTAATTTTTAGTGAGTTTAAAAGACGTAAAAATAAAAGATTTAATGATTCGCCCTTCTTTGTTATAATTGAGAAAGAATACAAGAAATGGCATAGAATGAACGGCAGAATATTAAACAGAAAGTATACTACAGCATTTGAAATAGATAGAATATTGTTTGAATTACGTTCCAAGTTATTAGATTATGGTATTACAAAGAAAGAATTTGAGAATTATATTAAATTTGTGGAGAGCAAAGGTAACCAATTATCTTTTTCAATTAAAGATATAATTATAGGTTTGTTAACTTTTCTTAGCACAAATACACTCATATCTAAAATATTACCAAATCCTACTTGGGAACAAATTCAAGATTCATTGCAAGGGTTAGTTAGTAGTATGAGTGAATATAATTATATATTTAATATTATTTTGATTTTATTGCTATTCATTCTTTTAATCCGTTCAATGTATGTTATCAATAATTTTGATAATTTGAATAAAGAGGGACAAAGATTCCCATTATTGAAAAGATTAGAATCAATTTGGGAATATAAAGAAAATACGGAAATTTCTACTACTGAAGATGCGTTAAAACATAGGAAAGGAAATACTGAAGAGTACGTATATACTAAAATAAATTTTTCAAAATCTAATTTTGATAAGCGGTTGGAAGTAGCCGTGGGTGAAACAGTTTTTGATAATTTTGCTTTCATATTTAAAAAAATTGAGGTTGTATTTACTTGTTTATCTAGTGTATTTGACTGGTTATTAGGTTTTATACTACCAACTATATTTCTGATAAGCAGTCTTTGGTTATTATCTTTAGAACCAAAGACTAACATGATAAATATTCTTTTTATTAAAATTTTATCAGTAATCATTTATCTTTTATTTATATCATTCTCTAATTCACAAATGAATGTGTACTCAGAGGGAATAACTTATGAAAAAAGTGATTTTTCTAAAAAATATCAATATAAGCTAGTACCAGTCCGGAGAAAATGGCCCTCAATCATTTGTTTTGTAATATATTTAATTTTTTCCATTTTCATTGGTTATTATCTTTTTGTTAGTGAAAAACTTAATTGTCTTAATATAATTTTTTTGATTATATTCTTTATAGTCTATTTGACAAGTTTCTTTCGAAGGGTGGAAAAAGTACTAGATGATAATGCAATAATACAATAGAACTGGAAAGAACTTTAGCTAGAAATAAAAAAATTTACTGTATATTTATATTTTAAGAAATAATTCCAATTATTAAATTAAGAAGGTTTATAACCATGTCCAACATTCAAAATATGTCCCTTGAGGACATCATGGGGGAGCGCTTTGGTCGCTACTCCAAGTATATTATTCAAGACCGGGCTTTGCCAGATATTCGTGATGGATTGAAGCCGGTTCAGCGTCGCATTCTTTATTCGATGAATAAGGATGGCAATACTTTTGACAAGAGTTACCGCAAGTCGGCCAAGTCTGTCGGGAACATCATGGGGAATTTCCACCCACACGGTGATAGTTCTATTTATGATGCCATGGTTCGTATGTCACAGGACTGGAAAAATCGTGAGATTCTAGTTGAAATGCACGGTAATAACGGTTCTATGGACGGGGATCCACCTGCCGCAATGCGTTATACTGAGGCGCGTTTGTCTGAGATCGCTGGTTATCTTCTTCAAGATATCGAGAAAAAGACAGTTCCTTTTGCTTGGAACTTTGACGACACGGAGAAAGAGCCGACGGTTTTGCCAGCAGCCTTTCCAAACCTTTTGGTCAATGGTTCGACTGGTATCTCGGCTGGGTATGCTACGGATATTCCTCCCCATAATTTGGCTGAAGTTATCGATGCGACAGTTTACATGATTGATCATCCAACTGCCAAGGTTGAGAAGCTCATGGAATTCCTGCCTGGACCAGACTTCCCTACAGGAGCCATCGTCCAAGGCCGTGATGAGATCAAAAAGGCTTATGAAACTGGGAAAGGGCGCGTGGTCGTTCGGTCTAAGACGGAGATTGAAAAGCTTAAAGGTGGTAAGGAACAAATCGTTATTACTGAGATTCCTTATGAAATCAACAAGGCCAATCTAGTCAAGAAAATCGATGATGTTCGTGTCAATAACAAGGTAGCAGGGATTGCTGAGGTTCGTGATGAGTCTGACCGTGACGGTCTTCGTATCGCTATCGAACTCAAGAAAGACGCTAATACTGAGCTTGTCCTCAACTATCTCTTCAAATACAGTGACCTGCAAGTCAACTACAACTTTAACATGGTGGCGATTGACAATTTCACGCCTCGTCAGGTCGGAATTGTGCCAATCTTGTCTAGCTATATTGCCCACCGTCGTGAAGTGATTTTGGCGCGTTCCCGCTTTGACAAGGAAAAGGCTGAGAAACGTCTCCATATCGTCGAAGGTTTGATTCGTGTCATCTCTATATTGGATGAAGTCATCGCTCTTATCCGTGCTTCTGAGAATAAGGCTGACGCTAAGGAAAATCTCAAGGTCAGCTATGAATTCACAGAGGAGCAGGCTGAGGCTATCGTTACCTTGCAACTGTATCGCTTGACCAATACCGATGTGGTTGTCTTGCAGGAAGAAGAAGCAGAACTTCGTGAGAAGATTGCTATGCTTGCAGCCATTATCGGTGATGAGCGGACTATGTATAATCTCATGAAGAAAGAGCTTCGTGAGGTCAAGAAAAAATTTGCGACTACTCGTTTGAGTTCTTTAGAAGATACAGCAAAAGTCATCGAGATTGATACAGCTAGTTTGATCGCTGAGGAAGATACCTATGTCAGCGTGACCAAGGCCGGTTACATCAAGCGTACCAGCCCACGTTCCTTTGCCGCTTCAACCTTGGAGGAAATTGGGAAAAGAGACGATGATCGTTTGATTTTTGTACAATCTGCCAAGACAACCCAGCACCTCTTGATGTTCACAACTCTTGGGAATGTCATTTATCGACCAATCCATGAGTTGGCAGATATTCGCTGGAAGGACATCGGAGAGCATCTGAGCCAGACCATTACAAATTTCGAAACTAACGAAGAAATCCTTTATGTAGAAGTCGTGGATCAGTTTGATGATGCGATAACCTACTTTGCAGCAACTCGCCTTGGTCAAATCAAACGCGTAGAACGCAAAGAATTTTCTCCATGGCGAACCTACAAGTCTAAATATGTCAAGTATGCTAAGCTCAAAGACGAGACAGACCAGATTGTAGCAGTGGCTCCGATTAAACTAGATGATGTTCTCTTGATTAGCCAAAACGGTTACGCCCTTCGTTTCAATATCGAAGAGGTTCCGGTTGTCGGTGCTAAGGCTGCGGGTGTCAAGGCTATGAACTTGAAAGCAGATGATGTCCTCCAATCCGCCTTTATCTGTAACACCTCATCCTTCTACCTCTTGACCCAACGTGGAAGTTTGAAACGTGTTTCTATTGACGAAATTCCAGCAACCAGCCGTGCTAAACGAGGACTGCAAGTCTTGCGTGAGTTAAAAAACAAACCGCATCGTGTCTTCTTAGCGGGAGCAGTTGCAGAACAAGGCTTCATCGGTGATCTCTTCAGTACAGAAGTGGAAGAAAATGACCAAACACTGCTTGTCCAATCTAACAAGGGAACAATCTATGAAAGCCGATTGCAAGATTTGAACTTGTCAGAACGCACTAGCAATGGAAGCTTTATATCAGACACCATTTCAGATGAAGAAGTTTTCGATGCTTACCTCAAAGAAGTTTTTAAAGAGGACAAAGCAAATCCGTAAAAAGAATCAGTCCAAGAGACTGATTTCTTTATGTTGAAAAAATTTTCAGAAAATTACAAATAATACTTGAAATTTTACTAGAAAAGTGTAGAATAGAACACATAGTTTGAATAGTATAAAGGAGAAACACATGACAGTTGCAATTGATTGGGAAAACCTTGGATTTTCTTATATGAAATTACCTTATCGCTATATCGCTCATTACAAAAATGGTCAATGGGATCAAGGAGAGTTGACAGAGGATGCGACCTTGCATATTTCAGAGTCTTCTCCAAGTCTCCACTATGGACAGCAAGCATTTGAGGGCTTGAAAGCCTATCGTACGAAGGATGGCAGTGTTCAACTTTTTCGTCCTGATGAAAATGCCAAGCGTCTGCAACGTACCTGCGACCGTCTCTTGATGCCACAAGTTCCGACAGAAATGTTTGTAGAAGCCTGTAAAGCGGTTGTTCGTGCCAATGAAGATTATGTACCACCATACGGAACGGGTGGAACCCTCTATCTCCGTCCGCTTTTGATTGGTGTTGGAGACATCATTGGAGTAAAACCAGCAGAAGAGTATATTTTCACCATCTTTGCTATGCCAGTTGGTAACTACTTTAAAGGTGGATTGGTCCCAACTAACTTCTTGATTCAAGATGAATACGACCGTGCAGCGCCAAACGGTACAGGTGCGGCTAAGGTTGGAGGAAACTATGCTGCTAGTCTATTGCCAGGAAAAATGGCTAAGTCACGTCATTTCTCAGATGTTATCTATCTAGATCCAGCTACCCACACCAGGATTGAGGAAGTCGGATCAGCCAACTTCTTTGGAATCACTGCTGACAATGAATTTGTAACGCCTTTAAGCCCCTCTATCTTGCCATCTATTACCAAGTACTCCTTGCTTTACTTAGCTGAACACCGCTTGGGTTTGACACCGATCGAAGGCGATGTTCCGATTGACAATTTGGATCGTTTTGTAGAGGCAGGTGCTTGTGGTACAGCAGCAGTTATTTCACCAATTGGAGGCATCCAACATGGCGATGTTTTCCATGTTTTCTATAGTGAAACAGAAGTAGGTCCTGTAACACGTAAACTCTATGATGAATTGACTGGTATCCAATTTGGCGATATTGAAGCGCCAGAAGGTTGGATTGTCAAAGTGGACTAAACGACATCAAGTAAAGAGAAACTCCATAGCAGTTATAATGGCTGAAATGGAGTTTTTTCTTGCTAGTTTGAGCATTTTCTTGTACAATAGAAAAAGTGAAAAGAGGTAAAGTATGAGTAAAAAAGATAAGAAAATTGAAATTCAATTAACAGATGCAAAAGTGACTGTTGGAAAAGACAGTTATGAAGGTTACGTTTTGACGATTGGGAAAAAGGTTATTGGTGAAATTGCCGAATTAGATAGCCAATTTGCCATCATAAAGAATGGAAATGTCGATAGTTTTTATAAAAAACTTGAAAAAGCTGTGGAAATTTTGATTGAAAACTATAATTTAACAAAATAATGCTTGTTTTTTTGAAAATTTCATGATATAATAGTTTTCGTTGAATATTGGAGAGATAGCGAAGAGGCTAAACGCGGCGGACTGTAAATCCGCTCCTTCGGGTTCGGGGGTTCGAATCCCTCTCTCTCCATTTCATCATTGGGGTATAGCCAAGCGGTAAGGCAAGGGACTTTGACTCCCTCATGCGTTGGTTCGAATCCAGCTACCCCAGTTCTTAGGTAATAAATTCAAGATAAAAAGAAAAATATCTTAGGGTATTTTATTTTTATAATTGAAAGACGTGAACGATACGGACATGTCCTTGCGGGTGCTTAGGAAAAAAATTATAAGTATGTCAAGTTTAGAAAAACTTGATTGTTGGAGGATTTTTTAGATGAACGAATTTGAAGATTTGCTAAATAGCGTTAGCCAAGTTGAGCCTGGTGATGTTGTTAGTGCTGAAGTATTGACAGTTGATGCGACTCAAGCTAACGTTGCAATCTCTGGGACTGGTGTTGAAGGTGTCTTGACTCTTCGCGAATTGACAAATGATCGCGATGCAGATATCAATGACTTTGTTAAAGTAGGAGAAGTATTGGATGTTCTTGTGCTTCGTCAAGTAGTTGGTAAAGATACTGATACAGTTACATACCTTGTATCTAAAAAACGCCTTGAAGCTCGCAAAGCATGGGACAAACTTGTAGGACGCGAAGAAGAAGTTGTTACTGTTAAAGGAACTCGTGCCGTTAAAGGTGGACTTTCAGTAGAATTTGAAGGTGTTCGTGGATTTATCCCTGCTTCAATGTTGGACACTCGTTTCGTACGTAACACTGAGCGTTTCGTAGGTCAAGAATTTGATGCTAAAATCAAAGAGGTTGATCCTAAAGAAAACCGCTTCATCCTTTCACGTCGTGAAGTTGTTGAAGCAGCCACTGCAGCAGCTCGTGCTGAAGTATTCGGTAAATTGGCTGTTGGTGATGTAGTAACTGGTAAAGTTGCTCGTATCACAAGCTTCGGTGCTTTCATCGACCTTGGTGGTGTTGACGGATTGGTTCACTTGACTGAATTGTCACATGAACGTAACGTTTCACCTAAATCAGTTGTAACTGTTGGTGAAGAAATCGAAGTGAAGATCCTTGATCTTAACGAAGAAGAAGGACGTGTATCACTTTCACTTAAAGCAACAACACCTGGACCATGGGATGGCGTTGAGCAAAAATTGGCTAAAGGTGATGTAGTAGAAGGGACAGTTAAACGTTTGACTGACTTCGGTGCATTTGTTGAAGTATTGCCAGGTATCGATGGACTTGTTCACGTATCACAAATTTCACACAAACGTATCGAAAATCCAAAAGAAGCTCTTACTGTTGGTCAAGAAGTTACTGTTAAAGTCCTTGATGTTAACGCTGACGCAGAACGTGTATCACTTTCTATCAAAGCTCTTGAAGAACGTCCAGCTCAAGAAGAAGGACAAAAAGAAGAGAAACGTGCCGCTCGTCCACGTCGTCCAAAACGTCAAGAAAAACGTGATTTCGAACTTCCAGAAACACAAACAGGATTCTCAATGGCTGACTTGTTCGGTGATATCGAACTTTAATCAAATTGATAATCGCAAAATCCTTTGTTTAAAACAAGGGATTTTTCTTTTGTCTCTTCCTCATTTTTGATATAATAGTTCTATGTTAGATTCAGAAAAACAATCACAATATCAACTGTTAAATGAGGAACTCTCTTATTTATTAGAAGGTGAGACCAATGTTCTTGCCAATCTTTCAAATGCTAGTGCCCTCCTAAAATCTCGCTTTCCGAATACTGTATTTTCAGGTTTTTATCTGTTTGATGGAAGTGAGTTGGTTTTAGGTCCTTTTCAGGGTGGAGTTTCTTGCATTCGTATCCCACTTGGAAAGGGCGTGTGTGGAGAAGCCGCTGAGTTTCAGGAGACTGTTTTAGTTGGCGATGTGAGCACCTATCCAAACTACATTGCTTGTGATGGTCATGCCAAGAGTGAAATCGTAGTCCCTATGCTCAAGAATGGTCGATTGTTAGGTGTCTTAGACTTGGATTCTTCTCTGATTGATGATTACAATGCTATTGATCGTGATTACTTGGAACAATTTGTCGCTATTTTGCTTGAGAAGACAGAATGGGACTTTACAATGTTTGAGGAGAAAGCCTAATGTATCAAGCACTTTATCGAAAATATAGAAGCCAGACTTTCTCACAACTGGTAGGACAAGAGGTTGTGGCTAAAACCCTAAGACAAGCGGTTGAGCAGGAAAAGATTAGTCACGCTTATCTTTTCTCAGGACCTCGTGGAACTGGGAAAACCAGCGTAGCTAAGATTTTTGCCAAGGCCATGAACTGCCCAAATCAAGTGAATGGAGAACCATGTAATAACTGTTATATCTGTCAGGCAGTGACAGAAGGTAGCCTAGAAGATGTTATCGAAATGGATGCGGCTTCGAATAATGGTGTTGATGAAATCCGAGAAATTCGCGATAAATCTACCTATGCACCTAGCTTGGCTCGTTATAAGGTCTATATTATCGACGAGGTTCATATGTTGTCTACGGGAGCCTTTAATGCGCTTTTGAAGACCCTAGAAGAACCAACTCAGAATGTTGTCTTTATCTTGGCGACAACTGAATTGCATAAGATTCCCGCAACCATTTTATCGCGTGTTCAACGTTTTGAGTTTAAATCGATTCGGACACAAGATATCAAGGAGCATATTTATCATATTTTGTCAAAAGAGAATATCAGTTCTGAACCAGAGGCTGTGGAGATCATTGCTAGACGGGCTGAAGGTGGGATGCGGGATGCCTTGTCTATTCTGGATCAAGCCTTGAGTTTGACGCAAGGGAATGCTTTAACTACAGCTATCTCTGAGGAGATTACAGGCACTATTAGTCTATCAGCTCTAGATGACTATGTGGCCGCCTTGTCCCAACAGGATGTCCCAAAAGCTCTCGATTCTTTGAATCTTTTGTTTGAAAATGGAAAGAGCATGACTCGTTTTGTGACGGATCTCTTGCAGTATTTGCGTGATCTATTGGTTGTTCAGACAGGTGGCGAAAATACTCATCATAGTCCAGTTTTTATGGACAATCTAGCCCTTTCCCAAGAAAGTCTCTTTGAAATGATTCGTCTAGCGACAGTGAGTTTAGCAGATATGAAGGCTAGCTTGCAACCTAAGATTTACGCTGAGATGATGACCATTCGTTTAGCGGAAATCAGGCCTGAATCTGCGGTTTCAGGAGCTGTTGAAAGTGAAATTTCTGCACTAAGACAGGAAGTCGCCCGTCTCAAACAAGAACTTGCCAATGTGGGTACAGCTCCTAAACCAGCTACGGCAGTTCCTAGTCGTCCAGCCCCTTCTAAGACAGTCTATCGAGTGGATCGCAACAAAGTTCAGTCTATCCTGCAAGAAGCTGTCGAAAATCCTGATTTGGCACGACAAAACTTGATTCGCCTCCAGAATGCGTGGGGAGAAGTGATTGAAAGTTTAGCTGGACCTGATAAGGCTCTTCTCGTAGGTTCTCAACCAGTTGCGGCCAATGAACACCATGCTATTTTAGCCTTTGAGTCTAATTTCAATGCTGGTCAAACCATGAAACGTGATAACCTTAATACCATGTTTGGCAACATTCTCAGCCAAGCAGCTGGATTTTCACCTGAGATTCTAGCTATTTCCCTAGAGGAATGGAAAGAGGTTCGAGCAGCATTTTCAGCTAAAAACAAGTCTTCTCAAGCTGACCAAGAGCAGGAAGAAGAGAGCCTGATTCCAGAAGGATTTGAATTTCTGGCTGATAAAGTCATGGTCGAAGAAGACTAAAAATGGATTTCATGATACAATAATCTTATGAATAGACAACAATTTATCATAATAGCGTTATTCACGGCTGCTGAAACTTATTTTTTCAATGAATCCTTGATGACTGGTCGCTACATTATGGCTGCTTTTTGGGCGATTCTACTTTTTCGAAATTTTAGGTTAAGCTACGTAATGGGTAAAATCATAGATGCTATTGACCAGCATCTAAACCGTAAGGACTAGCCCTTAGCTTCTGGACAAAATCAAAGCCTTTTAGGCTTTTTTTTGTTATACTAGTAGAGTATATTTATTGACCTTTTGTCCTATTTTTTAGGGATTGTAAGCAATTTCCTAAAGTATTGAGCAAAATGTTTGAAAAAGAAAGGAACTATCATGTCAGTATTAGAGATCAAAGATCTTCACGTTGAGATTGAAGGAAAAGAAATTTTGAAAGGAGTCAATCTGACTCTGAAAACAGGAGAAATTGCAGCTATTATGGGACCAAATGGTACTGGTAAATCGACTCTTTCTGCAGCTATCATGGGGAACCCTAACTATGAAGTCACCAAAGGTGAGGTCTTGTTTGATGGCGTAAACATTCTTGAGTTGGAAGTGGACGAGCGTGCGCGTATGGGACTTTTCCTTGCTATGCAATACCCATCTGAAATTCCAGGAATTACCAACGCTGAGTTTCTTCGTGCAGCCATGAATGCTGGTAAAGAAGACGATGAAAAGATTTCAGTTCGTGAGTTCATCACTAAACTAGACGAAAAAATGGAATTGCTCAACATGAAAGAAGAGATGGCAGAGCGTTACCTCAACGAAGGCTTCTCTGGTGGTGAGAAAAAACGTAATGAGATTCTTCAACTCTTGATGTTGGAACCAACATTTGCCCTTTTGGATGAGATTGACTCAGGTCTTGATATTGATGCCCTTAAAGTTGTATCGAAAGGTGTCAATGCCATGCGTGGTGAAGGTTTTGGTGCCATGATCATCACTCACTACCAACGTCTCTTGAACTACATCACACCAGACGTGGTACACGTGATGATGGAAGGTCGTGTTGTCCTTTCTGGTGGTCCAGAATTGGCAGCGCGTTTGGAACGTGAAGGATACGCAAAACTAGCTGAAGAACTTGGCTATGACTACAAGGAAGAATTGTAATTCCCTCGTATCTTTTAGGAGAAGTAAATGACTAAAGAAACTATTAAACTTTTTTCAGAAATGCACGCTGAACCAAGCTGGTTGGCTGACCTCCGTCAAAAAGCTTTTGATAAGATTGAGAGTTTGGAATTACCAGTTATTGAGCGTGTCAAATTCCACCGTTGGAATCTGGGAGATGGAACCATCACAGAAAGTGAACCTTCAGCAAATGTTCCTGACTTCACGGCTCTAGATAATCACTTGAAATTGGTGCAAGTAGGAACCCAAACTGTTTTTGAACAAACTCCAGTTGAGTTAGCTAAACAAGGTGTTGTCTTTACAGACTTTCACTCAGCTTTAGAAGAAATTCCAGAGCTAATCGAGGAATTCTTCATGTCATCAGTTAAGTATGATGACGACAAGTTGGCAGCTTACCATACAGCTTACTTTAACAGTGGTGCTGTTCTCTACATTCCTGATAATGTTGAGATTACAGAACCAATTGAAGGTATTTTCTACCAAGACAGCGATAGCGATGTGCCATTTAACAAGCATATCCTCATCATCGCTGGTAAAAACAGCAAGATTAGTTATCTTGAACGTTTAGAATCACGTGGCGAAGGTAGTGCCAAAGCAACTGCCAATATTACTGTAGAAGTGATTGCTCGTTCTGGTGCGCAAGTGAAATTTGCTGCTATTGACCGTTTAGGTGAAAATGTCACTGCCTACATTAGCCGTCGTGGTAAACTAGGCAACGATGCAAGTATTGACTGGGCTATCGGTGTCATGAACGAAGGAAACGTTGTGGCGGACTTTGATAGCGATTTGATTGGCAATGGTAGCCATGCTGACCTTAAGGTTGTTGCCCTATCAAGTGGCCGTCAGGTACAAGGGATTGATACGCGTGTAACCAACTACGGTTGCAACTCAATCGGAAATATCCTCCAACATGGGGTTATCCTTGAAAAAGCAACTTTAACTTTCAACGGTATTGGTCACATTATCAAGGGTGCCAAGGGAGCAGATGCGCAACAAGAAAGTCGTGTTCTCATGCTTTCAGACCAAGCACGTTCAGATGCCAACCCGATTCTTTTGATTGATGAAAATGACGTAACTGCAGGTCACGCGGCTTCTATCGGTCAGGTGGATCCAGAAGACATGTACTATCTCATGAGCCGTGGTTTGGATAAGGCGACTGCTGAGCGTTTGGTTGTCCGTGGTTTCCTTGGATCTGTAATCGTTGAGATTCCAGTCAAAGAAGTTCGTGATGAAATGATTGCAACTATCGAAGAAAAATTGTCAAAACGCTAAGGGGAAGCCTATGTTAGATGTAGAAGCGATTCGTAAGGATTTTCCAATTTTAGACCAGATTGTTAATGATGAACCTCTGGTCTATCTGGACAATGCTGCGACGACACAAAAACCATTAGCAGTTCTGGAAACAATCAACCGCTACTATGAGCAGGACAATGCCAATGTTCACCGTGGTGTTCATACCTTGGCGGAACGGGCGACAGCTTCCTATGAAGCTGCTCGTGAAACCATTGGTAAATTTATCAATGCAGGTTCAACAAAGGAAGTTCTCTTTACCAGAGGAACGACAACCAGTCTTAACTGGGTGGCACGCTTCGCTGAGGAAGTGTTGACTGAGGGAGATCAAGTTTTGATTTCTGTCATGGAACACCATTCCAATATTATTCCATGGCAGGAGGCTTGCCGTAAGACTGGAGCTGAGCTTGTCTATGTCTATCTCAAGGATGGAGCTCTGGATATGGATGACTTGCGAGCTAAAGTGACGGACAAGGTCAAGTTTGTATCCCTAGCTCACGCCTCCAATGTTCTTGGTGTGGTCAATCCGATCAAGGAAATCACTCAATTGGCCCACCAAGTTGGAGCTATCATGGTGGTGGATGGTGCTCAGTCTACGCCACATATGAAGATTGATGTCCAGGACTTGGATGTGGACTTTTTTGCCTTTTCAGGTCACAAGATGGCTGGTCCGACTGGTCTCGGTGTGCTTTACGGTAAAGAAAAGTATCTTGAACAAATGTCTCCAGTAGAATTTGGCGGCGAGATGATTGATTTCGTCTATGAGCAATCTGCTAGCTGGAAGGAATTGCCTTGGAAATTTGAGGCTGGAACGCCCAATATGGCAGGTGCTATCGGACTTGCTGCAGCAGTTGATTATCTGGAAAAGATTGGTATGGATGCCATTGAAGCTCATGAACAAGAACTGATTGCATACGTCTTTCCAAAATTGCAGGCGATTGAAGGACTGACCATTTATGGTTCGCAGGACTTGGCTCAACGTTCGGGTGTCATTGCCTTTAACCTAGGTGACCTTCATCCGCACGACCTTGCGACTGCTTTGGATTATGAAGGAGTGGCTGTTCGTGCGGGTCACCATTGCGCTCAACCCTTGCTCCAGTATTTGGACGTTCCAGCTACAGCTCGTGCAAGTTTTTATATCTACAATACCAAGGCAGATTGCGATAAGCTAGTCGATGCCTTACAAAAGACAAAGGAGTTTTTCAATGGCACTTTCTAAACTAGATAGCCTTTATATGGCAGTGGTAGCGGACCATTCGAAAAATCCACATCACCAAGGGAAGCTGGAAGATGCTGAGCAAATCAGCCTCAATAATCCAACCTGTGGGGATGTTATCAACCTCTCTGTAAAGTTTGACGCAGAGGACCGTTTGGAAGATATTGCTTTTCTAAATTCAGGATGCACGATTTCAACTGCCTCTGCTAGCATGATGACAGATGCTGTTTTGGGTAAGACCAAGCAAGAAATTCTAGAACTTGCGACTATTTTTTCTGAAATGGTTCAAGGGCAAAAAGATGATCGCCAAGACCAACTTGGAGATGCAGCCTTCTTGTCAGGTGTTGCCAAATTCCCTCAACGAATCAAGTGTGCAACCCTAGCTTGGAATGCCCTTAAGAAAACAATTGAAAATCAAGAAAAACAGTAAGGCAAGTTTCTTTTGTCTTATAAATCAGTAGAAATGAAGAAAGAAAGGAAATTATGGCTGAAGAAAGAGTAGAACCAAAACCAATTGATCTTGGTGAATATAAATTTGGTTTCCATGATGATGTAGAGCCTGTCCTATCGACAGGAAAAGGACTCAACGAAGGTGTTATTCGTGAATTATCTGCTGCCAAGGGTGAGCCTGAGTGGATGTTGGAATTCCGTTTGAAATCTTATGAAACCTTCAAAAAAATGCCCATGCAAACCTGGGGAGCAGACTTGTCAGAGATTGACTTTGATGACTTGATCTATTACCAAAAACCATCTGATAAACCTGCCCGTTCTTGGGATGATGTACCTGAAAAGATCAAAGAAACCTTTGAACGTATCGGGATTCCAGAAGCTGAACGTGCTTATCTAGCTGGAGCTTCTGCCCAGTACGAGTCAGAAGTGGTATACCACAACATGAAGGAAGAGTTTGAGAAGTTAGGAATTATCTTTACAGATACAGATTCTGCCCTCAAGGAATATCCAGACTTGTTTAAACAATACTTCGCTAAGTTGGTCCCTCCGACTGATAACAAGTTGGCAGCCCTTAACTCAGCAGTATGGTCTGGTGGAACCTTTATCTACGTACCGAAAGGGGTCAAGGTAGACATTCCGCTTCAAACTTACTTCCGTATCAACAATGAAAATACAGGTCAGTTTGAACGTACCTTGATTATCGTTGATGAAGGCGCGAGTGTCCACTACGTAGAAGGATGTACAGCACCGACTTACTCAAGCAACAGTTTGCATGCAGCCATTGTAGAAATCTTTGCTTTGGATGGAGCTTACATGCGCTATACAACCATCCAAAACTGGTCTGATAACGTCTATAACTTGGTAACGAAACGTGCCAAGGCCTTGAAAGATGCGACTGTTGAGTGGATTGATGGAAACTTGGGTGCTAAAACGACCATGAAATACCCATCTGTTTATCTTGATGGAGAAGGAGCGCGTGGTACCATGCTTTCGATTGCCTTTGCCAATGCTGGGCAACACCAAGACACTGGTGCTAAGATGATCCACAATGCTCCACATACCAGCTCGTCTATCGTGTCAAAATCCATCGCTAAAGGCGGAGGAAAGGTTGACTATCGTGGACAAGTAACCTTTAATAAAAATTCTAAGAAATCTGTCTCTCACATTGAGTGTGATACCATTATCATGGATGACTTGTCAGCATCTGATACCATTCCATTTAATGAAATCCATAACTCGCAAGTAGCTTTGGAACACGAAGCCAAGGTTTCTAAGATTTCTGAAGAACAACTCTATTACCTCATGAGCCGTGGATTGTCAGAATCTGAGGCAACTGAGATGATTGTCATGGGATTTGTAGAACCCTTCACAAAAGAACTTCCAATGGAATATGCAGTTGAGCTGAACCGCTTGATTAGCTATGAAATGGAAGGATCAGTTGGGTAAAAATATGCAGAATCTGAACAGGAAGTCTTCCTGTTCAGAATTTTTTTCAAAAAAAAGACCTAATAAATATTCACAAAAATACTTTTATGTGGTAAAATAAAACAATTACATTTAGTGGAGATGAAGTATGAATATTTTTAGAACCAAGGATGTTAGTCTGGGACGAACGGAAATGCGTCGCCATTTGAAATTATGGGATTTGATTCTATTAGGAATCGGTGCCATGGTAGGGACGGGGATTTTCACCATTACAGGAACAGCAGCGGCTACACTAGCTGGTCCATCACTAGTGGTTTCCATTGTGATTTCTGCCCTGTGCGTTTCTTTATCAGCCCTCTTTTTTGCGGAATTCGCCTCTCGTGTGCCTGCAACAGGAGGTGCTTATAGTTATCTCTATGCGATCTTAGGAGAATTACCAGCCTGGATTGCTGGCTGGTTGACCATCATGGAATTCATGACAGCTGTTTCAGGTGTGGCGTCTGGCTGGGCAGCTTACTTCAAGGGCTTACTCAGTAATTATGGTATCTCCATGCCTCAAGCCTTAAATGGCACCTTTAATCCCGAACAAGGCACCTATATTGATCTTTTACCTATTTTGGTGCTTGCTCTGGTAACGGGAGTAGTCTTATTGAATTCCAAGGCAGCCCTGCGCTTTAATTCGCTTCTAGTGGTCTTAAAATTCTCTGCTCTGGCTTTGTTTATCCTAGTTGGGATTTGGCACATCAAACCTGAAAATTGGTCGAATTTTGCTCCCTTTGGCTTTGGTCAAATTTATGGTGGAAGTACTGGGATTATGGCAGGAGCCTCTTTGATGTTCTTCGGTTTTCTCGGTTTTGAGTCGATTTCCATGACAGTTGATGAAATTCAAAGTCCGCAAAAGAATGTTCCTCGAGGAATTGTCCTTTCTCTGTCAATCGTCACTATTCTCTATGCTTTGGTAACCTTAGTATTGACTGGGGTTGTTCACTATAGCCAACTCAATGTGGATGATGCAGTGGCCTTTTCATTGCGTAGTATTGGGATTGGTTGGGCGGCAAATTATGTTTCGATTGTAGCCATTCTAACCCTGATAACTGTATGTATTTCCATGACTTATGCTTTATCTCGAATGATATATAGCTTAGCACGTGATGGACTTTTACCTCGAAGTTTTAAACAGCTAAGTAAAACTAGCCGGGTTCCAAAGAATGCGACCATCTTAACAGGAGTTGCTTCAGCCATTGCAGCAGGAGTCTTTCCGCTAGCCAGTATCGCTGCTTTTTTAAATATCTGTACACTAGCCTATCTCATCTTACTAGCTTATGGCATTATAAAACTCAGAAAGGATAAGGGAATGCCTAAAGAAGGAGAGTTCAAGACTCCTTTAGTGCCGCTTTTGCCAATCCTTTCCATTCTTATCTGTCTTTCCTTTATGCTTCAGTACACCAAGGAAACATGGATTGCCTTTGGACTTGCTTTGGCGGTTGGACTAGTGATTTACTTTACTTATGGCTATCGTCACTCTACACTTTATGAAGAAAAATAAAAGCTGGAAAAATTTCCCAGCTTTTTATCTATTTTCTTTTTTGAAAGTGAATCCTTCGCCTAATATTTCATGAGCTTCGGTGATAGTGATGAAGGCTTGGGGATCGACTTTGTGAATCATATCCTTCATTTTAACGATTTCATTTCGACCAATGATACAATAAATGATTTTCAAATCTTTCTTACTGTAGTAGCCCTGACCAGAGATATAGGTCACGCCACGTCCTAGCTCTTCATTGATTTTATCAGCCAATTGCTCAGGATACTGAGTGATAATCATAAATCCTTTACCAGCATAGCCCCCTTCCCCAATCAAGTCGATAACACGAGCGATGATAAAGTCAAACAAGAGAGTATAGGTGACCAAACGAAGGTCCTGGAAGATGATTAAAATCAACATTAGGATAAAAAAGTCAATCCCAAAGAGTAATTTACCAATCGAAATATTGGTATATTTGTTGAGGATACGGGCAACGATATCAGAACCACCAGTAGTCCCACCAGCATTAAAAATAACTCCTAAACCGACTCCCAGTAAAACACCCGAAACCAAGGAAACGATAATGAGATCCCCTTGTAAGTCAAACTGTAAAGGAATTCTTTCAAAGACTGCAAGCCAGACAGAAAGGGAGATAGTTCCCAAGAGACTGGAATAGAGGGTTCTGGGACCAAATATTTTCCATGCTAGGATAAATAAAGGGATATTAATCAAGAGGTTCATCAGTGAGACAGGGATTTTAAAGAGGTAGAAGGTAATTAGTGTAATACCTGTTGCACCACCCTCAAATAGATGATAGGGAACTACAAAGTAGGTAAGACCAAAGGCATAAATAGCTGCCCCTAGTATGATAGTGATAATAGGCTGAACTTTTCGGATCATGATTCTCCCTCGCATTTTCTATAGATAGATTATACCAAATTTTCAAGCGTTTTAATTGGATCTCTTATGATTTTTTTGCAATTTTTTGATATAATAAAGGTGATAAATCACTATCTTATTGAGAAGAATAGAAAGATTGAAGATATGACACAAGTAAAAATTGTAACTGATTCCTCTGTTACTATTGAGCCAGAACTCTTGAAAGAATTGAATATTACAGTTGTTCCTTTATCAGTGATGATTGATGGTATCCTTTATTCTGATGCAGATTTGAAAGAAGGAGAATTCCTTCATCTTATGCAACAAAGTAAGAATCTGCCGAAAACCAGTCAGCCTCCAGTGGGAGTATTTGCTGAGGTCTTTGAAGAACTAGGTAAAGACGGCAGTCAGATACTCGCTATTCACATGTCCCATGCCTTGTCTGGAACTGTTGAAGCTGCTCGTCAAGGAGCGAGTCTATCGACTGCTGATGTGACGGTTATTGATAGTTCTTTTACAGATCAGGCTATGAAGTTTCAAGTTGTTGAAGCTGCTAAACTTGCCCAAGAAGGAAAAGATTTGGAAACTATCCTAGCTCATGTAGAGGACGTCAAAAATCATACTGAACTCTATATCGGTGTTTCAACATTAGAAAACCTAGTTAAGGGTGGACGTATCGGACGTGTGACCGGTTTGCTAAGCTCTCTTTTGAATATCCGAGTTGTGATGCAGATGAAGGATCATGAACTCCAGCCTATTGTAAAGGGGCGCGGTGCTAAGACATTTAAAAAATGGCTTGATGAATTAGCAGATACCCTCTCTCATAAATCCGTTGCAGAAATTGGAATATCCTACGCTGGTACCAATGAATGGGCCAGTGAGATGAAGAACATTTTACAAACTTATGTCGAAAAACCAATCTCAGTACTGGAAACGGGCTCCATCATTCAGACCCATACAGGCGAAAATGCATGGGCTATCTTAGTTCGATATCATTCCTAAAAAAATAGAGAAAAATCGTTAGAAATAGCGCTTTTGACTTGACCTGTGGGCAATTTTAGGATATGATTATATTTGTTAATTAGAAATTATTTGGAGGAATTATTAACATGGCAAACAAACAAGATTTGATCGCTAAAGTAGCAGAAGCTACAGAATTGACTAAGAAAGATTCAGCAGCAGCAGTTGACGCTGTATTCGCAGCAGTAACTGAATACCTTGCAGCTGGTGAAAAAGTTCAATTGATCGGTTTTGGTAACTTTGAAGTTCGTGAGCGTGCTGCACGTAAAGGTCGCAACCCACAAACTGGTAAAGAAATCAAAATCGCGGCTTCTAAAGTTCCAGCATTCAAAGCTGGTAAAGCTCTTAAAGACGCTGTTAAATAATGAATTTAGAAAAAGCCTATTGTATCAAGCTTCATTGCTTAGTCGATAGGCTTTTTTGTTTTGAAAAATATGATGTTATCGTTCTGTGCAAAAAGAAAAAGGTTCCCATGTATGAGAACCTTCTTTTAATTAGTTTTTAGAAGCTGCTTGGAATTCAGGATTTTTCCACGCTTCATCAATGATTGCTTGCAATTCTTTAGCGGATGCTTGCATTTTTTGAGTTTCAGCGTCGTTCAATGGGATGTTTACTGGACGAACGATACCGTGTGCACCAACAACAGCTGGTTGACCGATAAAGACGTTTTTAACACCGTATTGACCTTCTTGGAAGACTGAGAGTGGAAGTACTGCATTTTCGTCATCAAGGATTGCTTTTGTGATACGAGCAAGCGCTACGGCGATACCGTAGTATGTAGCTCCTTTTTTGTTGATGATTGTGTAGGCAGCGTCACGAACACCTTCGAACAATTCAATCAATTCAGCTTCTTGAACGTGTTGAGTGTCTTTAAGGAATTCTTCAAGGTTTACACCAGCGATGTTGGCATGTGACCAAACAGCGAATTCAGAGTCTCCGTGTTCACCCATGATGTAGGCGTGAACAGAACGAGCATCAACGTCCAATTTTTCAGCAAGTGCTTGACGGAAACGAGCTGAGTCAAGTGAAGTACCTGAACCGATAACACGTTCTTTAGGGAATCCAGAGAATTTCCAAGTTGAGTAAGTCAAAACGTCAACTGGGTTAGCTGCAACAAGGAAGATACCATCGAAACCTGATTCAACAACTTGTGTTACGATTGATTTGTTGATAGCCAAGTTTTTACCTACAAGGTCAAGACGAGTTTCACCTGGTTTTTGAGGAGCACCTGCAGTGATAACAACAAGGTCAGCGTCTGCACAGTCAGAGTATTGAGCAGCGTAGATTTTTTTAGGTGAAGTGAAGGCAAGGGCGTGGCTAAGGTCAAGCGCATCACCTACAGCTTTTTCGTGTAATTGTGGAATTTCGATAATTCCAAGCTCTTGTGCAATTCCTTGGTTAACAAGTGCGAAAGCGTAAGATGAACCTACGGCACCGTCACCAACAAGGATCACTTTTTTGTGTTGTTTAGTTGAAGTCATTATCTAAACATCTCCTTCATTTTTTTTAGGGGAATCCCCAGACACTTTCATTCTATCACTTTTAAAAAGCTTTGTCACGAATATTCTATTCGGTTATCAATGTAAACGTTTTAGTAGTTTCAGATGCCTGAAATAAAGGACATTTTATGGTATAATATATCTAATTACTAATAGTGAAATGAGGCATTTATTAATGCAGGATAGAAATTTAGTGAATGTCAATCTGACAAAGGAGATGAAGACCAGCTTTATCGATTACGCCATGAGTGTTATCGTAGCGCGTGCTCTTCCTGATGTTCGAGACGGTTTAAAACCTGTTCACCGCCGTATTCTTTACGGAATGAATGAATTAGGTGTTACTCCAGACAAACCTCATAAAAAATCAGCCCGTATCACAGGGGATGTTATGGGTAAATACCACCCGCACGGAGACTCGTCTATTTATGAAGCTATGGTTCGTATGGCCCAGTGGTGGAGCTACCGTTACATGCTCGTTGATGGGCATGGAAACTTTGGTTCCATGGATGGAGACGGTGCTGCCGCGCAGCGTTACACTGAGGCACGCATGAGCAAGATTGCTCTTGAAATGCTTCGTGATATCAATAAAAATACGGTTGATTTCGTAGATAACTACGACGCCAATGAACGTGAACCCTTGGTCTTGCCAGCGCGCTTTCCAAACCTTTTGGTCAATGGGGCAACTGGGATTGCCGTAGGGATGGCTACCAACATTCCTCCTCACAACCTGGGTGAAACCATTGATGCTGTGAAGTTGGTCATGGATAATCCAGATGTGACTACTAAGGACTTGATGGAAGTTTTGCCTGGTCCAGATTTTCCAACTGGTGCCCTTGTTATGGGGAAATCAGGGATTTATAAGGCCTACGAAACTGGTAAAGGCTCCATTGTTCTTCGTTCTCGTACAGAGATTGAAACCACTAAGACTGGCCGTGAGCGTATTGTTGTAACGGAATTTCCTTACATGGTTAATAAAACCAAGGTACATGAGCATATTGTTCGTTTGGTACAAGAAAAACGGATTGAGGGAATTACGGCAGTACGCGATGAATCCAACCGTGAAGGGGTTCGTTTCGTGATCGAGGTCAAACGGGATGCATCTGCAAATGTTATCCTCAACAATCTTTTCAAGATGACCCAGATGCAAACCAACTTCGGTTTTAATATGCTGGCGATTCAAAACGGTGTACCGAAGATCTTGTCCCTTCGTCAAATCTTGGATGCTTATATCGAGCACCAAAAAGAAGTAGTTGTTCGTCGTACACGTTTTGACAAGGAAAAAGCAGAAGCGCGGGCGCACATCTTAGAAGGTCTTTTAATTGCACTTGACCATATCGACGAAGTGATTCGTATCATTCGTGCCAGTGAAACAGATGCGGAAGCACAAGCTGAATTGATGAGCAAGTTCAAGCTTTCTGAACGTCAAAGTCAGGCTATCCTTGATATGCGTCTTCGTCGTTTGACAGGATTGGAACGTGATAAGATTCAGTCAGAGTATGATGAATTGATCGCCTTGATTGCAGATTTGGCTGATATTCTTACCAAACCTGAGCGTGTGGCACAAATCATCAAAGAGGAATTGGACGAAGTCAAACGCAAATTTGGTGACAAGCGTCGTACCGAGTTGATGGTCGGAGAAGTCTTGACACTTGAGGACGAAGACTTGATTGAGGAGACGGATGTCTTGATTACCCTTTCTAACAAGGGCTACATTAAACGTCTGGACCAAGGTGAGTTCACTGCCCAAAAACGTGGTGGTCGTGGAGTCCAAGGTACTGGGGTTAAGGACGATGATTTTGTGCGTGAGTTGGTTTCGACTAGCACTCATGATCATTTACTCTTCTTTACGAATAAAGGACGCGTCTATCGCCTTAAGGGTTATGAAATCCCAGAATATGGTCGTACAGCTAAGGGCTTGCCAGTTGTCAATCTTTTGAAGTTAGACGAAGGCGAAAGCATTCAGACCATCATCAACGTTGAGTCTGAACGTAGTGATGACGCCTATCTCTTCTTCACAACTCGTCACGGTGTCGTGAAGAGAACCAGCGTCAAGGAATTTGCTAACATTCGTCAGAATGGACTTAAGGCCTTGAATCTCAAGGATGAGGATGAGTTGATCAATGTCTTGCTGACAGAAGAAGATACAGATATCATCATTGGTACCAAGTTTGGTTATGCTGTTCGCTTTAATCAATCAGCTGTTCGTGGCATGAGCCGTATCGCGACAGGTGTTCGAGGGGTCAATCTTCGAGAAGGAGATACAGTAGTTGGCGCTAGTGTGATTACTGATCAGGATGAAGTTCTTATCATCACTGAAAAAGGTTATGGTAAACGTACCCTTGCTACTGAATATCCAACTAAAGGCCGTGGTGGTAAAGGGATGAAGACAGCCAATGTTGCTGAAAAGAATGGTCCTCTTGCAGGCCTCCTCACTGTTAAAGGTGATGAAGACCTGATGATTATCACGGATACAGGTGTCATGATCCGAACAAACGTTGCCAATATTTCACAAACAGGACGTTCAACTATGGGAGTTAAGGTGATGCGTCTAGACCAAGATGCCAAGATTGTGACCTTTACAACAGTTGCTGCAGCAGAAAAAGAAGAGGTTGGGACTGAAATTGAAACAGAAGGTAAAGCATAATGTCTCATAAAAAAATAAAAAGTAAGAAGAATAAGCGTAGGAATCTATTTCTCAATATTTTAGCTGGATTTTTAATTCTTCTATCCCTTGCCTTGATTTTTAATTCAAAGATTCGAGATCTCTTTATGGTTTGGAATACCAATAAATACCAAGTCAGTCAGGTGACTAAGGAAAAGATTGAAGAGAATAAAGAAACAGAGGGAAATTTTGATTTTGATTCTGTCAAATCCATCTCATCAGAAGCGGTGTTAGCTGCCCAGTGGGATGCTCAACAACTTCCAGTTATCGGAGGGATTGCCATTCCTGAAGTAGAGATCAACCTGCCTATTTTTAAAGGTTTGGATAATGTAAACTTGTTCTACGGGGCAGGGACCATGAAAGCAAATCAGAAAATGGGGGAGGGCAACTATTCTCTAGCTAGTCACCATATCTTTACTGCTGAAAATGCAAGTCAGATGCTCTTTTCGCCTTTGGTCAATGCCAAAGCGGGGATGAAAATTTATCTGACTGATAAAGATAAAGTATACACCTATGAGATTCGTGAGGTGAAGCACGTGACGCCTGATCGCGTAGATGAAATCGAAGATCGTGATGGCGTAAAGGAGATTACTTTGGTTACCTGTGTTGATTATAATGCGACTGAGCGTATAATTGTTAAGGGGATTTTTAAAGAATCAAAAGCTTATTCAGAGACTTCTGAGGATATTTTGAAGGCCTTTAATCAACCGTATAAACAACGTTATTAACGCTTAAGAAGAGCCAGTGAAGAAGCAATCTCACTGGTTTTTTCTCAAATAGAGTCATCATTCAAAGGAGAATAATACATGTTCGAATATTTTTGGATTGGAATGAAAATGATGTGGGAAAGTCCTGTCTTTAGTTTTGCCTTTTACTTATTAACCTCTATTCTTTTACTAATCTTTTGGCGACGTTTTATAATTGTCCGTCGTAGTGGTGGTAATTTTTTTGCCCCATTTCACATTGCCAATGGGAGACTTTATATTCACAATGCTTTCGTATTTGTGAAGCGAATCATTCCGCTGAATAACATCAAAAGGATTGAAGTCAAATATATTCGAAGTGTCAAATTGAATGGGGCAAGGTATCATGTGTTTATTGAACAGAAAAACAGAAAGACTCTATCATTTTTCTGTGGCAAATCAAAACAGAATGATCTCCTTGTGAAGAATCTAAAGAATGAAACTAAAAACTACCATATTAGAATTGTAATAGATGGATAAGTGTTTAGCTTAAGAAAGGAATGATCATGGATAAGCTACAAGAAGTCAGACAAAATGAACAGTTAAGGGCCTTACTGATGACCGAGTGTGATATTTATTTTTATGACAATGTAAGTGAAGTCCAGTTTTCAGGGAACAATGAGGAATACTCTCTTGCCTGTAGGTCATTTGCTCAGGATGGCAGTGGAGGAGAATATGTTTTTCTTGAAGATAACAGCATAGGCTTTATCGGAAGTGAAGGCCAAGTGGGGAGGGTAGCAGAAAGTCTGGATGACTTACTGACATTCCTACTTCATGCAGGTTGTATTTCGGATTTTAGCTGTCGGTATCTTTATCAGAACACAGACTTATTGAAAACATTTTGTAAAGGTTATGTGTCTAAAATACGAGAAAGCTATCAGGCTAAGCAAGAGAATTGGGATCAAGTGCGAGGAAATATGGCGCAAAAACTATCACTTGATTTCAACCCTGAAAAACTAGAAGAAGTAGCCATGACATTTTATCAATCGGCGACAAGGGAGCCCGTCTTTTTCTGTAAGTATACAGATAGTGAAGAAGAATATGCCTGTGATTCAGTCTTGTCAGACATTGTAGGATTGTGGACGACAGAACTTGTAGGTATGAGTAGAGAAGAAATCGAAAGCTATAAAATTTGATAATATAAGATGATCATTCAGCTTTAATGGTATTTTTTCAATGTGAGAGGAAGCTGGTCAGTAGGTTGAAAGATTTATCGTATGATATTCCTGGGAGAAATTGCCAATATGGCTGGACATGGAATCTTCATAGGAAAATCAGGGAAGTGTTATTTTGGATACCATATTCCACATTTTAGAGAACTAGGTGAAGATGAGGTATAGGACTTTTACATCAGGAAAAATAGAATAGGAGCTGACAATGAATCATCTTGGGGAAACCCATCATTGACTACAATCAAGGAACAGTTAGTTATTGTGAGCAAATCTTCGATGATTGGCACTTGTTTGAGTTTAAATTTTTGGACGAACAATTTGAAACATTGGAATGTTTTTCTGTTAATGGATAAAGGAGAGATTTATGGAATTCCCCAATACCCTGATTTTCTTTATGGAAAACGGATACAAGAAAGGCTTTTCAAAATACGTGTTTTATGTTATAATATTCACAAATAAAAGTTTTAGGAGTTTTTTATGGTCTCTTCAGAATTTATCTCAAAGATTGAATTTGCTTGTAAGAAGAAAGAAAGTCTTTATAGTCAAAGTAAATTCAAATATGCGATTCGTTCTATGTTTGCAGGTGCCTTTCTAACATTTAGTACGGCTGCGGGTGCAGTTGGAGCTGACTTGATTAATAAAATAGCGCCAGGTAGCGGACGTTTCCTTTTCCCATTTGTTTTTGCTTGGGGATTGGCCTACATTGTTTTCTTGAATGCTGAGTTGGTAACTTCAAACATGATGTTCTTAACTGCGGGTAGTTTTTTGAAGAAAATCTCTTGGAGAAAAACAGCTGAGATTTTACTATATTGTACCTTGTTCAACCTCATCGGAGCTTTGATAGCAGGTTGGGGCTTTGCCCACTCAGCAGCCTATGCAAATCTGACTCATGATAGTTTTATCTCAGGGGTTGTAGAGATGAAGTTAGGTCGTTCCAATGAGTTAGTCTTACTTGAAGGTATTTTAGCCAATATCTTTGTAAACATTGCCATTCTTTCATTTGTTTTGGTGAAAGACGGTGGAGCCAAACTTTGGCTTGTTTTATCAGCAATTTACATGTTTGTATTCTTAACAAACGAACACATTGCTGCGAACTTTGCTTCTTTTGCGATTGTTAAGTTCAGTGTTGCTGCAGATTCTATTGCTAACTTTGACATTCCTAATATCCTTCGTCACTGGGGTGTGACCTTTATCGGGAACTTCATTGGAGGTGGCCTCTTGATGGGATTACCATACGCCTTCCTCAATAAAAACGAAGATACTTATGTCGATTAAAGAAATGAGCACGAGTCAATCGTGCTTTTTTGTTTGAGGTGTAATACTAGTCATAGTTGTTCCTTATATCAAAATATAGAAAAACGGTATTGGAAAAGACTGGCTCAAGATGATACAATATCCGTAATGAAGCTATTTGGAGGTCGTGAAATGACTCGTGAATTTAAATTTGAAACCCTACAATTACATGCTGGGCAGGTGGTTGATCCAGCTACCAAGTCTCGTGCAGTGCCGATTTATCAGACAACATCCTTTGTATTTGATGACACGCAGGAAGGGGCGGATCTTTTTGCCTTGAGAAAACCAGGCAATATCTATACCCGTATTACCAATCCTACAACAGCTGCCTTTGAAGAAAGAATCGCTGCTCTAGAAGGTGGTGTTGGGGCTCTTGCAACAGCATCAGGTATGGCTGCCGTAACCTACACTATTTTGGCTCTTGCTCACGCAGGTGACCACGTAGTAGCAGCTTCAACCATTTACGGTGGAACCTTCAATCTCTTGAAAGAAACCCTTCCTCGTTATGGTATCACAACAACATTTGTGGATGTGGATAACTTGGAGGAAGTGGAAGCAGCTATCGGTGACAATACCAAGCTTGTCTTGATTGAAACCTTGGGCAACCCCTTGATTAACATTCCTGACTTGGAAAAATTGGCCGAAATTGCTCATAAAAACCAAATTCCTCTCGTTTCGGACAATACTTTTGCAACACCATATCTAATCAATGTTTTTTCTCACGGTGTTGATATTGCTGTTCACTCAGCGACTAAGTTTATCGGTGGTCATGGTACGACTATTGGTGGTGTTATCGTGGATAGTGGTCGTTTTGACTGGGAAGCTTCAGGGAAATTCCCACAATTTGTAGAGGAAGATCCTAGCTACCACAACTTGAGCTATACTCGTGATGTTGGGGCAGCAGCCTTTATTATCGCTGTTCGAGTTCAATTGCTTCGTGATACTGGTGCAGCCTTGTCACCATTTAATGCTTTCCTCTTACTTCAAGGACTCGAAACGCTTTCGCTTCGTGTAGAACGCCATATTCAAAACACAGAGAAAATCGTTGATTTCCTTGTTAACCATCCTAAGGTTGAGAAAGTAAATTATCCAAAACTAGCTGACAGTCCATATCATGCCTTGGCTGAGAAATATCTACCAAAAGGCGTGGGTTCAATCTTTACCTTCCATGTCAAAGGTGGAGAAACAGAAGCTCGCAAGGTGATTGATAATTTGGAAATCTTCTCTGACCTAGCAAACGTTGCAGATGCCAAGTCCCTCGTGGTCCATCCAGCCACAACAACTCATGGACAGTTGTCTGAAAAGGACCTAGAATTTGCAGGTATCACACCAAACCAAATCCGCTTGTCTATCGGTCTTGAAAATGTAGAGGATTTGATTGAAGACTTGCGCTTGGCCTTGGAAAAAATTTAAAGAAAGATAGATAAACAGTGGGTTTCGACTCACTGTTTTTGATTTTCCTTTAAGCATGATATAATGGTTAAAGAAGTCTAGAAAGAGGAATATATGAACGAAATCAAATGTCCCAACTGTGGAGAAGTTTTTACGGTAAATGAAAGCCAGTATGCTGAACTTTTGTCCCAAGTGAGAACGACAGAGTTTGATAAGGAATTGCACGATCGCATGAAGCAGGAACTGGCTTTGGCAGAGCAAAAGGCCATGAATGAGCAACAGACTAAACTGGCTCAAAAAGACCAAGAAATTGCGCAATTACAGAGTCAAATCCAAAACTTTGATACAGAGAAAGAGCTGGCAAAGAAAGAGGTTGAACAGACAAGCCATCAGGCCTTATTGGCTAAGGACAAGGAAGTACAGGTCTTGGAAAACCAACTGGCTACCTTGCGTTTGGAGCATGAAAATCAACTGCAAAAGACCCTTTCTGACCTAGAAAAAGAACGAGATCAAGTTAAAAATCAGCTCCTCTTGCAGGAAAAGGAAAATGAGTTGTCTTTGGCTTCTGTTAAGCAGAATTACGAAGCTCAGCTCAAGGCGGCCAGTGAGCAGGTTGAATTTTACAAGAATTTCAAGGCTCAACAATCTACCAAAGCCATTGGTGAAAGTCTGGAACACTATGCAGAAAGTGAGTTTAACAAGGTCCGCAGTTTTGCCTTTCCAAATGCCTACTTTGAGAAGGATAACAAGGTTTCTGCGCGTGGGTCTAAAGGCGACTTTATCTTCCGTGAATGTGATGAAAATGGAGTGGAAATCATTTCCATCATGTTTGAAATGAAAAATGAAGCAGATGGAACTGAGAAGAAGCACAAGAATGCGGACTTCTATAAGGAATTAGACAAGGACCGTCGTGAGAAAAACTGTGAGTATGCGGTTTTAGTGACCATGCTTGAGGCAGATAATGACTACTTTAACACTGGGATTATTGACGTCAGCCACGAGTATGAAAAGATGTATGTGGTTCGTCCCCAGTTCTTTATCCAGTTGATTGGTCTCTTACGTAATGCTGCGCTTAATTCCCTAAAATACAAGCAGGAGTTAGCGCTTGTTCGTGAGCAAAATATCGACATTACCCATTTTGAGGAAGACTTGGATGCTTTTAAACTGGCCTTTGCCAAGAACTACAACTCCGCTTCGACCAATTTTGGTAAAGCAATCGATGAAATAGATAAGGCCATCAAGCGGATGGAAGAGGTCAAGAAATTCCTAACCACATCTGAAAACCAACTCCGCCTTGCAAACAATAAATTGGAAGATGTTTCCGTCAAAAAATTGACCCGAAAAAATCCAACCATGAAAGCGAAATTTGAAGCGCTGAAGGGGGAGTAGAAAGCAACACATGAACGGTATTATCAACTTAAAAAAAGAAGCGGGCATGACCTCGCATGATGCGGTTTTTAAACTGCGTAAGATTTTGAGAACCAAGAAAATTGGTCATGGTGGGACCTTGGATCCGGATGTTGTGGGTGTTTTGCCTATTGCAGTTGGCAAGGCGACCCGCATGGTCGAGTTTATGCAGGATGAGGGCAAGGTCTATGAAGGGGAAATCACTCTTGGCTATTCAACGACGACCGAGGATGCCAGTGGAGAAGTAGTTGCAGAGACGCCTGTCTTAGCTCCTCTAGATGAAAAGCTCGTCGATGAAGCAATCTCTAGTCTGACAGGTCCTATCATCCAGATTCCGCCTATGTTTTCGGCAGTTAAGGTCAATGGTCGCAAGCTCTATGAGTATGCGCGTGCTGGTCAGGAAGTGGAACGTCCAGAACGTCAGGTGACCATTTATCAATTTGAACGGACAAGTCCGATTTCTTATGAGGGCGAACTTGCACGTTTCACCTTTCGTGTAAAATGTAGCAAGGGAACTTATATCCGTACCTTATCGGTTGACTTGGGAGAGAAGCTGGGTTATGCGGCTCATATGTCCCATTTGACACGAACTAGTGCAGCCGGTTTACAGCTAGAAGATGCCTTGACCTTGGAAGAAATCGCTGAAAAAGTGGAGACTGGGCAACTGGACTTTCTTTATCCTCTAGAGATTGGAACAGGGGACCTTGTAAAAGTTTTCCTATCCGAAGAACAGGCTACAGAAGTACGCTTTGGCCGTTTTATCGAGCTTGACCAAACAGAACAAGAATTGGCCGCCTTTGAAGGAGATAAATTGCTAGCAATTCTAGAAAAACGGGGCAATCTCTACAAGCCAAGGAAGGTTTTTGGCTAGTCAAACTGGATTGTAAGTATTAGAATTGTTACCCATAATCTATCCGAAAACAGACTATAAATTTTACAAAAAATGTGATAGAATAGACGACGGATAAAAAAACGGAGGATAGCATGCAAAATAGACCAATCATTATCGGAGTGACAGGTGGTTCTGGTGGAGGAAAAACCAGTGTTTCAAGAGCCATTTTATCGCATTTTCCTGATGAGAAGATTTCCATGATTGAGCATGACTCGTACTACAAGGATCAGTCTCATTTGACCTTTGAAGAGCGTGTCAAAACCAACTATGACCATCCTTTTGCCTTTGATACAGACTTGATGATCGAGCAGATTAAGGAGTTATTGGCGGGTCGTCCAGTGGATATTCCGACTTATGACTATACAGAGCATACACGGAGTAGCAAGACCTATCGTCAAGAACCTCAAGATGTCTTTATCGTTGAAGGGATTTTGGTCTTGGAGGACAAGCGTCTGCGTGATTTGATGGATATCAAGATTTTTGTGGATACGGATGATGATGTGCGCATTATTCGTCGTATTAAGCGTGATATGGAAGAGCGTGGCCGTAGCCTTGATAGCGTTATTGAGCAGTATTTAGGTGTGGTCAAACCTATGTACCATCAGTTTATCGAACCAACCAAGCGTTATGCTGATATCGTCATTCCTGAGGGAGTCAGCAATACAGTGGCTATTGACCTTTTGACAACCAAGATTTCTAAGATTTTGGAAGAAGCTCGTAACAGCAAATAATCAGATGAGGAGGCTTGGCCTCTTTTTTCTATTTTTCCTTTCGTTTCGGTATGAAAAAGGAGATTTTTAAGCATATTTTTGGTATAATAATACCCATGGAAAAGCAAGAAAATGAATAGTAGGTGGAGATGGAAAAGTATTTATCGGTAACAACTTTAACCAAGTATCTGAAAATGAAATTCGATAAAGACCCTTACTTGGAACGGGTCTATTTAACTGGTCAAGTTTCCAACTTTCGTAAACGTCCTACTCACCAATATTTCTCCCTAAAAGATGACCATGCGGTCATTCAAGCGACCATCTGGTCAGGGATATATCAGAAATTAGGCTTTGACCTCGAAGAAGGGATGAAGATCAATGTGATTGGGCGTGTTCAGGTTTATGAGCCAAGTGGGAGCTACTCTATCATCATTGAGAAGGCTGAACCTGATGGGGTTGGTGCGCTTGCGATTCAGTTTGAACAACTCAAGAAAAAATTGACAGAAGAAGGCCTGTTTCAAGAACGTTTCAAGCAACCTCTTCCCCAGTTTGCTAAGAGAATTGGTGTGGTAACCAGTCGCAGTGGTGCCGTTATTCGAGATATTATCACGACCGTTAGCAGACGTTTTCCCGGTGTCGATATCCTGCTCTATCCGACCAAGGTGCAAGGAGATGGAGCTGCTGAGGAAATAGCACGGAATATAGCTCGTGCCAATCAGCGTGAGGACCTAGATGTCCTCATCATTGGTCGTGGTGGGGGTTCTATCGAGGATCTCTGGGCCTTTAACGAAGAGATTGTGGTACGTGCTATTTTTGAATCTCGTTTGCCAGTCATTTCTAGTGTGGGGCATGAGACGGATGTGACCTTGGCAGACTTTGTGGCGGATCGCAGGGCTGCGACACCAACAGCTGCAGCAGAATTGGCAACACCTGTAACTAAGTTGGATCTCTTGACCCATTTGCAAAATCAAGAAAAACGGATGGCAACGGCAGTCCAAAATGTCCTATCTAAGAAACAAGAAGCTTTGAAAAAATGCAGTCAGTCTGTTATCTTTAGACAACCAGAGCGCTTGTATGATGGCTATTTACAACGGTTGGATCAGCTGCAACTGCGATTAAAACAAAGTTTGCGAACGCGGATTTCCGATAGCAAACAAGTTGTCCAAGCAAGGACGCACCAACTGGTACAATTATCACCCGTTACCAAAATCCAACGCTATCAAGACCGTCTAGGCCAGTTGGACAAGCTCTTACGTAGCCAAATGGCGCTGGTTTATGATGCTAAGGTTGCTGAGGTCAAGCGACTTTCGGAAGCCCTGCTGATGTTGGATACGAACCGAATCGTGGCGCGTGGCTATGCTATTGTCAAAAAAGAAGAGTCCGTTGTGGATTCGGTTGAGAGTTTGAAGAAAAAAGACCAAGTGACGCTTTTGATGCGGGATGGTCAAGTAGAATTAGAGGTTAAAGATGTCAAAACAAAAGAAATTTGAGGAAAATCTAGCAGAACTGGAAACCATTGTCCAAAGTTTGGAAAATGGTGAAATTGCTCTGGAAGATGCGATTGCGGCCTTTCAAAAGGGCATGGTCTTGTCAAAAGAACTCCAAGCGACGTTGGACAAGGCTGAAAAGACCTTGGTCAAGGTCATGCAAGAAGACGGAACAGAAAGTGATTTTGAATGAAGAAGCAAGAAAAATTAGCTCTTGTAGAGTCGGCTTTGGAAGACTTTTATGGAGACCAGCAGTTTGCTTCTAGTTTAAGAGAGGCTGTTCTCTATTCCATTCATGCTGGCGGCAAGCGTATTCGCCCTTTTCTCTTGTTAGAAGTTCTGGAATCCCTGCAAGTGGTTATCCAACCAGCGCACGCCCAAGTGGCTGCGGCCTTGGAAATGATTCATACAGGGAGCTTGATTCACGATGACCTTCCAGCTATGGATGATGATGATTACCGTCGGGGGCGCTTGACCAACCACAAGAAATTCGGTGAAGCAATGGCAATTTTGGCTGGAGATGCTTTGTTCCTAGATCCTTACGCCTTGATAGCGCAGGCAGATTTGCCAAGTCAGGTAAAGGTGGACTTGATTGCCAACCTATCCCTTGCGTCAGGTAGTCTGGGCATGGTGGCAGGGCAGATTCTGGACATGGAAGGTGAACACCAGCACTTGTCTTTGGAAGAACTTCAGACCATTCATGCTAACAAGACTGGAAAACTACTAGCCTATCCATTCCAAGCAGCAGCTATCATAGCAGAATTAGCACCAGAGTTACAAGCAAAACTGAAAACTGTGGGTGAATTGATCGGACTTGCCTTTCAAGTCAGGGATGATGTGTTGGATGTGACCGCTAGTTTTGAGGAAATCGGCAAGACCCCACAAAAGGATTTGCAGGCAGAAAAGTCAACCTATCCAGCCTTGTTGGGCTTGGAGGAGGCCATTTCCTTTTGTAACCAAACTCTGGATCAAGCCACGGCTAAATTAGAAGAAATTTCCCAGCAAGTCAGCTTTGAAACAGAGCCGATTGTGAAAGTAGTAGAAAGTTTGAGAATCAATGGCTAAGGAAAGAGTGGATGTACTAGCTTATAAACAGGGTTTGTTTGAGACACGAGAACAAGCCAAGCGAGGTGTTATGGCTGGCCTAGTCGTAGCTGTCCTTAATGGGGAGCGTTTTGACAAACCAG
Source organism: uncultured Streptococcus sp. (assembly GCA_963546055.1). Taxonomy (GTDB): domain Bacteria; phylum Bacillota; class Bacilli; order Lactobacillales; family Streptococcaceae; genus Streptococcus. Next base: position 67,576 of record CAUULS010000002.1, read on the forward strand.
GAGAGAAAATCCCAGATGATACTGAGCTAAAACTCAAGGGGGAGAAACTCAAATATGTTAGCCGCGGTGGATTGAAACTGGAGAAGGCCTTGCAGGTCTTTGATTTGTCGGTGGAAGGGGCAACAACGATTGATATTGGAGCCTCTACTGGAGGATTTACCGATGTGATGTTGCAGAATGGTGCTGAGCTTGTCTATGCAGTGGATGTTGGTACCAATCAGTTAGCCTGGAAATTGCGCCAAGACCCGCGTGTTGTCAGCATGGAGCAGTTTAATTTCCGTTATGCTGAAAAGACTGATTTTGAGCAGGAACCAAGCTTTGCCAGTATTGATGTGAGTTTCATTTCCCTCAGTCTGATTTTGCCTGCCTTGCACCGTGTCTTGGCTGGACAAGGTCAGGTGGTGGCTTTGGTTAAGCCACAGTTTGAAGCAGGTCGTGAGCAGATTGGAAAAAATGGAATCATCCGCGATGCTAAGGTTCATCAACATGTCCTTGAATCTGTTACTGCTATGGCAGTCGAGCAAGGCTTTTCTGTACTTGGATTAGACTATTCACCCATCCAAGGAGGACATGGAAACATCGAATTTCTGGTATATTTGAAAAAGGAAGATGGAGCAAGTAACCAAGTTGCCCCTGAAATAGAAAAAGTTGTAGAGAGAGCACATAGAGAATTTAAAGATGAATAAAAAAGAAAGACTTGAAAAAATTAGAAGATTTGTAACAGATTACCAAATCGGAACACAGGAAGAAATCGTTGAGCACTTAAAGGAAGCAGGTATTTCTGCTACTCAAGCGACGGTATCACGAGATATTAAGGAACTGGGCATCGTAAAAATTCCCTTGAAGAACAATAAATACATCTATGAATTGCCAAAAACAATTGTAAGAAGTTTGCAGTTGGCTGAGAATAACATAGTAGGTTCTGAGCGCATGGGAAATATGATCAATCTGGATGTCATTCCTGGGAATACTGCCTTTGTCAAGAGTCAGCTGATGAATACTTTCTCAGAGAGAATTTTCAACTGCCTGGCAGACGACAATTCAATTTTGATTATCTTGAGAAATGAAGAAGATGCCAAGGAAATGTTTGAACAAGTAAAAAATTGGTAGGTTTATATGTTACTTGAAATTTCGATAAAAAACTTTGCCATTATAGAGGCGATTTCGCTCAATTTTGAAAAAGGCATGACAGTCTTAACTGGTGAGACAGGTGCTGGTAAATCAATTATCATCGACGCCATGAACATGATGTTAGGAGCTAGAGCGACAACAGATGTCATTCGTCATGGTGCTCCCAAGGCTGAAATCGAGGGACTTTTCTCGGTTGAAAACAGCCATGTTTTACAGGAACTCTTTGAGGAGCAAGGCTTGGAATTGGGGGATGAGATTATCATCCGTCGTGAAATTCTTCAAAATGGACGAAGTGTAAGTCGCGTCAATGGACAGATGGTCAATCTTTCTGTCTTGCGTGCAATCGGCCAGCATCTTGTCGATATTCATGGTCAGCATGACCAAGAAGAGTTAATGCGTCCTCAACTTCATATCCAAATGTTGGATGAATTTGGTGATACAGCATTTTTGGAGCTTAAACAAGCCTATCAGACAAGCTTTAACACCTACCGCAAAATGCGGAAACAAGTTCTTGAAGTCAAGAAAAATCAGCAGGAACACAAGTCTCGCATTGAGATGTTGGAATTTCAAATGGCAGAGATTGAGGCGGTAAACTTGCAAGCTGGGGAGGATATTAGTCTCAACCAAGAACGAGATAAACTCCTCAACCACAAAAATATAGCAGATACCTTGACAAATGCCTACACTATGTTGGACAATGAGGAGTTCTCCAGTCTAGCAAATGTCCGTTCCGCCATGAATGACATGGAAAGTGTCGAAGAATACGACCCTGAATACCGTGAAATTTCAAGTTCTCTATCAGAGACCTACTATGTTTTAGAAGATATTACCAAGCGTTTGGAAGATATCATTGAAGATCTAGATTTTGATGGCAATCGCCTGATGCAGGTTGAAAATCGCTTAGATTTGCTCAACACGATCACACGTAAGTATGGGGGGACTGTGGATGAGGTCTTACTTTACTTTGCTAAGATTACGGATGAGTACAATCTCTTGACTGGAAATAACCTTTCTTCCGAAGACATGGAAGCAGAGCTTAAGAAATTGGAAGTCGATCTTGTTTCGTTGGCTGGTCAGCTTGCATCTGCTCGTCATGACTTGGCCCAGCAGCTCGAAGCTGAGATTAAGCAAGAATTGAAAGATCTCTATATGGAAAAGGCACAATTTCAAGTTCGCTTTAGTAAGGGCAAATTCAGTCGTGAGGGAAATGAAATGGTCGAGTTTTACATTTCGACCAACCCTGGTGAAGACTTTAAACCCTTGGTCAAGGTTGCATCTGGCGGGGAATTGTCTCGTCTCATGCTAGCTATTAAGTCTGCCTTTTCTCGTAAGGAAGGCAAGACTAGTATTGTCTTTGATGAGGTGGATACGGGAGTTTCAGGTCGTGTTGCCCAAGCTATTGCGCAGAAGATTCATAAGATTGGCCAACATGGTCAGGTTTTAGCTATTTCTCATCTACCACAAGTGATTGCGATTGCGGATTACCAATTCTTTATTGAAAAGATTAGTGACGAACATTCAACTGTTTCGACAGTTCGTCTCTTGACTTTAGAAGAGCGAGTAGAGGAAGTTGCTAAGATGTTAGCAGGAGAGAATGTAACAGAAGCAGCCCTTACCCAAGCCAGAGAATTATTGCAAAAGAGGGAGAAATAAATGACAGACTATTATGTAATTGGAGATGTCCATGGAAAAGCAGGTATGTTGGAAGACCTTCTCAAAACATGGGATGGCCACACCCAGTTGCTTTTTCTAGGGGATTTGATTGACCGAGGTGAAGATAGTCGCCGTGTTCTAAAAATGGTCAAGGACTTGGTGGACAATCATGGAGCTATCTGTCTATCAGGAAACCACGAGTATATGTTTTTGACTTGGTTGGACAATCCCGAAGAAAGCTATGACCACTATCGTCGAAATGGTGGTGATACAACCATTAACTCGATCCTAGGTCGTCCCTTGGATGCACCTGTGGATGCAGTTGAAGACGCTAAACGTGTTGAGGCGGAAGCAGCAGATTTAGTCGAATTTATTCGTCAGATGCCTTTTGTCGTTGAGACAGACAAGTATATCTTTGTCCATGCCGGTATTGATTTGACCTTGGATGATTGGCATGAAACCACTGATTACAAGAAAGTCTGGCTCAGAAAACCGTTCCACGAAGCGACCAATCATACTGGAAAAACTATTGTCTTTGGGCATACACCGGTTTATGGTTTGCTGAAGCAAGGCCGAGGTACTGCTGAGCTTTGGATTACAGAAGATGGCAAGATTGGCATGGATGGAGGAGCTGTCTATGGCGGTGTCCTTCATGGTATTGTCTTTACTGACCAAGGCATGACCGAGCACTATTTTATTGAAAATGACGGCTTTATCGCCGAAGATTAGTACTCCTAGCAGGGTATGGTCTTGTCAAAATGTTAAAAACAATTTATAATATATAGATACCCTGAAAGGAAGAGAATCATGAATTTAGAAGAATTGAAAAAACGACAGGAGAAGATCCGGAACTTCTCTATTATCGCCCACATTGACCACGGAAAGTCAACGCTGGCGGACCGCATTTTGGAAAAGACGGAGACGGTTTCTAGTCGTGAAATGCAAGCCCAGCTTCTGGATAGTATGGACCTAGAACGGGAACGTGGGATTACCATCAAACTTAATGCCATCGAGCTCAATTACACTGCTAAAGATGGTGAGACCTATATTTTCCACTTGATTGACACGCCTGGGCACGTGGACTTTACCTATGAAGTGTCGCGTTCTCTAGCTGCCTGTGAGGGAGCTATCTTGGTGGTTGATGCAGCCCAAGGGATTGAGGCTCAAACCCTTGCCAATGTTTATCTAGCCTTGGACAATGATTTGGAAATCCTTCCAGTCATTAACAAGATTGACCTACCAGCAGCCGATCCTGAGCGCGTACGCACAGAGATTGAGGATGTCATTGGACTGGATGCCAGTGAAGCAGTCTTAGCTTCTGCCAAAGCTGGTATTGGTATCGAAGAGATTCTTGAGCAAATCGTGGAAAAAGTACCAGCACCAACTGGTGATGTGACGGCGCCCCTCAAGGCCTTGATTTTCGACTCTGTCTACGATGCTTACCGTGGGGTTATCCTCCAAGTTCGTGTCATGGATGGGGTAGTCAAACCTGGTGATAAGATTCAGCTCATGAGCAATGGCAAGACCTTTGATGTGACTGAGGTCGGAATTTTCACTCCGAAAGCAGTAGGGCGTGATTTCTTAGCCACAGGTGATGTTGGTTATATTGCGGCTTCTATCAAGACGGTTCAAGACACGCGTGTCGGAGATACAGTGACCCTAGCAAGCAATCCTGCAGCAGAACCGCTTGATGGCTACAAGCAAATGAACCCTATGGTCTTTGCGGGTCTTTATCCAATCGAATCAAACAAGTACAATGATCTTCGTGAAGCCCTTGAAAAATTGCAACTAAACGATGCCAGTCTTCAATTTGAACCAGAAACATCTCAGGCACTTGGATTTGGTTTTCGTTGTGGTTTCCTTGGACTTCTCCATATGGATGTTATCCAAGAACGTTTAGAGCGTGAGTTCAACATTGACCTCATCATGACAGCTCCGTCTGTTATCTACAAGGTTAACCAAACTGACGGTGAGTCTATGGATGTGTCAAATCCATCAGAATTCCCAGACCCAACTAAGATTGCGACCATTGAAGAACCTTATGTCAAGGCGCAAATCATGGTACCACAGGAGTTTGTCGGAGCAGTGATGGAACTAGCTCAGCGCAAACGTGGGGACTTTGTAACCATGGACTATATTGATGACAATCGTGTCAATGTTATCTATCAAATCCCACTTGCCGAAATTGTCTTTGACTTTTTTGATAAACTCAAGTCTTCGACACGTGGTTATGCAAGCTTTGACTATGAATTGTCAGAGTATCGTCCATCTAAGTTGGTCAAAATGGACATCCTTCTCAACGGAGACAAGGTTGATGCCCTTAGCTTTATCGTCCACAAGGACTTTGCCTACGAACGTGGAAAACTCATCGTTGATAAGCTCAAGAAAATCATTCCTCGCCAACAGTTTGAGGTGCCAATTCAGGCAGCTATTGGACACAAGATTGTGGCTCGTACTGATATCAAGGCGCTTCGTAAAAACGTACTTGCCAAGTGTTATGGTGGTGACGTTTCTCGTAAACGCAAACTTCTTGAAAAACAAAAAGCTGGTAAGAAACGCATGAAGGCTATCGGATCAGTAGAAGTTCCACAAGAAGCCTTCCTCAGCGTCTTGAGTATGGATGAAGAATAGAAATAAAACTCTTGAAGATTTTTCAAGAGTTTTTTCTATTTTTGGTAAACACAAGCTATCAAATACGAAAGTTGAATAAATGCAAAAATCAGATTTTCATGTCTTCTTTTTATGTTTTTTACGAATAGATAGATGAGTAGAAAAAGAAATGGAGTTTCTTATGAAAATTGATAACTATGAGATCTATAAACTGCGCAAAGCAGGGCTGACCAATCAACAGATCTTAACTGTTCTTGAATATGACGAGACTGTAGATCAGGAGCTCTTGCTAGGTGATATTGCTGAAATCTCTGGTTGCCGCAATCCTGCTGTCTTTATGGAACGCTATTTCCAGATAGATGATGCACAGTTGGAGAAGGAGTTTCAAAAATTCCCATCCTTCTCGATTCTAGACGACTGTTATCCTTGGGATTTGAGTGAGATTTATGACCCTCCAGCTCTCTTGTTTTATAAAGGGAATCTGGACTTGTTGAAATTTCCAAAGGTTGCTCTTGTAGGGAGTCGTTCTTGTTCGAGCCAAGGTGCTAAGTCGGTTCAGAAAATTATCCAAGGATTGGAAAACGAGTTAATCGTGGTTAGTGGCCTAGCCAAAGGAATCGATACCGCTGCCCATATGGCTGCGCTCCAGAATGGAGGACGAACGATTGCTGTCATTGGAACTGGATTGGATGTGTTTTATCCACGTGCTAATAAACGCTTGCAGGAGTACATAGGCAATCATCACTTGATTCTCAGCGAGTACGGTCCAGGTGAAGAACCTTTGAAATTTCACTTTCCAGCTCGTAATCGTATTATAGCAGGACTGTGTCGTGGAGTTATTGTAGCAGAGGCAAGGATGCGCTCGGGGAGTCTCATTACCTGTGAGCGTGCCATGGAAGAAGGACGCGATGTTTTTGCCATTCCAGGGAACATTATTGATGGTCATTCAGATGGCTGTCACCATCTAATCCAAGAGGGAGCAAAACTAATCACCAGCGGTCAGGATGTGCTAGCTGAGTTTGAATTTTAAGGAGAAATTGTTCATTCAGATAAACTTTTCTTCTATACTATAGGAGTTAAGTCTTGACAGGTCTTTAAAAATGGTTTACACTTTATAAAGTTTATTACTTTGAAAAGGTGTGATAGTGTGGCTACGGCAACAAAGAAGAAAAAATCAACAGTTAAGAAAAATCTAGTCATCGTAGAGTCGCCTGCCAAGGCGAAAACGATTGAGAAATATCTAGGACGCAATTACAAGGTTCTAGCCAGTGTCGGACATATCCGAGATTTGAAAAAATCCAGTATGTCAGTTGACATTGAAAACAATTATGAACCGCAATATATCAATATCCGAGGAAAAGGTCCTCTCATCAATGATCTGAAAAAAGAAGCCAAAAAGGCCAATAAAGTCTTTCTGGCAAGTGACCCGGACCGTGAAGGAGAAGCGATTTCCTGGCATTTGGCACACATTCTCGATTTGGACGAGAATGATGCCAACCGTGTGGTCTTTAATGAAATCACCAAGGACGCGGTGAAAAATGCTTTTAAAGAACCTCGCAAGATTGATATGGACTTGGTCGATGCCCAACAAGCTCGTCGTGTCTTGGACCGCTTGGTAGGCTATTCGATTTCGCCAATTTTGTGGAAAAAGGTCAAAAAAGGCTTGTCAGCAGGGCGCGTGCAGTCTGTTGCCCTTAAGCTCATCATTGACCGTGAAAATGAGATCAATGCCTTCCAACCAGAAGAATACTGGACAATTGATGGTGTCTTTAAGAAGGGAACCAAGCAATTTCAAGTTTCTTTCTATGGTATGAATGGTAAAAAGATGAAATTGACCACCAATGAAGAGGTCAAGGAAGTCTTGTCCCATCTAACGAGCAAAGATTTCACAGTGGATCAGGTAGATAAGAAGGAGCGCAAACGCAATGCGCCACTACCTTATACGACCTCAACCATGCAAATGGATGCTGCTAACAAAATCAATTTCCGTACTCGTAAGACCATGATGATTGCCCAACAGCTCTATGAAGGGATCAACATCGGTACAGGCGTGCAAGGTCTGATTACCTATATGCGTACAGACTCTACTCGTATCAGTCCTGTGGCTCAGAATGAAGCGGCAAGCTACATTAACGAGCGTTTTGGTAGCAAGTATTCCAAGCATGGTAGCAAGGTCAAAAATGCCTCAGGTGCTCAAGATGCCCACGAAGCCATTCGTCCATCTAGCGTCTTTAATACACCAGAAAGCATCGCTAAGTACTTGGACAAAGATCAGCTCAAGCTCTATACCCTTATCTGGAACCGTTTTGTGGCGAGCCAGATGACGGGAGCTATCTTTGATACCATGGCTGTCAAGCTCTCTCAAAATGGAGTCCAGTTCGCAGCAAATGGTAGCCAAGTTAAGTTTGATGGTTATCTTGCTATCTATAATGACTCTGACAAGAACAAAATGTTGCCAGATATGGAGGTTGGAGATGTGGTTAAGCAAGTTAATAGCAAGCCAGAACAACATTTCACCCAACCGCCAGCTCGCTATTCGGAAGCGACCCTTATCAAGACCTTGGAGGAAAATGGTGTTGGACGTCCTTCAACCTACGCTCCGACTATAGAAACCATCCAGAAACGATACTACGTTCGTCTGGCAGCCAAACGCTTTGAACCAACAGAATTGGGAGAAATTGTCAACAAACTCATCGTTGAATACTTCCCAGACATCGTCAATGTGACCTTCACAGCTGAGATGGAAGGAAAACTGGATGATGTCGAAGTTGGGAAAGAACAGTGGCAACGTGTTATTGACGAATTTTACAAACCATTCTCCAAAGAAGTAGCCAAGGCTGAAGCTGAAATGGAAAAAATTCAGATCAAGGATGAGCCAGCAGGATTTGACTGTGAGGTCTGTGGTAGTCCAATGGTGATTAAGCTAGGTCGTTTTGGTAAATTCTATGCTTGTAGCAATTTCCCAGACTGCCGTCACACGCAAGCGATTGTTAAGGAGATTGGTGTCGAGTGTCCAAGCTGCCATCAAGGACAAATCATTGAACGCAAAACTAAGCGTAATCGTATCTTCTATGGTTGTAATCGCTATCCAGAATGTGAATTCACCTCTTGGGATAAACCAGTTGGACGTGATTGTCCAAAATGTGGTCACTTCCTTATGGAGAAAAAAGTTCGTGGTGGTGGCAAGCAGGTTGTATGTAGTAATGGCGACTACGAAGAAGAGAAAATTAAATAACACGAAGAGTCCTGAAAATAAATTTCAGGCTCTTTTTACTTGAAGCTTGACAAATTTCCTCACTTTGTGGGAAACTAGTAGAAGATTATTTTATTAGGAGAAGACATGCGCATTATTTATTTCTGTATTGGTTTTATTTCTTTGGCTCTAGCTCTTGTAGGTGTTGTCCTGCCGCTCTTGCCAACAACTCCCTTTCTTTTGCTGTCTATCGCTTGCTTTTCAAAATCCTCTAAGCGTTTTGAAGACTGGCTTTATCACACCAAGCTCTATCAGACTTATGTAGCTGATTTTCGCGAGACCAAGTCTATCGCGCGAGAACGCAAGAAAAAAATCATCGTATCTATCTATATCTTGATGGGGATTTCTATTTATTTTGCCCCTCTTTTACCTGTAAAAATCGGTCTGGGAGCCCTAACCATCTTTATCACCTACTATCTCTTTAAAGTAATTCCTGATAAGGATTAGTTTTTGAAATTTGATATTTCCTTGATAAAAATGAAAACATATTTAAATAATATGATATAATAAATTAAAAGTAATTTTCAAGGAGAATCAAATGATTTACGAATTTTGTGCTGAAAATGTGACCTTGCTTGAAAAAGCTATGCAGGCTGGAGCTCGTCGAATCGAACTTTGTGATAATCTAGCAGTTGGTGGAACAACACCTAGCTATGGAGTAACAAAGGCAGCGGTTGAACTGGCAGCTAACTATGATACCACCATTATGACCATGATTCGTCCCCGTGGTGGCGACTTTGTCTATAATGATATGGAAATTGCGATTATGCTAGAGGATATTCGTTTGACCGCTCAGGCTGGAAGTCAAGGAGTCGTTTTTGGGGCATTAACTGCTGATAAGAAGTTGGATAAAACTAATCTTGAGAAACTGATTGCCGCATCAAAAGGAATGGAAATTGTCTTTCACATGGCCTTTGATGAATTGAGTGATGAAGAGCAATTGGAGGCTATTGACTGGCTCAGCCAAGCTGGTGTCACTCGTATCTTGACTCGTGCTGGTATGTCTGGTAACTCGCTAGAGAAACGTTTTGCTCTCTATCACAGAATGTTAGAACATGCTAAAGGTAAAATAGAAATTCTACCAGGTGGGGGGATTGACTTGGACAACCGTCAAACTTTTATCGACCAGCTGGGTGTGACTCAATTGCATGGAACCAAGGTTGTCTTTTAAAAAATAGAAAGGAACTGCTAGCTTTGGGTAGCAGTTTTCACTTATGTTTGAAATTTTTAAATCCTATCAGTTTAATCAAGAAAAGGCTCGTGTCTATGGTTTTGTAGAAAATGAGGAAGTCTGGACCCACAGTTTCCATATTTTGGATGGTGACTTTGTCATGAATGTATCCATCACAACGGATAATGTGAGCTTTCAAGTTTTTGATTGGGAGACTGGTGATCTCTATCCTCAAGTTCATATGGAAAGCATGAGAGGGAGCTTTGTAGGAAGTGTCCGTCAAGCTTGTTTGGAGATTCTCTACCAAATTCGGAAGGCTTGTTTTGATGTGCAGGATTTTATCTGTCCCCAGACTAAGCGTATCATGGATCAGGTTCAGGAAAAATATGGTAATCACCTGGAATATCTGTGGGAGAAATCGCCTGATACGGCAGTATTACGTCATGAAGGCAGTAAAAAGTGGTATGCTGTTTTAATGAGAATACCTTGGGATAAGCTAGATAAGGACAGAGAAGGGCTAGTGGAAGCTGTCAACCTCAAACACGATCAAGTAGCGGACTTGCTTTCACATAAGGGCATTTATCCAGCTTTTCATATGAACAAACGCTACTGGATTAGTCTGGCTCTTGATGATAGTTTGCTTGATGAAGAGGTGTTAGAACTAATCGAAAGAAGTTGGAACTTGACTGTGAAAAAATAAGGAAATTCACTTGATTTTTCAAATACTTTCAATTAGCAAAATATTCTTTATTGAAGAAATTTTCAGAAAATAATGGATTTTTTCTTGACAAGTACTTTTAGCTATGCTAAAATACTAAACAAGATATCAAACGAAGGAGAAAGTCAAACATGAAAACAGCTAAGTTTAATCAATTTGCTTTGTTGTTGAGGTACTCGGGCTAGTGCAAAAGCATTAGTCCTGTTTGGCTTACCAAGCGGGAGTAAATCAACATCTCGCTTGGGTTTCTGAGCGAGATGTTTTTTTTAAAACCATATTTGGAAAAGGGGAATTCTTATGCGTAAAGTTGAATTTTTTGATACAAGTCTTCGTGATGGGGAACAAACACCTGGTGTTAACTTCTCAATCAAGGAAAAAGTTTCCATTGCAAGACAGCTGGAGAAATGGGGAATTTCTGTAATTGAAGCTGGTTTTCCGGCTGCTAGTCCAGATTCATTTATAGCCGTTCAAGAAATTGCTAAAGCTATGAAAAAAACAGCAGTGACAGGATTAGCTCGTTCTGTAAAATCTGATATTGATGCTTGTTATGAGGCGCTAAAGGATGCCAAGTATCCACAGATTCATGTCTTTATCGCCACCAGTCCGATTCACCGCAAGTATAAGCTCAATAAGAGCAAGGAAGAGATTTTGGAAGCAATCAGTGAACATGTTTCTTATGCTCGTTCTAAGTTTGAAATCGTCGAATTTTCTCCAGAGGATGCAACCAGAACAGAGTTGGATTTCCTCTTGCAAGTTGTTCAGACAGCTGTGGATGCAGGTGCTTCTTATATAAATATCCCTGACACAGTTGGCTTCACGACTCCAGAAGAGTTTGCACGCATCTTTGATCACTTGACTGAAAATATTAAATCAGATCATAAAGTTGTCTTTGGTGTCCACTGTCACGATGATCTCGGTATGGCAACTGCAAATACTTTGACAGCAATTAAACACGGTGCTGGACGTGTCCAGGGAACTATTAATGGTATCGGTGAACGCGCAGGTAATGTTGCTCTTGAAGAAGTAGCTGTTGCTTTGAAGATTCGTGAGGATTTCTTCCAAGCAACTAGTGATATTGTTTTGGATGAAACAATGAATACGTCAGAAATGGTTTCTCGCTTCTCAGGTATTCCAGTTCCTAAAAACAAGGCCGTCGTTGGTGGAAATGCCTTCTCTCACGAATCTGGTATTCACCAAGATGGAGTCCTTAAAAATCCTCTCACTTATGAGATCATCACACCTGAATTGGTTGGTGTTAAGAGTAATAGTCTTCCGCTTGGAAAATTATCTGGCCGCCATGCCTTTGTTGAGAAACTGAGAGAATTGGCCCTTGACTTTACAGAAGAGGATATCAAACCACTCTTTGCTAAGTTCAAGGCGCTGGCTGATAAGAAACAAGAAATCACAGATGCAGATATTCGTGCTCTGGTAGCTGGAACCATGGTTGAAAACCCAGAAGGATTCCACTTTGATGATTTACAACTGCAAACACATGCAGATAATGACATTGAAGCACTCGTCAGTCTAGCCAATATGGATGGTGAGAAAGTCGAGTTTAATGCGACAGGACAAGGTTCTGTTGAGGCTATCTTCAACGCCATCGACAAGTTTTTCAATCAATCTGTTCGCTTGGTGTCCTACACTATCGATGCGGTGACAGATGGGATCGATGCTCAGGCTCGGGTATTGGTGACTGTTGAAAACAGAGATACAGAGACCATCTTTAACGCAGCAGGGATTGATTTCGATGTACTGAAGGCTTCAGCTATTGCCTACATCAATGCCAATACCTTTGTTCAAAAGGAGAATGCTGGTGAGATGGGAAGAAGCGTTTCCTATCGCGATATGCCTAGTGTGTAAAGGAGAATGCTATGACAAAAAAAATCGTAGCTCTAGCAGGTGATGGAATCGGTCCAGAAATTATGGAAGCTGGTTTGGAAGTTCTGGAGGCCCTCGCTGAAAAAACAGGATTTGTCTATGAAGTAGACAGACGCCCTTTTGGAGGTGCAGGTATTGATGCAGCAGGACATCCCTTACCTGATGAAACCCTCAAGGCAAGTAGGGAAGCAGATGCAATTCTCCTAGCGGCTATTGGTAGTCCTCAGTATGATGGGGCAGCGATTCGACCGGAACAAGGCTTACTGGCTCTCCGTAAGGAACTCAATCTCTATGCTAATATACGCCCCGTCAAGATTTTTGAGAGTCTCAAGCATTTGTCACCACTCAAACCAGAACTAATTGCTGGGGTAGACTTTGTCGTGGTGCGTGAGTTGACAGGCGGTATTTACTTTGGGGATCATATTCTTGAAGAGCGAAAAGCGCGTGATATCAACGACTACAGCTATGAGGAAGTGGAGCGAATTCTTCGCAAGGCCTTTGAAATCGCAAGAAACCGGAGACAAATCATTACCAGCATCGATAAGCAAAATGTTCTAGCGACATCAAAACTCTGGCGGAGAGTAGCTGAGGAAGTCGCAAAGGATTTCCCAGATGTGACCTTGGAGCACCAGTTGGTGGACTCAGCTGCCATGCTTATGATTACCAATCCTGCTAAATTTGATGTCATCGTGACAGAAAATCTTTTCGGAGATATTCTCTCGGATGAATCAAGCGTTCTATCTGGCACACTTGGGGTTATGCCATCAGCCAGTCATTCTGAAAATGGCCCAAGTCTCTATGAACCCATTCACGGTTCAGCACCTGATATTGCAGGTCAAGGAATTGCCAATCCTATTTCCATGATTTTATCAGTGGCCATGATGCTGAGAGATAGTTTTGGACGTTTTGAGGATGCGGAGCGTATCGAACATGCAGTGGAAGCAAGTTTGGCAGCGGGCATTTTAACAAGAGATATAGGAGGTCAGGCTTCGACCAAGGAAATGACGGAAGCTATTATTGCAAGGTTATGAAGTTAGATGAAAAAATTACTCTAGTCCTTTTGATTTGGAATGTCATGGTTTTCTTGATTTATGGTATTGACAAATCAAAGGCAAGGAAAGGTGCTTGGCGCATCCCAGAGAAAATTCTCTTGACTATAGCACTTATCTGTGGTGGATTTGGTGCTTGGCTAGCAGGAATCGCCTTTCACCACAAGACTAGAAAATGGTATTTTAAAACGGTTTGGTCTCTTGGGATGGTGACCACACTAGTAGCCTTATATTTCATTTGGAGGTAATGGATGGCAGGAAAATCGATTTTTGATAAATTATGGGACCGTCATGTCATCACAGGAGAAGAGGGGCAACCCCAACTCATGTATGTGGATCAGCACTATATCCACGAGGTGACCAGTCCTCAGGCTTTTCAAGGACTGCGAGACGCAGGGCGCAGATTGAGACGACCAGACCTGACATTTGGAACCTTTGACCACAATGTCCCGACGGTCAATATCTATGATATTCGAGATGTGATTTCTAAAGCGCAAATTGATAAGCTAGCTGAAAATGTTGAGGAGTTTGGGATCGAACATGCGGCCCATGGTTCTGAGAAGCAAGGGATTGTTCACATGGTTGGTCCAGAAACAGGACGGACCCAACCAGGAAAATTCATCGTCTGTGGAGACAGTCATACAGCAACCCATGGAGCTTTCGGAGCTATCGCCTTTGGGATTGGGACTAGTGAGGTTGAGCATGTCTTCGCTACTCAGACACTCTGGCAAGTTAAACCCAAGAAAATGTTGGTAGAATTCACAGGTGTTCCTCAAAAAGGAGTTTATTCCAAGGATTACATTCTCGCCTTGATTGCCAAGTATGGAGTTGCTTGTGGTGTAGGCTATGTGGTGGAATATCGTGGGCAAGCGATTGATGCTTTGACCATGGAAGAGAGAATGACTATCTGCAATATGTCCATCGAGTTTGGTTCTAAGATGGGGATCATGAATCCAGACCAGACTACCTATGATTATCTCAAAGGACGAGAATGTGTTCCAGAGGATTTCGAGAAGGCTGTAGCGGATTGGAAAACGCTTGTCAGTGATGATGATGCTGTCTATGATAAGGTTATTCAGATGGATGTCTCAGACTTGGCTCCTATGGTGACTTGGGGTACTAATCCTGCTATGGGAGTTGACTTTGACAGTAGCTTCCCAGAAATTAAGGATATGAATGATGAGCGAGCCTATCATTACATGAACTTGGAGCCTGGTCAAAAGCCAGCGGATATTGAACTAGGTTATATTTTTATCGGGTCTTGTACCAATGCTCGTCTCAGTGACTTGCAACTGGCTGCGCGATTTGTCAAAGGGAAGAAGATTGCTCCCAACTTAACAGCAATCGTAGTACCAGGCTCTCGTCCTGTTAAACGAGCTGCTGAGAAGTTGGGCTTGGACAAAGTTTTCTTAGAAGCTGGCTTTGAGTGGAGAGATCCAGGTTGTTCTATGTGTCTAGGGATGAATCCTGACAAGGTTCCAGATGGTGTCCACTGCGCTTCAACTAGCAACCGTAACTTTGAGGACAGACAAGGTTTTGGCGCTAAGACCCATCTCTGCAGTCCAGCCATGGCAGCTGCGGCAGCTATCGCAGGGCGCTTCGTAGATGTTCGACAGATGCCAGAAGCCCAGTAAGGAGAGGATATGGAGAAATTTACAGTTTATACGGGAACGACCGTTCCTCTTATGAATGATAACATTGATACTGACCAAATCCTTCCCAAGCAGTTTCTCAAGTTAATTGATAAGAAAGGTTTTGGTAAGTACCTTATGTACGCTTGGCGTTATCTGGACGACAAGTATACTGAGGATCCAGACTTTGTCTTTAACCGACCAGAATACCGTAAAGCCAGCATTCTCATCTCAGGGGATAACTTTGGGGCAGGGTCTTCGAGGGAACACGCAGCTTGGGCATTAGCTGACTATGGTTTTAAAGTCGTGATTGCAGGGTCTTTTGGTGATATTCATTACAATAATGAACTCAATAATGGTATGTTACCTATTGTCCAGCCCAGAGAGGTGAGAGAGAAACTAGCCCAACTACAACCGACTGACCAAGTAACTGTGGACTTGGAACAACAGAAAATCATCTCACCAGTTGGAGAATTCACTTTCGAAATCGATAGTGAATGGAAACACAAGCTCTTAAATGGTTTGGATGATATCGGTATTACCTTGCAGTATGCAGACTTGATTGCTGCTTATGAAAAAAAACGCCCAGCCTACTGGCAGGATTAGAAAAAATAGAAAAGGAAATAGAACTATGACAAAACACATTCAATGGAACGGAACACTTTCACAAGAAGGCTATGACATTTTAAAAGGTGAGGGCGGATGTATCGTTTGCCCTACAAAAGTCGGCTATATCATCATGACTAGCGATAAGGCAGGACTTGAACGCAAGTTTGAAGCCAAAGAGCGTAACCGTAACAAACCAGGAGTTGTCCTCTGTGGTAGCATGGATGAGCTTCGCGCTCTAGCACAACTCAATCCAGAAATTGAAGCCTTCTACCAAAAACATTGGGATGAAGATATTCTCCTCGGTTGTATCCTTCCATGGAAACCAGAAGCCTTTGAGAAATTGAAAGTATACGGTGATGGCCGTGAAGAGCTTATGACTGACGTTCGTGGTACTAGCTGTTTTGTTATCAAATTCGGGAAAGCTGGTGAACAATTAGCTGCTAAACTTTGGGAAGAAGGCAAGATGGTCTATGCCTCATCAGCTAACCCATCTGGAAAAGGTAACCGTGGTAAGGTGGAAGGGATTGGAGAACGTATCGAAGGGGCAGTGGATCTTGTCATAGAGGCAGACGACTACGTGGCATCCATCCAACCTGATAAAACGATTGAAACACGCTACGAGCAAGGTGTGATGGTTTCTATGGTTGATAAGGACGGCAAACTCATCCCAGAACAAGGAGGAGCCCGTTCAATCTCACCAGCTCCAGTTGTGATCCGTAAAGGACTTGACATTGATAAAATCATGATGCACCTGTCAGATACCTTTAACTCATGGGACTATCGTCAGGGTGAATATTATTAAGCTGAGTAGACCCTAAGCGGCTATCCTTTCACATGTTTTTATATATAGTGATTTCCGAGAATTAATTAGACATAATGAAAATGATTGTCTAAAAATTTTAAAAATTCAGTATAAAACATGCAAAATCCTAGAAAAAAAGGTAAAATAAAGATAGAAATTGGTAACGATTACATTTTAAAGTGAGTTTGAAGTAAGGCGGTTTATTAGTGGGATTTATCATTAGGAGACCCTGATTTATACAGATTACCATTCGCTTAATGTAACTCATAATATATAAAGACTAAGTGGCATTTGAGTGCTTAAAAGTCCAAGATACTGTTTAAGAGGTTTTACGAGTAGTTTGTCTATTGAAAACAAGCTGATAGAACCTCACCATCATCATATAAATATTAGAATTATCCATTTAACGTCGTTCTTTCGCTTCCTACACTCTCCTTGTTAGCTTACTGAGAGTTGTAGCTGATGACAGCTAGAATTATACTGTAAGTGGCTCATTTAGACTCCCTTCGCATGTTTTGCTACTTGCAGTCGGGTCTAAGTGGGCTTTTTTGAGTTATAATTGATTAGTTGTCAACAATATTTTTAATAGTAGCTATGCATAGAATCGCTCATACCAGTAATCACAATGAATGGGAGGTGGGAAGGATTATTTAAAATAGAAAGGCGGTAGGCAAGTGAGTTATTAATGGCTCACTGATAAAAAGAAAAGAGGTACAATATGGGACTTATCAAAGCAGGTCTAGGAGCTGTAGGTGGTGTATTAGCCGATCAATGGAAAGAATTTTTCTATTGTGAGTCTATGGACAAATCTGTCATGGTTGTCAAGGGGCAAAAGCGGGTCTCTGGTCGATCCTCCAATACTAAGGGCGGTGACAATATTATTTCCAATGGTTCAGGTATTGCGGTAGCTGATGGTCAGTGTATGATGATTGTTGAGCAAGGTAAGGTTGTAGAGGTTTGTGCCGAACCAGGTGAGTTCACTTATGATGCCTCCAGTGAACCAAGTATTTTTACAGGAAATCTTGGAGATTCTATCAAGGATACTTTCAAACAAATTGGGAAACGTTTCACTTATGGTGGCGATACTGGCAAAGATCAGCGTGTGTATTATTTTAATACAAAAGAATTAATTGATAATAAATTCGGTACACCAAACCCAATTCCATTTCGTGTGGTAGATTCTAAGATTGGTTTAGACCTTGACGTTTCTGTTCGATGCTCAGGTGTTTATTCTTACAAGATCGTTGACCCACTTTTGTTTTATACAAATGTTTGTGGAAATGTTGAAAGAGAGTATTTGCGTGAAGAAATTGACTCACAGTTGAAAACTGAATTTATCAGCGCCTTGCAACCTTCTTTTGCTAAGTTATCTGATATGGAATTGAGACCGAATCAAATTGTCAGCCACAATACAGAATTAGAAAATGCCCTCAATGAAACTCTCTCAGAAAAATGGGGTCAACTTCGTGGTCTTAAAGTCATTAGCATTGCTCTTGGTTCTGTTACTCTTCCAGAAGAAGATGCCGAAATGATTAAGCAGGCTCAACGTACTGCTATTATGAAAGATCCGACTATGGCGGCCGCAACCTTAGTTGGTGCACAGGCAGACGCTATGAAGGCAGCCGCAAGCAATGAAGCAGGAGCTATGACTGGCTTTATGGGCTTTGGCATGGCAGCCAATGTAGGCGGTGGCATGAATGCACAAAATCTCTTTGCTATGGGACAAGAACAGGCTGCTAACCAAGCACAAGCAACCAATCAAGCAGCAACAGCCACTCCGAATGTCAATAAGTGGATCTGTCCAAATGGGCATGAAGCTACGGGTAAATTCTGCCCAGAGTGTGGCAGTCCAAAACCAGTGGACAATAGCTGGACTTGTTCATGTGGCACAGTAAATACAGGTAAATTCTGTTCAAATTGTGGCAGTCCCAAAACGATAGTTCATCAAGCAAAACATTGTAGTAACTGTGGTTGGAAAGTTCCAGATTCTGGCCAGGCACCGAAATTCTGTCCTGAATGCGGGTCAACGTTTTAGAACAGGACAACTCTAGATTGGCTTAGTGTCGGGAGAGGAGATGATGACATGGCTGATAATTTAGAATACAAATGTCCTTGTTGTGGCGGTGCTTTAGCCTTTGATACGAAAATCCAAAAAATGAAGTGTCCTTACTGTGACTCTGAATATGAAATGGAAAGTCTCAAGCACATGGATGAAGGTTTGGTAGGTGTACAGTCTTCTACTGAGTCAACTTCAACAACCTACTCTACTGAAGAATGGCAAGAGGATGATGAACAGTTGAACGTCTTTATTTGCAATTCCTGTGGTGGACAATTGATTGCTGATGAAAATACTGCTGCGACAACTTGCCCTTATTGTGATAATCCAGTTGTTCTCAAGGAACGTCTGATAGGTGATTTGAAACCAGAGTTGGTTATTCCTTTTAAACTGGATAAGAAAGCTGCCAGAGAAGCGTTGAACAAGCACCTTCTTGGCAAGCGTTTATTGCCAAAAATTTTTAAGGATCAGAATCATATTGATGAAATAAAGGGTGTTTACGTTCCATTTTGGCTATTTAATACAGAAGTGGATGCGGATATTAAGTACAAAGCAACTAGGATAACGACTTGGAGTGACAAAGATTACAATTACACCCAAACTGATTTTTACTCTGTCCTTCGTTCTGGTCAGTTAGCCTTTTCTCATCTACCTGTTGACGGTTCTAAAAGTATGGACAATACCTTGATGGAATCCATTGAACCTTTTGATGTTTCAAAAGCAGTTAACTTTCAAACAGCCTATTTAGCAGGTTATTTGGCCGATCGTTATGATGTGACGGCAGAAGAAAGTATCGAACATGCTCAAGAACGTGCGAAAAGGAGTACAGTGGCTAGGTTTGCAGCTACGGTGACTGGCTTTACAATGGTAACTCCAGAAAGTAGCCATGTTGAGTTTAAAAATAGCAAAGCCAAGTATGTCCTTTATCCAGTCTGGTTGTTAAACACAACTTGGAATAATGAAAAGTACGTTTTTGCTATGAATGGTCAAACAGGAAAATTTGTAGGCAATCTTCCTTTGGACAAACGAGTTTACTGGCGCTATTTTATGACGATTGCAACACTTACTTTTATTGTTTGCTATGGCATCGTTTGGCTGATTTATCTAATATAAGGAGGAAGATATGATGAAAAAACTACTATCATTCCTTCTTGCGGTTTTTCTTGCTTTTACCTTGATTGGGATTGTGTCAGCTGACATGTCAAGTCAAACTTTAATTTATGATGAGGCCGGCCTCCTATCATCCAATGAGAAAAGCAAACTAGAAGAAGAAGCACAAGCTATTTACAAAGAGCATCAGTTCAAATCTTATCTGCTCATTGCTGACTCTTATGATGATGTAACTCAATATACAACGGATTTCTTCAAGAAAGGGAAGGAAGATGCTATTCTTCTGATAATAGGGAAGTCTAAAGATTATAGAACTATCTGCTACAAGGGAAAAGCAAAAGAGCTTCTGGGAGATTTTTGGGATACCTTTATCAAAGGCGTTTATCATAGCAATAGTAGTTGGTATGACAGTGCCCACCGTAGTTTGACTGCTATTGCTGCCAAGTTTGAACCCCTGAAGCGTCTCGTGGATGAAGCGGATTTACTGAGTGAAGCAGAAGAAAAAGATTTATTAAGTAAACTTGATGAGATTAGTGAGCGGCAGAAATGTGACCTTGTTATTGTGACTGTCAAGGATCTGAGAGGGAAGACACCAGAAGCCTTTGCAGATGATTATTTTGACTATAATGGTTATGGTCAGGGTGAGGACCATAGTGGTTTATTGTTGTTGTTAAGTATGAAGGAACGGGATTGGCATATCACCACAACAGGTTATGCGATTCGAGCATTTACCGATGCAGGCTTGGAATATATGTCTGATCGGTTCGTTCCGAAACTAAGCAGCGGAGAATATGAGCAAGCATTTAGCAGTTTTGCAGAACTGAGCGATAAGTTCTTAACGCAGGCTAAGACAGATAAACCTTATGACAAAGGAAATCTTCCTAAGAAACCGCTAAGTTGGATATGGTTGCCCCTATCTCTAGGTGTATGTCTTGTCATAGCCTTTATAGTTGTTTCAAGTATGGCTGGCCAACTCAAAAGTGTCGAACCAGATGTGGCAGCGATAAATTATATTGTAGAAAATAGTCTCACTATCACTCAAGCAGAAGAAAAGTTTCTATATAAAACGATTGATAAGGTGGCTCGTCCCAAAGAGAGTAAATCTTCTTCGGGAGGTAGCAGTACTCATACATCTTCATCAGGAAGAACTCATGGTGGTGCAGGAGGCAAATTTTAATTGGAAATAGACGAGTGAATGAGATAGACTTTCAAATCTATTTTAGGAGAAAGGGAAGATTTCAAAATGAAAAAATTATTTAGCTTGATATTGGCACTTCTGTTACTTATCACGCTTGGAGCTTGTGGAAAATCAGGTGGAAGAGCGGACGATGCCTTAGTGGGCAAATACGTAGCTGTTAGTGGAACGGCCATGGGAGTAACGCTCTCTGGTGATGATATGGCTGGCTTCAAACTCGAATTGATGAGTGGAGGCAAGGCGAAACTAAACGTAGAAGGAACAACTGCAGAAGGTAAATGGAAAAATGATGATAACACATTAACTCTTACTATTGAAAATACTGATATGGTTGGCAAGCTTGGTAAGGATACGATTACATTTGAAAGCATCTTGAAAGAGCTTGTCGGAACTTCAATGGATGTGAAACTTGCAAAAGAAGGAACAGATGCAGCGAAACCTGAGAACTTCTTGCCAGAAGAAGAGAAAGCTCTCTTAGGAGACTGGGTAGGCGCGTCTGTAGTGGATGTAATGGATGCAGACGCATCTGGAGAAATAGCACCAGATTCCTTGAAAGCAACTTTAAAGGCAGATCATACTTCTACCATCACCTATAAAGGAGAAGAAATTGCCACTCCTAAATGGAGTTATGTGACAGGCACCATTATATTTGACGGTAAAGTTGCTGGAAATGCGAGTCTATACAGTGAACAAAAAGATGGGGTCTTTAAAATAACTTATAGCGGAGACAAGTATTATACCTTTACAATGAAATCATCTAAAGGGGATTAGAATAATAAATAGGCTAAATCAGTGCGATGATGGTGTGGAACTGTCATCGTACTTTTGGATTGACTAAGGTAGTTATCAACTATAATTTACGAATCTAATGTTTTTTAGTGATTTTCAGAAGATTTTGATTGCGATAAAAAACGAACGTTAACAGAATGTTTGTTTCAAAAATTGACAAAAACTGTACTTTGGTTTATAATAAATCAAGGAAACGTCGTAAAAGACGTAGGGATGCGCAAGCATAGGTAGGTCATTACAAAAGAAACGAGACATCGATATGTTAAATGAATTTCCAATTTTTGATTACGAAGATATTCAGTTGATCCCAAACAAATGTGTCATTAAGAGCCGTGCAGAAGCGGATACAAGTGTCACGCTTGGAAATCACTCTTTTAAACTACCTGTAGTACCTGCAAATATGCAGACGATTTTGGATGAGAACGTAGCAGAGCAACTTGCTAAAGGCGGTTACTTCTACATTATGCACCGTTTTGATGAAGCGGGGCGCATTCCTTTTATCAAACGCATGCACGATCAAGGGCTCATTGCTTCCATTTCTGTCGGTGTCAAGGACTATGAGTATGATTTCGTTAGCCAACTCAAGGCTGATGCTCCTGAGTATATCACGATTGATATTGCTCATGGTCATGCAGACAGCGTGATTTCTATGATTCAGCACATCAAGAAAGAATTGCCAGATACTTTTGTCATTGCTGGAAATGTGGGAACACCAGAAGCTGTACGTGAATTGGAAAATGCTGGTGCGGATGCTACCAAGGTTGGAATCGGTCCTGGTAAGGTTTGTATCACCAAGGTCAAGACTGGTTTTGGTACAGGCGGTTGGCAGTTGGCAGCACTTCGCTGGTGTGCTAAGGCTGCTCGCAAACCGATTATTGCTGATGGTGGGATTCGTACTCATGGTGATATTGCCAAGTCAATCCGTTTCGGTGCTAGCATGGTCATGATTGGTTCCCTATTTGCAGGACATATCGAAAGCCCAGGAAAAACGATTGAAGTTGAAGGTGAACAGTTCAAAGAATACTATGGTTCAGCTTCACAATATCAAAAGGGTGCTTATAAAAACGTGGAAGGAAAACGTATCTTACTTCCTGCCAAAGGGCATTTGCAAGATACCCTTACTGAGATGGAGCAGGATCTGCAAAGTGCCATTTCCTACGCAGGTGGACGAAAGGTTGCTGACCTCAAGCACGTTGATTATGTGATCGTGAAAAACTCTATCTGGAATGGTGATGCATCCCACTAATGGATGCTTAGTTTACCCATAAAAAACTTGTTATTAGAGCAAATTTCTGTTATAATAAAACAAGTTTCCACCCTTAGTGTAATGGATATCACGTAAGATTCCGGTTCTTAAGATGGGGGTTCGATTCCCTCAGGGTGGATGTAAATAGCCTAAAAAAGCCTTTAAATAAGGCTTTTTCTTTATACTGCCCTTAAAATTGAAAATTTTCTTCTAAAAAATGCCAAATTCCCTCCAGTTCCATTTTAAAGTGACTCAGAGAGCTTTTTTTGTTATAATAGAAAGGATCGTAATTATTAGAAAGAGGTTGGTATGAAAGAATTACAAACTGTACTGAAGAAGCGTTTTGCAATCGAATTTGCAGACAAAAAGCTACTGGAAACGGCCTTTACTCATACGAGTTATGCCAATGAGCACCGCCTCTTAAAAATTTCACACAATGAGCGCTTGGAATTTTTAGGAGACGCTGTTCTGCAATTATTGATTTCAGAATACCTGTATAAAAAATATCCTAAGAAACCAGAGGGAGATTTGTCCAAGCTCCGTGCTATGATTGTCCGTGAGGAGAGTTTGGCTGGTTTTGCGCGTGATTGCCAGTTTGATCAGTTTATCAAGCTGGGAAAAGGGGAAGAAAAGTCTGGTGGGCGCAATCGTGACACCATTCTTGGTGATGCTTTTGAAGCCTTTCTGGGTGCGTTGCTTTTAGACAAGGATGTTGCTAAGGTAAAAGAGTTTATCTATCAAGTCATGATTCCCAAGGTTGAAGTAGGTGACTTTGAAATGATTAAGGATTACAAGACACACCTGCAAGAGTTGCTCCAGGTCAATGGGGATGTGGATATTCGCTACCAGGTTATCTCTGAAACGGGACCTGCTCATGATAAGGTTTTTGATGTAGAAGTTCTGGTTGAAGGAAAGAGCATCGGAAAAGGCCAAGGCCGTTCTAAAAAATTAGCAGAGCAAGAGGCTGCAAAAAATGCCGTTGAGAAGGGGCTGGATTCATGTATTTAAAGGAAATTGAGATTCAGGGATTCAAGTCCTTTGCTGACAAGACCAAAGTCGTCTTTGACCAAGGTGTGACGGCTGTCGTTGGGCCAAATGGATCTGGTAAATCAAATATCACAGAAAGTCTGCGATGGGCCTTGGGGGAGTCTAGTGTCAAAAGCCTTCGTGGGGGCAAGATGCCCGATGTCATTTTTGCTGGGACTGAAAGTCGTAAACCGCTCAATTATGCCTCTGTTGTCGTGACCTTGGATAATGAAGATGGCTTTATCAAGGATGCGGGACAAGAAATTAAGGTAGAACGCCATATTTATCGTAGTGGAGATAGTGAGTATCGAATTGATGGCAAGAAAGTTCGTCTACGTGATGTACATGACCTTTTCTTAGATACAGGTCTGGGACGGGATTCCTTCTCTATTATTTCCCAAGGGAAGGTTGAGGAGATTTTTAATTCCAAGCCTGAAGAGCGTCGAGCTATTTTTGAAGAAGCAGCTGGAGTTTTGAAATACAAGACTCGTAGAAAAGAAACAGAAAGCAAACTACAGCAAACTCAAGACAATCTAGACCGTTTAGAGGATATTATCTACGAGTTGGACAATCAAATCAAGCCTCTTGCCAAACAAGCTGAGAATGCTCGTAAGTTTCTCTACCTGGATGGTCAACGTAAGGCTATTTACTTGGATGTTTTGGTCGCTCAGATCAAGGAAAACAAGGCTGAACTAGAGCTGACGGAAGAAGAACTAACTCAGGTTCAGGAACTTTTGACGAGCTATTACCAAAAGCGTGAAGAGTTAGAAGAGGAAAATCAAAGTCTTAA
Organism: uncultured Streptococcus sp.; assembly: GCA_963546055.1. Classification (GTDB taxonomy): domain Bacteria; phylum Bacillota; class Bacilli; order Lactobacillales; family Streptococcaceae; genus Streptococcus. The sequence continues at coordinate 92,293 of CAUULS010000002.1, forward strand.
AAAGAAACGTCAAGATCTCCAAGCTCAAATGTCTAAAGACCAAGGGAGCTTGATGGATCTGACGAATCTGATAAGTGATTTAGAGCGAAAATTAGCCCTATCAAAACTGGAGTCCGAGCAGGTAGCCCTCAATCAACAAGAAGCACAAGCCCGTTTAACCGCTTTGGAAGATAAGAGAAAGACTCTAAGTAAAGAGAAGGCGGAAAAAGAAGCGAACTTGGCACAGTTAGAGGAAAGTCTAGCTGAAAACAACAAGGAACTCAATCGTTTAGAGGCAGAATTGTTGGCTTTCTCAGACGATCCTGACCAGATGATCGAGCTCTTGCGTGAACGTTTTGTGGCGCTTTTACAAGAAGAAGCGGATGTCTCAAACCAACTGACCCGCATCGAGAATGAACTAGAGAACAGCCGTCAGCTATCTCAAAAACAAGCAGATCAACTTGAGAAACTGAAAGAACAACTGGCCACAGCTAAAGAAAAAGCAAGTCAGCAAGAGGCCGAGCTTGAAACTGCCAAGGAGCAGGTTCAGAAATTATTGGCAGACTACCAAGCTGGTGCCAAGGAGCAAGAGGAAAAGAAGGTTTCTTACCAAGCCCAGCAGAGCCAACTCTTTGACCGTCTGGATAGTCTCAAAAATAAGCAAGCTAGAGCCCAAAGTTTAGAAAATATCCTTAGAAATCATAGCAACTTTTACGCGGGTGTTAAGAGTGTTCTTCAAGAAAAAGACCGCCTAGGTGGGATTATTGGTGCAGTCAGTGAGCATTTGACTTTTGATGTTCATTATCAAATTGCCCTAGAAATTGCGCTTGGAGCAAGCAGTCAACACATCATCGTAGAAGATGAGAACGCGGCAACCAAGGCTATTGATTTCCTCAAGCGCAACAGAGCTGGTCGTGCAACCTTCCTTCCTTTGACGACGATCAAGGCTCGTACGATTTCCAGTCAGAATCAAGATGCTATCGCATCAAGTCCGGGCTTCCTTGGTATGGCTGATGACTTGGTGTCGTTTGATAAGAGACTAGAAGCCGTTTTCAAGAATTTGCTAGCTACGACAGCGATTTTTGATACTGTAGAACATGCGCGTGCCGCAGCTCGTCAAGTTCGTTACCAGGTTCGTATGGTGACACTGGATGGGACAGAGTTGCGTACAGGGGGTTCCTACGCGGGTGGTGCCAATCGTCAAAATAACAGTATCTTCATCAAGCCAGAGCTGGAGCAATTACAAAAAGAAATTGCTGAAGAAGAAGCTAGTCTGCGTTTAGAAGAAGCGACTTTGAAGACCTTGCAAGACGAGATGGCAGTATTGACAGAAAGATTAGAAGCCATCAAATCTCAGGGTGAGCAAGCTCGTATCCATGAGCAAGGCTTGTACCTTGCTTATCAACAAATCAATCAGCAAGTGGAAGAGTTAGAAACTCTTTGGAAACTTCAAGAAGAGGAATTAAATCGTCTTTCTGAAGGAGATTGGCAAGCGGATAAGGAAAAATGCCAGGAGCGCCTTGCTACTATCGCAGGTGAAAAGCAAAATCTAGAAGCTGAGATTGAAGAGATTAAGTCCAATAAAAACGCCATTCAAGAACGCTATCAAAACTTGCAGGAACAAGTAGCGCAAGCACGCTTGCTTAAGTCAGAACTGCAAGGACAAAAGCGGTATGAAGTGACTGATATTGAACGCTTAGGCAAGGAACTGGATAATCTGGATATCGAGCAAGAGGAGATTCAGCGTCTCCTCCAAGAAAAGGTTGATAATCTTGAGAAGGTTGATACGGATCTGCTAAGTCAGCAGGCGGAAGAGGCCAAAACTCAGAAAACAAACCTCCAACAAGGTTTGATTCGCAAGCAGTTTGAGTTGGATGATATCGAAGGTCAGCTGGATGATATTGCCAGCCATTTGGACCAGGCTCGTCAGCAGAATGAGGAGTGGATTCGCAAACAAACGCGTGCTGAAGCCAAGAAAGAAAAGATCAGAGAACGCTTGCGCTATCTACAAGCTCAATTAACTGACCAGTATCAGATCAGCTACACTGAGGCTCTAGAAAAAGCGCATGAGTTGGAAAATCTCAATCTGGCAGAGCAAGAGGTTAAAGATCTTGAAAAGGCTATTCGATCACTGGGGCCAGTTAATCTGGATGCTATTGAACAGTACGAAGAAGTCCATAACCGCTTGGAATTTCTAAATAGTCAGAGAGATGATATTCTTTCTGCGAAAAACCTGCTCCTTGAAACCATCTCAGAGATGAATGATGAGGTTAAGGAACGTTTTAAATCAACCTTTGAGGCTATCCGTGAGTCCTTTAAAGTGACCTTTAGACAGATGTTTGGTGGAGGTCAGGCAGACTTGATATTAACTGAGGGCGATCTTTTAACAGCTGGTGTGGAGATTTCTGTTCAACCACCAGGTAAGAAAATCCAATCTCTCAACCTCATGAGTGGTGGTGAAAAAGCCCTATCGGCTCTGGCTTTGCTCTTCTCAATTATCCGAGTCAAAACTATTCCTTTTGTTATCTTGGACGAGGTAGAGGCGGCACTTGATGAAGCCAATGTTAAACGTTTTGGGGATTACCTCAATCGTTTTGACAAGGATAGTCAGTTTATCGTTGTGACCCACCGTAAGGGGACCATGGCGGCAGCGGATTCTATCTATGGAGTTACCATGCAAGAATCAGGTGTGTCTAAGATTGTTTCAGTTAAGTTAAAAGACTTGGAAGAAACTGTAAACTAGTTACCAAACGATAGCATCTCTTAGGAGGTGCTATTTTTTAAAACGAATACCTTGAATTGTCTATCAAGGTCAGTTCAGGCGCAAAAAACGACATTTGGGATTTCCTCTTAGCGAAAAGGCTTTCTCTATGATATAATAGTTTCATGATTACAACAGTACCTATTAAGAACGAAAAAGATATTGCAGTACCGGGAAAAACAGTCCTTGTACTAGGTTATTTTGATGGCATTCACAAGGGGCATCAGAAACTTTTTGAAGTGGCCAGCAAGGCTTCGATGAAGGATTATCTGCCAGTTGTTGTGATGACCTTTACAGAGTCGCCAAAACTTGCCTTACAACCTTACCAACCCGAGCTCATGCTTCACATCGTCAATCACGAGGAACGGGAGCACAAGATGAAGTGGCACGGAGTAGAGGCTCTTTTCTTACTTGATTTTAGTAGCAAGTTTGCCAGCTTAACAGGCCAAGAGTTCTTTGATACCTACATCAAAGCTTTAAAACCAGCGATTATCGTAGCAGGATTTGATTATACATTTGGTTCAGATAAGAAAACTGCGGATGACCTGAAGGATTATTTTGATGGAGAGATTATCATTGTTCCTCCAGTCGAGGACGAAAAGGGCAAGATTAGTTCCACACGGATTCGCCAAGCTATTCTTGATGGAGATGTCAAGGAGGTCAATCATCTACTGGGCACACCGCTTCCATCCCGTGGAATGGTCGTTCACGGAAATGCTCGTGGGCGGACTATCGGTTATCCAACAGCCAATTTGGTCCTCAGAGATCGAACCTATATGCCAGCAGACGGTGTTTACGTAGTCGATGTAGAAGTACAACGTCAGAGATATCGTGGCATGGCAAGCGTTGGGAAAAATGTTACTTTCGATGGAGAAGAACCACGTTTTGAAGTCAATATTTTTGACTTTTCAGATGATATTTATGGTGAGACCGTCATTGTCTACTGGCTGGACCGTGTCCGCGATATGGTCAAATTTGACTCCGTAGAGGAACTGGTAGACCAACTCCAGAAAGACGAAGAGATTGCTCGAAACTGGAAGGATGGAGATTCTGTCATTCAAGGGTCTCAGGTATAGAAAACGTGTGAAAAAGCTACTAGAAGGATTAGTTCTTTTGGTAGTAGTTTTGAAAGTGTGATATAATGCACTTTCAGCTCCCCTAGTTTCCTATGTTAGCAACTATTTATGTTCAAATTATAGACGAGGCTTTATTATGCAAACGCAAGAAGAAATGAATGTTCTGGTACCTGAAAAATTAGCAGAAATTGAGCGTGATTATGATGTCACAGTTTTGTGGGCTATTGAGTCTGGTAGTCGTGCCTGGGGATTTGAGTCTCCTGATAGTGACTTTGATGTACGATTTATCTACAAACACAAGCAAGATTTTTATCTCCGTTTGAATGAACAGCGTGACGTTATCGAGCTACCAATTGACGATACTTGGGATGTGAGTGGCTGGGATTTAGACAAGACTTTAAAACTCCTTTATAAGTCTAATCCAACACTGTTTGAATGGTTACAGTCGCCAATTGTTTATCAACAAACGGATTTTATCGAACGCATACGTCCTCTTGCCAACCAGTATTTTTCAGAGAAAAAAATGCTCTACCATTACTTGAATACTGCTAGAACTCAAATGAATAAGTATCTTTCTGGAGACAAGGTTAAACCTAAAAAGTATTTCTATGCGCTGCGTCCTATTTTGGCTTGTCGTTGGATCGAAAAATATCATTCTATTCCGCCGATTTTATTTGATGATTTGGTCAAAGAATTGCTGCCGTCCCAAATGCAGGAGCATGTGTCAAGATTGCTTGACATTAAGATAAATGGACCTGAAGACCTGGAAATTGAGCCTATAAAGCCAATTCAAGATTATATTTTAGATAATATCCAAGAACTCGATGCCTACATCCAAAACGTTACTGAGGAGAAAAAAGAGTGGGAACCCCTAAATCAATTTTTCCTTGAAGAATTAAGGCATGATTGAGGTTGTTTATGGGTAAATGGACATGTAAATGTGGTCAAGAAATGAACGACCATAGATCGCCCGATCCAAATGCTTATTCAGTTTATTCGGATGAGTTGTTTGAAGAAATCATGAATAAAGCTGACGACCATAATAAAATTTCTTATGATGAGATTTCTGAAGCATCCTTTTATATGTGGAAGTGCCCTGAATGTGGCAGTTTTATGGTTTTTGGCGAAGACGGGGATAGGGAACGCTTTACTTTTTATGAGCGCCAAGAAGTTGAAAAGGTCGAGCCTCTCTTTGATCCAGTATCTGCGATGACCCAAATATCCATATTGGGCACTCCATTATTGTCCCAGTAGGAAGGGAAAATACTGAAAAAACTGCTTTAGTTGTACAGAAGTATCATGCCCTACCAAAGGATATCACTTTTCCTGTTGAAAAGTTAAAACGAGTCATCCGTAGGTATTCACATTTCGACTCACGAACTTCAAAAATCGTTTGTAGAAATTTAATTAAGCTTGGAAGAATTCTTGATGCTTGCTCTAAAAATGCTAAACCTGTCACTCAGCAAACATATTATAGTATCAAAACTCCCTTAGGCTATTTCTGGTTAGAATTAAATGGAGTTCCGATTCCAATGAAAGTCACACAGATTCAAGTCAAAGATAAACAGTACCAAGTGGATGGTGCCCTTTATATTAAGCCTTCAGAGATTAACTGTAGAAAATTCTATGAACTGGAATTATGTGCAGATTTTGATATTGATGCTTCTAGATGGATCGATGTTCTCTCGGATGAAAATGTTTGGGGCAATAGCTGGGAACTAAATGGTCTTCAATTTGGTATTACTGCAGGGGAATCTCCAGAATTTGAAGACGAAGTTGCTGCAAGAAAATATAGTCGTATCCCACTTTATTATGACTGGCACCCTGAATTTGAAGATTATTATGGCTTCAGTTTAGCTTGGAAAAAATACGAGTCTGAAAGCGATTTGTCAATATATTTCTATACAACGTAAGATGCAGGAGAATAAAAATGGATCAAGCATGGGAATTATTGTTTGAGGGCAAGATTGAAGAAGCTAAAAAATTAGTTGAAGCTGACTTTTTATTGGAAACTTGCACAGATTTTAGTTTATTAAATTTGATGGGCTATATCTATCTTGAAGAGCAAAATTATAAGGAGTGCTTAAGGATCTACCAACGTTATATTGACTTAGCCCGAACTAAAAGTGATCAAGAAAATGAACATGTTGGTTATCATCAGTTAGCGATGGTTTACAGGGAAATGGGTCATTTTCAAAAAGCTCTACTCTATATCGATCAGGAAATGCAAATTATAAAAAAGTATTTTCCCAATGATGCTTTGAAATTTTCTGTTAACAACTATGAACAAGGCTATCTTCGTTTAAAGTTGGGAAATCTAGAAGAGGCAGAAAGCTATATGCAAGAATCCCTAGCTTTTGCTTTGACAACTGAGGACTTCATTGCCCAAGCCTGTGCCTATAGAGGGATGGGAGAGATTTATCTGAAGCAAAATTCAAATAAATCACGAGATTATTTTTATCAATCTATTCAACTCTTTGAAAAAGCTGAGGATAAAATTGGAGCAGACGAGGTAAGAGCTTTATTACAAAATGGGAAGTAGTCCAACCGAGCTGAAGAAAAACAGTAAAAAGCGGAGATTCATGGCGCAGAAAAGAGGCTAGTTCATAACTTCAACAACTGGAAGTTATGAACTAGCCTCAAAAGTTTGACAGAAAAAATCCAGTTATGGGACTTAGTGCATTTATATTATACCTTCATTTTACAGAAACCGAAAGTAAATAACTATTTTTAATATGAAATTTTGCATTTTATCATATTTTTTTGAAAAAAGCTAGTAATTTGACTGAAAAAATTTGCAATTCTCCACAAGAAAATATATAATATAGTTGAGATGGAAAAACGTTTTTCAAAAGGAGGTGCACATTATGTTCTTAGGATTCTACTTCCGTTTTTGGTTCAGCATTTGGTGGCGTTAATAGAGGTTAGTGGTTGTTAAATTAAACTCAAATAGCTTTATGCCAGTAAGAAACTGAAATATTCAGTTTAATATGAGTTTTATTTTATCTAGTAAATCAACGTTTTCTATCACAACTCTATTGCAGTTAAGCTATGATATGTGATAATTGTCAACCCTATCTTGTTAACATTTTTATGGTCTCGAGAAATCTTATTTCTTGGGACTTTTTCTATTGTTTGAAAGGTTGTGTGTTGATTTTTTTGAACTAGGAGAACAAAACAGACAAACTACTTTAAAAAGTAATTTGTCTGTTGTCGGGTTACTTTTTATTAAAACACACGATAGACATAAGGATTTTCTGGTTTGTCTACTTTTGTGAAACTCTCAACTTCCAGTGTTGGGAGTTTTTGTTTGAGTTCTTTATGGTAATGGAGGGTCAGGGTTCCTCTAGCGGTGATCCAGGTATTGTCAGGATACTGGCGTGAGTTTCCCTTGGTCAAGAGTCCATATACTCCAGAGTCTGCGATACAGTGAATAATCCCAAAGCGAAAGAGGAACTGGCTATCTGGATGACTAGGATCGTTATAGACAAAGCCTGTATACTCGATTTGCTTTCCTTCAAACTCTTGTGGATAGTCATAGAGAACTTCCATGACCTCCATATAGTTATCATCTGTAACTTGAATGGTTGGCTGGGTGAGGTATTTATCAGCTGTAGACCTCATTTCCTTTTCATAAGCAGATTTGGAAAAATAGGTGCTGGTATCGGGTTTGAGGTATTGACTGGATGTGCCTTCGCTTGCTTGAATGGCTGTGTCGATTCCCTCAGCGAGTGGGAAATGATAGCCTTTGGCAGATACGGTTCTCGAGTCCAAACTTACTGTCGGAAAGGCAATTCCAATCAAGAGAGGTAGAGACAGTAAAAGGAGGCTGATTTGTCTAGCTCTACGACTCTCCATATGGCTGTGAGAGTTGATTTTTTTAATCCAGATGTAGAATTGGACTAGAGCCAACAGAAGAGAAAGAACCATAGAAATATAGACTAGATAGGAATAGTGGAGATTGATGTAGTGGCTAAGCTTGCCAGATAGCTTCAGATAAAGGGTCAGAGAAAAATAGCCCAGTAGAATGATAAAACGGATCATAACATCACCCCCATAATGTAAGAATAAAGCAAGACAAGCACTGTCACAATGCCCATAAATTGCCAGATGAAGCGCGCTTTGAGATAGTGCTTCATCATGAGGAGATTTTTGATATCAAGCATGGGACCAATGATCAGAAAAGCAAGGACTGGTGCTAGGCCGAAACTCGAGAGGAGAGAAGCTCCGATAAAGGCATCCGCCTCACTACAGAGGGAAAGGAGAAAGGCAAGAAACATGAGCAAGAGAATCGCAAGGACTGGACTAGCACTGATAGAGGTGAGGATCCGAGTCGGGACATAGACCTGTACGATAGCTGCAAAGAGACAACCAAAGACTAAATAGCGCCCCATATCGAAAAATTCATCAATAGCCTGCACAAAAATCTGAAGAATTTTTCTACCAGACTTTAAATGAGAAAAATCATGTTCATGACAATACATATGATTCTCTTTTTGAATGGGTTCCCTCCAGAAAAATCCTAGAAAAATACCCAGCACCAAAGCAATCACAATGGCTCCCAGAGCTCGCAAAAAGGCAAACTTTAAAGAATTGCCAAAGGCAGAGTATGTAGCAAAAAGAACGATAGGATTGATGATGGGAGCAGTCACCAGAAAGGGAACTGCCGTGTAGCTAGGGACTTTCTTTTCTAGAAAACGATTGATAATCGGGACGATTCCACACTCGCAAGAAGGAAAGAGAAAGCCGATGAAGGTACCAAAAAAAATCCTCCCCCAACGATTGCCAGGGAGAAATTCAGTGACTTTTTCAGGTGTGATATAGACTTCGATCCAGCCGGAAATGAGACTCCCAATCAGAACAAAAGGAAGGGCTTCGATGATGATAGAGAGAAAAATAGCCCCTGCTTGTAATACACTAGGGGGAAGAGATTGGAAAATCGTCATCTATTTTTTCTTCTCAACTTTTTCTTTTTTATCTTTATCATCTGGAAAAGTGACTTGTTTTAAGTCTGGAAGTTTGGCAAATTCTTCAAACATCTTGTCCAAGTCATCAGTTTTCGTAAATTTAACAGCCATGGGCCTACCTCTTTTCTAAATTCTACTTCTATTATACTATTATTTTACGGAAATGGAGGTATTAAACTCGTGCATATTTCTGATTATATCAAAATAGATAGTATTTTAAATTAAATTTATATGACTCATAGGATTTTAATATTATTTATGCTAAAATTAGCATATCTGATAAAATATATTTAGGATGGTTTTTCAATGAAAAATAAGATAGCTTGGAGCAATTTTGAATCTATACATAGTGATGTAACAGATACTTTTGAACAATTATGTAGGATACTATTTAAAAGACAATTTTTAGATAACACCTGCGTTTTAACTTCAAGCCCAAATCATCCAGGCATTGAAGTTTCACCTATTTATAGTCCTAAAGTGAATAAAATAATTTCTTTCCAGGCAAAATATTTTTTTAATAGAGTAGATTATTCTCAAATTCAAAAATCAGTAAACAAAACTATAGAAAAATATGCTGAACAACTTGATGTCTTCTATCTCTACTGTAATAAGGATTTAACATTAACAAGTTCAAGTTATAAAAGAATTATAGAAGCTTTGAAAAATGCTGATATTGAACTAAGGGTTATTAGCAATAATGAAATTCTAACTCAAGTTACGCAGTATACCGATTTACAATCCTTCTTTTTTGAGAATCATATGATAACAAAGGATTGGTTTGAAAATTATAATCAATTATCATTTGATTCATTAGGTATGAGGTATAACCCAATGTTTAATGTTGAGACTGGAACAGATGAAAAAATTCATCTTTTTACTAGAAATCAAAAAGCTGTTGATAAAATTAATGGTAAAAAAATAGAATTCCTCAAAGAGTTAGATACGCTCTTTAGCTTAAGAGGAAGTGAGATAATTTTTAAAATTAAGAAATTTATTGACAGTTTAGAAGATGTAACGGTTGATAATATAGAGAATTATTTAGAGTGGAATGATAAAATTAATCGTAGTTTAGAGTTCGAACTTGAAAAATTGAGTATTAATAGGGAAAATCTAGATAATAAAATAGAGTCAACTAGTGATTTATCTTCGGAAAATCGGAATAGAATATTCAATCAAGTACGTGATATAGATAGATTGATAGGGTATCTAAACTGGATTGGAAGTTCAAACAAAGAGGAGGCACTCATCAGCGATAAAATTCTTGTGGTCACTGGAGAAGCAGGTATGGGTAAAACTCAATTACTTGCAAATTCTGTAAAGGAAACAATGAGTGAGGATGGATATGCACTTCTTTTGTTAGGACATCACTATCTATCTAGTAGTGATATTTCTAAACAAATTATGGAGAAATTTGAATTAAATTATGAATTTCGTAAATTTTTAGATATATTGGATACTCTGGGAGATGTTGAGAATAAACATATTTATATTTTTATTGATGCAATCAATGAGACTCCAAATAGAAGTGTGTGGCAGACTGGTTTATCAAAAATTACTTCAGAAATATGTAAGAGAAAACATATTAAACTTGTACTGTCTGTAAGAACAGGGTATGAAAAACTCGTTTTTGAAGAAAAAATGATAGAGCGACTAAACAGTGGGGAACTTTTAAGAATTACGCATCATGGTTTTCAAGATGATTCTGTAGTAGCAATTAAAGAATTTCTAAATTTTCACAATATTCCATTTTCGCCATCTGAGTTATTAAACTATGAGATGACAAATCCGTTGTTTTTAACTTTATTCTGTAAAACATATAATGGAGAAGAATTAAATCTTTTTCAAATGTTTGAACGTTTTATTACTTTAATTGATGAAGAAATTCAGAAAGCCTTAGGTATTCCGGATTCGGGTAAAATATTAAAAAAATTATTATTAGAAATTGCCGAATGTCAACTTAGTAATAGCAATAATTATCTTGTTGAGGAAGACCTATTTCAAATGAAATTTTGGTCATATTACGGCATTCAGAATAAATCATACTTTCTTTCTTTTCTCCTGAAATCAGGTTTAATGATTGGTAATGTACGTCAAGATAAAGAAGTGTATTCCTTTGGGTATAATCTATTAGAGGATTATCTTAAAGCTAAAAAGATTATGGAGTTTCCTTTTAATAAGAAAGAATTAGAGTCTTATCTTGAAAAAGAGTTATTGAAAATTGAAAATGGAGAGATTCAAAATAACAATAACATAGATACTTTTTTCTTTGTATCTTGTTTCTATTTTAAAAAATATGATGAAGACTGTATAAAGTTGATTGAAAAGATTTCTAACGAATATGATTGTTATGATTTAGCCAACAGATATTTAAAGAGTTTTTCTTGGCGACCAGTAGATACAGTAAGTAGAGAGCTTTTTAGAAATATTGCAAATAATTACCCTACAAATTATCAAGATGTTTTCAATGTTTTAATCGAAAATGCGATTAAAGAAAACAGTCCTATAAATTCGGAGTACTTACATGAAATTCTTTTTCCTAAGCAGTTAAATAAACGCGATAGTCTTTGGCTACCATTTATCAATAATTTAACAAATGAATATGAGAGAGTTTTTCAATTGATTTGCCTTTTTGATGAAGGTAATAAAATTGATTCCCTTTCGAAAGAGAAAATTAAGTTGCTTTTAATATTGTTCACATGGTTACTAGCTTCTTCAAATAGAAGGTTACGTGATATAACATCAAAAGCAATGATTGAAATTTTGAAGAATAATTTTGAGTTTAGTGAATATCTATTACAAAAATTTGAAACAGTTAATGACCCTTACATTATTCAAAGATTATATGGCATTGTTCTTGGTGCCTGTACGAAAAAAGAAATTCCATATGAAAATGAGTTTCAATCTTTAGCAGAGTTTATCTATTCAAGTATATTTGATAAAGAATTCAACTATCCAGATATTTTACTGAGGGATTATGCAAGATTGATTATTGAAAGATATTTATTTGAATTTCCTAAAAATAGTGCCAAAATAGACCGTTTAAATATAATTCCTCCTTACAATTCTAAGCCGATTCCTATTGTTACTCCTAGCACCTATAGTAGCTTGGATAGTAAAAGAGGAGGCTTTGACAGAATAGATACTTCTATGAGACCAGAAGGTGTCGGTATGTACGGTGATTTTGGAAGATATACTTTCCAATCAGCACTAAATCGGTTCAAGAACGTTGACATTGAGAATCTATATCATTATGCAATGCAATATATTCGAGATGAGTTAGGATATTCAGATGAATTGTTCACTGAATATGACATTTCATGCGGGCACCCTCTTGATAGAGGAAGAAATCACACTATTGAGAGAATTGGAAAGAAATACCAATGGATTGCATTTTATAATATTCTAGCAAGGGTTTCAGACTTTCATAAGTTAAAGGGTTGGAGTAACTCATCTGATGAGGAATATAAAGGTGCTTGGGAACCATATGTTAGAGATTTTGATCCTACTTTAAATTGTCATTTCATGCTTCCTTTAGAATCACTTCCGAAATTCACTATTGAATATAATGAAAACTTTATCGAAGATACAGGAGTTAATAATCAACAAATTAATGAGTGGATTTTACACAAAACAAGTTTGTTTGATATGCCTTTAATTTATAAAGATAATAATGGGACAGAATGGGCATTGCTTTATCAACATAAAGAAATTAAAAACCAAAAAAATGAAGCTTCTGATACATTTTCATTGTTTTGTGAAGGTCATCAGAGAACGTGGAGAATTATTGAAGCATATTTTGTAAAAAACAGTGAATTTGATTCTTTAAAATCTAATTTTGAAAAAAGGGAGATGTTCAAAAATGGAATACAGTCTGAAGCAACCTCTCTATATCAGATATATAACAGAGAGTTCCCATGGTCACCAGGTGTGAAAGAAATTGTAGAAGATTCTTGGTTCAACTATAATGTAGAAACTGGTGAGGAAGAAATTAAACGTCAAAAAGTTCTTGATTTCATTCAATCTGGCGAAGAGGTTGAACTTGTTGAAAAGGAAGAGTATTTTACTGTTAAAGTAAAAAAGACACTTGCCAAGCTTTTGCCTGCCCATATTCATTTTTGCTGGGAAGAAGAATATGATGCTTCTAAAAAAGAAACTATATCATTTGATATTCCTTGTCCAGAGTTGATTGGCAAATTACATTTAGTTCAGAAGAAGTATGATGGATATTATTTTAGTCAAGAGGGAGACTTAGTAGCTTTTGATGGTGAACTAACAAATACTATAAATGGATTGATCATACGAAAAGATTATCTTGATCAATTTTTAAAAGAAAATGATTTAAGTGTATTTTGGAATTTTATTGGAGAAAAACAATACTTTACCAAATCTCCTCGAGACCAATATTATAGTAGATGGAGAGGATTGTTTTGGATGGAAAAAAATTTAATTCAGCATGATATTGGGCTAGTTGATAAAAGTTTTTAAGTTTTGCATTAAAAATGGAAGACTAAAATATAGATATTATAGAAGATTAATCAAGTAAATATAAAAACCGTTTTTAGAGAAGAGACTCTATTGTTTCCCTTATGGTATAATAGATTTATGGATAAAAAATATGAAAAAATCTCCCAAGATTTGGGAGTAACCTTAAAGCAAATCGATACTGTTCTAAGTTTAACGGCTGAAGGGGCGACAATTCCCTTCATCGCGCGTTATCGAAAGGACATGACTGGTAGTTTGGATGAGGTGGCGATTAAGGCCATTATCGACCTGGATAAAAGTCTGACAAATCTCAACGACCGTAAAGAAGCTGTCTTAGCTAAGATTCAAGAACAAGGCAAGCTGACCAAGGAATTGGAAGAAGCTATTTTGGCAGCTGAAAAATTAGCAGACGTAGAAGAACTCTATCTTCCTTATAAGGAAAAACGTCGAACCAAGGCAACTATTGCCCGTGAAGCTGGACTCTTTCCTCTCGCCCGCTTGATCTTGCAGAATGTAGCTGACTTAGAGAAAGAGGCTGAGAAGTTTGTCTGTGAAGGATTTGCGACTGGTCAAGAAGCTTTGGCTGGTGCAGTTGATATCTTGGTAGAAGCCCTATCTGAAGATGTCAATCTACGTGCTATGACCTATCAGGAAGTGTTGAGACACTCTAAAATCACTTCGCAGGTCAAGGATGCAAGTCTTGATGAAAAACAAGTATTTCAGATTTATTATGATTTTTCAGAGACAGTTAGTAATATGCAAGGCTATCGTACCTTGGCACTCAATCGTGGTGAGAAACTAGGTGTCTTAAAAGTCGGATTTGAACATGCGACAGACCGTATTCTATCTTTCTTCTCTGCTCGTTTCAAGGTAAAAAATGCCTATATAGATGAAGTTGTTCAACAGTCAGTTAAGAAAAAGGTCTTGCCTGCTATCGAACGACGCATTCGGACAGAATTGACTGAGAAAGCAGAAGAAGGGGCTATCCAACTCTTTTCTGACAACCTGCGCAATCTCCTCTTGGTTGCTCCGCTGAAAGGGCGCGTGGTTCTAGGATTTGACCCTGCTTTTCGTACAGGGGCCAAGCTAGCTGTTGTTGATGCAACAGGGAAAATGCTGGCAACTCAGGTCATCTATCCTGTTAAACCAGCTTCTGCTCGTCAAATTGAAGAAGCAAAACGAGACTTAGCCGACCTGATCGGTCAATACGGTGTGGAAATCATTGCTATCGGAAACGGAACGGCCAGTCGCGAAAGTGAAGCCTTTGTGGCGGAAGTTCTTAAAGATTTTCCAGAAGTCAGCTATGTTATCGTTAACGAGAGCGGTGCTTCTGTCTACTCTGCCAGCGAACTTGCTCGTCAGGAATTTCCAGACTTGACCGTTGAAAAACGCTCTGCTATCTCTATCGCCCGTCGTTTACAAGATCCACTTGCAGAGTTGGTCAAAATTGATCCTAAGTCAATCGGTGTCGGTCAATACCAACACGATGTCAGTCAAAAGAAACTATCTGAAAGTCTGGATTTTGTTGTCGATACCGTGGTCAACCAAGTCGGAGTTAATGTCAACACAGCCAGTCCAGCTCTTCTATCTCATGTCGCTGGTCTAAATAAAACCATCTCTGAAAATATCGTCAAGTATCGTGAAGAAGAAGGAAAAATCACTTCACGCGCTCAAATCAAGAAAGTTCCTCGTCTAGGTGCCAAGGCCTTTGAACAGGCTGCTGGTTTCCTTCGTATCCCTGAAAGTAGCAATATCCTAGATAATACAGGAGTTCACCCAGAGAACTATGCTGCTGTTAAGGAACTCTTCAAACGCTTGGATATCAAGGACTTGAATGAAGAAGCTCAAAGCAAACTCAAGTCCCTTTCAGTCAAGGAAATGGCGCAAGAGCTAGACCTCGGCCCAGAAACTCTTAAAGATATTATTGCAGATCTTCTCAAACCAGGTCGTGATTTCCGAGACTCTTTTGATGCTCCAGTTCTCCGTCAAGATGTACTGGATATCAAGGATCTTGTGGTTGGTCAGAAGCTGGAAGGTGTGGTGCGTAATGTCGTTGACTTCGGTGCCTTCGTTGATATCGGGATTCACGAGGACGGCTTGATTCATATTTCTCATATGAGTCGCAAATTTATCAAACACCCCAGTCAAGTGGTTTCAGTCGGAGATTTGGTAACGGTTTGGGTTAAGAAAATCGATACTGAACGTGAAAAAGTTAATCTGTCGCTCCTAGCTCCAGATGAATCTAACTGAGTACGTTCAGTCTGTTTCCCTAGAAGACTTTGGTAGACCTTTTACACACCAAGCCCAGTGGAATCCTCGTTTGCGAACGACAGGTGGGCGATTTTTCCCTAAGGATGGGCATTTGGATTTTAATCCCAAGGTTTATAATGAACTAGGTTTGGAAGTCTTTCGCAAAATCGTGCGCCATGAGCTTTGTCACTATCACCTTTATTTTCAGAAAAAGGGTTATCGGCATAAGGACCGAGATTTTAAGAAACTGTTGAAAGAAGTGGATGGACTGCGCTTTGTTCCCCCTTTGAAAGACCAAAGTACCTACCTAGTCTATCAGTGCCAATCCTGCCAGCAATCCTATCAACGCAAGAGGAAGATTGACACGAAACGCTATCGCTGTGGCGTCTGTCGAGGTAAACTCGCCATCTTAAATCGGCCTAAGGACTGATGTTGTTAGTTCTGATTCATGCTATACTACTTGTAAGAATATCGAAAGAGGAAAGAATCATGAATACAAAATTTTATAAAATGAGACGAAATCGTATGGTGTCAGGAGTTTTAGCTGGTCTATCAGACAAGTGGAAACTTGATGTAACCCTAGTCCGCTTTCTCTTCGCCATTTTCACTGTGGCAAATTTTGGAATCGGAGTGATTATTTACATCATCCTTGCCTCTATCCTGCCAACTAAGGAAGAAATCGAAGCCGAAATGTACGGAACAGGACCACGCAAACGCAAGGAAGCCCAAGCTATTGAAGATAATGATGGCTGGTTTTGGTGAGATTTAACAGGGAAAATTTATTATTTGCACTATGTTACTTAAAAGAAGTAGCATAAATGACTGAAAATCCCTTGTGGTTATTTAGCCACAAGGGATTTTGATATTTAAGTATATTCTTTTCCATCTTGAGAGAGATGAATTACCTGATCAGCCATTTTCCAAATACTAGGATTGTGAGTTGCGATGATAATTGTTCTATTAGCATTACGAAGTTCAAGGAGAATTTCCATAATTTCCTTGGAATTTTTGGGGTCTAGCGAGGCGGTAGGCTCATCGGCTAAAATTAAAGGAGGATCTTTCAGGATAATCTTAGCAAGTGCTACGCGTTGAGCTTCACCACCAGATAATTCATAGATTTTTTGGTTGAGACTTAGATAATCCAGTCTGACAGCTTGCAGTGCTTGAAGAAGAAGTCTCTCTTTTTCTTGTTTTTTGTTCTTCTTTTTACCAATCAGTCCTAGCTCAAGGTTTTCTCGGATGGTCTGACTTTCTAATAGTCCAAAATTCTGGAAGAGATAACCTAGTTCGTTACGATAAAATTCCTCATTTTTTAGTGAAGTCAAAGACTTTCCTTTGTAAACTATTTCTCCTTTATCGAAAGTTTCTAGTTTTGCTAGCATATTGAGCAAAGTGGTTTTTCCACAACCACTATCTCCTATCAAAGCATACACCATACCACTTTGAAAATTCAGATTCAAGTCTGAAAAAATGATACGAGAACCAAATTGTTTCCAAATATGTTGTAATTCAATCATACTATCCTCCTTTGATGATGCTAGCATAGGTTTTACTTTCCTTCTTATCACAGATTTTCAATAGAAGAACAGCTAAACTTGAAAAGCTGAGAAATAGAAGCAGCGTAATCCATAAATTCTTAGAGATATATAGTGCTATACTACTTCCAATGAAGAGAGCGATTATCTGAGAAATGATATATCTGCTATGTAATTCTAAGAAATAATAGCCAGCTATTTTTTTCAAGAATATACTTTTTCTAAAGGATTCAAAATAGAGTAGGTTTAAACTTGTAAAAAGTAAAATTGAAGTCAAGATAGCAAAAATACCACTCGCTAAATTACTATAAATTTCGATTTTAATTTTTTGATTTAACTGGAGGTAGGTCTCTCTAGCAAAGGATAATCTTGAAATCATAGGATCAAGTTGATAGTACTTCAAAAGTTCTTGTGTTTGCTGTAAATCGGTAAAATAGAGATATTCTAGATTCGTAAACCAAAATATAGAAGAATCTTTTCCAAGTGCCTTAGGAGAAACTACGATAAAAATAGGGGTTGACAACCATTGATCATAAGAAATATGGGTAGTATTATAAATGAATACATCTTTTTTTTGATCAGTATAAGTTATACTAACTTCGACTCTATGCTTTGTATCACTACTGTATAATCGATTAGTTAAATCTTCTTGTATGTTTTGTTTTATTTGTTCCTCATTTTTCTTTTGTTCTTGAGGTAGTATTACAAGAACCTGTCCATCTTTTAGATTATTGATTTTTTTAAAGGTTTCTGATGTTAACTCTATACCTTCTTTTTTGAAATAGTCAGGTGTTACATAGAGAATATTTTTCCCTTCCAAGTCATAGGGATTTTGTTCAGAATCATTATGAGTTGAAAGAGAGTGTTTTATAGCTTGAATAGCGAGATTATGTTTGACTAGAAAGGCATTTCCATTTTCTAAAGAATATTGAATAAAGTCAAACCATTTATTAGCATTCATTTTGAGTTCATCTATATTTTTCATTTGACTTGAACGACCTGTTTGAAGAGTAACAACATTGGAGCGTTGTTCCCAAGTAGCTTGTCCAGCCTCATTTTTCTCAAGTATATGATAGTAAGTAGACATTCGTCCAAATCCTACAATAACCAGTAGAATGGCAAGTACCTGACCAAAGTAGAGAATGCGTAGAATTGACTTGATTGGTAATTTTCCTTTAATGATAGAGAGAAGATGAACTCTTTTCAAAGAAATAGTAAAAAGAAAAGCGATGAGAAGACTTAGCAAGAGAAGCAGGCTATTATAAAAAATAAATAGTATTCCTAGAAAAGTCTGAATTTCATAAGGATAGCCTAGGTAAATTACTAAAACACTAGCTATTAGGAAAGCAGGCAAGCCGAAAAGAAGGATATCAAGTCCGTCTCTTGCGAGAGAACGAAAGAAGAGATGGCTCAGCCGCTCTCCAGAAATCAATCTAATCCCTGACTGAGAGAGAGATTGAATCTGACCGATAACAATTAAAGCTAAGAAAGTCAGCAAAAAGATTAACGTACTGGTGAGCTGATTAGGTTGGGTAAACATGGCCAGTACGAAGGATACTCTATCATTTTCAAATGCATTCGCTTTTTCTAGTCCAAGTTCTTTCAGATGAGTAGCCAATTCTTGACTAGTTAGGGAACCGCTGATAATATTGTAGTTGTTGAGAAGATCGCTCTTGTGAATGCTTTCTTGACTTGCTGGAGGCATCCAGTCTGGGAGTTGCCCATCTCCAAAAGCTTCGTAGAAAGTTCTTGATTTTCCATCACTATCAACTTCCCAAATGGTTCTTGCGATAAGACTATTATGTTCTTTAGCAAGACTATTTAATTTTTCCTTAACGGTAGAATAATCTGCTTGCCCGCTTAATACTGCTGCACCTGGGAACAGGATTTGTGGAAGAGAGTCTTTCCAAAAGGACAAAGCACCAATCAGAAAGAGTGCCAGAAGAAGATTGCTGATGAAGAGAAAAACACGTTTCATAGGAACCTCTTTCTAAAAAAGAGGGAGTTGAACCTCCCTCCTTATAGCAGTGATACGAATGATAGTTTAGCACCTTTAAAAATAATTAGCAGAAAGCCAATTCTTTTACAAGATGTCAAAGAAAGCCTTTTTATAATTTAATTTTACCATTATTTTAAGAATAGAACAAGCAATGACAGGACTTCTTATAGTAGCCATTTTCAAAAAAATTCCTCAATCTTACAAAAATGTAAGATTAAAGTCTCTTTTGTAAGGTTAGGTTATGGCAAGAGGTCTTTTTTTGCGATAAACTAGTCTCATAAAGAACAAAGGAGTAATAACATGAAACAAATCTTACAAAAGAAAAGAAGAAAACCAAGTCAAAAAGATATCGAGCGTGTTCAACTGGGATGCGCTATGATGCAAGCACAGTTTCAATTGATGGGATATTAAGAAGGAGAAAATCATGACACTTTTAGATGTAAAACACGTTCAAAAAATCTACAAAACACGTTTTCAAGGCAACCAAGTAGAGGCTCTCAAAGACATTCACTTTACCGTAGAAAAGGGTGACTACGTTGCTATCATGGGAGAGTCTGGTTCAGGGAAGTCTACCCTGCTCAACATCCTAGCTATGCTTGACAAACCAACTCGTGGTCAGGTGTACCTAAACGGAACAGACACAGCAAGCATTAAAAATTCTCAGGCTTCTAGCTTCCGTCGTGAAAAGTTGGGATTTGTCTTCCAAGACTTTAATCTATTAGATACGCTTTCTATTAAAGACAATATCTTGCTTCCGCTAGTTTTATCTCGAAAACCCATCACGGAGATGATGAAGAAATTGGTAGTGACAGCTGAAAATTTGGGCATCAACCAATTGCAAGAGAAGTATCCTTACGAGATCTCGGGTGGTCAAAAACAGAGGGTAGCAGTAGCACGCGCCATTATCACCGATCCTGAAATTCTCCTTGCCGATGAGCCAACAGGAGCGCTTGACTCCAAGTCATCCGCGGCTCTTCTAGATGTTTTTGACGAAATCAATGAGCGCGGGCAAACTATTCTCATGGTAACCCACTCAACAGCGGCAGCTAGCAGGGCCAAGCGCGTTCTCTTCATCAAGGACGGGATCCTCTATAACCAAATCTACCGTGGAGAGAAAACAGAACGTCAGATGTTCCAAGAAATTTCTGATACCTTGACTGTCATGGCAAGTGAGGTGAATTAGTATGTTTCGATTGACCAATAAGTTAGCGGTTTCGAACTTAATTAAAAACCGCAAACTCTACTATCCCTTTGCTTTAGCTGTTCTCTTAGCTGTGACCATTACTTATCTCTTTTACTCATTGACACTGAACCCTAATATTGGCAAGATTCGAGGGGGAGATACTATCTCTATGACGCTCGGTCTTGGTATGGTGATTGTCACCATTGCCTCTGCCATCATCGTCTTTTATGCCAATAGTTTCGTCATGAAAAACCGTTCCAAAGAACTAGGGATTTACGGCATGCTAGGATTAGAAAAACGCCATTTAATCAGCATGGTCTTTAAGGAGCTTCTTATATTTGGCTCCCTAACCTTGACAGCTGGACTTGGCCTAGGAGCTCTCTTTGATAAGCTAATCTTTGCTCTGCTTCTGAAGCTAATGAATATGAAGGTGGAGCTCGTAGCAACTTTCCAACCAATTGTCTTTATACTAGTTCTCATCGTTTTTGGAGCTATTTTCCTAGGTTTGGTTTTTATCAATGCCTTTCGGATTGCACGCATGAATGCCCTTCAGCTCTCTCGTGAAAAAGCCAGTGGTGAGAAAAAAGGACGTTTCTTAGGTCTTCAAACCATTCTAGGTTTGATTAGTATGGGAGCTGGCTATTTCCTAGCAGTTACCGTTGAAAATCCACTTAATGCTGTGCTGATTTTCTTTGTAGCGGTCTTACTGGTAATCTTTGGTACCTATCTCTTGTTTAATGCAGGGATTACAGTATTCCTACAAATCTTGAAGAAAAACAAGCGTTACTATTACCAACCCAACAACATGATTTCCGTATCCAATCTTATCTTCCGTATGAAGAAAAATGCGGTTGGTCTGGCGACGATTGCTATTCTTTCAACCATGGTCTTGGTGACTATGTCTGCTGCAACGAGTATCTTTAAAGGCTCTGAAACTTTCAAGAAAGTCATGAATCCACATGATTTTGGAATTACAGGGCGAAATGTTGAAAAAGAAGACATAAATAAACTCCTAGACCAGTATGCTAGTGATAAGGAATTGACTGTTACAAAGAAAGAAGTCCTTACATATAGTAGCTTTGGTGTAGCAAACCAAGAAGGTACGAAATTAACCATTTTTGAGAAAGGTCAAAATCGTGTTCAACCGAAAACCGTTTTTATGGTCTTTGACCAAAAAGATTACGAGAATATGACGGGTCAGAAACTTGCACTTTCAGGAAAGGAAGTTGGATTGTTTACTAAAAACAAAGAACTTCAAGGACAGAAAGAACTGACTCTAAATGACCAGACCTATACAATAAAGGAAGAAATCAAAAAAGATTTTATTCTTGAACATGTCCCAAATCAGTACAATATTCTAACTTCGGACTATAACTATCTGGTTGTTCCTGACTTGAAAGCCTTTCTTGACCAGTATCCTAATTCTTCCATCTTTAATCAATACTACGGTGGTATGAACGTAACGGCTAGCGAGGAAGAGCAACTCAAGCTTGCCAATGACTATTCAAAATTTCTTGATGATTTTAATAGAGAATTAAGCAAAGAAGGAAGCTATGTTTACGGAAGCAATCTGGCTGATAGTAGTGCGCAGATGAGTGCTCTCTTTGGTGGGGTCTTCTTTATCGGTATCTTCCTCTCCATCATCTTTATGGTGGGAACAGTTCTCGTCATCTACTACAAACAAATCTCTGAAGGTTATGAAGACCGTGAACGCTTCATCATTTTGCAAAAAGTCGGTCTCGATCAAAAGCAAATCAAGCAAACCATTAATAAACAGGTCCTAACTGTTTTCTTCCTTCCATTGCTCTTTGCTTTCCTACACCTTGCCTTTGCCTATCATATGCTTAGCCTCATCCTAAAAGTCATTGGGGTACTAGATGCAACCATGATGTTGACTGTCACTTTGTCGATTTGTGCGATCTTCCTCATCGTCTATGTTTTAATCTTTATGATTACCTCAAGAAGCTATCGCAAGATTGTGCAAATGTAAAAAAGATACCTCGATGCTGGTCGAGGTATTTCTTTTATCTTAAATGCTAAAGAGTTGTCCAAATAGGTAAGTTACACCCATAGTCAGAAGTCCGATACAAAGATTACGGACCATAGCAGTTTTCGTAGGAGCCTTTCCTAGTTTAGCACTGGTATAGCCTGTAATGAGAAGGGAAAGAGCTACGATAAAAACAGTAGCAGGGATCCGAAAGTCACTTGGAAAGACGGTGATCGAAATCATGGGAGGAAGACTTCCCAGTACAAAGGCGATAAAGCTAGAAATAGCAGCATGCCAAGGGTTGGTAAACTCTTCGTACTCTATTCCATATTTTTCTTCTACCAAGGCTTTGAGAGGATTTTTCAAAAAGGCCTTGTTGGTCAAGAGTTGAGCGGATGTTTCACACTCACCGTTTTGAAGATAAGTAGCATAGAGGGATTGTTTTGCAGATTCGATATCTTTATCCAAGAGTAATTGCTCTCTAGCGACAGCGGCTTCTTCTGTATCTTTTTGAGTGGATACAGAGACATATTCGCCACCTGCCATAGAAAAAGCACCAGCGAGGATAGCGGCTAGTCCAGATAAAAAGATAATCCAGATATTGCTAGTCGCACTAGCGACACCGATAACGACTCCAGCGATGGAAATAATCCCATCATTGGCACCGAGAACACCCGCGCGTAGGATATTGAGTCGTCCTGCAAAGTTTGCATCAATTTCATGTTTTAATTCTGTCATAGTCATCTCCTTTCACTCCATTATAGAGAAAAGAGAGGGGGAATACAAACTTTTTAAACCCTAAAAAATCTATTTAAGTTTTCTTTAAGATTTGTATTATATTCTAAAGAACTCTATATTAACCGAATGTTAAACGGAGTCTATAGAGGATAATCTAAATTTATTTCTTAATTTATTATGATATTTTCGGTTTTAGTTGGGAAATGTTCATTTTTTAGTATAAATAGTGAGTTAATTCAACTAAATGACTCTCTATCTTTTCTTCATGATAAGGGCAGATTGTGATATAATAGATGATAATGAGTTTTTAAGAATAAACTAAAGGAGAATATATATGATCTATGCAGGAATTCTAGCCGGAGGAACTGGCACACGCATGGGAATCAGTAATTTACCCAAACAATTTTTAGAGTTGGGTGATCGTCCCATTTTAATCCACACAATCGAAAAATTTGTCTTGGAGCCAAGCATTGAAAAAATCGTGGTTGGAGTTCATGGAGATTGGGTCTCTCATGCTGAGGACTTGGTTGACAAGTATCTTTCTCTTCACAAGGATCGTATCATCATTACCAAGGGTGGTACTGATCGCAATAGTAGTATTGAGAAGATTATTGAAGCCATTAATGCCTACCGTCCAATCACTCCAGAAGATATCGTGATTACCCACGACTCTGTTCGTCCCTTTATCACACTTCGCATGATCCAAGACAATATCAAGCTAGCTCAAAATCATGATGCAGTTGATACAGTAGTAGAAGCAGTTGATACCATTGTTGAAAGCACTAATGGCCAATTTATCACAGATATTCCAAACCGTGCTCACCTCTATCAAGGTCAGACACCTCAAACCTTCCGCTGCAAGGATTTCATGGATTTGTATGGTTCTCTGTCTGATCAAGAAAAGGAAATCCTGACGGATGCATGTAAGATTTTTGTTATCAAAGGGAAGGATGTTGCCTTAGCCAAAGGGGAGTATTCAAACCTTAAAATCACAACTGTAACAGACTTGAAAATCGCGAAAAGCATGATTGAGAAAGACTAAGGCTATGATTAATCAAATTTATCAACTGACAAAACCAAAGTTTATCAACGTAAAATACCAAGAAGAGGACATTGATCAGGAAAATCATATCCTGATTCGTCCAAATTATATGGCGGTTTGCCATGCAGATCAACGTTACTATCAAGGAAAACGCGATCCAAAGATATTGGCTAAAAAGCTTCCTATGGCTATGATACATGAGTCTTGTGGAACTGTTATTTCAGATCCGACTGGGACTTATGAAGTCGGTCAAAAGGTGGTCATGATTCCAAATCAACCGCCTATGCAGAGTGACAAGGAGTTCTACGAGAACTATATGACAGGAACCTACTTCCTATCTAGTGGTCATGATGGCTTTATGAGAGAATTTGTCTCTCTTCCAAAAGATCGAGTTGTTTCTTATAATGACATCGAAGATACAGTTGCTGCCATTACCGAGTTTGTGAGTGTGGGTATGCATGCTATGAATCGCTTCTTAAATCTTGCCCACAGCAAACGAGAGCGTATCGCTGTTATCGGGGATGGTAGTTTGGCCTTTGTGGTTGCCAATATTATCAATTACACTCTACCAGAAGCAGAGATTATCGTGATTGGTCGCCATTGGGAAAAACTAGAGCTCTTCTCTTTTGCAAAAGAGTGCTACATTACGGATAATATTCCAGAGGATCTGACCTTTGATCATGGATTTGAATGTTGTGGTGGCGATGGAACAGGACCTGCTATCAATGATTTGATTCGTTACATTCGCCCTCAGGGAACCATTCTCATGATGGGAGTGAGCGAGTACAAGGTCAATATCAATACACGAGATGCTTTGGAAAAAGGTTTATTATTGGTTGGTTCGTCTCGATCAGGGCGGATTGATTTTGAAAATGCAATTCAGATGATGGAAGTCAAAAAGTTTGCGAATCGTCTGAAAAATATCCTTTATATCGAAGAACCGGTGAGAGAAATCAAGGACATTCACCGTGTCTTTGCTACAGATCTTAATACTGCTTTCAAAACAGTATTTAAGTGGGAAGTGTAAGGGATGGAGGCTAATTGTGGAGAAACTCATCAAAGAAAAAATCTCTTCCTTGCTATCTGAAGAAGAGGAAGTCCTCAGTGTCGGACAACTAGGGGGCATGACCAATCAGAATTATTTGGTTAAAACAACTTCTAAACCCTATATCGTTAAATTTTTCGGAAAAGGGACTGAAAAGCTCATCAATCGTCAAGATGAAAAATACAATCTTGAATTGTTGAAAGATTTGAAGCTTGATGTCAAGAATTATCTTTTTGATATTGAGTCAGGGATTAAGGTAAATGAGTACATTGAATCTGCAACAACGCTTGATTCCAATTCGATTAAGACCAAATTTGAAAAGATTGCACCGATTCTACAGACCATTCATGCATCAGGTAAAGAACTAAGAGGGGAATTTGCACCTTTTGAGGAAATCAAAAAATACGAAGCCCTGATTGAGGGAAATATTCCTTACGCCAACTATGAAGCTGTGAGAAAAGATGTATTTTCGTTAGAGAAAAGATTGGCTGACTTAGGTGTTGACAGAAAGTCTTGTCATATCGATTTGGTTCCAGAAAACTTTATCGAGTCACCCCAAGGACGCATGTATTTGATTGACTGGGAATACTCTTCCATGAATGATCCAATGTGGGATTTGGCAGCTCTCTTTTTGGAGTCTGAATTTACAAATCAGGAAGAAGAAGATTTCCTAACCTACTATGAGAGTGACAATACTCCAGTATCTCGTGAAAAGATTCGAATCTATAAAATTTTGCAAGATACCATCTGGAGTTTGTGGACAGTGTACAAAGAAGCTCAAGGTGCTGACTTTGGAGATTATGGTGTGAGTCGTTACCAAAGAGCTGTTGACGGTTTGACCCATTATGGAGGTTAGGATGAAGAATAAAAATGGTGTTTCTTTTGGTCTGCTCTCAGGTATCTTCTGGGGGCTGGGTCTGACAGTCAGTTCTTATATCTTTTCGATTTTTACAAATCTTTCGCCTTTTGTGGTGGCTGCTGCACATGATTTCTTGAGTATTTTTATTTTATTAGCTTTTCTCTTGATTAGAGAAGGGAAAGTTCGCTTTTCAATTTTCCTAAATATCCGAAATGTCAGTGTTATTATCGGAGCCTTGCTAGCTGGACCTATTGGCATGCAGGCCAATCTTTATGCGGTTAAGTATATCGGTAGTTCTCTTGCGTCTTCAGTATCAGCTATCTATCCAGCAGTTTCTGTTTTACTAGCATTTTTCATTTTGAAACACAAGGTATCTAAGAATACTGTGTTTGGTATTTTGTTGATTATCGCTGGTATTATTGCCCAGACTTACAAAGTTGAGCAGGTTAATTCTTTTTATATCGGAATTCTTTGTGCATTAGTTTGTGCCATCGCTTGGGGAAGTGAAAGTGTTCTCAGCTCCTATGCTATGGAAAGTGATTTAAGTGAAATTGAAGCACTATTAATCCGCCAAGTAACCTCATTCTTGTCATATCTTGTCATTGTCCTCTTTTCTCATCATTCATTTGCAGAAGTAGCAGATGGACAATTGCTGGGTTTGATGTTAGTCTTTGCAGCATGTAATATGATTTCTTATTTGGCTTATTACATTGCAATCAATCGGCTACAACCAGCAAAAGCAACTGGTTTGAACGTAAGCTATGTCGTTTGGACAGTATTGTTCTCGGCAATGCTTTTAGGTACACCACTCGACATGGTGACCATTATTACATCGCTTGTTGTCATGGCTGGTGTTTATATTATTATTAAAGAATAAAGGAGAATAGCGTGAAAGCAATTATCTTGGCAGCGGGGTTGGGAACTCGTCTGCGCCCTATGACTGAAAATACCCCTAAAGCCTTGGTTAAGGTCAACCAAAAACCTTTGGTAGAATACCAAATTGAATTTTTGAAAGAACGAGGAATTGATGAGATTATCATTGTTGTCGGCTATCTTAAAGAACAATTTGCCTATCTAAAAGAAAAATATGGTGTTCGTTTAGTCTTTAACGATAAGTATGCCGATTACAACAATTTTTATTCACTTTATCTCGTTAAAGAAGACTTAGCTAACAGCTATGTTATTGATGCGGATAACTATCTTTTCAAAAATATGTTTAGAGACGATCTTAAACGTTCAACCTATTTCAGTGTTTATCGTGAAGACTGTGAGAATGAATGGTTCTTGGTTTATGGTGATGACTATAAAGTTCAAGACATCATCGTTGATAGCAAGGCTGGTCGTATTCTGAGTGGCGTATCATTCTGGGATGCTCCAACTGCAGAAAAGATCGTTGGCTTTATTGACAAAGCATACGCAAGCGGCGAATTTGTAGATCTCTACTGGGACAACATGGTTAAGGATAATATCAAAGAATTAGATGTGTATGTTGAAGAATTAGAAGACAATAGCATCTATGAAATTGATAGTGTAAAAGATTACCGTAAGTTAGAAGAGATTTTATCTTCCATTAACTAAATAATATTAGAAATTAGTAACAGAAAGACCCATTTTGGTCTTTTTTTGTTTGAAATGCACGAAAATAGAATTTAAAAAGATTGTTTGATAATGATTATAATTAATTAACAAAACACAATCAACAAAAAAGAAACAAAATAAAACAAAAAGTATTGACAACGATTTCATATAGTGTTATACTTATAACGTAAAAGTTAATTGAAAGAAGGGAAACTGTTATGGGATTAGATCATTTCTTTGACAAAAACCTGGTGTTTTGCTTAGAAGCGGATAATCAAGAACAACTCTTTGATCAGGTAGCAACCCTGTTGGAAAAACGAGAAATAGTGACTCCAACTTATCGTGAAGCCTTGATCACGCGTGAAAAGTCATTTCCAACTGGCTTAGATATGGAATTTCTGGGAAAGGACTTGCCAAATGTAGCGATTCCTCATACAGATATTGTTCACAATCTAGCTGAGAAAGTGGTGGTTGTTCGATTAGAAAAACCAGTAACTTTTCACAATATGATTGCTCCTGATAAGGAAGTGGAAGTATCTCTACTCTTCTTTATCATTAACAATTCAAGTTCGAGTCAAACCAACATTCTTGCTCAGTTGATGGACTTTTTCACAGGGAATAGCCATCTGGAAGATTTATCAAAAATTTCTGAACCAGAAAAACTTTATGCTTATATAGCTGAAGCGACAGCTTAATCTTGTCTATTAAAAAAATAAAATCGGAGGAAATCCTAATGATTAAAATTCTTGCTGCCTGCGGTGCAGGTGTTAACTCAAGTCACCAAATTAAAAGTGCTCTAGAAGAAGAACTAGCAAATCGCGGTTATGATGTTCACTGTGATGCAGTTATGGTAAAAGATGTGAATGAAGACCTTATGAAGGGCTACGATATCTTTACACCAATCGCTGCAACAGATCTTGGCTTTGAACCAGGTATTCCAGTTATCGAAGCTGGACCAATCTTGTTCCGTATTCCAGCAATGAGCGCTCCTGTATTTGACAATATTGAGGCAGCTATCAAGGAACACGGACTAAGCTAATTATTATTTTGTAAGATTCCATAAAAATAAAGGGAGGAACTATTATGGATGTCATTATCGAACTAGCCAATAAGATTTTCAAGCCAGTCTTGGAAATGGGTGGTCCTATCATCATGCTGATCATCTTGACAGTATTGGCTCTACTTTTTGGAGTGAAATTCTCCAAAGCGCTTGAAGGTGGTATCAAACTTGCCATCGCCCTTACTGGTATCGGTGCTATCATCGGTATGCTCAACGGAGCTTTCTCAGCATCACTTGCGAAATTCGTTGAAAACACTGGTATTCAATTGAATATCACTGACGTTGGTTGGGCACCACTTGCTACCATCACTTGGGGTTCTGCATGGACACTTTACTTCTTGCTTGTGATGTTGATTGTCAACGTTGTGATGCTTGCAATGAAGAAAACGGACACACTTGATGTTGATATCTTCGATATCTGGCATTTGTCAATCACTGGTCTTTTGATCAAATGGTACGCAGACAACAATGGAGTTAGCCAAGGGGTTTCACTCTTCATCGCGACTGCTGCAGTTGTCCTTGTAGGTGTTTTGAAAATCATCAACTCTGACTTGATGAAACCAACTTTCGATGACCTTCTTAACGCACCAAGTTCATCACCAATGACTTCAACTCACATGAACTACATGATGAACCCAGTTATCATGGTCTTGGATAAGATCTTCGATAAAGTATTGCCAGGTCTTGATAAATATGACTTTGACGCTGCAAAATTGAACAAAAAAATCGGTTTCTGGGGATCTAAATTCTTCATTGGTTTCATTCTTGGTATCGTTATCGGTTTGATGGGAACTCCACACCCAGTTGCTGGTGTAGAAGGAGCTGATAAATGGGAACTTGTTATTAAAGGTTGGTTGAGCCTTGGTTTGACTGCCGGTGTCTGCTTGGAGCTCTTCTCACTTATCGGATCTTGGTTCATCGCAGCCGTAGAACCACTTTCACAAGGTATCACAAACGTTGCTACTAAACGTCTTCAAGGACGTAAATTTAACATCGGTCTTGACTGGCCTTTCATCGCTGGTCGTGCTGAAATCTGGGCTTGTGCTAACGTACTTGCACCAATCATGTTGATTGAAGCAGTGCTTCTTTCAAACGTCGGAAATGGTATCTTGCCACTTGCAGGTATCATCGCTATGGGTGTAACTCCAGCTCTCTTGGTTGTTACTCGTGGTAAATTGCTCCGTATGATCATCTTCGGAACACTCTTGTTGCCACTCTTCCTTCTTTCAGGTACTCTTATCGCTCCATTTGCAACTGAACTTGCTAAAGGTGTAGGTGCCTTCCCAGAAGGTGTGAGCCAAACTCAATTGATCACTCACTCAACTCTTGAAGGACCAATCGAAAAACTATTTGGTTGGGCAATCGGTAATGCTACAACAGGTGATATCAAAGCTATCCTTGGTGCAGCAGCCTTCCTTGTATTCTATGTAGGTATCTTTGCTTGGTATAGAAAACAAATGATCAAACGTAACGAAGAATACGCAGCAAATGCTAAATAATTCGCTCCTATAAAATGTAAATTGTGAAAACTAGGTTGTCAATTTCCGACATTGGGAGTGGCAACCTAGTTTTTTATATAAAAATCTAAAAATAGTTGGAGAACATTATGGTAATTGAAGTAAAATCAGACCAGTTAACGGTCCAGTTTAAAACCTTAGGTGGCGCCTTGTCGTCAATTAAGGACCGAGATGGCATTGAGTACTTGTGGCAAGGAGATGCCACTTACTGGAGTGGACAAGCCCCAGTACTTTTTCCAATCTGTGGTTCTTTGAGAGAGGATACAGCAATCTATAGTCACGCAGATGGAACGGAAACAAAAGGAAGCATTCCGCGTCATGGTTTAGTCCGTAAAAATGAATTTGAATTAGTTGATCAAACAGAAAATAGTGTAACTTTTGCGATCGAAGATGACGAGAATACTTATCAAAACTATCCTTATCATTTCCGCCTTGAAATCACTTATCTAGTGACTGGCAAGACTGTTCGTACTCAATACAAGATTTTCAATAAAGAAACGAATAAAGTAATGCCGTTCTTTATAGGAGGACATCCAGGATTTAATTGTCCTCTACTTGATGATGACGTCTATGAAGATTACTATTTAGAGTTTGAGAAAGAAGAAACTTGCTCTGTTCCACGTCCTTTTCCAGAAACAGGAATGTTAGACTTCCAAGATAGAAGTCCATGGCTAGAGGGGCAAAAAGAATTAGATCTTAGCTATGATTTGTTTAGCACAGATGCAGTGACTTTGGATGAGTTGCAATCCAGAACAATTGCCCTTCGATCTCGTAAGCATGAGAAGGGCTTAAAAGTACACTTCCAAGAGTTCTCAAATCTCATCATTTGGTCAACTTTGAATAAGGGACCATTCATTGCCTTTGAACCTTGGTCTGGATTATCTACATCTCTTGAAGAAGGAGATCATTTAGAAGATAAGAAAAACGTTCGTCTCTTGGAACCCGGTCAAGTAGACCAAATTGGCTTTGATATTGAAATATTTTAGATAAAAAAACCACAAAAACAAACATTTACTGTTGACTTTTTATAAAAATAGGAGTATATTATGTTTGTAAACGACAAATGATGTTTGTAACAAACAAACAATCACTTGTTATATTCTCTTTAGAGGAGAAAGTTTGTTTTCAGGAACTTGATTTCCTAGACTTGGATAAGCTGTCGAACAGCTTATTCAATCAAATTTGTCAATAAACTGCTAGGAAGTCTTTTGTAGGTAAACTGCTAACTATAAAAGTCTTTACTAGCCTAGAAAAATAAAAAGGAGTAAACAATATGTCTATTGTTATCGGTGCAGATGCTGCAGGTTTGAGATTGAAAGAGGTTGTGAAAGACTTCCTAGAAAAAGAAAACTTCCACGTAGTGGATGTGACAGCAGAAGGCCAAGACTTTGTCGATGTGACTCTTGCTGTTGCTGCAGAAGTAAACAAAGAAGAACAAAATCTTGGTATCGTGATTGACGCTTATGGTGCTGGTCCATTCATGGTCGCAACTAAAATCAAAGGAATGGTTGCTGCAGAAGTTTCAGATGAACGTTCAGCTTATATGACTCGTGGACACAACAACTCACGTATGATCACTATGGGTGCACAACTTGTTGGTGATGAATTGGCTAAAAATATTGCTAAAGGTTTTGTTAATGGTAAATACGACGGCGGACGTCACCAGATTCGGGTTGATATGTTGAACAAAATGTGCTAATTAGATTACAGTAAGAAAGGTAAGATAAAAATGAGAATTGCAATTGGATGTGACCACATCGTAACAGATGAAAAAATGGTGGTTTCAGAATTTTTGAAATCAAAAGGACATGAAGTCATTGATTTTGGTACTTACGACCATGCTCGTACACACTACCCAATCTTTGGTAAAAAAGTTGGTGAAGCTGTAACTAGTGGTCAAGCTGATCTTGGGGTATGTATCTGTGGTACCGGTGTTGGTATCAACAACGCTGTAAATAAAGTTCCAGGCGTTCGTTCTGCTTTGGTTCGTGATATGACAACGGCTCTTTACGCTAAAGAACAGTTGAATGCCAACGTTATTGGTTTTGGTGGTAAAATCACTGGTGAATTGCTCATGTGCGATATCATTGAAGCTTTCATCAAAGCTGAATACAAACCGTCTGAAGAAAACAAAAAATTGATTGCTAAAATAGAGCACGTTGAAACTCACAATGCTCATCAAGCAGATGCAAACTTCTTTACAGAATTCCTTGAAAAATGGGATCGCGGTGAATACCACGACTAAGAGGTGACGCATGATTTTAACAGTCACAATGAATCCATCCATTGATATTTCTTATCCTTTGGATGAATTGAAAATTGACACTGTCAACCGTGTGGTGGACGTGACCAAGACAGCTGGTGGGAAAGGGCTCAATGTTACGCGAGTGCTTTCAGAATTTGGTGATTCTGTTGCTGCTACAGGTTTAGTTGGTGGTAAACTTGGTGAGTTTTTGGTTGAAAATATCGATAATCAAGTAAAGAAAGATTTCTTCTCCATTCAGGGAGAAACTCGTAACTGTATCGCTATTCTCCACGGAGACAACCAAACAGAAATCCTTGAAAAAGGACCCGAAGTTCTGGAACAAGAAGGGCAAGATTTCTTGGCTCATTTCGAAAATCTTCTTGACACTGTGGAAGTAGTAGCTATCTCAGGTAGTCTGCCAGCAGGTCTTCCAGTTGACTACTATGCAAGCTTGGTAGAACTTGCTAATCAAGCTGGCAAGCCTGTTGTTTTGGACTGCTCTGGTGCAGCACTTCAGGCGGTTCTTGAATCACCACATAAACCAACAGTCATCAAACCAAATAACGAAGAATTGTCTCAGCTTCTTGGGAAAGAAGTTTCTGAGGATTTGGATGAATTAAAAGAAGTTCTTCAAGAGCCTCTATTTGCAGGGATTGAGTGGATTATCGTTTCACTTGGTGCAAATGGTGCTTTTGCAAAACATGGGGATACTTTCTATAAAGTAGATATTCCTAGAATTCAGGTAGTCAATCCTGTTGGATCTGGTGACTCTACTGTGGCAGGGATTTCCTCAGGACTTCTTCATAGGGAATCGGATGCAGAACTCCTCATCAAGGCCAATGTCCTTGGTATGCTTAACGCTCAAGAAAAAATGACAGGTCATGTGAATATGGCTAACTATCAAGGTCTATACGACCAACTAATCGTAAAAGAGGTATAAAATGGTTTTAACAGAACAAAAACGTGTACGCTTAGAAAAACTCTCAGATGAAAATGGTATTATCTCAGCTCTTGCCTTTGACCAACGTGGTGCTTTGAAACGCCTCATGGCTCAATACCAAACGGAAGAGCCAACAGTTGCTCAAATGGAAGAACTTAAAGTATTGGTTGCAGATGAATTGACAAAATACGCATCATCTATGCTTCTAGACCCAGAGTATGGTCTCCCAGCTACAAAAGCGCTTGCTCCAAATGCTGGTCTTCTCCTTGCTTATGAGAAAACTGGTTACGACACAACAAGCACTAAACGCTTGCCAGACTGCTTGGATGTTTGGTCTGCAAAACGTATCAAGGAACAAGGTGCGGATGCTGTTAAGTTCTTGCTTTACTATGACGTAGATAGCGCTGACGAACTCAACCAAGAAAAACAAGCCTACATCGAACGCATCGGTTCAGAGTGTGTGGCAGAAGACATTCCATTCTTCCTTGAAATCTTGGCTTACGATGAAAAAATCGCTGACGCAGGTTCTGCAGAATATGCAAAAGTGAAACCACACAAGGTTATCGGTGCCATGAAGGTCTTCTCAGACCCACGCTTCAACATTGATGTCTTGAAAGTGGAAGTTCCAGTTAACGTCAAATACGTTGAAGGCTTTGGCGAAGGTGAAATCGTTCATACACGCGAAGAAGCAGCAGCCTTCTTCAAAGCTCAAGACGAAGCAACAAATCTTCCATACATCTACTTGAGTGCGGGAGTGTCAGCTAAACTCTTCCAAGAGACTCTTGTCTTTGCCCACGAATCAGGTGCAAACTTCAACGGAGTTCTTTGCGGCCGTGCAACCTGGGCTGGTTCAGTTGAAGCCTACATCAAAGATGGTGAGGCAGCAGCTCGTGAGTGGTTGCGTACAACTGGATTTGAGAACATTGACGAACTCAACAAGGTTCTTCAAACAACAGCGACTTCATGGAAAGAACGCGTGTAAAATCTTCCTCCTAGTTTAGGAACATGAATCTAAAAAAATTTTTAAAAAAAGTTACATGTAAAGGTTTACAAAATAACTTACTTGTGCTATACTTAAATCACAAGTTAATACAAGGTGAGTGTTACTAAGTAATATTAGGCATGATCACAGGTGGATTAGAAATCAAAGGATTTTCTAGTTCATTTGTGGTCATTTTTTGTACTCATATACCTTTAAGATATAAAAGGAGGTTGACATGTATCGAATTCTAAATCCAATGAATCACAATGTTTCACTTGTCAGAAATGATAAAGGAGAAGAGGTGATTGTAATTGGTAAAGGGATTACATTTGGAAAGAAGAAGGGGGATTTGATTGCTGAAAATCAGGTTGAGAAAATCTTTCGGATGAAGACAGAAGAGTCCAGAGAAAACTTTATGGCTCTTCTCAAAGATGTTCCGCTTGATTTTATCACAGTGACCTACGAGATCATTGATAATCTTTCTAAGAAATATCACTATCCGATTCAAGAATATCTCTATGTGACCTTGACAGATCATATTTACTGTTCTTATCAAGCTCTAACACAAGGAAGGTACAAGGATAGCAATCTGCCAGATATTTCTGCCAAGTATCCTGTCGCTTTTCAAATAGCAAAGGAAGCCTTTGACATCTATCGTCAGAAGTTGACAGATCATTTCCCTGAGGATGAAATTATTCGGATCGCTTATCATTTCATCAATGCCGAAGGGGAGAACGAAGTTCAAGTGGTTGAGTCGATAGATAAGAGGAAAGAAATCCTCAGGAATGTTGAAGAAGTGCTGAAAAGTTACGCTATTCAACGAACCAAAGAGAATAACCATTTCTATGATCGCTTTATGATTCATCTCAACTATTTTTTGGATTATTTAGACCGTTCCAGAGATGATAATCAATCGCTTCTGGATATGGAAGACCATATCAAACAATCCTATCCAAAGGCATTTGAGGTCGGCTCCAAGATTTATGATGTGATTACGCAACATACGGGTCTTGATTTGTATAAAAGTGAACGAGTTTATCTAGTTCTACATATACAACGTTTACTGTCATAAAAATTTAATTAAAAATACATAAGGAGAATTCTATCATGAATAGAGAAGAAGTAACATTGTTAGGTTTTGAAATCGTAGCCTATGCTGGCGATGCTCGTTCAAAACTATTGGAAGCCTTGAAGGCTGCTGAAGCTGGCGATTTTGCGAAAGCAGATAGCTTAGTCGAGGAAGCTGGTGGTTGCATCGCTGAGGCACACCACGCGCAAACAAGCCTTTTGACTAAGGAGGCAGCTGGTGAAGATTTGGCCTATAGTGTAACCATGATGCACGGTCAGGATCACTTGATGACAACTATCTTGCTCAAAGATTTGATGCACCATTTAATCGAACTCTACAAGAGAGGAGTTAAGTAATGAACAAACTAATTGCTTTTATCGAGAAAGGAAAGCCTTTCTTTGAGAAACTATCTCGTAATATCTATCTTCGTGCCATTCGTGATGGTTTCATTGCTGGTATGCCTGTCATTCTCTTCTCAAGTATCTTTATCTTGATTGCTTTTGTACCAAACTCATGGGGCTTTAAATGGTCTGATGATGTTGTTAATCTCCTCATGAAACCTTATAGCTATTCAATGGGGATTCTAGCTCTCTTGGTAGCTGGTACAACAGCTAAATCTTTGACCGACTCAGTTAACCGTAGCATGGAAAAAACCAACCAAATCAACTATATGTCAACGCTGTTGGCAGCGATTGTCGGTTTGTTGATGTTAGCGGCTGATCCGATTGAGGGTGGCTTTGCGACAGGTTTCCTTGGGACAAAAGGTTTACTTTCAGCTTTTCTTGCTGCCTTTGTTACTGTAGCCATCTATAAGGTTTGTGTTAAGAATAACGTTACAATTCGTATGCCTGACGAAGTTCCACCCAATATCTCACAAGTCTTTAAAGATGTGATTCCATTCACTCTTTCAGTTGTTTCTCTATATGTTCTTGATTTACTTGCACGTCAATTTGTTGGAGTAAGCGTAGCTGAATCAATCGGTAAATTCTTTGCACCATTATTCTCTGCTGCTGATGGTTATCTAGGTATTACCATTATCTTTGGAGCTTTTGCCTTCTTCTGGTTTGTGGGTATCCACGGTCCTTCCATCGTCGAGCCTGCAATCGCAGCGATTACCTATGCAAATGCTGAAGTCAACTTAAACCTTCTCCAACAAGGGATGCATGCAGACAAGATCCTTACTTCAGGTACACAAATGTTTATCGTTACCATGGGTGGTACGGGTGCAACACTGGTTGTTCCATTCATGTTCATGTGGTTGACCAAATCGAAACGAAACCGTGCGATCGGACGTGCGTCAGTAGTACCAACCTTCTTCGGAGTTAACGAACCAATTCTGTTTGGTGCACCACTTGTCTTGAACCCAATTTTCTTTATTCCATTTATCTTTGCGCCAATTGCCAACGTATGGATCTTTAAATTCTTTATTGAGACGCTTGGCATGAACTCATTTACAGCCAACCTTCCTTGGACAACACCAGGTCCGCTCGGTATTGTTCTCGGTACAAACTTCCAATTCTTGTCATTTGTACTTGCTGCTTTGTTAATCCTTGTTGACGTAGCCATTTACTACCCATTCCTCAAGGTTTATGATGAACAAATTCTAGAAGAAGAGCGTTCTGGTAAAGTCAATGATGAATTGAAAGAAAAAGTAGCAGCAAACTTCAACACTGCCAAAGCAGATGCTATTCTTGAAAAAGCTGGTGTAGAAGCAGCGCAAAACACAATCACAGAAGAAACAAATGTTCTCGTTCTCTGTGCAGGAGGAGGTACAAGTGGTCTCCTTGCAAATGCTCTAAACAAG
This sequence comes from uncultured Streptococcus sp., assembly GCA_963546055.1. Lineage (GTDB taxonomy): Bacteria > Bacillota > Bacilli > Lactobacillales > Streptococcaceae > Streptococcus. The sequence continues at coordinate 129,394 of CAUULS010000002.1, forward strand.
GCAGCTGCGGAGTACAATGTTCCTGTTAAAGCAGCAGCTGGTGGCTATGGAGCTCACCGTGAAATGTTGCCAGAGTTTGATCTGGTTATCCTTGCTCCTCAAGTTGCTTCAAACTTTGAAGACATGAAGGCCGAAACCGACAAACTTGGTATCAAACTTGCTAAGACAGAAGGTGGCCAATACATTAAACTGACTCGTGATGGAAAAGGCGCTCTTGCCTTTGTTCAAGCGCAGTTCGAAGAATAAAATGTAAATAGCGAAGAAGTGAGATGGAGGAACTCCTCCCAACTATGTCCCCATCTCATTTCTATTTCTTGAAAGGTGAATCAAATGACAAAAACACTTCCAAAAGACTTTATTCTTGGTGGCGCAACAGCTGCCTATCAAGCAGAAGGCGCTACACATACTGATGGAAAAGGCCCAGTTGCCTGGGATAAATATCTTAAGGATAACTACTGGTACACTGCTGAGCCAGCCAGTGATTTCTACCACAAATATCCAGTTGATCTCAAACTTGCAGAAGAGTATGGTGTTAATGGTATCCGTATTTCAATCGCTTGGTCACGTATCTTTCCAACTGGTTATGGGAAGGTTAATGACAAGGGGGTTGAGTTCTATCACAATCTATTTGCAGAGTGCCACAAACACCATGTTGAGCCCTTCGTGACCCTCCATCACTTTGATACACCCGAGGCGCTTCATTCAAACGGAGATTTCCTGAATAGAGAAAACATTGATCACTTTGTGGATTATGCAGCCTTCTGTTTTGAAGAATTTCCTGAAGTTAACTTTTGGACAACCTTTAATGAAATTGGGCCGATAGGAGATGGTCAGTATTTGGTTGGGAAATTTCCTCCAGGTATCCAGTATGACTTAGCCAAAGTTTTTCAATCTCACCACAATATGATGGTTTCACATGCGCGTGCAGTAAAACTTTTCAAGGATAAGGGTTACAAGGGAGAGATTGGTGTGGTTCACGCCCTGCCTACCAAGTATCCTCTGGATCCTGAAAATCCTGCAGATATCCGTGCAGCCGAGTTAGAAGATATTATCCATAACAAGTTTATCCTAGACGCGACTTATCTAGGTCGATACTCTGAAAAAACCATGGAAGGTGTCAACCATATCTTAGCAGTCAATGGTGGAAGTTTAGATCTGCGTGAAGAAGACTTCGCTGTGCTAGAAGCTGCAAAAGACCTGAATGATTTCCTCGGAATTAACTACTATATGAGTGATTGGATGCAGGCTTTTGATGGTGAGACAGAAATCATTCACAATGGTAAGGGTGAAAAAGGAAGCTCTAAATATCAGATTAAGGGAGTCGGACGTCGAGTGGCGCCTGACTATGTCCCACGTACGGACTGGGATTGGATTATCTATCCTCAAGGTTTGTATGATCAAATCATGCGCGTGAAGAAAGATTACCCAAACTACAAGAAAATCTACATCACAGAGAATGGTCTCGGATACAAAGATGAGTTTGTGGATGGGACAGTCTACGATGATGGACGGATTGATTACGTTAAGAAACACATGGAAGTGATAGCAGATGCAATCTCTGATGGTGCCAATGTCAAAGGCTACTTTATCTGGTCGCTGATGGATGTCTTTTCTTGGTCGAATGGCTATGAAAAGCGTTACGGCCTCTTCTATGTTGATTTTGAAACCCAGGAGCGCTATCCAAAGAAATCGGCTCATTGGTACAAGAAACTAGCTGAGACACAACTTATTGATTAAAATTCAACAAAAATTCCCCGCCAAAAGGCAGGGGAATTTTTATGGTTTTGATAAAAGAATGGTTGTTTGTTTCGACAGATCTTCAAATGTCTCCTGACTCAGTTTGGAATCTGAAACGATAGTATCAATCTCTGAGATATTGTAGAAGGTGTAAAAATCAAACTTATTAAACTTACTGTGGTCTGCCAGTAAGTATTTTTTATTGGCATTGTTCAAGGCGATTCGTTGTACCTCGCCCTCTTCTTCACTGAAAGTAGCAATTGCCTTATCCTTAATACCATTACAGCTAACAAAAGCCTTAGAGAACTGAAGATTGGTCAAATCCTGCAAGGTGAGTGTCCCTACAAAAGCACCAGTGATAGAGCGATAATTCCCACCAATCAAAATCAAATCTGTTAGTTTTCGTTCGTTTAGGATGAGAAAAACTGGAAGACTGTTTGTTACAACACGAATATTATCGATAGGAAGTTCACGAGCAAAACACTCCAGGGTCGTTCCTGGTCCGATAAAAATGGTCTCTCCTTCGTCAATCAAATGACCTGCAAAACGACTAATTTCTTGTTTTTCAGCAATCTGCAAGCCTTGTTTTTCAACGTTTGACCGTTCATTGTTTAAGAGAGAACCTGTACGAAGTTTTTCTGCGCCACCATGCACACGTACCAGCAAATCCTTATCTGCCAATTCTTGTAAGTAGCGGCGAGCGGTCATATCTGAAACATCAAGACTCTCCATAATCTCTTTTACAGTAATGGTACCTTTTGCGTTTACTGATTCTAGAATACTATCTAGTTTTTCTTGCTTTAGCATCCTTATCACCTCGATTTCTACTATTATTATCTTACCATAAAACGCTCAATCAATCAAATAGAAAAAAACAAAATAAAACAAAAACAAAAATCTCACAGTCTGTTTAAACAAACTGTGAGAAGCGTGGATTAAAGCTTATTTTTAATCTAAACCGTAGTTGTAATCATCATCTTGCATGGCTTCAACTTCACCAAGGAGGTAACCATTTCCGACTTGTGAGAAGAAGTCGTGGTTGGATGTTCCAGTTGAGATTCCGTTCATGACGATTGGATTGACATCATCAGCCGAATCTGGGAAGAGTGGATCTTGTCCAAGATTCATAAGAGCCTTATTGGCATTGTAGCGAAGGAAGGTTTTGACTTCTTCAGTCCAACCAACACCGTCATAAAGACTTTCTGTATAACCCTCTTCGTTCTCATAGAGGGTATAGAGCAAGTCGTACATCCATTCTTTGAGCTTTTCTTGCTCTTCTTCAGGCAATTCGTTGAAACCAAGTTGGAATTTGTAACCAATGTATGTTCCATGCACAGATTCATCACGGATAATCAACTTGATAATTTCTGCAACGTTGGCCAGTTTGTTGTTGCCGAGATAGTAGAGGGGTGTGAAGAAACCAGAGTAGAAGAGGAAGGTTTCAAGAAAGACACTGGCAACTTTCTTTTCAAGGGGACTACCATTGAGGTAGATTTCATTGATAATTTCAGCTTTTCTTTGTAGGTAGGGATTGGTGTTGGTCCATTCAAAGATTTCTTCGATTTCAGCCTTGGTGTTCAAGGTAGAAAAGATAGAAGAATATGATTTTGCGTGGACAGATTCCATAAATTGGATGTTGTTGAAAACAGCTTCCTCATGCGGTGTACGGATGTCTGAACGAAGAGCCTGAACCCCAGTTTCAGATTGCATGGTGTCTAGAAGGGTCAAACCACCAAAGACTTTTCCTACCAAGTCTTTTTCTTTGTTTGACAGTTTTCTCCAGTCGTCTAGGTCATTTGACAAGGGGATACGAGTGTCGAGCCAGAATTGCTCCGTCAACTTTTCCCAAGTTGATTTGTCGATGACATCTTCGATGGCATTCCAGTTAATGGCTTTGTAGTAAGTTTCCATGTTGTAAAAATCCTTTTGAATTATTCATTCTCGGTTGTATTTAAAAGTTGTTCTATATAATTGTCATATTCCTCATCAATGTCTTCTGTACTTTGATTATTTTCTTTTCTATTTTGTACTTCGACTAAGTAATTATCTGTTTTCTGTTGAATAATTTGATCGATTTCATTGTTTGATGAGTTTTTATTCTTGCTAGTTTGAAGTTTAGAAAGGAAATGTTTAAATAGTTTTTGAAAACTGAGAGTAGTTATTGTACCTAGAAAACTTCCGATACCAATAAGTATTACTGCCATATAGGCAGCTGCTTTTTTGGGTCCTCCCCATAACTTTGTCAGTTGGGCCATTCTGGCATAATCCCACTTAACTTCTTTTATAATTTTAATAGAATCTAAAATTAAATTTTTCATATTAATTGCCTTAGACTAAAATTAAATCACACAACTTTCACATTGGTTAGCGCCGACCTCTCCACCGTCGTCTGTAAAGGTACGGACGTAGTAGATTGACTTGATACCCTTGTTAAAGGCATAGTTACGAAGGATAGATAGGTCACGTGTGGTTTGTTTATTTTCTTTCTTCCATTCGTAAAGACCTTTTGGAATATCGCTACGCATGAAGAGAGTGAGTGAAAGCCCTTGGTCCACGTGCTCAGTCGCAGCAGCGTAAACATCAATCACCTTACGCATATCCATATCGTAAGCAGAAGTGTAGTAAGGGATAGTATCTGTTGACAAACCAGCAGCTGGATAATAGATCTTACCGATTTTCTTCTCTTGGCGTTCTTCAATGCGTTGTGTAATCGGGTGGATAGAAGCAGAAACGTCGTTGATGTAACTGATAGAACCATTTGGCGCTACAGCAAGGCGGTTTTGGTGATAAAGTCCATCTGCTTGAACCTTTTCGCGAAGTTCAGCCCAGTCAGCAGCACTCGGGATAAAAACGTCTTTGAAGAGCTCTTTGACACGGTCTGATTTTGGAACAAATTCGCCTGTCACATACTTGTCGAAGTAGCTTCCGTTAGCATAGTCTGATTTTTCAAAGTTGTGGAAGGTGATACCACGTTCACGCGCGATGTTATTAGATTCTACCAAGGTCCAGTAGTTCATAAGCATAAAGTAGATACTTGTAAATTCAATTGACTCAGGTGATCCATATTCGATGAGTTGTTGCGCAAGGTAGCTATGAAGTCCCATGGCACCAAGACCAAAGGTGTGAGCCAAGCTATTCCCGTGGTTGATAGTAGGAACAGCTACGATGTGTGAACTATCTGTAACGAAAGTAAGGGCACGAACCATCGCACGGATAGAACGACCAAAGTCAGGTGAAGTCATCATGTTGACCACGTTGGTTGAACCAAGGTTACATGAAACGTCTGTTCCCATTTGAAGGAATTCTTGAGCATCGTTGATCAAACTTGGTTCTTGAACTTGAAGAATCTCAGAACACAAGTTACTCATGATAATCTTTCCGTCAACCGGATTTGCACGGTTAGCCGTATCAATGTTGACTACATAAGGATAGCCAGACTCTTGTTGCAATTTAGAGATTTCTGTTTCCAAGTCACGCGCTTTGATTTTTGTCTTGCTGATGTTTGGATTTGCGACTAGTTCATCGTATTTTTCTGTGATGTCGATGTAGTTGAACGGTACCCCGTATTCAAGCTCTACAGAGTATGGGCTAAAGAGATACATTTCTTCATTTTTACGGGCCAATTCGTAGAATTTATCGGGTACTACAACACCGAGTGAAAGCGTCTTAACACGAACTTTTTCATCGGCATTTTCTTTCTTAGTGGAAAGGAAAGCGATGATATCTGGGTGAAAGACGTTGAGGTAGACAACCCCAGCACCTTGACGTTGTCCGAGTTGGTTTGAGTAAGAGAAGCTGTCTTCGAAGAGTTTCATAACTGGTACGACACCAGAAGCGGCACCCTCATAGCCTTTGATAGGAGCTCCAGCTTCACGAAGGTTGCTGAGGGAAATTCCCACACCACCACCGATACGTGAAAGTTGAAGGGCTGAGTTGATAGAACGTCCGATAGAGTTCATATCATCAGTTACTTGAATCAAGAAGCAAGATACCAACTCCCCACGACGAGCACGACCTGCGTTCAAAAAGGAAGGAGTAGCTGGTTGGTAGCGTTGGTGGATGATTTCATTGGCAATATCAATTGCAATCGCTTCATCCCCGTCAGCAAAATAAAGTGCATTAAAGAAGACACGGTCTTCCATGCTTTCAAGGTAATATTCACCGTCATTAGTCTTCAAGGCATATTGATTGTAAAACTTATAGGCTGCCATAAACGACTTGAATTGGAAGTTTTGGTCCTTGATAAATTGATGCAATTCTTCCAAAAACTCTGGACGGTATTTCTTGAGAAATGCAGTTTCGATGTAGTTATGTTCAATAAGGTAGTTGATTTTATCAGTAATTGAATCAAAAACCATAGTGTTTGGAACTACATTTTCTTTAAAGAAAGCATCCAAGGCTTCCTTATCTTTATGAAGCATGATTTGTCCATTGACAGGACGGTTGATTTCGTTATTGAGACGGAAGTAAGTCACGTCTTCAAGATGTTTTAATCCCATAAAATTTTCCTTATCTAACCTGATTACAAAAGAAAGGCCTCTAAGTTAGCCCTAGAAGCGAGTTTCTTCTGGATGATTTACTAAGATTATGCTAATTGTTTCAGTTTTCCTGGTTGGAAACCTGAAAAGACTTCAGTTGGTGTTTGGATGACAGGAGCAGCGCTGAAACCGAGCTCTTTAACTTGATCGACGTACTCAGGTTGCTCGTCAAGATTGATCTCACGATAAGCCACGTTGTTGCTATCCAAGAAACGTTTGGTCATTTTACATTGTACACAATTATTTTTAGAATAAACCGTTACCATTTTCGTAACTCCTCTTTCAAAATAGATTACTTTCTTAGTATATCAGAAAAAAAAACTTTGTCAAACTTTTTAAACTAAATCTTGTGCTAAAAAGTTACAGTTTTGAAATCAAAACACAAGATATAGTGTTTTTGAAAACATAAATTTTGATTTCCGTTGAACTGTCAAACTTTCTCAAAATAAAAAAACTACATACTGTATATTGGCAATATAAATAGAAGATTTTCAGCAAGTTATCAGAAAGGAAATAGAAGAAAGTCCATAAAACACTTGAAAAATTATCTAGAAGGTGATATAATACAGTCTTGTAAGGGTTATCACATATAATCCAAAAAAGAAATAACTAAAGGAGAGTCAAACTATGGCTTCTAAAGATTTCCACGTAGTGGCAGAAACAGGTATTCACGCACGTCCAGCAACATTGTTGGTTCAAACAGCTAGCAAATTTGCTTCAGATATCACTCTTGAATACAAAGGTAAATCAGTAAACCTTAAATCTATCATGGGTGTTATGAGTCTTGGTGTTGGCCAAGGTGCTGACGTTACAATTTCAGCTGAAGGTGCAGATGCTGACGACGCAATCGCTGCTATCACTGAAACTATGGAAAAAGAAGGATTGGCATAAGGAAAATGACAGAAATGCTTAAAGGAATCGCAGCATCTGACGGTGTTGCAGTTGCAAAAGCATATCTACTCGTTCAACCGGATTTGTCATTTGAGACTATTACAGTCGAAGATACAAACGCAGAAGAAGCTCGCCTTGATGCCGCTCTAAAAGCATCACAAGACGAGCTTTCTGTTATTCGTGAGAAAGCAGTAGGTACGCTCGGTGAAGAAGCAGCTCAAGTTTTTGACGCTCACTTAATGGTTCTTGCTGACCCAGAAATGATCAGTCAAATCAAGGAAACAATCCGTGCGAAGAAAGTGAATGCAGAAGCAGGTCTGAAAGAAGTGACAGACATGTTTATCACTATCTTTGAAGGTATGGAAGACAACCCATACATGCAAGAACGTGCAGCGGATATCCGCGACGTGACAAAACGTGTATTGGCAAATCTTCTTGGTAAAAAATTGCCAAACCCAGCTTCTATCAATGAAGAAGTAATCGTCATTGCACATGACTTGACTCCTTCTGATACAGCTCAATTGGACAAGAACTTTGTAAAAGCTTTTGTAACCAACATCGGTGGACGTACAAGCCACTCAGCTATCATGGCACGTACACTTGAAATCGCTGCTGTATTGGGTACAAACAACATCACTGAAATCGTTAAAGACGGTGACATCCTTGCCGTTAACGGTATCACTGGTGAGGTTATTATCAACCCAACTGATGAGCAAGCGGCAGAATTCAAGGCTGCTGGTGAAGCTTATGCGAAGCAAAAAGCTGAATGGGCTCTCTTGAAAGATGCTAAAACAGTAACTGCTGATGGCAAACACTTTGAATTGGCTGCCAATATCGGTACTCCAAAAGACGTTGAAGGTGTCAATGCCAACGGTGCCGAAGCTGTCGGTCTTTACCGTACAGAGTTCTTGTACATGGATTCTCAAGACTTCCCAACAGAAGACGAGCAGTACGAAGCTTACAAGGCTGTACTTGAAGGAATGAACGGTAAACCTGTTGTCGTTCGTACAATGGATATCGGTGGAGATAAGGAACTTCCTTACTTCGATATGCCTCACGAAATGAACCCATTCCTTGGATTCCGTGCCCTTCGTATCTCTATTTCTGAAACTGGAGATGCTATGTTCCGCACTCAAATCCGTGCCCTTCTTCGTGCATCCGTTCACGGTCAATTGCGTATCATGTTCCCAATGGTTGCGCTCTTGAAAGAATTCCGTGCAGCTAAAGCAGTCTTTGACGAAGAAAAAGCAAACCTTCTTGCTGAAGGTGTTGCAGTTGCGGACAATATCCAAGTTGGTATCATGATCGAGATCCCTGCAGCAGCCATGCTTGCGGACCAATTTGCCAAAGAAGTTGACTTCTTCTCAATTGGTACAAACGACTTGATCCAATACACAATGGCAGCAGACCGTATGAACGAGCAAGTTTCATACCTTTACCAACCATACAACCCATCAATCCTACGTTTGATCAACAACGTTATCAAAGCAGCTCACGCTGAAGGTAAATGGGCTGGTATGTGTGGTGAGATGGCTGGTGACCAACAAGCAGTTCCACTTCTTGTCGGAATGGGCTTGGATGAGTTCTCTATGTCAGCAACATCTGTACTTCGTACACGTAGCTTGATGAAGAAACTTGACACAGCTAAGATGGAAGAGTACGCAAACCGTGCCCTTACAGAATGCTCAACAATGGAAGAAGTTCTTGAACTTCAAAAAGAATACGTTAATTTTGATTAATTGAAAGGTCCTTGCAACTGAGTTGCAGGGATTTTTTTGATATTTTTAAAAGAATTATCAAGATAAACGGCTTATATGAAGACTTTCGAAGAAAAAGTAGTGGGACAGAATAAAAGAATACTTAACCAGTTCATAAAATTCTTGACAAGTTGCAAATTTAGGAGTAAACTATTAACCAGTTAAGTAATAGAGAGGAGTTTCTGCAATTTAGAAATGAATTGCAACTAGAAATATCAAAAAGAAAGAGAGTTTCGATGAAAATTAATAAGAAATACCTTGCTGGTTCTGCGGCAGCTTTGATTTTAAGTGTTTGTTCTTACGAGTTGGGACTTTATCAAGCCAGAACGGTTAAGGAAAATAATCGCGTTTCCTATATAGATGGAAAACAAGCGACGCAAAAAACGGAGAATTTGACTCCTGATGAGGTTAGCAAGCGTGAAGGAATCAATGCGGAGCAAATCGTCATCAAGATAACAGACCAAGGCTATGTTACTTCACATGGCGACCACTATCATTATTACAATGGTAAGGTTCCTTATGATGCGATTTTCAGTGAAGAATTGCTCATGAAAGATCCAAACTATAAGCTAAAAGATGAGGATATTGTCAATGAGGTCAAGGGTGGTTATGTTATCAAGGTAGACGGAAAATACTATGTTTACCTTAAGGATGCTGCCCATGCAGATAATGTCCGTACGAAAGAAGAAATCAATCGACAAAAACAAGAACATAGTCAGCATCGTGAAGGGGGGACTTCAGCAAACGATGGTGCGGTCGCCTTGGCACGTTCACAAGGACGCTACACCACAGATGATGGATATATCTTTAATGCCTCTGATATCATTGAAGATACTGGTGATGCTTACATCGTTCCTCACGGCGACCATTACCATTATATCCCCAAGAGTGAGTTATCAGCCAGCGAATTGGCTGCTGCAGAAGCCTTCCTATCTGGTAGAAGTGGTCAATCAAATACGCCTACTTATCGCCACACTAATAACAACAGTGGCAGTAGCGATGTAGACAGATGGATCCCATCCTATAGTGACCAAGGCAGTGGCTATACTAACACGAATACGGCTAACAACAGCAACACTAACAGTCAAGCAAATCAAAGTGATAACATTGATAGTCTGTTAAAACAGCTCTACAAACTGCCATTGAGCCAACGGCATGTGGAATCAGACGGCCTTGTTTTCGATCCAGCACAAATCACAAGTCGCACAGCCAGAGGTGTAGCTGTCCCTCATGGTAACCATTACCACTTTATCCCTTATGAACAAATGTCTGAATTGGAAGAACGAATCGCTCGTATTATTCCTCTTCGTTATCGTTCGAACCATTGGGTACCAGATTCAAAACCGGAAGAACCAAGTCCACAGCCGACTCCAGAACCTAGTCCGAGTCCGCAACCTACACCAAATCCCCAACCAGCTCCAAGCAATCCAATCGATGAAAAGTTGGTCAAAGAAGCTGTTCGAAAAGTAGCTGATGGTTATGTCTTTGGGGAGAATGGCAACTCTCGTTATATCCCAGCCAAGGATCTTTCAGCAGAAACAGCGGCAGCCATTGATAGTAAACTGGCCAAGCAGGAAAGTTTGTTTCATAAGCTCGGAACCAAGAAAACTGAGCTCCCATCTAGTGATCGAGAATTTTACAATAAGACTTATGACTTACTAGCAAGAATTCACCAAGATTTACTTGATAATAAAGGTCGACAAGTTGATTTTGATGCTTTGGATAAACTCTTGGAACGCCTCAATGATGCCTCAAGTGATAAAGTCAAGTTGGTGGATGATATTCTTGCCTTCCTAGCACCCATTCGTCATCCAGAACGTTTAGGAAAAGCGAATGCGCAAATAGCTTACACAGATGAAGAGATTCAAGTAGCCAAGTTGGCAGGCAAGTATACAACGGAAGATGGCTATATCTTTGATCCTCGTGATATCACTAGTGATGAGGGGGATGCCTATGTAACTCCTCATATGACCCACAGTCATTGGATTAAGAAAGATAGTTTGTCTGAAGCTGAAAGGGCAGCAGCCCAGGCTTATGCTAAAGAGAAAGGTTTGACCCCTCCTTCGACAGACCATCAGAATTCAGGAAATAGTGAGGCTAAGGGAGCAGAAGCTATCTACAACCGCGTGAAAGCAGCTAAGAAGGTGCCACTTGATCGTATGCCTTACAATCTCCAACATACTGTGGAAGTCAAAAACGGAAGCTTGATTATTCCTCATTATGACCATTACCACAACATCAAATTTGAGTGGTTTGACGAAGGTCTTTATGAGGCTCCTAAGGGGTATACTTTAGAGGATCTCTTTGCGACTGTGAAGTACTATGTTGAACATCCAAACGAACGTCCGCATTCAGATAGTGGATGGGGCAATGCAAGCGACCATGTTCAAAGAAACCAAAATGGTCAAGCTGATAACAATCATACGGAAAAACCATCAGAGGAGAAACCTCGGACAGAAAAACCTCGCGAAGAGAAGCCCCAAAGTGAGAAACCAGAGTCTCCAAAACCAACTGAGGAGCCAGAAGAAGAATCACCAGAGGAAGCAGAAGAACCACAGGTTGAAACTGAAAAGGTTGAAGCGAAGTTAAGAGAGGCTGAAGAGTTACTTACAAAAATCCAGGATCCAATTATCAAGTCCAATGCCAAAGAAACTCTCACAGGATTGAAGAATAATTTACTATTTGGCGCCCAGGACAACAATACTATTATGGCAGAAGCTGAAAAACTATTGGCTTTGTTAAGGGAGAGTAAGTAGTTCTAGCAGTATTTTTTAACTCCTAAAAACAGGATAGGAGAACTGGAAAACGAAAAATGAGAACAGAATGTGAGTTCTAGTTCTCATTTTTTTCATGAAAATGTGCAAAATATCTTGACATATAATGTAAATAAAGATAAACTATTTACTAGTTAATTAAATGGTTAAATACTAGTTAAGGAGTAATGATGAAAAAAAGAACGATCCTATTATTGATGGCCAGTTTATTGGGTCTTGTCTTAGGAGCATGTAGTCAAAAAGAAAAACAAGAAGCAAAAGGGATGAAAATTGTAACAAGTTTTTACCCAATCTACGCCATGGTCAAAGAGGTATCAGGTGACTTGAATGATGTTCGGATGATTCAGTCAAGTAGTGGAATTCACTCATATGAACCCTCAGCGAATGACATTGCTGCCATCTATGATGCGGATGTCTTTGTCTACCACTCGCATACACTGGAGTCTTGGGCGGGAAGTTTGGATCCAAATTTGAAAAACTCAAAAGTAAAAGTTTTAGAAGCTTCAGAAGGAATGACTTTGGAGCGTGTACCAGGTTTGGAAGATGTAGAAGCTGGGGATGGGATTGATGAAAAAACACTTTACGATCCGCATACTTGGTTAGATCCTGAAAAAGCAGGCGAAGAAGCGCAGATTATTGCGGATAAACTTTCGGAGCTTGATAGTGCCAATAAGAAAACTTATCAAAAGAATGCTAAAAACTTTATCGCTAAAGCTCAAGAATTGACTAAGAAATACCAGCCTATTTTTGAAAAAGCGAGTCAAAAGACCTTTGTAACACAACATACAGCCTTTTCCTACCTGGCTAAACGCTTCGGTTTGAAACAACTTGGTATAGCAGGGATTTCCCCTGAACAAGAGCCGAGTCCGAGACAGTTGACAGAAATCCAAGAATTTGTCAAAACCTATAAGGTCAAAACTATCTTTACTGAGAGCAACGCTTCTTCTAAAGTCGCTGAAACCTTGGTCAAATCAACAGGAGTTAGTCTGAAAACACTCAATCCTTTGGAAGCAGACCCCGAAAATGACAAAACTTACTTAGAAAATCTAGAAGAAAATATGAAAGTTCTTGCAGAAGAATTAAAATGAGGAGATTATGAAAATGAAGAAAAAGTATCTTGCGGCGGGATCGGCTTTAGTCCTTTCCCTAAGTCTTTGCATCTATGCACTGAACCAACACCAAGTAGAAGGAAACAAGGATACCAATCGTGTGTCTTATGTCGATGGGAAGCAAGACTCTCAAAAAACAGAGACTCAGACACCAGATCAAGTTAGCAAAAAAGAAGATATTCAGGCAGAACAAATTGTCGTGAAAATTACCGATCAAGGTTACGTGACTTCACACGGTGATCATTTCCATTATTACAATGGTAAAGTTCCTTTTGATGCGATTTTCAGTGAAGAACTTTTGATGAAAGATGCGAATTATCAACTTAAAGACGCTGATATTGTCAACGAAATCAAAGGTGGCTACATTATCAAGGTTGATGGTAAGTATTATGTTTACCTTAAGGATGCGGCACATGCAGATAACGTTCGTACAAAGGACGAAATTGAACGCCAAAAACAAGGTCATACACACGATGCACCAACTTCTAACAGTGCAGTGACACTTGCACGGTCACAAGGACGCTATGCTACCGATGATGGATATATCTTTAATCCATCTGATATTATAGAGGATACTGGTGATGCTTATATCGTTCCTCACGGTGGACATTACCACTACATTCCCAAAAGTTCCTTGTCTGCTAGCGAATTGGCTGCTGCTCAAGCCTATCTCTCTGGAACTAGAAAACAACCGAGTGTGACTGACTATCGTCCAAGTCAAAATGGAACCAGTCAAACCACTAATCCTAGCCAACAAACTGAAACACCAAGCAATACAAAAGAGAGCCTTCAGAATCTATTAAAACAGCTCTATGCACTTCCAAGTAATCAACGTTATGCAGAATCGGATGGCTTGATTTTTGACCCAGCTAAGATTTCAAGCAGAACACCAAGTGGCGTAGCGATTCCGCATGGTAATCACTATCATTTCATTCCGTATACAAAGCTTTCTGCCTTGGAAGAAAAGATTGCACGTATGATTCCTCTTGCTAGCGACAGTGGGAAACCAGCACCTTTGGAAAGTCCAAGTAAGCCAGTAGAACATCCTGCTCAGCAAGATCATCATCATGACCAAGACGGTGACCATGGAAGTCAGGGAACCAGGCATAAAGATCATGACCATCATCATAGTGAAGAACATGATCATGGCTTTGCAGCTGACCGTGTCATCAGTGAGGATGAGCAAGGTTTCGTAGTATCTCACGGAGATCACGCTCATTATTTCTTTAAGAAGGACTTGACTGCAGATCAAATCAAAGCTGCCCAAGATCACTTGAAAGAAAATCATCAGTCTCAGCACGTTCAACCACTTGCAAAGACTGTGGAAAGTTTCTCAAGAGATGCTAGCGATGAAGAAAAAATCAAGTATATCTCACAGACCTACGGGGTTCCGCTTGAAGCGATTCGCATTTCAAATGGATTCTTTGTCTTTGGAAATCCGGATCAAGCCTATGATCCAACCCATATCCATCCCTATGCTGTTCGAAAAGAACATGTTCGTATTCCTCTCCAAACTGGGAATCCAGAACTGGACTTCCTAAATGAACTTTATACGACGGCCCTACGTGATGGGGTGTCTCCTTATAGTTTACAGGTTGAAAACGGTAGTTTTGTCATTCCTCATGGTGATCACAATCACTACATTAAGGTTCAGACCAAGGGTTATGAGGTCGCTTTAAAGAACAAGATTCCTACTTTACAATCAAGCTACCAACCTGGTGCATTTGATGAACAAACTGTTCTTTCTAAAGTTGATCAACTGTTAGCGGATAGCAGAAGTCTCTACAAAGACCAACCTATCATGCAAAGACGGGTAGAACTTGCTTTGGGTCAATTTACCGAAAACATGAAAAAACTGGCGACCAACTCAACCGCTGGTTACCTAGCGGCCTTGGATCTCTTTGATAAGCAATATATCCATGTGGATCAAAGTGTGTCTCCAGTTGAAACATCACCTTTGGACAAGAAATACCAAGCCCTTGTAGATAAGATCAATACACTGGATACAGATACTTATGGTTTGCCTAAGAAGGATCTCTTGCTACATTTGCAGGATGCGAAGTTAGCACAAGATAATACAGAGTTGGATGCGATTGAAGCGAAACTTCAAGCCTTGCAAGATTTCCGCGATCGGACAGGAGTCACAACAGTAGAGTACATCAAGTACTTCTACGAACATGTATCTGATGGCCGACTCAGAGAAGAACTACGTAACCGTGTTGCCAAGTTGACTTGGGAACTTTACCAGTCGCAATCTTTCCTCAAAGCGACCGACTTGAACAAGTTATTCCCAACTATTTACCAAACTAAGCTAGAAGTAGAAGAGGCTCTCAAAGAAGAACCAGTTTCTACAAAAGCTGGCAAAACCATTCTGGATACGGAAAAAGTGGATAGCCAAACTGCTAAGACAGCTATCTATGAATTTCTAAAAGAACTCTATGGTGATTTTATGCCAGAAGAACGTGTCACTCATGTGAAGAAGGAAGAAGTAGATGCTCTCCTAGCCAAAGCTGTTCAACTTCTAGCGCGTGTCAAAGAAGACGGTGTCAAACAATCCCTAGCTGAAGAAGCAGCTAATATCAAAGCAGCCGCAGAAAAAGAAAACGCAGACTTTGATGAAGCCAAAACACAGCTTGAGGAACTTTTGAACCGTATTGCAACAACTATCCAACGAGAGGAAAAACAGGCTGAACAGGATCCACAAACGGTGATCATCTATCAAAAACTTTATAATGTCTTGCTCTCTCTTCACAAGTACTTGGAAGATAACAAAGGTTCAGATGCAGACTTTGAGCGTGTTGATGCCCTATTTGATCAACTCGCAGCCAAAAGTAGTGATAAAGAAGGTCTCCTCACTCTAGCTAAAGAGATTATTAGCTTGAACCGAGAACTCCGTTCAAAATCAAGTGAAACTGCTAACCAATCTAAGTCTGAGAAAGGCAGTGAAACAGCTACATCTCGAGCAAGCGAAAAGCAAGAACAAAGTGAGTCTGACTCAAGTACTCAACCAAACGAATAAAAAGAAAGGCGAAGTAGCTGAGCTACCTCGTCTTTTTTAGTCTTTATAAGATACAATGCCAATGATGGTATCTACAGCTCGCTCCATAGTATGAAGGCTGACGTATTCAAAACGGCCGTGCATGTTTTCACCACCAGCAAAGATATTCGGAGTTGGAATACCCATAAAGGAAATCTTAGACCCATCAGTCCCTCCGCGAATCGGTTTAATGATTGGCGTGATTCCAAGATCTTCCATAACAGCTTTGGCAATGGTCACAGATGTCATGTCTTTCTCTATGACTTCTTTCATATTGTAGTACTGGTCTGTCAGAGTCAAGGTTACTCGATTACTACCAAGCTCTTGATTCATCTTATCAGCAATGTCCTGCATGGCTTCCTTACGAGCTTCAAAGGCATCTTTTTCAAAGTCTCGAATGATATAGCTTGCACGCGCCTCCTCGACACTACCTGACACATCCATAAGATGATAGAAACCTTGGTAACCATCTGTCAGCTCTGGTCGGTCGTTCTCAGGAAGTTGATTATGAAAATCAATCGCCAGCTGAAGGGCATTGACCATCTGTCCTTTGGCTGTTCCAGGGTGGACATTACGCCCTTGGAAATGAAGCTCAGCACCAGCTGCTGAGAAAGTCTCGTACTGAAGTTCCCCTAGTGGTCCTCCATCAACAGTGTAGGCAAAGTCAACATCAAAGTCATCTGCATCAAACTTATTAGCACCGACACCGATTTCTTCATCAGGTCCAAAACCAACACGAATTTCACAATGCTTGATTTCAGGATGAGCAGTCAGGTACTCGATAGCGGTCATAATCTCAGCAATACCTGATTTGTCATCAGCACCCAGTAAGGTCGTGCCGTCAGTTGTGATAAGCGTTTGGCCTAGATATTTTTCAAGACTTTTGAAGTCGGCAGGATCTAGTTTAAAGCCAGAAGTACCTAAGTCGATGGCTCCACCATCATAGTTTTCGATAACTTGTGGCTTCACCCCTTCAGCATTAAAATCAGCAGTATCCATGTGGGAGATGAAGCCAATTTTGCGAGTGAGATTTGGATCGTTAGCTGGTAAGGTACCAATAGCAAAACCATTTGGCAGATAGTAAACATTTTGCAAACCAACACGTTTCATTTCAGGAACAAGAACGTTAGTCGCAAAATCCACCTGGCTTTGCGTACTTGGAGTAGTAGTAGAGTGTTCGTCAGAGCGCGTATTGACCTTGACATAGGTTAAAAACCGTTCTAAAAGGTTCGGGTAATTCATAAAAACTCCTTTATTATCATTTTTTTCATTGTATCATAGAATGGAGAGAAAGACAAAGAGGAGTAAATAAAAAAACAAAATTAATGAAAACGTTTATTTATTATATCTTTCATGGTACAATGGTAATTGAAAAAAACATCACAAGGATATATCAATGAAAAAAGCAATTTTAATGATGACATTCGGTTCACCAGAAGAGATTACCTTTGAGAGTGTAGCGGATTTTTTTACCAATATTCGTCGTGGGATCAGACCCCAGGATCACGAGATTCAGACCCTCTATGACAACTATGTCCGTATAGGTGGAACACCGCTTCAGAAGATTACCCGTGAGGAAGTTGCTTTAGTAAGAGAGCGATTAGGAGAAGAGTATGGCATCTACTTTGCTAACAAATTTTCTCGCCCCTTTATCCCTGATGTGATCAAGCAGATGGAGGCTGATGGCGTTGAAGAATGTATCTGCTTGATTTTGGAACCTCATTATTCCTTCTACTCGGTGATGGGATATGAGAAATTTCTGGAGAGCAAGCAAATACGCTTTTTAGTCATTAAAGAGTGGTATCAGCAACAGTCTTTGCTAGACTTCTGGACAGATGAGGTTGGTAAAATCTTGAGAGACGAAGTGGGAGGGGAGTCCTTTAAGGTAATCTTTTCAGCCCATAGTGTTCCAATTTTTGCTTTGGATTTTGGAGATCCTTATATCGACCAGATTTTCGATAATAGCAAACTCATCGCGAACCAACTTGGGTTAGTAGCAGATCAATATACCAACACTTGGCAAAGTGAAAGTGATATTGGAATCCCTTGGATCAAGCCAGATGTACTCGAGTATTTGAGAGAACAGAAACAACATCCAGAGCATTATATTTTTGTACCAATTAGCTTTATCAGTGAACATATTGAAGTTCTTTTTGATAATGATGTAGAATGTTATGAGTTATGTCAAGAATTAGGGGTAAATTATCATCGCCCACCAATGCCAAACACAGATTTCCGTTTAATTGATGCTTTAGTTGATACTATAAGGGCCAATGAACAAAAAGAATTTAAGGAATTTCTCCCAGAAGAAGAAACCTTTGACGAATTAGCTCCTTCAGCAACCACTAAGGATATTATGGAGGAAACAGACGATCTTCAAATGCCAGAATTTGTGAAAAAATTGATTGAGAAAAAAGGCCGTGAAAATGTGAAGATGCCTTACTTAATTAAAAAAATGCTAGAAAAGGCAGGTAAGTTGCCGAAAGACTAAAGAAAAAAGGATTTAGCATGAAGCTAGATCCTTTTTGTCTTATTTTTTCTCAAGAAGGGCTTTGATTTCTTGAAGAACTTCTAGTTCAGTTGGAGCAGCAGGTGTATCTTCAGCTGGCTCTTCTTTCTTAGTAAGGTTTTGCGCTTTTTCAACAGCTTTGATAACGAAGAAAAGAACAGTACCAATCACTAAAAAGTTGATGACAGCGCTCAAGAAGCTACCATATCCAACACCATTCCATGAAAGTTCAGCGATACGCTCAACATTTGCTGCTTTCAAGGCTGGATTCAAGATAAGTGGAGTGATGATATCATTTACAAGTGAAGTAACGATAGCACCAAAAGCAGAGGCAATGATCACACCGACAGCGAGGTCAACGACATTACCACGAAGCAAAAATTCTTTAAGATCTTTTAACATTTTCATAAAATCCTTTCAAAAACTAATCTTAATTGTACCTGAAATACCTAAATATTGCAACCTTAATGCTTACTGATACCTATTTCATTTATAAAAAACGTATACTTTACTAAAAATATAGTTAAGAATGATAATCAAAACCTGAGCAATTAGCGTTTCGATGGCATTGACCTGATCTAGTTGATCGTTGACAAACTGCCCGATAATATCGGGATAAGATGTAACAAAGATATAAGTTAAAAGAACGTCAAGACCAAGTGTAGAAAGACGTGCTAAGAAAAATTTAACTAGGCGAATTGGCCAATTCTTTCTCTCTTGTTTAAAGACAACAGTGTCATTGGTGATAAAGGCAAAAAGAATACCGATAATATTTGCTAGTATGGTTGCTAGAATTTCCTGGTGGCTGATACTGTAAATAACCAAACGTGATAAAATTGAGACCAGAGTAGTAGCACCACCAAAAAATAGATAGGAGAGGATTTCATTATCAAAAAAAGCTTTAATTTGATTTTTCATAATTTTAGTATAGCATAAAGTCATATATTGTGCTACACTGGTAAGGTTGATAATCTCAACCCTTGGTGCTTAGCTTCTTTCACCAAGCATATTTTACGCGGGAAACCGCTAAAGGAGAAAACATGAAAAATCTAACTGTTCGTGACATGGCAGATATTGCTATCGTTGCTGCTATCTATGTGGTTTTGACCATTACCCCACCGCTGAATGCCATTAGCTACGGTGCTTACCAGTTCCGTATTTCTGAGATGATGAATTTTTTGGCCTTCTACAATCCTAAATATATCATCGGTGTGACGATTGGTTGTATGATTGCTAATTTCTTTAGCTTTGGTCTGATAGACGTCTTTGTCGGAGGGGGATCTACCCTAGTTTTCCTTAGTCTGGGTGTTTGGCTCTTTAGCAAGTATAAGAAAGACTATTTGTTCAATGGTTTGATTCGAAAAGATCATTTCTTCTTTTCAATCCTCTTCTCCATTTCAATGATTACCATTGCAGCTGAACTCCATATCTTGACAGAAGCTCCCTTCTTCTTCACATGGTTCTCTACTGGAATTGGTGAGTTTGCATCACTTATAGTGGGAGCGATTTTGATTGGTAAATTGGGACAGCGAATCGATCTAACAAAATAAGAAGTTTATAAGCTAGATTCTTGCTAAATCTAGCTTTTTTCATTCCATAAAATTAAAAGAGAGCGCTTGACAAGAACATAGAACTATAGTATACTTTTTAGGTAAGCTGATTTAGCTCAGTTGGCAGAGCGCATCCATGGTAAGGATGAGGTCGCCGGTTCAATCCCGGCAATTAGCATTAAATAGATACAAAAACCCTTATTTACAAGGGTTTTTGTTATGTCTGCCCCAAATTTTTCAAAGATATTTCTTATGCACCTGTATAAATGAAGCAAAGAGTTTTGGCTGTTGACAAAAGTGACTCTATCTAGTAGAATAGTAGATGCGATGAGTCGATAGGCAGTCTTCGGACTGCTATTGAGCATAAGGAGGTCATAACGCAGGAGCGGACCTTGATGAGTTGTGTGAACCTGCTCATCACATGAAGATGCCTCTTAGTCCCTAGTCAATGGCTAGGGATTTTTAATTTTCAGAAAATAGAACCCAAAATACTTTTCAATTTTTAGAAAAAGTAGTATAATACTTCTATTATAGAAATTTTTAGAAAATTCCGAAAGAGGTTATTTATGGGATATACAGTTGCTGTAGTCGGCGCGACAGGTGCTGTCGGAGCTCAGATGATAAAAATGTTGGAAGACTCAACACTTCCTATCGATAAAATCCGTTACCTTGCTTCTGCACGTTCAGCAGGTAAGACTTTGAAATTTAAAGATCAAGATATTACGATTGAGGAAACGACTGAGACAGCCTTTGAAGGTGTTGATATTGCTCTCTTCTCAGCAGGAGGTTCGACATCTGCTAAGTATGCACCGTACGCCGTTAA
Organism: uncultured Streptococcus sp.; assembly: GCA_963546055.1. Classification (GTDB taxonomy): domain Bacteria; phylum Bacillota; class Bacilli; order Lactobacillales; family Streptococcaceae; genus Streptococcus. Next base: position 150,119 of record CAUULS010000002.1, read on the forward strand.
AGCTGGTGCGGTAGTAGTGGATAATACATCTTATTTCCGCCAAAATCCAGATGTACCCTTGGTGGTCCCAGAAGTAAATGCTCACGCACTTGATGCCCACAATGGGATTATTGCCTGTCCGAACTGTTCAACAATCCAAATGATGGTAGCGCTTGAGCCAGTTCGTCAAAAATGGGGCTTAGACCGTATCATCGTTTCAACTTACCAAGCTGTTTCAGGTGCTGGTATGGGAGCGATTCTTGAAACACAGCGTGAACTTCGTGAAGTCTTGAATGATGGTGTAAATCCACGTGATTTGCATGCAGAAATCTTGCCTTCAGGTGGTGACAAAAAACACTATCCTATCGCCTTCAATGCACTTCCACAAATCGATGTCTTCACTGACAATGACTACACTTACGAAGAGATGAAGATGACCAAGGAAACTAAGAAAATCATGGAAGACGATAGTATCGCAGTTTCTGCTACATGTGTTCGTATTCCAGTCTTGTCAGCTCACTCTGAGTCTGTTTACATCGAAACAAAAGAGGTGGCCCCTATTGAGGAAGTGAAAGCAGCTATTGCAGCCTTCCCAGGTGCAGTTCTGGAGGATGATGTGGCTAACCAAGTCTACCCACAAGCCATCAACGCTGTTGGTTCACGTGATACCTTTGTAGGTCGTATCCGTAAGGACTTGGATGCTGAAAAAGGAATTCACATGTGGGTTGTTTCAGATAACCTTCTCAAAGGTGCTGCTTGGAACTCTGTACAGATCGCAGAAACGCTTCATGAGCGTGGTTTGGTTCGTCCAACAGCTAAGCTAAAATTTGAATTGAAATAATGGTTTAGGAGTTCGAATGAACTCCTTCTTTGAAATAGAGAGGTGTTTCTCATGTCTTATCAAGATTTAAAAGAGTGTAAAATCATCACGGCCTTCATCACTCCTTTCCATGAAGATGGTTCCATCAACTTTGATGCCATCCCAGCCCTTATAGAGCATTTATTGGCCCACCATACAGATGGTATTTTGCTGGCTGGAACGACTGCTGAAAGTCCAACCTTGACCCACGATGAAGAGTTGGAACTCTTTGCTGCTGTACAAAAGGTTGTCAAGGGACGTGTTCCTTTGATTGCGGGTATAGGTACCAATGACACACGTGACTCTATCGAGTTTGTCAAAGAAGTAGCTGTGTTTGGTGGATTTGCGGCGGGACTTGCAATCGTACCTTACTATAACAAACCATCACAAGAAGGTATGTACCAGCACTTTAAAGCCATTGCAGATGCGTCTGACTTGCCGATTATTATCTATAACATTCCTGGTCGTGTCGTGGTTGAGTTAACTCCAGAAACCATGCTCCGCTTGGCTGAGCATCCAAATATTATTGGTGTCAAAGAATGTACTAGCTTGGCAAATATGGCTTACTTGATCGAGCATAAGCCAGAGGAATTCTTGATTTATACAGGTGAGGACGGAGATGCCTTCCATGCTATGAACTTGGGTGCAGATGGTGTGATCTCTGTTGCTTCACATACAAACGGAGATGAAATGTATGAGATGTTCACAGCTATTGCAGAAAGCGACATGAAGAAAGCAGCAGCTATTCAGCGTAAGTTCATTCCTAAGGTCAATGCTCTCTTCTCTTATCCAAGTCCTGCACCAGTTAAGGCAGTTTTGAACTACATGGGATTTGCAGCTGGACCAACTCGTCTACCTCTAGTTCCAGCACCAGAGGTAGATGCCAAACGCATTATCAAGGTTGTCATAGATGGTGACTACGAAGCAACAAAGGCAACTGTTACAGGTGTCTTACGACCAGATTATTAATAAATATAAAATCCATGACCGAAACGATCATGGATTTCTTATTTTCCTAAACAGAATTGACTAAAGAGTTGGGTGATGAGTTCATCTGGAGCAGCATCACCAGTGATTTCTCCAAGGATCTCCCAAGTACGAGTCAAATCAACTTGAAGCAAATCAACTGGCATACCTAGTTCCAAGCCTTCGTTTACAGCTTGTAGGCTTTCGACTGCCTTTTCAATCAAGGAAATGTGACGGGCATTAGACAAGTAAGTAGCATCTTGCTCAACCAAACCAGCATTCTCAAAGAAGAGGTCGTTGATACGCTCTTCAATCTTATCGATGTTTTGATTTTTAAGGACTGAAATACGGATGACATCTTCTGGAAGTTCTTCGATTTCGATGGCCTCAGGAAGGTCAGTTTTATTGAGTAGAATAATGCGATTAGTGTCCTGACTGATCTCTAGAAGTTGGCGGTCTTGTGCAGTTAATGGTTCACTAGCGTTAAGAACTAGAAGCACCAAGTCAGCTTCCTTGAGGGCTTTTTTGGAACGCTCAACACCGATTTGTTCGACGATGTCATCCGTGTCACGAATACCAGCTGTATCAATCAATTTAAGTGGAACACCGTTGATGTTGACGTATTCTTCGATGACATCTCGTGTAGTACCAGCGATATCAGTCACGATAGCCTTGTCTTCACGCAAGAGGTTGTTGAGAAGACTAGATTTTCCAACGTTAGGACGGCCGATGATAGCTGTGGAAATTCCTTCGCGAAGGATTTTACCACGACGAGCTGTTCTAAGGAGATTGGTTAGCAATTGTTCAAACTCCATTGTCTTCTCTCGGACAACAGCAGTAGTGGCTTCCTCAACATCGTCATACTCAGGATAGTCGATATTAACCTCAACTTGGGCAAGCGTATTGAGGATTTCTTGACGGGTATTGTTAATGAGATCCGAAAGGGAACCGTCTAGCTGTTTGACAGCAATGTTCATGGCTTTATCTGTCTTGGCACGGATGATGTCCATCACCGCCTCAGCCTGTGTCAAGTCTACACGACCGTTTAGAAAGGCACGTTTGGTAAATTCACCAGGCTCAGCCAACCGAGCTCCTTCACGGATAGCTAGTTGAAGAATTTCATTGGTCACTGCAATCCCACCGTGGGTGTTGATCTCGATAATATCCTCGCGAGTAAAGGTTTTTGGAGACTTCATGGCTCCAACTATAACCTCGTCCATGACTTTTCCAGTCAGAGGGTCAACAATGTGTCCGTAGTTGAGAGTGTGGCTGGCAACCTTACTCAAGTCTTTACCTTTAAAAATCTTTTGCGCTATAGCAAAACTGTCAGTTCCACTCAGGCGGACAATCCCAATGGCTCCTTCTCCAAGAGGAGTAGAGATCGCAGCGATGGTATCAAATTCACGTGTAATCATAATGTTTCCTTATTTAATAGCTCATTTCTTGGCAATATTTCCAAGTTTCTTTTCAAATTGTAACAAATTTAAACTATTTCTTCAATGGAGGCTACTTGGAGATTGAAAAAGCCTAAGCAATTCTGCTTAAGCTAGCTTATTTGGTGCGCATTTCTCCTTGAGGGAAGTATGTTCCTTCTGGCATGTCGTTGATAATGACATGAACAGCAGACTGAGGCGCTCCAGTATTACGAACAACAGCTTCCGTTACTTCCTTAGCAAGAGCTTTCTTTTGCTCGAGCGTGCGTCCTTCAAATAAATCGATGCGTACAAATGGCATAATAGCTTCCTCCACTAGTTTTGTATTTCTTCTATTTTACCACATTTTGCCATTTAAAGCTGTCGGAAAATATGATATACTAGAATGTAGCAAAAATTTAGAAATGGACGTGAAATAGAAGCATGGCACAGTTGTATTATCGTTATGGGACCATGAACTCTGGTAAGACGATTGAGATTTTAAAAGTGGCCTATAACTACGAGGAGCAAGGAAAAGGAGTTGTTATTATGACTTCTGCTCTGGATACGCGTGACGGTGTTGGCTATGTATCTAGTCGGATTGGTATGAAACGCCCAGCCATTGCGATTGAGGAGACGACGGATATCTTTGGCTATATCCGAGACCTACCTGAAAAACCTTACTGTGTGCTGGTTGATGAGGCCCAGTTTCTCAAACGTCATCATGTTTATGACCTAGCTCGTATTGTTGATGAGTTAGACATCCCTGTCATGGCATTCGGTTTGAAAAATGACTTTCGCAATGAACTCTTCGAAGGTTCCAAATATCTCTTGCTCTTAGCAGATAAGATTGACGAAATCAAGACCATATGTCAGTATTGTAAGAAAAAGGCGACCATGGTCTTGCGTACACAGGATGGACTGCCCGTTTATGATGGAGAGCAGATCCAGATTGGTGGTAATGAAACCTATATCTCAGTTTGCCGTAAACATTATTTTGCGCCTGAAATTAATAAGGAGAATGAAGAAAAATGAACATCTATGATCAACTACAAGCTGTAGAAGACCGTTATGAAGAATTAGGAGAGTTGCTGAGTGACCCTGATGTGGTCTCAGATACTAAACGTTTCATGGAGCTTTCAAAAGAAGAGGCTTCTACTCGTGACACGGTAACAGCCTACCGTGAATACAAACAGGTCCTTCAGAATATCATTGATGCTGAGGAAATGATTAAAGAGTCTGGCGGAGATGCGGACTTGGAAGAAATGGCGAAGCAAGAACTCAAAGATGCCAAGTCTGAAAAAGAAGAGTATGAAGAAAAACTGAAAATCTTGCTCCTTCCAAAGGATACAAACGATGATAAGAACATCATCCTTGAAATCCGTGGAGCAGCTGGTGGTGACGAAGCGGCACTTTTCGCCGGAGACCTTCTAACTATGTACCAAAAGTATGCTGAAGCCCAAGGCTGGCGCTTTGAAGTTATGGAAGCATCTATGAACGGTGTCGGTGGTTTCAAAGAAGTGGTTGCCATGGTTTCAGGTCAGTCAGTTTACTCTAAGCTTAAGTACGAGTCAGGTGCCCACCGTGTGCAACGTGTCCCTGTGACAGAAAGCCAAGGCCGTGTACATACTTCGACAGCGACTGTCCTTGTCATGCCTGAGGTAGAAGAAGTAGAGTACGATATTGATCCAAAAGACCTTCGTGTTGATATCTATCACGCATCTGGTGCTGGTGGACAGAACGTCAATAAGGTTGCGACTGCCGTGCGTATCGTTCACCTGCCAACCAATATCAAGGTTGAGATGCAGGAAGAACGTACCCAGCAGAAAAACCGTGAGAAGGCTATGAAGATTATCCGTGCGCGTGTTGCTGACCATTTTGCTCAGATTGCTCAAGATGAACAAGACGCTGAGCGTAAGTCTACTATCGGTACTGGTGACCGTTCAGAGCGCATCCGTACTTATAATTTCCCACAAAACCGTGTTACAGACCACCGTATTGGCTTGACCCTCCAAAAACTAGATACTATCTTATCTGGTAAATTGGATGAAGTTGTAGATGCCTTGGTTCTTTATGACCAAACACAGAAATTAGAAGAATTAAACAAATAATGAAATTAGCTCAATTATTCTCAGATTTTGAAGAAGAGTTGATAAGACAAGGAGAGGAAGCTGAAAGCCTCTCTTTTGTCTATCGTAGCCTGAAAAATCAATCCTTTACAGATTTCGTTTTTGCCCTACAGCAAGAGGTAACAGAGAAAGAAAGACAATTTGTAGAAGAGATTTACCAGCAGTTAGCAGCTCACAGACCAGCCCAGTATATCATTGGCTATGCAGATTTCTTTGGTATGCAGTTAACGGTTGATGAGCGAGTCTTAATTCCCCGACCTGAAACAGAGGAGTTGGTGCAACTTATCTTGGCAGAAAATCCTGAAGAAAATCTTCAGATCTTGGATATCGGTACTGGAAGTGGAGCCATTGCCCTTGCTTTAGCAAAGAATCGTCCAGACTGGTCAGTGACAGCAGTTGATATTTCACAGGATGCACTAGATTTGGCAACTGAAAACGCTAAAGTTCAGAATCTCCAGATATTTTTAAAAAAATCCGATTGTTTTACAGAAATTTCTGAAAAATATGATATAATTGTATCCAATCCACCCTATATCTCTCGTAAAGATAAGTCAGAGGTCGGTTTGAATGTTTTGCATTCAGAACCTCATCTAGCTCTCTTTGCGGATGAGGATGGCCTAGCTATTTACCGCAGAATTGCGGAAGATGCAAAAGACTATCTCAAAGATGGTGGTAAGATTTACCTTGAAATTGGATACAAGCAAGGTCAAAGTGTTTCCGATCTTTTTAGGAAACATCTTCCTGAAAAACGAGTACGAACACTCAAGGACCAGTTTGGTCAAGATAGGATGGTTGTAGCTGATGATGGACAGGATTAGGCAAGAGTTGGAAAAGGGAGGAGCTGTCGTTCTACCTACCGAGACAGTTTATGGTCTCTTTGCCAAAGCTCTAGACGAAAAAGCGGTTGACCATGTTTACCAGCTCAAACGTCGTCCTAGAGACAAGGCGCTTAACCTCAATGTCGCCTCTCTAGAGGATATCTTGCACTTTTCTAAGAATCAACCAACTTATCTAAAAAAGCTTGTGGAGACCTTTTTACCAGGTCCCTTGACCCTTATCCTTGAAGCAAATGACAGAGTTCCCTATTGGGTCAATTCTGGTCTTGAAACTGTTGGGTTTCGGATGCCGAGTCACCCCATCACGCTAGATTTGGTTCGAGAGACAGGTCCCTTGATTGGGCCGTCTGCCAATATTTCTGGTCAAGCAAGTGGAGTAACCTTTCAGGAAATTCTGAAAGATTTTGACCAAGAGGTTCTGGGTCTGGAAGATGATGCTTTTCTAACTGGACAGGATTCAACTATTTTGGATTTGTCTGGAGTCAAGGTGAAAATCTTACGCCAAGGGGCCATTAAGCGAGAAGATATTCTCGCTCAGGTTCCAGAAATTTCTTTTGAGGAGGAATGAGATGCTAAGAGATTTGCAAGAAACAGATGTGAAAGCCATTTGTGACATCAACCAAGAGACTTTGGGTTATACTTTTAGTCCAGAGGACACGGCTAGTCAATTAGCTAGACTATCTCAAGATTCCCATCATTTCCTACTTGGCTATGAGGATGCAGCCAGTCATGTCCTACTTGGCTATGTCCACGCTGAGGTTTATGAATCTCTTTATTCCAAAGCAGGATTTAATATCTTAGGCTTAGCGGTTTCACCTCAAGCACAAGGGCAAGGTATCGGTAAAAGCTTACTGCAAGGGTTGGATCAAGAAGCAAAAAGACGAGGTTATGGGTTTATCCGCTTAAACTCTGCCGTTCATCGTCTGGGTGCTCATGCATTTTATGAAAAAGTTGGTTATACTTGTGATAAAGTGCAAAAACGGTTTATTCGCATCTTTTAGTTTATTTTCTTATTGTAGAACCAAACTAAAGGACCAGTCACACTATAAAGGAGAAGACCTATGATTTTTGACAAAGATGATTTTAAAGCATATGATGCTGATCTCTGGAATGCTATTGCCAAAGAAGAAGAACGCCAACAAAACAACATTGAGTTGATTGCTTCGGAAAACGTGGTTTCCAAGGCTGTTATGGCGGCTCAAGGGTCTATCTTGACCAACAAATATGCCGAGGGCTACCCAGGACGTCGTTACTATGGTGGAACAGATGTGGTAGATGTGGTAGAGACTCTCGCTATTGAACGTGCGAAAGAAATTTTCGGTGCAAAATTTGCCAATGTCCAACCTCACTCAGGAAGCCAAGCCAACTGTGCGGCTTACATGGCCTTGATTGAGCCTGGTGATACGGTTATGGGGATGGATTTGGCAGCAGGTGGACACTTGACCCACGGAGCTCCTGTCAGCTTCTCTGGTCAAACCTACAACTTTGTTTCTTATAGTGTGGATCCTGAAACAGAACTCTTGGACTTTGACGCTATCTTGAAACAAGCCCAAGAAGTAAAACCAAAACTAATCGTAGCAGGTGCTTCAGCCTATTCTCAAATTATCGACTTCTCAAAATTCCGTGAAATCGCAGACACTGTTGGGGCTAAACTCATGGTAGATATGGCTCATATCGCTGGTTTGGTTGCAGCTGGTCTTCACCCAAGCCCAGTGCCATACGCTCATATCACCACAACAACGACCCACAAAACCCTTCGTGGACCACGTGGTGGTTTGATTTTGACTAATGACGAAGAACTTGCTAAGAAAATCAATTCAGCTATTTTCCCTGGTATTCAGGGTGGTCCTTTAGAGCATGTTGTTGCTGCTAAGGCTGTTTCCTTCAAAGAAGTTTTGGATCCAGCTTTCAAGGAATATGCTGCAAATGTTATCAAAAACAGCAAAGCTATGGTAGAAGTCTTCTTGCAAGACCCTGATTTCCGTATCATTTCTGGCGGGACTGAAAACCATCTCTTCCTAGTCGATGTGACTAAGGTTGTTGAAAACGGAAAAGTTGCTCAAAACTTGCTGGATGAAGTCAATATTACCCTAAATAAAAACTCAATCCCATACGAAACCTTGTCACCATTCAAGACGAGTGGGATTCGTATCGGTTCTGCAGCCATTACTGCACGTGGATTTGGTGAAGAAGAAAGCCGTAAAGTGGCTGAACTCATCATTAAAACCCTTAAGAATGCAGAAAATGAGGATGTCTCAGAAGAAGTGAGAAGCGCAGTCAAAGAATTGACAGATGCCTTCCCACTATACGAGGACTAATACTTTTATGGACATTTATATTAAGAAAGCTATTATCCATCAGTTCAGCCCAGATGATACTGAGTTGTTTCTAGCGGATAAGTTTCTCAATATCACTCCAAAAATCGAAGAATACTTGCGTAAAAAAATTGAACGTGTGTATTCAGATGAAGCCAAGACTGGGATTTTCGAAGAAGAAAATCCCTTCTTCAATCACATCACGGATGATTTGTTGGAGACATCAGTAACACTGGCTAATCTCTGGAAAGAGAAGTTTAGCATTTCTGAAAATCTCAAGACCAATGACTTGGTTTTTGTTCAGTTTTCTAAAGAAGGCGTTGAACATTTTGCTTTCTTACGAATTGCCTTGCGTGAGACCTTGACCCACCTCGGTGGGGAAGTTGATAATCCAATCAAGCTGACTCAGAATAACCTGCCTGGATTTGGAACGGGAGCTGATGAGGCTTTGGTGGTCAATCTTCAAAGTCGCAAGTACCATCTCATCGAAAAACGAATCAAGTATAATGGAACTTTCTTGAATTATTTTTCAGATAATCTCTTAAGCGTTGCACCTAAGATTTCACCAAAAAAATCCATCAAGGAACTGGAAAAAACAGCCCAGAGAATCGCAGAGTCCTTTAACACAGATGATTTTCAATTTCAATCCAAGGTTAAATCAGCGATTTTCAACAATCTTGAAGAAAGCAATGAACTGTCTCCTGAGAAATTGGCTAACGACCTTTTTGATAACAATCTGACAGCTCGTTTGAGCTTTATTGACCAAGTCAAAGAAGCTGTACCAGAACCAGTCCAGTTCGATGAAATTGATGCCAGTCGTCAGCTCAAGAAATTTGAAAACCAAAAACTTTCCTTGTCAAACGGAATCGAACTTATCGTTCCAAATAATGTTTACCAAGATGCAGAATCGGTCGAGTTTATCCAAAATGACAATGGAACCTATTCTATCTTAATCAAAAATATCGAGGATATTCAAAGTAAATAATGTTTAAATTACTACGAAGAGTGCTAGTGCTAGCAGTCTTCCTTTTCGCTGTCTATAAAGTCTATCATATCCATCAAGATGTGAAGCAAGTCATGACCTACCAACCCATGGTTCGAGAAATCCTCAGTGAAAGAGATACTCCAGCCAATGAAGAGCTTGTGCTCGCCATGATTTATACCGAAACGAAGGGAAAAGAAGGCGATGTCATGCAGTCTAGCGAGTCTGCTAGCGGTACCACAAATACTATCAATGACAATGTGACGAGCATTCGTCAGGGGATTCAGGCATTGACTGATAATCTCTACCTAGCTCAGGAAAAGGGCGTTGATGTCTGGACAGCCGTGCAAGCCTATAATTTTGGCCCCGCTTATATCGATTTTATCGCTCAAAATGGCAAGGAAAACACTCTCGCTCTGGCCAAACAATATTCTCGTGAAACCGTGGCTCCCATTCTTGGAAATACCACTGGGAAGACCTATACCTATATCAACCCGATTTCTATCTTCCACGGAGCAGAACTTTATGAAAATGGTGGGAATTATTATTATTCTAGACAGGTTCGATTCAATCTTTATATTATGAAATTCTTTAATTTCTTTTAAACATCTGGTTTTGCCAGGTGTTTTTTACTATAAGTTTTCTTTAAGATTGTTTTATTACCCTAGAAAAGTAAAGGAGGGAATACCCTATGAGAAAGAAATTCTTTCTAACAAGCGCTGCAATTTTGTGGGCAGCAACAGCTATGACGAGCGTCCACGCAGCAACAGATGTTCAAAAAGTAATCGATGAAACCTATGTACAACCTGAATATGTTCTTGGCTCTTCGCTAACTGAAGACCAAAAAAATCAAACTCTTAGCAAACTTGGTTATGACGCATCGAAAGATACCAAAGATATCAAAACCATGACACCTGATATCTATTCGAAAATTATGAATGTGGCTAATGATGCAAGTCTACAACTCTATTCGTCAGCCAAGATTCAAAAGCTGGGTGACAAATCGCCTCTAGAGGTCAAGATTGAAACGCCTGAAAATATCACCAAGGTGACGCAGGATATGTACCGTAATGCAGCAGTGACGCTGGGAGTGGAGCATGCCAAAATCACAGTTGCAGCTCCTATTCCAGTTACAGGAGAGAGTGCCCTAGCAGGGATTTATTACTCGTTAGAGGCCAATGGAGCTAAAGTACCACAAGCCAATAAAGACTTGGCCCAAGAGGAGCTAAAAGCCTTGTCAGATATCAATGCTGAAAACAAGGACAAATCAGGTTACGATGCCAATAAACTCAATGTGGCTTTGGCAGATATCAAGGCAGGAATCGCAAAGGCAAAAGAAGCCAAAGGAAATCTGACAGAGGAAGATGTCCGCAAAATCGTTGAAGACACCCTAAAAAACTACAAACTCGATCAGGTTATAACAGGAAACCAGGTCAATATCATCATCAATTTTGCGCTCAACCTCTCAAAGAGTGACATTTTGAACAATGCTGATTTCACTAAAACCCTAAATGACCTCAAGGAAAGCATCGTTTCCCAAGCTGGAGATAGTTTTAAAAATATCAACCTCAACTTTGATGCTAATAAAGCGCTAGAAGACGGGGGCAACTTCTTTAGCTCCCTTTGGCAAGCCATTGTCAACTTCTTCAAGAGTTTTGGTGCTTAGGTCATTTCATGATATAATAGATGGTAACAGAAATGTTGCCGTCTTTTTTTGTCGGCCGATAGAAGGTGAAAAATATGTTAAAGAAAAATGATATTGTAGAAGTTGAAATTGTTGACTTGACCCATGAAGGGGCTGGGGTTGCTAAGGTAGATGGTTTGGTTTTCTTTGTAGAGAATGCTCTACCAACTGAGAAAATACTCATGCGTGTCCTTAAAGTCAATAAAAAGATTGGCTTTGGGAAGGTTGAAGAATACCTTGTTCAGTCACCTCATCGTAACCAAGACCTAGATTTGGCTTATCTACGTTCAGGTATCGCTGACTTGGGGCACCTTGCCTATCCAGAGCAGCTCAAGTTCAAAACCAAGCAAGTCAAAGACAGTCTCTACAAGATTGCTGGTATTACCGATGTAGAAGTTGCTGAAACACTGGGTATGGAAAATCCTGTCAAGTATCGAAATAAGGCGCAAGTACCTGTTCGTCGAGTGAATGGTGTCTTGGAAACTGGATTCTTCCGTAAGAATTCGCATGATCTCATGCCACTTGAAGATTTTTTTATTCAGGATCCTGTCATTGACCAAGTGATTGTGGCTTTACGAGATTTGCTCCGTCGTTTTGATTTAAAACCTTATGACGAAAAGGAACAGTCCGGCTTGATTCGCAACCTCGTTGTGCGTCGCGGGCACTATTCAGGACAAATCATGGTCATTTTGGTAACCACTCGTCCGAAAGTTTTCCGTGTTGACCAATTGATTGAACAACTAATCAAGCAGTTCCCGGAGATTGTCTCTGTCATGCAAAATATCAACGACCAGAATACCAATGCGATTTTTGGGAAAGAATGGCACACACTTTATGGTCAAGATTACATTACCGACCAAATGTTGGGAAATGACTTCCAAATTTCAGGACCTGCCTTCTATCAGGTCAATACTCAAATGGCGGAGAAGCTTTACCAAACAGCTATTGACTTTGCGGAGTTAAGAGAAGATGACGTGGTTATTGATGCTTATTCTGGGATTGGAACAATTGGATTATCCGTTGCCAAGCATGTCAAAGAAGTCTACGGTGTTGAAGTCATTCCTGAAGCGGTTGAGAATAGCCAGAAGAATGCGGCTTTAAATAATATAACCAATGCCCACTATGTCTGTGACACAGCTGAAAATGCCATGAAGAACTGGCTCAAGGAAGGTATTCAACCAACCGTTATCTTGGTCGACCCACCACGCAAGGGATTGACCGAAAGCTTTATCAAAGCAAGTAGTCAAACAGGAGCAGACCGTATTGCCTATATCTCCTGCAATGTCGCAACCATGGCGCGTGACATCAAACTCTATCAAGAGTTAGGATATGAACTGAAGAAAGTACAACCAGTGGACTTGTTTCCGCAAACGCACCATGTCGAGTGTGTAAGTTTGTTAGTGAAACGTGGCTAATCCTCAAAAGGTTCACTGAACCTTTTGAGTCCCGCAGACGCATCATGCGGAGGCGGTATCACTGCTTGTACAAGCTGATTAAACATGGGTGTAGCTAGTGAAAGTCCTACAGTGAGGAGTTTAAACATGAAATTCCATGAATTTGGTGATAAGAATTTGCCTCCTATTT
>CAUULS010000003.1:0-115046 GCA_963546055.1 uncultured Streptococcus sp.
GCCGGGGTGGCGGAACTGGCAGACGCACAGGACTTAAAATCCTGCGATTGGAAACGATCGTACCGGTTCGATCCCGGTCCTCGGCATATAATAATGAGCACCCTTAGCTCAACTGGATAGAGTACCTGACTACGAATCAGGCGGTTAGAGGTTCGACTCCTCTAGGGTGCATTAAGTGAATAACTTAAGTTCGGGAAGTAGCTCAGCTTGGTAGAGTACTTGGTTTGGGACCAAGGTGTCGCAGGTTCGAATCCTGTCTTCCCGATTCGATTTATTGACTAAGGTACTTAAGTGAGTATTTTTTTTTTAGCTTTTTGTCAATTGTAGTGAATTACCAAAAAGTGATATCCTGGAGAGGATTAAATCAGTTCTCTCCATTTTGATATTCAAAGCGATATCGAGAAAGGACGAAATTTGTCCTTTCTTTTTTGATGTTCAGAGCGATAAAATACGTTTTTTGAAGTTTTCAAAGTTCCGAAAACCAAGGGCATTTCGCTTGATAAGCTTAATGAGATTATTAGCTGCTTCCAATTTTGCGTTAGAATAGGGTAATTGAAGAGCGTTGATAATCTTGTCTTTGTCTTTGAGAAGGGTGTTAAAGACAGTCTGAAAAAGGGATGAACCTGCTTTAGATTGTCCTTAATAAGTCCGAAAAATTTTTCTGTCTCCTTGTTCTGAAAGTGAAAAAGCAAGTGCTGATAGAAATTATAGTGTTTCTTTAGGTCTGGTGATAAAAACGTTTATCGCTTAGCTTCCGACTATCTTGTTGGGCGAGTTTCCAGTAGCGCTTGATAGCCTTGTATTCACGAGATTTTCGCTCAAATTAATTCATAATTTGCACACGAACAAGACCCATAGCACGGCCAAGATGTTGGAGTAAAACAGTCCAGTGGACTGTTTTAGCCTGAGTTTAGAAAATATAATAACGAAGGGTGAAAGCGATCTAAAATGATTTTAGCACATGGAAAAAGCTGTTTAGCCAAGTCATAATAAGGACTAAACATATCCATAGTAATGATTTTCACCTGACAACGAACAGCACGATTGTAGCGCAGAAAATAATTTCTTATGATAGCTTGTGTTCTGCCTTCAAGAACAGTGATGATATTAAGCCTGTCAAAGTCTTGCGCAATAAAGCTCATCTTCCTCTTTATAAAAATGTACTCGTCCCAAGACATAATCTCAGGAAGACGAGAAAAATCATGCTTAAAACAGAAGTCGTTGAGCTTTTGAATAACCGTTGAAGTTGAAATGGCCAGCTGATGAGCAATATCGGTCATAGAAGTATTTTCAATCAATTTTTGAGCAACCTTTTGGTTGATGATACGAGGAATTTGGTGATTCTTCTTGACGAGAGAAGTTTCAGCTCAAGGTAAGTAATCTTAGAAGTCTTTTGAAAATCATATTTCTCCATTTGGTTTCTGTGATTAGGACAAGATCGGGCTTCATAATCCAGTTTAGCGATGATTTCCTTGTGTGTATCCTTAGTGATGATATCTAGAATTTGGATATTAGAGTCTTTAATATCGAGCAATTTTGTGACAAAATGTAACTGTTTCATATGATTATTTCTAATGAGTTGTTTAGTCGCTTTTCATTATAGATTATATGGGACTTTTTTCTACAACAAAAAGGCTCCATAATATCCATAGGGAATTTACCCACTACAAATATTATAGAGCCTGCAAACAACACCCCATTGGCTAGAAGATTCTTCTGATCATGGGGTGTTTTCTATAGGAGGGCTAGGTTCTACTCTTCGAAAATCTCTTTAAACCACGTCAGCTTCGCCTTGCCGTACTCGAATATAGGCAGCGGCTAGCTTCCTAGTTTACTCTTTGATTTTCATTGAGTATTATTGCTTTTTCTTGTTTTTTATCAACCATCCAAATCCGAGAAGGGCAAGGATGCTGAATCCGGAAAGGGCAAGAAGGGATTTGTTCTCAGTTCCTGTGTTTGGAAGGACTTTCTGAGAAAGAGATTTTGCAGCAGTTTCTTGAGTGTCAGGATTTGCTGCTAGGTTTTGGGCTTGGTCCTGTTCTTGTTCAACTTCCAAGCTAGAAAGATCAAATTCTGGTTTTTCTTCCACAGCTGGGGCAACGATGGCACCACCTTGAGACAAGCGGAGAACAACAGCAGTTAGGGCATTCAATTGCAACCCTTTTTCAGTCCATTTAAGACCTTGAGGTTTAGCGATTCCTACTGGTCCTGCTTGATTTTCATCTGCCAGGACTTCGGCCTTTCTCAAGTGAGCAAAGGCAGTTCCTAAGTTGAATTCCCGAGCCTTATCATCTGCATTCACAAAGACAGCGTAGACATCACCGTTTGGAGCAGTGATTTGGTAGCCGATCACCACGTCCTCTTTTTCCACACCATTTTGACCTGGGACAGTAATGAGCTGGACGCGCTCTTTGATATCTTGCAAACTCTTGAGTCGGAAGGCGTCTGTAGATTGACGAAGGGCAATCAACCCCTTCATGTAGTCACGGCTCTTGACATTTTCAGGATATGCTTTGCCGTCCGTTGCCTTGGTCCAGTCAAACTTGTTGACAGCATCACTAGAGTCGTAAGAGTCGTGGATAAAGTAAGGATAGACAAATGGCTTGCCGTCCTTATCTCTCAACAAGTGAGATTTGTTTGGAACCTTATCGTCTGGAACAGGAGTCTTGTAGGCTGGGTCAAGGAATTGTTTGGTACGTCCGTATTCCTGACCAGAATGGATAAATGGAGTCCCTTGAGCTGTCAAGATCATGAGGTTTCCAAGTCGCAAACGACGATGGATCTCAGCGTAGTTCTCAGCCTTGCTTGGGTCTTTTTTGATAGACTGAGCGATGATATCAAAGAGGGTCAAGTTATCATGGGCTGCGATATACTGGATAACATCTCCAGGGCTGTCTGCTTCAAAGTTAGTTGGTTGAGCAATGAGATTTTTAAAGATGGTATTGATATCGCGTTTTCCACCTGTGATAAAGGCAGGTTGACCTTCGTTTGGATAACCAGACTTGAGGTTGTTACGGATATCGTCTGAAAAGACCGCAACAGTATCTGTTTTCTTCATCCAAGACTGATCAGCAGGTTGTACAGGCATATTTTCATCACCAGCATAGGTTTTCCAACCTTCGCCTAGCATGATCAGATTTGGATTGAGGGCGCGTGCAGCCTTGTAAGCTTCTTCGATCGAAGCCGCATCGTGGTCTCCCATCATATCGAAACGGAAGCCATCCACTTTGTAAGTTTCAACCAGATACTTGATAGAGTCAACTAGGACTCGTTTAGACATGTAGTGGGTTGTTCCCAAACGACCGCCTCCAAAGCTAGTACGTGGAGTTCCGTCTGCGTCCATAAAGTGGTAGTAGTTTGGCTCAATATCTTCAAAAATATCAACATTGGCAGTATGGTTGTAGACCACGTCCAAGATAGCTCCCATACCTCGTTTATGGATTTCGTTGATGAGGTTTTTGAATTCGGCGATACGTTTTTCTGGATCTTTAGGATCGCTAGAGTACATACCAGTCAAGGAGAAGTAGTTTTGAGGGTCATATCCCCAGTTGTAGTTGCTGTTGCTTGAAGCATAGTCAGACAAGCGTTCTTGGTTCTTCAATTCATTGACAAAGTAGTAGGACAAGACTGGAAGAAGTTGGATGTGGGTAACACCCAAGTCTTTGAGATAGTCTAGCTTTTCGATAAAGGCTTCAAAGGTACCAAATGGCTTGGTCAAATCTTTTGCGATGGCAGGATCGGAAGTAAAGTCACGGACATGAGCTTCATAGATGACCGCATCTTCGCGCGATTTGAAGTTGCGAATCTTACCGTAGGTCAAGTCTTGTGGGCCTAGTTTTGCTGGATCGACAAAGGCGGCTTTAGCGACCTTATGAGCTGCATCTGTTTTTGCTAGATCACTGTTCCAAGCTGCTAGCGATTTGGCATAAGGGTCAAGAACGAGAACGGTTTTACCTTCGCGCTCGATTTGGTAGTGGTAGTAGTAGCCAGTGTAGTTGCTGATACCTAGACCAGAGTTTGCGTCCAAAGTTTGTTTCCAGGTTCCTTTTTCTCCTTTTTCAAGAGCGACAGTTCCGACCACTTTTTCAGGGTCTTTCTTGTCGTAGACGACAACGGAAACCTTATCAGCACTTGGAGACCAGAGGGTAAGGTCGACCCGCTTGCCATCTTCTTTTAGGGTTGCGCCGAGTGGACCGTCATAACTGTAGGTCTCATCCTTGAGGCGCCAGCTTGAACGTGTGGTAAAACGGTCTGAATTGTAGCTGACAGTGTAAGGGTGTTGGGTGTCAGAGAAGTCACCGATGTAGGTCACTTTCTTACCAGCTTCATCTACTTCGACATCTGTGATGGCTACTTTGTTTCCTTGATGGTCAGTGATGCTGGAGTGTTTAAGAATGTCTTCTTTCTTGGCTCCGACTAGGGTAGAAAAGCTGCTTTCGATACGAGATTTAGCCACGTGTTGGGCACCAGTCATGCGGATGTCGTGCACGTAATAGGGGTTGGTGTAGATGGTTTCGTCATCATCTTTGAGAAAGATTTGACTGTGATTTTTCAAATCTGTAAATTTGTAATCCTCTTTTCGGATTTTCACATCATCGCCTTTCTTGCTTTCGTCTAGTAATAAAAATCCGAATTCTCTTGCAGCTTCATTGAGTGGGATATCAATGTAACGGCCATATTTTCCAGTTGCTGTAAAGTCAGTACCATCAGGCCATTCTCCACTACTTGGATTCTTGACATCGCCCCAATACCAGAGAGATTTCTTGTCATAGTTCCCGTCGGTGCGGTAGTAGTTGACACGGACAGTTCCTGCTGGCTGAGGACGATAGTTGTATACCTTATAGTTTTCATCTAGCCAAGCCTCATTCATTTTTGGAGAGAGGCGCTCTACTGAACGATCTCCAGTAAGGTTATCCCCTTTAGTATTGTTGATGAGGAAGCTGACCTTCTTGGCTTGCTCATTTTTGAGTTTGACATCTAGGTAATAGCCGTAGTCATCTTGCTTGGCATCCTTGAAAGACTTGGCTCCATTTGGCCAGTTTTCAGAAGGTTTTTCAACATCGTCCCATGTCCAAAGACCTTGAGAATCCTTGTTTTCTTCAGGGAGTTTTTTTACATGGATGCGGAAGTAGTTGTCTGCGATGGGTTCTTCAGAACTAGTGTCTGCTTGTGGTTTTTGATCAGAACTTGGCGTCGAAGTGCTGGTATCTACTTTCTCTTCCTTGCTGTTAGGTTGGCTTGGAGTAACGTCATCTTTTTTAGGTGTTTCAGCAGCTAGAACAGCGTCTGTTGTTGGGTTTTCCTTTTTAGCACTAAGGGAAGCGTTTGCATTGTTTTGTTCAGAAATAGGCTCTTGCTTTTGAGTTTGACTAGTTTCAGTCTCGGTAGGGGCCGTGGTCACTAGGCTAGTATTTTCCTGAGTTTGAGGAAGGTTTTCATTAGCTGAAATAGTCGGCATTGTAGCAGAAAGCAAGATAATGCTGGCACCGATAAGGACAGAACCAGTTCCGTTTTTCAAGGAACGGATACCATAAATCATTTTTTTCTCAGTTTGAGATGGGATCTTTTTCATCACAATTCTCCTTGTGTAGTTATTCCTTATCAGTATAGCATGAGGTAAACATTTGTGCAAGCGTTTTCCCAATTTTTGAAAGAAAATTTTATGATTAATTCTTTTGAAATGTTAAACCATTTTATAGGAAAAGATTGTTTGAAAAATGGTAAAAAAACCTTGAAAAATCTTGTCCAATAAGGTATAATAAGAGTAATCATTTGTCGTAGGTTTTGTCTGATATATTGTCCAGACAGGACTCACAGCAGTTAAATCTCCTGAAAAAGTCGGATTTAGCTGCTCTTTTTGTGCTTTTTTTCGGCTTTTTGAGTTTTTGTAACGAAGATTTAAAGATTCTGAAAATTTATCAAAAGGACGAGGTGATAGGGGTTTTACAACCATTTGACGATAATCAATAGCCTGATTGATAAGGCTTGGAACTTTATTTACAAAGGAGAATCATCTTGGCAGGACATGACGTTCAATACGGGAAACATCGTACCCGTCGTAGTTTTTCAAGAATCAAAGAAGTTCTTGACTTACCAAATTTGATTGAAATTCAAACGGATTCATTCAAAGCTTTCCTAGACCACGGTCTGAAGGAAGTGTTTGAAGATGTATTGCCAATTTCAAACTTCACAGACACAATGGAGTTGGAATTTGTTGGATATGAAATCAAGGAACCAAAATACACGTTAGAAGAAGCTCGTATCCACGATGCTAGCTACTCAGCACCTATTTTTGTAACCTTCCGCTTGATTAATAAAGAAACAGGCGAAATTAAGACCCAAGAAGTTTTCTTTGGTGATTTCCCAATCATGACAGAGATGGGAACCTTCATCATCAACGGTGGTGAGCGTATTATCGTATCTCAGTTGGTCCGCTCACCAGGTGTTTACTTTAATGACAAGGTAGATAAAAACGGTAAAGTGGGCTACGGTTCAACGGTTATCCCCAACCGTGGAGCTTGGTTGGAACTGGAAAGCGACTCAAAAGACATCGCCTACACTCGTATTGACCGTACTCGTAAGATTCCATTTACGACCTTAGTTCGTGCGCTTGGTTTCTCAGGTGATGATGAAATCTTTGATATCTTTGGTGACAGCGAATTGGTTCGCAATACTGTTGAAAAAGATATCCACAAGAACCCAATGGACTCTCGCACAGACGAAGCATTGAAGGAAATCTACGAACGCCTTCGTCCAGGTGAGCCTAAGACTGCCGAAAGCTCACGTAGCTTACTTGTGGCACGATTCTTCGACCCACGTCGCTACGATTTGGCAGCCGTTGGTCGCTACAAAATCAATAAAAAACTCAATGTAAAAACACGCTTGCTCAACCAAACCATCGCTGAACCATTGGTAGATCCTGAAACGGGTGAAATCTTGGTAGAAGCTGGAACCGTTATGACTCGTAGCGTGATTGAAAGCATCGAGCACCACTTGGATGGCGACTTGAACAAGATCGTTTATATTCCAAATGATGCAGCTGTTCTGACAGAACCAGTTGTCCTTCAAAAATTCAAGGTTGTTGCGCCAACGGATCCAGACCGTGTTGTAACTATCATTGGTAATGCTAATCCTGATGACAAGGTTCGTGTTGTAACTCCTGCGGATATCCTTGCAGAGATGAGCTACTTCCTCAACTTGGCTGAAGGTATCGGACGTGTGGATGATATCGACCACCTTGGAAACCGTCGTATCCGTGCGGTTGGTGAATTGCTTGCTAACCAAGTACGTCTTGGACTTTCTCGTATGGAACGTAATGTCCGTGAACGTATGTCTGTTCAAGACAATGAAGTCTTAACACCACAACAAATCATCAATATCCGTCCTGTAACAGCTGCAGTTAAAGAATTCTTTGGTTCATCACAGTTGTCACAGTTCATGGACCAACACAACCCGCTTTCTGAGTTGTCTCACAAACGCCGTTTGTCAGCCTTGGGACCTGGTGGTTTAACACGTGACCGTGCTGGATATGAAGTTCGTGACGTGCATTACACTCACTATGGTCGTATGTGTCCAATCGAGACACCTGAAGGTCCTAACATCGGTTTGATCAATAACTTGTCATCTTACGGACACTTGAACAAGTATGGATTTGTTCAAACACCATACCGTAAGGTTGACCGTGAAACAGGTGTTGTTACCAACGAAATCGTTTGGTTGACAGCCGATGAAGAAGATGAATTTACTGTAGCGCAGGCTAACTCTCGCCTCAACGAAGATGGTACTTTTGCTGAGAAGGTTGTCATGGGACGTCACCAAGGGGTCAACCAAGAGTATCCAGCAGAAGTGGTTGACTACATGGACGTTTCACCAAAACAGGTAGTTGCCGTTGCGACTGCATGTATTCCTTTCTTGGAAAACGATGACTCCAACCGTGCCCTCATGGGTGCCAACATGCAACGTCAGGCTGTGCCATTGATTGATCCCAAAGCACCTTACGTTGGTACTGGTATGGAATACCAAGCAGCCCATGACTCTGGAGCTGCTGTGATTGCTCAGCATGGTGGTAAAGTTACTTACGCAGACGCTGACAAGGTAGAAGTTCGCCGTGAAGATGGTTCGCTAGATGTTTACCACATCCAAAAATTCCGTCGTTCAAACTCAGGTACTGCTTATAACCAACGTACGCTCGTAAAAGTCGGCGATGTCATTGAAAAAGGCGACTTTATCGCTGATGGACCTTCTATGGAAAAAGGGGAAATGGCGCTTGGACAAAACCCAATCGTTGCCTACATGACTTGGGAAGGTTACAACTTCGAGGATGCCGTTATCATGAGTGAACGTTTGGTGAAAGATGATGTCTATACATCTGTCCACCTCGAAGAATACGAATCAGAAACCCGCGATACAAAGCTTGGGCCTGAAGAAATCACTCGTGAAATTCCAAACGTTGGTGAAGATGCCCTTAAAGACCTTGACGAAATGGGTATTATCCGCATCGGTGCTGAGGTTAAAGAAGGCGACATCCTTGTAGGTAAAGTTACACCTAAGGGTGAGAAAGATCTCTCAGCTGAAGAACGTCTCTTGCATGCTATCTTCGGAGACAAGTCTCGTGAAGTGCGTGATACCTCGCTTCGTGTACCTCATGGTGCCGATGGTGTTGTTCGTGATGTTAAGATCTTTACCCGTGCAAATGGTGATGAGTTGCAATCTGGTGTAAATATGCTAGTTCGTGTCTACATCGCTCAAAAACGTAAGATCAAGGTCGGAGATAAGATGGCCGGACGTCACGGAAATAAAGGGGTTGTCTCTCGTATCGTACCTGTAGAAGACATGCCTTACCTTCCAGACGGAACTCCAGTCGATATCATGTTGAACCCACTTGGGGTGCCATCACGTATGAATATCGGTCAGGTTATGGAGCTCCACCTTGGTATGGCGGCTCGTACCCTTGGTATCCACATTGCAACACCGGTCTTTGACGGAGCAAGCTCTGAAGATCTTTGGTCAACCGTTAAAGAAGCAGGTATGGATAGCGATGCCAAAACAATCCTTTACGATGGACGTACAGGTGAGCCGTTTGACAACCGTGTATCAGTTGGTGTCATGTACATGATTAAACTTCACCACATGGTTGATGATAAATTGCACGCGCGTTCAGTCGGACCATACTCAACCGTTACCCAACAACCACTCGGAGGTAAAGCTCAGTTTGGTGGACAACGTTTCGGTGAGATGGAAGTTTGGGCTCTTGAAGCCTACGGTGCCTCAAATGTCCTTCAAGAAATCTTGACCTACAAGTCTGACGATATCAACGGACGTTTGAAAGCCTATGAAGCTATTACAAAAGGAAAACCAATTCCAAAACCAGGTGTTCCAGAATCCTTCCGAGTTCTTGTGAAAGAATTGCAATCTCTTGGTCTTGACATGCGTGTCCTTGACGAAGATGACCAAGAAGTGGAACTTCGCGACTTGGATGAAGGAATGGACGAAGATGTCATCCACGTAGATGACCTTGAAAAAGCCCGCGAAAAAGCAGCCCAAGAGGCTAAAGCAGCCTTTGAAGCTGAAGAAGCTGAGAAAGCAACAAAAGCGGAAGCAACAGAAGAAGCTGCTGATCAAGAATAAGCAGTTCACTTAAAATAGAAAGGGAAGAAATAGTGGTTGATGTAAATCGTTTTAAAAGTATGCAAATCACCCTAGCTTCTCCAAGCAAAGTCCGTTCATGGTCTTATGGAGAAGTCAAAAAACCTGAAACAATCAATTACCGTACCTTGAAACCAGAACGTGAAGGACTCTTTGACGAAGTCATCTTTGGTCCTACAAAAGACTGGGAATGTGCTTGTGGGAAGTACAAACGCATTCGTTACAGAGGAATTGTTTGTGACCGCTGTGGGGTTGAAGTAACGCGTACAAAAGTTCGTCGTGAGCGTATGGGACACATCGAGTTGAAAGCTCCTGTATCTCACATCTGGTACTTCAAGGGGATTCCAAGCCGTATGGGCTTGACCCTTGATATGAGCCCTCGTGCCCTCGAGGAAGTGATCTACTTTGCGGCTTATGTGGTGATTGATCCTAAAGATACACCACTTGAGCACAAATCTATCATGACAGAGCGTGAATACCGTGAGCGCTTGCGTGAGTATGGTTATGGATCATTCGTTGCCAAGATGGGTGCCGAAGCCATCCAAGACCTCTTGAAACAAGTAGATCTTGAAAAAGAAATTGCTGAACTCAAAGAAGAGTTGAAAACAGCTACTGGACAAAAACGTGTCAAAGCTATCCGTCGTTTGGATGTTTTGGATGCCTTTTACAAGTCTGGAAACAAACCTGAATGGATGATTCTCAACATCCTTCCAGTTATTCCACCAGATCTTCGTCCAATGTTGCAGTTGGATGGTGGTCGTTTTGCCTCATCTGACTTGAACGACCTTTACCGTCGTGTTATCAACCGTAACAACCGTTTGGCTCGTTTGCTTGAGTTGAACGCACCAGGTATCATCGTTCAAAATGAGAAGCGTATGCTTCAAGAAGCGGTTGACGCTTTGATTGACAATGGTCGTCGTGGTCGTCCGATTACAGGACCAGGTAGCCGTCCACTGAAATCATTGAGCCATATGCTCAAAGGTAAACAAGGACGCTTCCGTCAAAACTTGCTCGGTAAACGTGTTGACTTCTCAGGACGTTCTGTTATCGCCGTTGGTCCAACTCTTAAGATGTACCAATGTGGTGTGCCACGTGAGATGGCCATCGAGCTCTTCAAGCCGTTTGTCATGCGTGAAATCGTTGCCCGTGACATCGTGCAAAACGTCAAAGCAGCTAAACGCTTGGTAGAACGCGGAGATGAGCGTATCTGGGACATTCTTGAAGAAGTAATCAAAGAACACCCAGTGCTTTTGAACCGCGCACCTACCCTTCACCGTTTGGGTATCCAAGCTTTCGAGCCAGTCTTGATTGACGGTAAAGCCCTTCGCTTGCACCCGCTTGTCTGTGAAGCCTACAATGCCGACTTTGACGGGGACCAAATGGCCATCCACGTACCGCTTTCAGAAGAAGCCCAAGCAGAAGCTCGTATCTTGATGCTTGCCGCTGAACACATCTTGAATCCGAAAGATGGTAAACCAGTTGTTACTCCATCTCAGGACATGGTTTTGGGTAACTACTACTTGACTATGGAAGAAGCTGGTCGTGAAGGTGAAGGAATGGTCTTCAAAGACCGTGACGAAGCTGTTATGGCTTACCGCAATGGTTATGTTCACCTCCACTCACGTGTCGGTATCGCAACAGACAGCCTTAACAAACCATGGACAGAAGAGCAAAAACACAAGGTCTTGCTGACAACTGTTGGTAAAATCCTCTTCAACGACATCATGCCAGAGGGTCTACCATACTTGCAAGAACCAAACAATGTCAACTTGACAGAAGGTGTTCCAGCTAAGTACTTCTTGCCACTTGGTGGTGATATCAAGGAAGCTATTCGCAACCTTGAACTCAACCCTCCATTCAAGAAGAAAAACCTTGGAAATATCATCGCTGAAATCTTCAAACGTTTCCGTACGACAGAAACATCTGCCCTGCTTGACCGTATGA
This sequence comes from uncultured Streptococcus sp., assembly GCA_963546055.1. Lineage (GTDB taxonomy): Bacteria > Bacillota > Bacilli > Lactobacillales > Streptococcaceae > Streptococcus. The sequence goes on from CAUULS010000003.1 coordinate 11,590, forward strand.
AGAATCTCGGTTACCACCACTCAACTCTTGCAGGTTTGACGGTGGGTATCGCAGATATCCCAGTTGTTGAAGACAAGGCTGAAATCATCGAAGAATCACACAAACGTGTAGAACAAATCACCAAACAATTCCGTCGTGGTATGATTACGGACGATGAACGCTACAATGCAGTTACCGCTGAATGGCGTGCTGCCCGTGAAAAATTGGAGAAACGCTTGGTTGCCAACCAAGATCCGAAGAACCCAATCGTTATGATGATGGACTCTGGAGCTCGTGGTAACATCTCAAACTTCTCACAGCTTGCCGGTATGCGTGGTTTGATGGCGGCTCCGAACGGACGTATCATGGAATTGCCAATCCTTTCAAACTTCCGCGAAGGTTTGTCAGTACTCGAAATGTTCTTCTCAACTCACGGTGCGCGTAAAGGGATGACCGATACGGCCCTTAAGACAGCCGACTCAGGTTACTTGACTCGTCGTTTGGTTGACGTGGCCCAAGACGTTATCATCCGTGAAGACGACTGTGGAACAGACCGTGGTCTCTTGATCCGTTCTATCGCAGAAGGAAAAGAGATGATCGAGTCTCTCGAAGAACGTCTCAACGGTCGTTACACCAAGAAAACTGTTAAACATCCAGAAACTGGTGCAGTTATCATTGGTCCAAATGAGTTGATTACAGAAGACAAGGCGCGTGAAATTGTCAATGCTGGTGTGGAAGAAGTCACTATCCGTTCCGTATTTACATGTAACACTCGTCATGGTGTCTGCCGTCACTGTTATGGTATCAACTTGGCGACTGGTGATGCGGTTGAAGTTGGTGAAGCAGTTGGTACAATCGCTGCCCAATCTATCGGGGAACCTGGTACACAGCTTACCATGCGTACCTTCCACACGGGTGGGGTTGCCTCAAATACCGATATCACTCAGGGTCTTCCTCGTGTCCAAGAGATTTTTGAAGCCCGCAATCCGAAAGGGGAAGCGGTCATCACTGAAGTCAAGGGTGAGGTTACAGCCATCGAAGAAGATGCTTCAACTCGTACTAAGAAAGTCTTTGTTAAGGGTGAAACTGGAGAAGGTGAATACGTGGTACCATTTACAGCCCGTATGCGTGTCGAAGTTGGAGACCAAGTCTCTCGCGGTGCAGCATTGACAGAAGGTTCTATCCAACCGAAACGTCTCCTTGCCGTTCGTGATGTCTTGTCAGTTGAAACCTACCTTCTCGGTGAAGTACAAAAGGTTTACCGTAGCCAAGGGGTAGAAATCGGTGACAAACACATCGAGGTGATGGTTCGTCAAATGATCCGTAAAGTTCGTGTCATGGATCCAGGTGACACAGACCTCCTCATGGGTACCCTCATGGATATCAACGACTTTACAGATGCTAACAAAGATGTTCTTATCGCAGGTGGAGTTCCAGCGACAGGTCGCCCAGTTCTTATGGGAATCACCAAAGCCTCACTTGAAACAAACAGTTTCTTGTCAGCAGCTTCCTTCCAGGAAACAACTCGTGTCCTTACAGATGCGGCCATCCGTGGTAAGAAAGACCATCTCCTTGGACTCAAGGAAAATGTTATCATCGGTAAGATCATCCCAGCAGGTACTGGTATGGCTCGCTACCGTAACCTTGAACCACAAGCTATCAATGAAGCAGCCTATCTAGCTCCTGAACAAGAAGGGACAGAAAATGCTCCTGTAGATGAAGTTGTGGAAATCCAAGTTGAAGAAACTGTAGAATAAAAAGTAAATAAGAGAGCCTTCGGGTTCTCTTTTGTTTTACTCTTCTGTCTATTGGGGTTAGGTGAGCACGACGCAATATCTCTCAAATCGCTTCAACCATTTTTTATAGTTCATTTTTAAAAAGTAAATATCGGATAGGAGTCTGTCAGAGCTTAAAAATAATCCTCACCAATAATTTTCCATTTTTGTCAGTTGAGCGTTAAAATAGGACACTTGAGAAGAGGGGAGGGATTTTATCTTTCACACAGAGTATAATCATGTATACGAAGGGAGAAGGGAGAACTGAAAATGATAAAATCAATTCGCATCTTATTGTTACTAGCTTTGATCCAGATTAGTCTGAGTAGCTGCTTGCTGTGGAAGGGATCCATCTTAACCTTAAAGCAGTCAAGCGCTTATTTTCTAGTGTTTATCGTATTGGCATCAGGTCTGTGCGCGGGCATGAATTTCTTTTATACTCGAGATCAGGATGTCCATAGCATTATAAACAGTCAGAAAAAAGTGAAACTATTTTATAGTACCTTGTTGGTCTTAAACCTAGTAGGTGTCTGTCTTGTGTTGTCGGAGACTATCTTAACACAGACAGCTTTTCAGCAAGAGTTGGTAGACCTTTTCTTGCCCTCCTTCTTTTTCTTGTTTGGCATTGATTTACTTGTCTTTTTGCCGTTTGAAAAATACAGCCGAGATTTGGGAGCAATTCTCAATAAGAAAAAAACAGTTGTCTTGACAGTTCTGGCAACCTTGCTGTTCTTGAGAAATCCAATGACAGTTTTATCCATTGTTTTTTATGTTGGTTTAGGCTTCATTTTTGCTCGGTTTTTATTTCCAAAATCCATGAGAAGAGAATTTTCTTTTTACGGTCATGTGATCCGAGATATTTTACTTGTTAGCGCCATGTGTATATTCTTTTAAAAATACTTTTCTATCAATAAAAATCCCTTATTTTACCAAAGTTGTTATAGTAAGTTTGTAAAGAAAATTTACATAAAAGAAAACTTTTTGGTATAATAGTAGCATGTACACAAAAAATGAAGAAGAGCTGATCAATCTGGGAGAACGCCTAGGGACCCTGCTCCAAAAAAACGATGTTTTGATCTTGTCTGGAGAACTGGGTGCTGGTAAAACAACCTTTACCAAGGGTCTTGCCAAGGGCTTGGGTATTCGTCAGATGATCAAAAGTCCAACTTACACCATCGTGAGAGAGTATGAGGGTCGCCTTCCGCTCTACCACTTGGATGTCTATCGAATTGAGGGGGATGCTGATTCGATTGACTTGGATGAGTTTCTCTTTGGTGGTGGTGTGACCGTTATCGAGTGGGGACATCTTTTGGGTGAGGATTTACCAGATTCCTACTTGGAGTTGGAAATTTTGAAAGAAGCTGACGGTCGTTGCCTCTATTTTTCCGCTCAGGGTCCTCGTGCTGAGCAATTGATTAAGGAGCTTCAAAATGGAGTATGAACTTTGTATTCGTGAGGCTGAAGTTCAGGATGCAGCTGCTTTGGTTGCATTTTTGGATTTAGTTGGACAGGAGACAGATTTCACCAGTCTGGATGAAAATGGTATCCTGATGACAGAATCTGAAATGGCGCTTTTTATTGAAAAGCAAGCGACTTCAGATAACCAAATCACTCTCCTAGCCCTCCTGAATGATGAAATTGCAGGTGTTTTGAACATCACGGCAGAGCAACGTATACGGATTCGTCACATCGGGGATATCTTTTTGGTCATCCAAAGAAAGTTTTGGAATCATGGCTTAGGAAGCATACTCCTTGAAGAGGGAATTGAGTGGGCTAAAATCAGTGGAGTTCTGCGTCGTTTGCAGCTCAGTGTACAAAAGCGCAACGAGGCAGCTATCCACCTCTATTCAAAATTTGGATTTGTTACAGAAGGCTTACAAGAAAGAGGAGCCTATTTAAAAGAAGGGATATTTTTAGACGTTTGCCTGATGGGTAGACTGATAGATAAATGATAAGATGGTAAAAAAAATAATCGGAATGCTATTGGCTTTTCTAGCAGTAACAGTTTTAGGTGTGGGTGCTTATGCCTATACTATTTATTATCAAGGAACTGAAACCTTAAGTAAAAAAACTTATAAGAAAATTGGTGAAGAAACCAATGTGATTGAGGCGACAGAGCCTTTGACTATTCTTTTGATGGGGGTGGATACGGGAAATGTAGAACGTACAGACCCTTGGGCGGGGAATAGTGATTCCATGATTCTTTTGACAGTCAATCCGAAAACCAAGAAAACAACCATGATGAGTTTAGAACGGGATATTTTGACCAAGATTGAAACTGGAAATGGCCAAGTTCAGGAGGCGAAACTCAATGCTGCCTATGCCAATGGCGGTGCAGAGCTGGCTATTTCAACCATTCAAAAAATGATGAACATTCATATCGATCGTTATGTCATGGTCAACATGCAAGGACTCCAACAATTGGTGGATGCAGTTGGGGGTATCACAGTCAACAATACACTCGGTTTCCCGATTTCAATTGCTGACCAGGAAGAATTTAATAAAATCTCGATTGGAGTCGGTGAACAAACTTTGAATGGTGAGGAAGCCCTGGTCTATTCACGGATGCGTTATCAGGATCCTGAGGGAGACTATGGTCGTCAAAAACGTCAACGTGAAGTCATTCAAAAGATTATGGAAAAGGTCTTGAGCCTCAATAGTATCAGTCATTATCAAGCTATCTTAAAAGCACTTAGTGATAATATGCAGACAAATGTTGATTTGTCTGCCTCCAGTATTCCACAATTACTTGGTTACCAAGATTCCTTTAAAAATATCGAAACTCATCAACTTCGTGGTGAAGATGCCGAGTTGCAAGGAATCTCTTATCAAATCGTAACGACGGAGCATATGCTGGAAATGCAAAATCTTTTGCGTCGTTCCTTAGGGAGAGAGGACGTCGCAGAGTTGGAGACCAACGCTGTTCTGTATGAGCATCTTTATGGTCGAACAGCGCCTTCAACAAATGCTTCAAGTGAGGAAATAGAATAAAAAGAAAAATCAAATCGTGGGAACTTCCTGCGATTTTTTCAAAGAGAATCCGAATAGATAGGTAGGAGGAAACATGAAAGCAGAAATTATTGCTGTAGGAACAGAAATTTTGACAGGGCAGATCGTCAATACCAATGCCCAGTTTTTGTCAGAAAAGCTAGCAGAAATTGGAGTAGATGTTTATTTCCAAACGGCTGTGGGAGATAATGAAGCGCGTCTCATGTCCTTGCTAGAGATTGCGAGCTCGCGTAGCAGTCTAGTCATTTTGACAGGGGGCTTGGGGCCAACTGAGGATGATTTAACCAAACAAACGTTGGCGAAATTTTTGGGAAAAGCCTTGGTGTTTGATCCTCAAGCTCAGGAAAAACTTGATCACTTTTTTGCTCAAAGGCCAGACTATGCGCGGACACCCAATAACGAGAGGCAAGCACAAATTGTAGAAGGGGCAACTCCACTGCCAAATGAGACAGGCTTAGCAGTCGGAGGAGTATCAGAAGTTGACGGTGTGACCTACGTGGTCCTTCCAGGACCGCCAAGTGAGTTGAAACCCATGGTCTTAAATCAACTCTTACCCAAGTTAATGACTGGTGCCAAGTTATACTCACGAGTGCTCCGTTTCTTTGGGATTGGTGAAAGTCAGTTAGTTACGATTTTGGCTGATTTGATTGATAATCAAACAGACCCGACCTTGGCACCTTATGCCAAAACGGGAGAGGTGACCTTGCGCTTGTCCACAAAAGCAGTCAGTCAAGAACAGGCTGATCAAGCACTGGATATATTAGAAAACCAGATCTTGGATCGTCAAACATTCGAGGGACTTTCTCTGCGAGAAATTTGTTATGGATATGGGGAGGAGACCAGCCTAGCAAGTGTCGTTGTAGAAGAGCTTAAGAAGAGAAAGAAAAGCATTACCGCAGCTGAAAGCTTAACGGCAGGCCTTTTTCAAGCGACATTAGCGGACTTTTCAGGCGTTTCAGCCATTTTTAATGGCGGTTTTGTCACCTATAGCCTAGAAGAAAAGTCCAAGATGCTGGATATTTCCGAGCGGGAGCTGAAAAAACATGGTGTCGTTTCAGAGTTTACGGCTAAAAAGATGGCAGAGCAGGCACGCATCAAGACTCAGTCTGATTATGGAGTCAGTTTGACGGGTGTGGCAGGACCAGATAGCCTAGAGGGGCATCCAGCTGGAACGGTCTTTATCGGTTTGGCACATGCAAAAGGGACAGAGGTTATCAAGGCTAATATCGCAGGACGGAGCCGAGCAGATGTTCGTCAGATTGCGGTCATGCATGCCTTTAACCTAGTTCGCAAGACTTTATTAAGTGACTAACTTTTGATATAATAGTAGATAGGTCTTAGGACTATTAGAATGTAGGAGAATAGAATGGCGAAAAAACCAAAAAAATTAGATGAAATTTCAAAAAAATTTGGAGCTGATCGTGAAAAAGCCTTGAACGATGCCCTTAAATTGATTGAGAAAGACTTTGGTAAGGGTTCAATCATGCGCTTGGGTGAGCGTGCGGAGCAAAAAGTGCAAGTCATGAGCTCAGGCTCATTGGCTCTGGATATTGCTCTTGGTTCAGGTGGTTATCCTAAGGGACGTATCATCGAAATCTATGGACCAGAATCATCTGGTAAGACAACAGTTGCCCTTCACGCTGTCGCGCAAGCGCAAAAAGAAGGTGGAATCGCTGCCTTTATCGATGCGGAACACGCCCTTGATCCAGCCTATGCAGCAGCACTTGGTGTGAATATTGACGAATTGCTCTTGTCACAACCAGACTCAGGTGAGCAAGGACTTGAAATTGCAGGGAAATTGATTGACTCAGGTGCGGTTGACCTTGTCGTTATTGACTCAGTTGCGGCCCTTGTGCCTCGTGCAGAAATTGATGGGGACATTGGAGACAGCCACGTTGGTTTGCAGGCTCGTATGATGAGTCAGGCCATGCGTAAACTTGGTGCTTCTATCAATAAGACCAAAACAATTGCCATCTTTATCAACCAATTGCGTGAAAAAGTTGGAGTCATGTTTGGAAACCCAGAAACGACTCCCGGAGGGCGCGCTCTGAAGTTCTATGCCTCTGTCCGTTTGGATGTTCGTGGAAGCACGCAAATCAAGGGAACTGGTGACCAAAAAGATACCAATGTCGGTAAAGAAACCAAAATCAAGGTCGTGAAAAACAAGGTAGCTCCACCATTTAAGGAAGCCTTTGTTGAAATCATGTATGGAGAAGGGATTTCTAAGACCGGTGAGCTCTTGAAGATTGCAAGTGATCTCGATATCATCCAAAAAGCAGGAGCTTGGTACTCTTACAAGGGTGAAAAAATTGGACAAGGATCTGAAAATGCTAAGAAATACTTGGCAGATCATCCGGAAATCTTTGATGCCATTGACCACCAAGTCCGTGTTCAATATGGTTTGGTTGAAGATGAAGAAGCCTCAGATGTTAGTCCAGTAGCAGAGACGACTTCTAACCAAGAAGTAACACTTGACCTTGGCGATGAACTTGGAATCGAAATTGAAGAATAACATAAAAAGTAGCAGATAGGAACTGCTACTTTTTATGTTTGTTTAATTGTTTAAGATGAAAGAACTAGTGGTCACTAAAACGACGATACTCGATGTGAAAGTCAAAATAATGTTCATCTTGCAATTTCTGAAAGATGTCACGATAGGCTTCTTCGTCAAAATAATCGCCGCGATAGAGGATTTCAAAACTCAGACCATCGTACTCTAAGAAGGCATTGGCTGTTTTAAAGCCATTTTGTCGATAGAAGTCCATACGAGCTTTTCTCTGTTCCAAGTTATCGCATTCTTCATCTAATCGTTCGACTTCCAGCAACATAGTTCGCTGGTAAAAATCAGTCAGCTTTTCGATAATTTCCTTTCCGTACCCGTGACTTCTCAGGTGGGGCATGATGGCAAAAAAGCTGATATAAAAGGCTTTTTGATTGGAGATGGCAAAAGCAAAGCCGACAAACTCTTCTTCGTTATAAAAGGCAAAGAAGTGAGCGTCATCTCGGTCCTGATAGCGTAAAAACTCAGACAGAGGGACTCGTTCTTCCTCGGGGAAAGCTTCCTTGTTTAGCTTTTCAACCTTATCAAGATCAGGAAATACATCGGTTATTAATTGACTAGTCAAACTCATAAATAGCCTCCTTTTCTTGATTATAGCAAATTGTCTCTCAGTAGGCAATTGATTTCAAGAAATCCAAGCAATCCTTGTCGCTCCTCTAGAAAGCTGATATAATAGGCTTATGAATAAAAAACGAACAGTGGACCTGATACATGGTCCTATTCTTCCTTCGCTTTTAAGCTTTGCCTTTCCAATTTTGCTGTCTAATATCTTTCAACAGCTTTATAATACAGCTGACGTCTTGATTGTTGGGCGTTTTCTTGGCCAAGAATCCTTGGCAGCAGTAGGAGCGACAACGGCCATTTTTGACTTGATTATAGGCTTTACGCTTGGTGTTGGAAATGGCATGGGGATTGTCATTGCTCGCTATTATGGGGCTCGTAATTTCACCAAAATCAAAGAAGCGGTTGCTGCAACCTGGATTTTAGGAGGGCTTCTAAGTATTTTAGTTATGCTGATGGGATTTGTCGGCCTGCATCCACTCTTGCAATACTTAGATACTCCTGCGGAAATCCTTCCCCAGTCCTATCAATATATTTCCATGATTGTGACCTGTGTCGGAGTCAGCTTCGCTTATAATCTCTTTGCAGGCTTGTTGCGGTCTATTGGTGATAGTCTGGCTGCGCTTGGTTTTTTGATTTTCTCTGCTCTTGTCAATGTGGTTCTGGATCTCTATTTTATTACGCAACTGCACTTGGGAGTTCAATCTGCGGGACTTGCTACCATCATTTCACAAGGTTTATCAGCGGTTCTCTGCTTTTATTATATCCGCAAGAGCGTTCCAGAACTCTTGCCACAGTTTAAACATTTCAAATGGGACAAGAGCTTGTACGCGGATCTCTTAGAGCAAGGTTTGGCCATGGGATTGATGAGTTCAATTGTGTCCATCGGTAGTGTGATTTTGCAGTCTTCTGTCAATACCTTTGGTGCAATGATTATTAGTGCGCAAACAGCGGCTCGACGGATTATGGCCTTTGCTCTGCTTCCCATGACGGCTATTTCTTCTGCTATGACGACCTTTGCCTCTCAGAATCTCGGGGCTAAGCGACCAGACCGCATTGTTCAAGGTCTTCGAATCGGCAGTCGCCTAAGCATGTCCTGGGCAGGCTTTATCTGTATCTTTCTCTTTTTTGCTAGTCCTACCTTAATTTCCTTCTTGGCCAGTTCAACGGATGGTTACTTGGTTGAAAATGGTAGCCTCTACCTGCAAATCAGCTCAGTCTTTTATCCGATTTTGAGCCTTTTGTTGATTTATCGGAATTGTTTGCAGGGCTTGGGGCAAAAAGTCCTTCCTCTGGTATCTAGTTTTATCGAACTAATCGGTAAAATTGCTTTTGTGGTCTTGATTATCCCTTGGGCAGGCTATAGGGGAGTTATCCTCTGCGAACCTCTTATCTGGGTTGCCATGACCATCCAACTTTACTTCTCGCTTTTCCGTCACCCCTTGATAAAAGAAGGCAAGGCCGTCTTGGCAGCGAAAGGACAATCCTAGCCGGATTTGCTGAATAAAATCCATTTCCTCTAGTGAAAATCAGATGGACTTGTGTTATAATAAGAAAGATTAAAATGTGAAAAAAGGAGATTCCTAATGGGACGTAAATGGGCCAATATCGTAGCCAAGAAAACGGCTAAAGATGGAGCTAACTCTAAAGTATATGCAAAATTTGGTGTAGAAATCTATGTAGCAGCTAAAAAAGGTGATCCAGATCCAGAATCAAACACTGCTTTGAAATTCGTTATCGACCGTGCCAAACAAGCCCAAGTGCCAAAGCACGTTATCGATAAAGCGATTGATAAAGCCAAAGGAAATACAGACGAAACCTTTACAGAAGGACGTTACGAAGGTTTTGGACCAAATGGTTCTATGCTGATTGTGGACACTTTGACTTCAAACGTCAACCGTACCGCAGCCAATGTCCGTGCAGCCTTTGGGAAAAACGGCGGAAACATGGGTGCTTCAGGTTCAGTTTCATACCTCTTTGATAACAAGGGTGTGATCGTATTTGCGGGTGAGGACGCTGATGCAGTCTTTGAGCAATTGCTAGAAGCAGATGTGGATGTGGACGATGTAGAAGCAGAAGAAGGAACAATCACGGTTTACACAGCTCCAACAGACCTTCACAAGGCTATCGTTGCCCTTCGTGAGTCAGGTGTCGAAGAATTCCAAGTTACTGAATTGGAAATGATTCCTCAGTCTGAAGTGGAATTGTCGGGTGATGACCTTGAAACCTTTGAAAAACTTTACAGCGTTCTTGAAGACGACGAAGACGTACAAAAGATCTACACAAACGTAGATGGATTCTAATAGAAAAACGAACAGTTTTACTAGCTGTTCGTTTTTTTGATATTTGAACTTAGACTCTAGTTTCAGAATCGTTTTGTTTCTTGCTTTTTTCTAGACCTAGACCGACTGCATGTTTTTGGACGAGCAAGAGCTGTCCATTGTCCTGTTTTGCAAAAGTTAAGGTAACGGTCTTGATCTTGTCTCCAATGGAGATATAGGTGATTTTTCTCGTATCGTACCCTCCGATAGTGGAGTCAAACTCGGAGTCTGGCAGTCCGTGTTTTTTGATAATATCCTTGTAGTTGGTGCCACCTTTTCCTTTGTTGTCAAGGTCACCTTCGATTAAGGCGTCGAACTGTTCTTGGGTCCAGGTGAAGGTATCATCTTCTTCCTTCTCAGGGATGGAATAGGCGCTATCATCTGTCAAGTCGCTTTCTTCTTCGCGTTCCATTGATGCACTCGCCTCGCTGTAGGAACGGTTAAACTCCTTGACAAACTCTTTGTAGACATTAGCGTACAGTACCTGGGTCGTAAAGAAAAGTACAACAGAAGCAACTGCGAGGGATGTTCCGATAATGGCCATTGTTTTTCGTTTTTTGAGGTTGACGATAAGGCCGATAATTCCCAAGATAAATGCAACAATGGCGATGAAAAATGACAGATAGTTAATAAATGGGATCCAGGACCCTAAAAGTGCGATGGCTCCAAAAATGGTTGCCAAAATCCCTAAAACTTTTTGTTCTTCTGGTTTCATTTGAAAGTTTTCTCCCTTCATCGAGTGAATGGATATCAATCCACAGTAGTTAGTGCTTATTATAGAGAAAATATCTGCTAATGTCAATTCTGACTAAGATAGTTCTCAAGGAAACTTTTTTCTTGACATTTCTTCTGGAAGTGATAAAATAGTTCTCATGGAAACTTATTTAGTTCCTAGGAGAACTAAATACAAGGGTTAGAAAGGAGCAATCATGGATAAACCGATGTTGGTCTTTAAGCGTTTTGGGCACCAGGTTCATCTGATGGTACAGAAAGAAGCCAAGAGATGTGGCATTGAATTTATGGGTGGACCGCAAGGGCAGGTCCTACGAATTTTAGATCGTCGTGAGCATGATCAAGAATTAACGCTTATCAAGGATATTGAACAAGAACTCAATATTACTAAATCGGTGGCCAGTAACTTGGTCAAGCGTATGGTACAAAATGGTTTGGTCGAGTTAGAGGCCAGTCCAAGTGATAAACGAGCAAAATTTGTTCGTTTGACCGACAAATCACGATCTCAGATGCAAAAAGTTAAGGCGTTTTTTGATCGAATTGATAGTAGTCTACTGGCAGGAATTTCAAAGGAAAAGCTAGACATTTTTGAAGAAGTCCTCGGACAACTACAAGCTAATGTAGAAAAAATAGGAGGAGAGAATGAAGAAACTCGCTAAACGTATTACAGGAAAAGAGTGGGGGATGATCTTACTCACCATTCTTTTCACTTGTTTCTCGGTCTATCTCGAGTTAGAGATACCGACTTACATTTCAGAAATAACAGAATTGATTGGAACACCGGGTACGGAGTTAGGACAACTATGGTCTCCTGCTGCCAAGATGATGGGCTTATCTCTCCTCGCCTTTATGTCTTCTGTAATGGTCGGATTTTTTGCTTCTCGTATTTCTGCCTCTTACACGACTCATTTGCGAAGTGATATTTTCAATCGTGTTCTAGATTTTTCGCAAACGGAAATCAAACGTTTTTCAATCCCCAGTCTCTTGACTCGGACGACCAATGATATTACCCAGGTTCAGATGCTCTTTACTATGGGCTTGCAAGTGGTCACTCGTGGGCCTATCATGGCCATCTGGGCCATTGGAAAAATCCTTGGGAAATCAGAATACTGGCTTTGGGCAGTAGTGGTTGCAGTTATTGTCAATGTCTTGATGACCACTGTTCTCATGACTCTAGCCTTTCCAAAACAATCTGTCATCCAAAAATTGACAGATAAGCTTAATAGCATCACTCGTGAAAGTCTGACTGGGATTCGGGTTGTTCGTGCATACAATGCGGAAGATTACCAAGATGAAAAATTTGAAGCAGCTAATGATGAGGTGACACGTCTCAATCTCTTTGTCAATCGATTGATGGCGATTATGAACCCGATCATGATGGCCATTTCGAGTGGACTAAGTTTAGCCATTTACTGGATTGGTGCCTATATCATCAACGACGCAAGTTTGACAGAACGTCTGCCACTTTTTAGTGATATGGTGGTTTTTATGTCCTATGCCATGCAGGTCGTGATGGGCTTCCTTCTCATGGGGGCACTCTTTATCGTTCTTCCTCGTACTTTGGTTTCTGCTGGTCGAATCAATCAGGTTTTGGATTTGCATTCTTCTATTGAAAATCCTAGTCATCCACAGACAGCGGATTCTTCAGTTCAGGGACAAGTGGAATTCCGTGATGTGACTTTCCGCTACTCTAAAAACTCTGAAGCAGTTGTGGAACATGTTACTCTCAAAGCAGAAGCGGGTCAAACCGTAGCCTTCATCGGATCAACTGGATCTGGGAAATCTACGCTTGTCAACCTCTTGCCACGTTTTTACGACGTTTCAGATGGAGAAATCCTAGTTGATGGTGTCAATGTGCAAGATTATGACTTGGAAGATTTGCGCAATAAGGTCGGCTATATTCCACAAAAAGCTGTTCTCTTTTCTGGAGATGTCAAGGGGAACTTGGACTTTGGTAAGAGCAAAGAGACTCCTCTAAGCGAAATTGCCATGTGGCAAGCCTTGGAATTGGCTCAGTCTAAAACCTTTATCGAGGATAAGGAAGCTGGTCTTGCTTCAGAAGTGGCCCAAGGTGGAACTAACTTCTCAGGAGGTCAAAGACAACGTTTGGCCATTGCACGCGCCTTGGCTCGTAAGCCAGAGATTCTCATTTTTGATGATTCATTCTCAGCCTTGGACTACAAGACAGACCGTGTCTTACGTCAAGAATTAGCTGAAAAAACACAATCCATGACTAAGTTGATCGTTGCCCAACGCATCTCAACCATCATGGATGCAGACCTGATCTTAGTCTTGGATCAGGGTAAAGTCGTGGGACAAGGCACCCACAAGGAACTTCTAGCAAACAATGAAGTTTACCAAGAAATTGCCTATTCACAACTATCGAAGGAGGAATTGGAACATGGAAAATAAGAAAATGTCCTTATGGAAACAGTGTAGACCTTTTCTAGCAGGTCTCCAACTTCCCCTACTAATTGCAGTTGTGGCTGCGGTCATTTCAAGCATCATTACCGTTTACGGGCCAACTAAGATTAAAGAAATTACTAATTTGATTTCAGATGGCTTGATGACGGGGATTGATTTAGAAGCAATTTCAGCTATTGCCAGTTTTTTGGTTGTCCTATATGTGTTTGGAGCCATCCTTAATTATACACAAGCCTATATTTTTTCAACTAGTATCCAACATTTTTCAAAACGTTTGCGGACAGCAATTGCTGAAAAAATCAATCGTTTGCCTCTAGGCTATTTTGACCGTCATTCTCAAGGGGACACCCTTTCTCGTGTAACCAATGACGTTGATACAGCAGCTCAGTCTCTTAACCAAAGTCTTGGGACAGTGCTCTCAGCTAGTTTCTTGTTGATTGCTGTTTTGATTACCATGTTTGGGATGAACTGGATTTTAGCACTGGTAACGGTTGTTTCCACTCTTGTTGGCTTTGTTGCAGTTTCCGTAATCATGGCTAAGTCGCAGGGCTACTTTAAAGCCCAACAAAATAATCTAGCAGCTGTCAATGGTTATGTGGAAGAGATGTACTCTGGTCATAATGTGGTGACTAGCTATAATGCCGTTGATGCCACGAAAGAAACATTCGCAACTTTAAACCAAAACTTGCACGACAGTATCTGGAAATCTCAGTTTATCTCTGGTATTATGATGCCAGCCATGATCTTTGTTGGAAACTTTAGTTATGTTTTGGTCATCATCGTAGGGGCCGCACTAGCATTAGAGGGACATATCAGTATCGGGATTATCGTAGCCTTTATGGTCTATGTTCGTACCTTCTCACAACCCTTATCACAAATTGCACAAGGGATTACGAGCTTGCAACAAGCCAGTGCAGCTATGGCTCGTGTATTAGAATTTCTAGCTGAAGCAGAGATGCAGGATGAATCTCATAAGGAAAGACAATTAACCAACATGAAGGGTGAAGTGATCTTTGATCAGGTGTCATTTGGCTATACACCAGAGCGCACCATCATCCATGACTTTTCTGCTACAGCTCATGCAGGGCAAAAGGTCGCAATTGTTGGACCGACTGGAGCTGGGAAAACTACCATTGTCAATCTTTTGATGAAATTTTATGAGATTGATAAGGGAAGTATCCGAATCGATGGTGTGGATACTAAGGACATGAAGCGTTCGGAAGTGCACGATGCCTTTTCAATGGTCTTGCAGGATACTTGGCTCTTTGAAGGAACCGTTCGAGACAATCTCATCTATAATCAAACAGGGATTAGTGATGAACGAATGATGGAAGCTAGTAAGGCTGTGGGAATCCATCACTTTATTATGACTTTGCCAGATGGCTATGATACCGTCTTGGACGATACAGTGACCTTGTCTGTCGGACAAAAACAACTCTTGACCATCGCTCGTGCTTTGTTGAAAGACGCGCCGCTCTTGATTTTGGATGAAGCGACCTCTTCTGTTGACACCCGTACGGAGGAATTGATCCAAAAAGCTATGGACCGTTTGATGGAAGGAAGAACTTCCTTTGTCATTGCCCACCGCTTGTCAACCATCCGAAATGCTGATTTGATTCTTGTCATGAAAGATGGTAATATCATCGAACAAGGCCATCACGAGGAACTGATGGAACAAGGTGGCTTCTACGCTGACCTGTACAACAGTCAATTTACAGAAGACGAAGCAGAAGAATAAACTAAAAGAAGGCTTGACGGCCTTCTTTTTCTGCACTATACTAGAAGGCAAGCGCCTCACATAGAGACAAAAAAGTAATGAATGAGAAGAATAAATGAAAAATTATCAAAAATGGTATAGGAACATCAGCTCCAAACTAACTAGCCATCCCACCCTTTTATTTCTGTTACGCAGTTTCAATCGTTTGATGACAGTAGCTATGCCCATGGTCTATCTGGCCTTGCTAGTCACCACTTACCTGCAGCTAGGACTTGGTCAGCAAGTCGGGGTCTATTTGCTTGTCCCTGCCTCGGGCTTTGTTATCTTGTCCCTGTTTCGTAAGAAAATCAATCACCCACGCCCCTACGAAACTTGGGACATCGCCCCCTTACTTGACAAGGATAGTTCGGGACAGTCTATGCCTAGTCGCCACGTATTTTCAGCGACTATTATTTCCATGGCATGCTTCCATGCAAATCTGCCTGTGGGATTGATTTTACTGATTTTATCAGCCTTTCTCGGTCTTGTACGGGTTTTAGGTGGCGTACATTATCCCAAGGATGTTCTAGTTGGTTATGCTTGTGGTCTTCTCTGGGGAATTCTTTTCTTTATTTTCTAAAAAGCAAAGCAAGTGGGCTTGGCCTCGTAACCACTTACGGGGCCAAGCCATAAATTCAAACAATATGGAATTTGTGGGCTCATTCTTGGTGTGGTCGCAGTAACATTAGCAATGAACTATGGAGTAATTTATGCAGATAAAGCTAAACAAGTAGAAACACTTGATAAGAAAATAGCTGAAAAAGAAGAAAATAATCAAGAAATTGCAAAAGTAACAAAAACTAATGAAAAATCAGTTGCTGACATTAAAGCAGAATACCACAAAGCAACTGTTAAAGAAATTCCAAACAATCCGACTCTACTTCAACTAAGAAAGTATTACCAAATACTGGTGCTGAAGTAAATATGTTAGGTGTGATTATGGTGGGAAGTACTCCTGATCTAGGAGCAATCGGTCTTAAACGTAAACATGACTAATAGTCGTATAATAAAACACCCCAAAAGTTAGATTTTTTCTGTCTAACTTTTGGGGTGCAGTTCAATACAGAATCGTATTTGAATTTCTTAACTTAATGACATTGGCTAAACTTGTCTTCTCTTTTTTAAATTGTCAGAATGGATTAGTCTTCTTTTTTCTTTCTTGCCAAAGCATAACCTGCAGTAGCTAAACTTATAAGTGCTGAATATGTCATGAATGATTGTTCAACTGAACCAGTATTTGGTAATACTGATTCATTAGAAGAGTTAGTTGTTGGTAGAGTGTGATTAGAATTTTGATTAGCTGTAGTATTTGTTCCGTACAATACTTTATCGAACATTCTATTGTATTTTTCAAGTTTTCTTTGTTTTTGTACTTCACGAGCTTTTTCTGATTTCAATGATTCTAAATAAGTAACCGCAGCTTCATGTTTAGATTTAAGTTCATTGATTTTAGCACGTTCTACATCAGCAGCTCCTTTAGCCTTCGAGTAGATCTCTTCTTTTTCTTTTTGAACTTTTACTTTTTCTTCAAGAATAGTTTCTTGACCTTTAAGTTGTTCTTTTAATTCTTTAATAGAATTTGTTAATGTTTCAATTTCTTTGTTGTTTTCAGCAATAGATTTTTCAGTGTTAGTAACTTTATTTTTTGCTTCTGTCAATTTAGCATTAAGTGCTTTCAATTGAGCCTCAATTCGTTTAACTTCGGCTTTAGCAATTTCTACATCAGCACTTACTTTATCATATTCAGCTTTCGCTTTGTTGTAAGTTTCAGTTGCTTTAGTTAAATCAGATTCAGCTTTAGGTAGAGCAATATTTAATTCTTTGCTTTTGTTTTGAACAGCAGTAAGATTGTTATTCTTTTCTGTTAATTGGTTTGCTAATTGAGTTTGTTTAGCAACAGCACTGTCGTAAGCAGTTTGTGCTTTAGGAGTTTGAATTTCAATTGCTTCTAAACGTTTCAATTCTTTTGTTGAAGCATCAAGCTTATCAGTCGTTGATTTAACATTCTTAGTAACTTGAACCAATTCGGCTTTGTTTGTTTCAATTAGTTTGTCAAGAGAATTTACACGAGTAACCGTTTTGCTGTAATCAGTTGCTGGAATGTCATACTCTTTAGTTTTTAATTTACTATCTTGTTCTTTCAAGCTTGTTTCATCAGCACCAATCATTACATAGCTTCCGTCTTGAACCACGAAAGTTTGTAATTCTGTTTTCTTGTAATTCCAAACCAAACCAGATTGGATAAGAGCATGGCCCCAATCACTTAATTCATCATCATACATCCAGCGAATCATACTGTTGTAGATTTCTGCTTTTAATTCACCCATTGTTGTCATATTTGTTTCAGGTGAATAAGCAAGTGTTTCCATACGTACTGGAACAGCTGTAGTGTTATAACCAGCTTTTGTTAAGTTAGCTCCAATAGTTTCATTACTCTTCAAATGACCTACTTCAGCTGCATCCCATACAGTAGGAGAAGTTGTGTTTTTGGCTTTACGAATAGCATTTTTATATGTTTCACCGATAAGTTTTGACAAGTTAACTGATTCTTCACTTACACGAACCATAGTTGGAGAGAATGTACCAAATTTAGTACGTACATCTTCAATAAATTGAGCCATACGGACATTCAATTCTTTTAGTTGTTCTGTTGTAAGATTAGCAGGGTCAACAGCACGAGTATCACTTTCTTTAAGCAATTCCATAGCTTGTTGAATTTCTTTTGATTTTAGAATTTCTTGAGCAATTTTATTTACAGCATCACTATTAGCAGTTGTTTTATTTTGTTTATAAGCTTTAAGAGCAGAAATATAAGCATCTGTTACTGGAATTTCCACATTATCTGCTAAAGATTTCTTAGCCGAAGTTAACTCGTTGGCCAATTTTTCTTTTTCAGATTTTTTCGCTTCTTCAGTTTTGATAGCATTATCTTTATTTGTTTGGTCTTTTGCTACAACTGTTTTTTGTGAAGCAATATTATCAGCACGAGTTTTATCAGCTTTTTTAGCGTCTTGTAATGCTTTATTTGTGTTCGTTACATTTTTATCAGCTTCTTGTTTAGCCGAAGTTAAATCTTGAACATCTTTAGTTAAAGCAGTTTCTTTTGCTTGATTGTTTTTCAAATTTTTCTTGATAGAATTTACTTTATCTTGAGCAGAGTTTTTAGCAGAAGTAGCTGCATTTAAAGCATCAACTTGTGGCTGAATTTTAGCTTCTTCATTTTTTTGTTTTTCTTTAGCAGGAGTCAATTCATTCTCTTTGTTAGAGATTTCATTTTCTGTATTAGTTACGTCGCCTTTATTAGATTGTAATTCTTTTGCTAATTTTGGAGCTTGTTCTTTATCTTTAGCTAAAGTAGCTTCAGCATTTTTTAATTTTTCGTTAGTTTTATTAACTGAATCTTGAGCAGAGTTGACTTCATCTGTTGCTTTGTTGTAATCAGATTTAGCTTGAGTTTCTTTATCGAAAGTTTCTTTTGCAGAAATTTCAGCGTTAGTTATATCTTTTGAAGTTTTCGCAACTTCTTTTTCTGCTTTCTGAATAGGAGTAGCATTTTCTGCTGTTGGAGTTGCTTCAGTTGCTTTAGTAGGTTGTGCTACAGAAGTTGGTTCAGCTTCCTCTGCGAATACAGTCGTTCCAGTGGTTGCAGCTAGGATTGCGGCCCCAACAATAATAGTTTGTTTTTTCATATCAGATCCCCCTTTATCTTTTTCTAAATTAATTGCACAAAATTTCTTTTGTTCTTTACTATAATATCATAAAATGTTTTTTTTGACTTAATTCTATATTTAAATTACTTCAATTTTAAAACTTAGATAAAAAGAGCAAAGAAGTTTCTTTGCTCAAACTGATTTTGATATGTGTTATTTCGTAACTAACGAAAGCAAAAACCATCATCTCCATGGCCTGTCTGCATGCTAGTCTACCTATTGGCTTAGCATGCTTGCTCTTTTCAGCTTTGCTGGGGTTGGTGAGGGTTTTAGGGGGTGTTCATTATCTCAAGGATGTCTTGGTTGGCTATACTTGTGGTCTTGTGTGGGGATTTCTTTTCTTCCTATTCTGACATGTAACTTAAACTAGTCCTACAACCACTTACTGCTTCAAATTGACCACTTGCTTTTTTGCCCTTGTATTCCTAACTTAGCTTTGATATAGTAGAGTCAGAAAGGAGATGTGATGAAGTTACGAATTGAGATTGATGACAATTTAGAAGAAACTGAAATTGTCATCAAGACCCCCACTTTGACAGATGAAATTGCAGATTTGCAACGACTTTTGCAAGAGTCAAAGGCTCCGAGGTTGACTTTTTACAAGGGGACAGGTGAATATTATCTAGACCTGTCAGAAATTCTCTTCTTTGAAACAGAAGGGAGCAAGATATACGCTCATAACCAGAAGGAAGCCTATGAAGTACGTCTCAAACTTTATGAGTTGGAGTCCATCTTGCCTCGTTATTTTAGTCGAGTGTCCAAGTCAACTATCGCAAACATCCGTCAGATTTACTCAGTGGATAAGTCCTTTTCAGGAACGGGCACCATTTCCTTTTATCAGACCCACAAGGAGGTTCATGTCTCGCGGCATTACCAATCCCTCCTAAAAGAAAATCTAAGAAACATGAGGTAAAAGACATGAAAAAGAAAGCATTTGGTATTATTTTATTGGTTTTAGCAGCCTGGATCTTGCTGCAAGGAAATTTTGGAATCCCTTCTTTGGATGGCAAAATATGGCCCTTGATTGGTATCGTCTTTTTTGCCTACCAATCAGTTGAGGCTTTGCTTCGTCGTCATCTAACATCGGCAGTTTTTACCGCTCTAGTAGCCCTCATGATTGCCAATCATTTTTATAACATTTTGCCTATTCCAAACCAGTCTTTGTTTTGGGCTAGTATCTTAGCAGTGCTAGGTGTCGGATATCTCACTCGCTCAAGTAAGTTTTGGTACGGCAAAAAATGGTGGTACAGCGGTGAACGAACAGTCATCACAGATAAGGAAGTCGCTTTTGGCAGTGGAACCTTCTATAAACAAGATCAAGATCTTGTAGACGACCAAGTGGAAGTCGCTTTTGGGGACGCAAAAATCTACTATGATAACGCAGAGATGTTAGGTGATTTTGCTACTCTGAATATCGAAGTGGCTTTTGGTAATGCAACAGTCTATGTTCCACAACACTGGCGTGTCGATTTGAAAGTAGAAACATCCTTTGGTGCAGCCAAGGCGGACGCTCCTGTAGCACCAACAAACAAAACCTTGATTATCCGTGGGGAAGTGGCCTTTGGTAAACTTGGCGTTGTCTACGTCAAATAAAAAAATCTTTTAATTCTCTTGATAAATTCAAGAAAGTGTGATAACATAGTACAGTATGTGGTGCTAGCACATCCGCTATATTAGATCTAATAGGAGGAAAACACAATGGCTAAAGTATGTTACTTTACAGGTCGTAAGACTGTATCTGGAAACAACCGTTCACACGCGATGAACCAAACAAAACGTGCCGTAAAACCAAACCTTCAAAAAGTTACTGTTCTTATCGATGGTAAACCTAAAAAAGTTTGGGCTTCAGCTCGTGCTTTGAAATCAGGTAAAGTTGAACGTGTTTAATAAAAATGAAAAGACCGCCTAGGTCTTTTTCTTTTGCTCTATAGATGAAATCATTTGAAAAATAGAGTAAATATCCGCCGATACAGCATTCTGCTTTTACACTTGGAATGAAATATGATAAAATAGAGTATCAACTAGTTGAGGTAAAAAAAATGACTGTAAAAATTAATACAAAGGATGGTCAAATCGAACTAACAGATGAAGTGATTGCAACCGTTGTAGGTGGTGCAGCAACTGAGATTTTTGGTGTGGTCGGTATGGCTAGTAAAAATGCCCTCAAAGATAATTTCCAAGCCCTTCTTGGTAAGGAAAATTATGCAAAAGGCGTTGTTGTGAAGGCGGCCGAAGATGGTAGCATTGCAGTTGATGTTTATACCGTCTTGAGCTACGGAACAAAGATTAGTGAAGTCTCAAAAAACATCCAAGAGCGTGTTCGTTTTAGTTTGGAAAACCAACTAGGAATCACTGCTCAGACTGTGAATGTCTACATTCAAAATATCAAAGTTGTAGGAGAATAATCGTGTCAAAAATTACTACCAGCTTATTCCAAGAGATGGTGCAGGCGGCATCAACTCGTTTGAATAAGCAAGCAGAATATGTCAATTCATTAAACGTCTTCCCAGTTCCAGATGGAGATACTGGGACAAACATGGGAATGACCATAGAAAATGGTGCCAAAGAAGTAGCAGATAAGCCGGCTTCTACAGTTGGAGAAGTGGCGAGCATTCTTGCTAAGGGGCTCTTGATGGGTGCGCGTGGAAACTCAGGAGTTATCACGTCTCAACTTTTCCGTGGCTTTTCTCAAGCTATCAAGGAAAAAGATGAGTTAACAGGTCAAGATTTGGCCCTTGCTTTCCAATCTGGTGTCGAAGTAGCCTACAAGGCAGTTATGAAACCAGTCGAAGGAACTATCTTGACAGTTTCTCGTGGAGCGGCTATCGGTGCCAAGAAAAAGGCTGAGGAGACAGATGATGCTGTTGAGGTCATGCGTGCGGCCTTGGAAGGTGCTAAGAGGGCTCTGGCTAAGACTCCTGATATGCTCCCAGTCTTGAAAGAAGTTGGTGTCGTGGACTCAGGTGGTCAAGGATTGGTCTTCATCTACGAAGGTTTCCTTTCAGCTCTTACTGGAGAATACAGTGCGTCTGAGGACTTTGTCGCTACTCCAGCGAATATGGGTGAAATGATCAATGCAGAGCACCACAAGTCAGTTGCTGGACATGTTGCAACAGAAGATATCACTTTTGGTTACTGTACTGAGATTATGGTTGCCCTTAAACAAGGTCCAACTTATGCCAAAGATTTTGACTATGATGAATTCCGCAACTACTTGAATGAGCTAGGCGATTCTCTACTTGTTGTCAACGATGATGAAATCGTCAAAGTTCACGTCCATACCGAAGATCCGGGTCTTGTTATGCAAGAAGGACTTAAATATGGTAGCTTGGTCAAGGTCAAAGTAGACAACATGCGCAACCAACACGAAGCTCAAGTAGAAAAAGAGGCTCAAGTCAGCAAGCCAGCTGAAGAAAAGGAATATGCCCTTATCGCAGTAGTAGCAGGTCAAGGATTGGCAGATATCTTCCGTGCCCAAGGTGTGGATTATGTCATCGAAGGTGGACAAACCATGAATCCTTCGACAGAAGACTTTATCAAGGCTGTTGAGCAAGTCAATGCTCGCAACATCATCTTCTTGCCAAACAACAAAAATATCTTCATGGCAGCTCAGTCTGCAGCTGAAGTGCTAGAACAACCAGCTGTCGTTGTAGAAGCGCGTACAATTCCTCAAGGATTGACTAGTCTTCTTGCCTTTGATCCAAGCAAATCAATCGAAGAAAACAAAGAACGTATGACTGTAGCTCTTGGTGATGTAGTCAGCGGTAGTGTAACGACAGCTGTTCGTGATACGACTATCGATGGTTTGGAAATTCACGAAAATGACAATCTTGGTATGGTAGATGGCAAAATCCTTGTGTCAAACCCTGACATGCACCAAACCTTGACTGAAACTTTGAAGCACATGCTAGACGAAGATAGTGAAATCGTGACTTTCTATGTCGGCGAAGACGGAAGTGAAGAATTGGCCAATCAAATCGCCCAAGAAATCGCAGAAGAATTCGAAGATGTTGAAGTTGAGATTCACCAAGGTCAACAACCTGTATATCCATATCTTTTCAGTGTGGAATAAAAATTTAATAGATTAAAAAGAAAGTTGAACAATCAACTTTCTTTTTTTTTATGACATTTGTCATATTTCCTAGTGACAGAAGCATCTAGCTCCGCTAACTTTAAAAGACTATAATTGAAGTATGAAATGGAGGAAGAAGAAATGAAAAATAAAATGATTGTCGCAGTGAGTTTAGTAGCAGCAGGAGTTATGACCTATCTCATGTTTTCAGGATTGGACGAGGGTTTCTATCATTTTCCTTGGCAGCTATTTGCTGGCTTTGGAATGATGTCTTGGCTTATCAGAGAAGGTTTGAAATTAGTCAGAGATGTGAAAAAGGAGTTTGAGGAATGAAAAAAGTAATCATCTATCTCTTTATCGGTCTGTCACTCTTGGTATGGTTAGTAGAAATGTTTACAGGTTGGTTTGATCAAACCTTGCTTCGCCAATTTATTCGTGGTGCTTGGGGTTTTGGATTTATGATTTTCGTCGTTTTCCCTATGGGAATGGAGTGGTTGAAAGGAGAATCTCATGACTGTGATTAAAGTTGAGAAATTGAGTAAGAAAATAAAAGACAAGGAGATCTTGCGGAACATCTCTTTTGAAATCCACGATGGTGAATGTGTCGCCTTGATCGGACCTAACGGAGCGGGAAAGACGACTTTGATTGATTGCCTCTTAGGCGACAAGTTCGTGAGCTCAGGTCAGGTCGCCATTAAAGGATTTGCACCAACAGATCCTCGATTAAAGCAGCTTGTTTCTGTCTTGCCTCAAGAAAATGAAGTTGTCCAAAGCTTGAAAGTGAAAGAACTTCTATCATTTTTCAAGTCACTTTATCCCGACAGTCTTTCAGACAAAGAAATTGATGATTTGCTGAGATTCTCAGACAAACAGAAAAATCAGCTAGCGGGCAAGTTATCTGGTGGGCAAAAACGTTTGTTCTCTTTCGTGTTGGCACTAATAGGTCGTCCGAAAATTCTATTCTTAGATGAACCAACTGCTGCCATGGATACCTCGACACGTCAGCATTTTTGGGAGATTGTCGATCAGTTAAAGAAAAATGGTGTGACCATTGTTTATTCTTCTCATTATATTGAAGAGGTGGAACATACGGCTGACCGCATCTTGGTCCTCCACAAGGGTGAATTGATTCGTGACACGACACCTTATGCCATGCGTGGTGAAGAACAAGAAAAACACTTTACCGTTCCTCTAACCTATCAGGATTTTATCAGCACTTTGGAGCAGGTTCAAGGGATTGAAATCAAGCAAAATGCTCTTTCCTTCACCACCAAAGAAGCCAGCCAGGTATGGAAAGTCTTGCAAGAACAGGGCTGCACGATCGAAGAAATTGAAGTTCGCAATCGAACTCTCTTAGACAGTATCTTCGAAACGACTCAAGACTAAAGGAGATTGACGATGAAAAATATGACAAGTCTCATGAAAGTGGAACTCATTCTGATGAAACGGCAGGCAGTTTACTACTTCCTATCCATCGGACTACCAAGTGTGTTTTACCTTATTTTCTCTGGTATGATGTCAGGGTCAGACATTCCGGAAATCGCTCTTCAAGCCTATCTTTTTGCTATGACGCTCTTTAGTATCATGTCAAGCGCCTTTTTCAGTATCCCTAGTACACTCGAATCTGACAAGACAAACAACTGGCAAAAATTGATTCAACATTCTCCAGTTTCTATGGTAGAATATTATGTATCAAAACTGTTCAGTACTCTGCTGACCTTCTTGTTATCAATTATAGTTGTCTTTTCAGTTGGTCATTTTGTCCGTGGAGTTACGCTAGCTTGGCTTGACTGGTTGGTGATTGGTGTTATTTTGCTGATCGGAAGCGTGGTCTTTATCAGCATGGGTGTCTTAGTGAGCTTGCTTCCCAGTGCTCAACTGATGACGGTTATTGGAAATATTGCCTATATTGCTTTGGCTGTCCTAGGTGGACTGTGGTTCCCCTTGAATTCCTTCCCAGAATGGCTCCAATCCATTGGGAAACTGACTCCAACCTATCAGCTGATGCAGGTCGTCTCTGCTTATTTAGAACACCATGAGTTGAATATTCTTTCCGCCTTAGTTGTACTAGGCTATACAGTTTTCTTTGGTGTATTGGTAATCCAGCTGAAAAAACGGATCGAGGTAAAATAAATCTATGTTGGAAAAATTTAAAAACACTCATTATATGTTTCATATTTCATTAGTGTTTATCATCTTTCCTATAGCGGGTGTCATCAGTGGAGAGTACCCGCCTTTGACCTTGTTCTGGACATTATTATTTGTCCTAGCCTTTTATTCGATTTTATTAAGTCAAAACCGTACTGTGCAGTGGCTGGCTTGGTGGATCATGCTTGCTTACATTTTTTATACATCTGTTTGGCTGAATTCGGGCTTCACATGGTTTATCTTTTATTTATCTAACCTCCTCATTTATGAGCTGGATGAGATTTCCTTCCATTCTTGGCGTTTTGTCAGTTTTATTGTCTTGCAACCGATGATTTTAACTGGAGTCTATATGGTTGGTCAAGTTAGTCCCTGGCAGCTACTCTTTTTCTTGGTGACCTTTGTTTTTTCTGATGCTTTTACCTTTGGTCTCTATCGGATTCGAGTGTCGGAGGAGATAAAAGAAGAAAAGAGAAAGCAAAATGCTAAGCTCAATCTTTTCTTGGCTGAAAATGAACGCAGTCGTATCGGGCAGGACCTCCATGACAGCCTAGGCCATACCTTTGCTATGCTGAGTGTGAAGACGGACCTTGCCCTCCAGCTACTTCAAATGCAAGCCTATCCTCAAGTGGAAAAAGAATTAAAAGAAATTCATCAGATCAGTAAAGAATCCATGAATGAAGTTCGTACCATCATTGAAAATCTTAAAACCAGAACCCTTGCCTCCGAATTTACGACTGTTAAAAAAATGCTGGAAATTGCAGGAATTGAAACAGAAATCAATCACCAACTAGATACAGCTAGCCTAACTCAGGAATTAGAATCAACGGCTTCCATGATTTTGCTTGAATTGGTGACCAATATCATCAAACATGCCAAAGCATCGAAAGCTTACTTAAAATTAGAACGAACAGAGAAAGAACTCATTCTAACAGTGAGAGATGATGGCTGTGGCTTTGCTTCTCTAAAAGGAGATGAGCTCCATACTGTCCGAGATCGTGTCCTTCCATTTTCTGGAGAAGTAAAGGTGATCAGTCAGAAGTGTCCAACAGAAGTGCAAGTACGACTACCTTATAAGGAGAGAAACTAAGATGAAACTACTTGTTGCAGAAGATCAAAGTATGTTGCGAGATGCTATGTGCCAGTTGCTTACCTTCCAACCAGATGTAGATTCTGTCCTACAAGCTAAGGATGGCCAAGAAGCAATCCAACTCCTAGAAAAAGAGACTGTAGATATTGCCATCCTTGATGTAGAAATGCCTGTTAAGACAGGTCTTGAAGTTTTGGAGTGGATACGAGCGGAAAAGCTAGAAACAAAGGTGGTTGTGGTGACAACCTTCAAGCGCCCTGGTTATTTTGAACGTGCGGTCAAGGCTGGAGTGGATGCTTATGTCTTGAAAGAAAGAAGCATTGCAGACCTCATGCAAACCTTGCACACTGTCCTCGAAGGGCGCAAGGAGTATTCGCCTGAATTGATGGAAGTGGTGATGACGCATCCCAATCCATTGACAGAACAAGATATTGCTGTTTTAAAGGGAATCGCTCAGGGCTTGTCTAACCAAGAAATCGCAGATCAGCTCTATCTATCAAATGGAACCGTCCGAAACTATGTCACCAATATTCTTTCGAAACTAGATGCTGGTAATCGAACAGAGGCAGCCAATATTGCAAAAGAATCTGGTTGGCTTTGATAAGAATGCTAAAAAACATCTCAAACGAATGTTTAATTGAAGGAAATCCATATCTGAATTTAGGAAGTCAATGGGCTTCCTTTTTTGACTCTTTATCAACTGTAGTGGGTTGATTATAACAAAATCCTTGAAACTGTTATCAGAAAACACTTACATAGCGTTAAATAACCCATTTTATGTTAGAATCATATTTAAAAATATCTAAAAAAGAAAGAAGAGGGATATATGCTAATAAATACCCCTAAAATTAAAGGTTTACAAAAAAATGATAACTTGTCATACAAAAGTTTGCTAGAGTCAGAAGACCTATATAAGGAGGAAATTTTCAATGAAAAAACAAGTACCAGAATTGAAGAATATAGAAAAGCAATAGAAGATATTATAGATAAAAATAACGATAATCAAGAAGTCCAAAAAATTGATATCGTTTCTATTATCAAGGCGTATAAAAAATTTAATGGTCCTAGTTTTTTTAAGTCCAGCGGGATGACGGTAGATGCTTTTTACGATAGTAAAAGAAAAAACGTATACATTAATAAGTATTTATCAAATGAAGATAGACATTATGCATGTGCTCATGAGCTGGCTCATTATTTATTTGAAGATTCAAGTGCTTATTTGGATCGTAATAAATCATTTTCACGCCCTTCTTATGAAGCCAAAGCTAATCAATTTGCCTATGAAACACTTCTACCAAAAAAACTATTAGAAAATATAATTATTGAATACAAAAATGAAAAATGCGATAGCGACTTAAATAAAATGTTTAATAAAGATGTCAATGAGTTAATTAAATATATTTCTGATAAAACAGATGTTTCGGAATTTGCAGTGTATAAGCGATTAAAATTTTTAGATTATATCTATTGAGGAGAGTTAGAAATGTCTGATAAAGTTAATGATACTATTGAGAATCAAAAAGTTATCAAAATTCTTTATAAATCTATGTACGATTTGTTTAATGATAGTAATAATGATACTATTGAGAATCAAAAAGCTATCAAAATTTTTAATAAATCTATGTACGATTTGTTTAATCATAGTGATAATAATACTATTGAGAATCAAAAAGCTATCAAAATTTTTTATAAATCTATGTACGATTTGTTTAATGATAGTGATAATGATAATAAGTTAATTGATAAAATAATTTTTAACGATATCAAACTTACAATATCTTGTGAAGTAAGAAAAGATGAGGTAAGCAGAATTCCTGAAACTGAGGAGAAGACAAGTGAAAATAGTTCTATATATTATCCAAACCCTACCCAAGCTTCTAACTCATTTGAAAAAAGTCGTTTTATAGTAAAAGAAATTGACTACAATGACCAACAAAATTTAAAAGGGCACATAGAATTCCTCAGTAAAAATTTACAACAGTCTTTTTTTAATATATTTAAAAATAAGCATCAAGACGCTTTTGCTGCATGGGTATATCAACACATTGCAAATCACGAAGAAAAAAAGAATCGTTCACGAAAAAAAATTATACAAAAAATAAAAAGAATAATACGAAAGTCAGAAAGCTTTGGAGAGCTATATTTGAAAGTAAGGGAAGATAATATAGGCGTCAATGAAGGCTTAATCTATGATTTTGAGTACTTTTCTAATAGGATGCTCTCATATATTTTGTCTAGTTCAAGCCGTGAACAAGTTAAACTACTGGAAGAGAGAAAACTTCGAATTCCACTTGATGACTTTAAAGATTATGATTTGTTATTGAAAGAAAACATCAGTAATTTAGAAATAAATAATTTTCTTACGGGTATTTATAAAAATATTAAAAATAATAAGGGCTCAGAGAGAGATTGTAATAAATCTGAAATAGGAGGAGATGATGATGAAACAAGTGCAACTACGAAAGATTGCAGTTCTAAACAACAAAATAGGAAGTCAGAGAATGTAGAAAATTACAAAGAAAAAGTTGCAATATTAAATGTAGTAGGGGAAGTATACAAACTTAATAATAAAATAAAATGTGATTACTATCATAGAGAAGGCTATGGTACTATAAAAAGTGGGTGGACTATCTTTTATACGTTAAAAGAATTAATTTCTATTTTTGATGGAAGAAGAACTAAGACAGAAAATATAGTACTTAATAATTCTAGTAGTGATCTTATGGTTAGTAGATTTAAATATAATTATTTTAGAGGTTATTCTAATAACAAGCACGATGCTATTCCAGCTGTTTTTAGAAACAGAACTTATCATGGTGAAAAGAATAGCGCCCAATTTTATAGCAAATTTGAAGGATTATATCAAAAAATAGCGAGAGAATATCCTGAAGAACTAGAATATGATAGTAGCATTGGCTCAAGTAAGCGGAATGATGCTTTTTCACGTCTCCAGCATTATGAATTTGGGACATGTCTTCTTGATATGTCTAAAAATCCTTACACAGCTTTGCTGTTTATGATTGATGGCGAGGATTTCCATACTCCCAAATTTGAATTATTTGAGATTGAAGAAGAGAAACATAGGGATAACAATATAGTTTATCTCCCTGAGAAGGTCCAAAAAAATAAACGTCTGATTGCGCAAAATGGAGCATTTCTACATTATGAAAAGCTATATAATTTATTAGGGAAAAAAGATAGAGATAAGATAGTGAAAAAAGAATATAACCCTGACACTATTAAATATGTAAAAAAGAAACTAAAGGAATTAGAGAAGAAAGTTGAAAGAATTAATCGTATTACAGTTGTTATAGAAGTATCAAAGAACTCAGACAGTGAATTTTTTAACGATAATATTGAAGACATAGTTAAAGCTGCTAATAACCTTAAATATGATAAAGAGCTCGATGTAAATGAGAATAAATATATAGGTAATCTTGAGAGACGTTTTGAACCCCTAAAGAATAAGGTTAACTTGGTAGATAAGACACTGCAAGGTACTGATCAATATACTTTGTTAAAAAAATATTTAAAAGCTAAGTTAGATGAGTATGGACATACCAAGAGAAGCCTATTTCCAGATTTTCAAAATTATGTCTCTTATGAAAATGGGCGATATAAACGCCCGGAGGAAAAGAAATCACCGTTTGAAAGGTAATGATTATTCTCTCTTTTGTTTTTTTCAGACAGTGAGGGCAAGTTCATTACCTAAATCCTGTTTAATTTGTTGTTTCTTTAGGGTAACGGTACAGAATTAGTTACTATTATGGTCAAGGAAGTTAGGAAGAAAGTTAATTTTTAGCAGATAGAACCAATAATCCTGGCTCGATAATTTCTGTAGTGGGTAAAACCACTGTAAGAATTATAGAGCCCGTTTTTTGCTTAGAAAAGCGGTCAGAACTAGTGTCGAAGACTTAAAAGATCAGAATAAAAACGAAAAAAATATTGACAAGGAAAGAAAAAATGTGTTACAATAATAGACGGTACTTTTTACTTTTGGTCTCTCAAAAGTGTACAGGGACGTGCTGACAAATGTTGCAAAAGTACACACAGATGGTAGCTGTCACCAAGTGTATCATCACCAAAATTAAAAAAATACAGGAGAATGTAGATGCCTACAATTAACCAATTGGTTCGCAAACCGCGTAAATCAAAAGTAGAAAAATCTAAATCACCAGCTTTGAACGTTGGTTACAACAGCCACAAAAAAGTTCAAACAAACGTATCTTCACCACAAAAACGTGGTGTTGCAACTCGTGTCGGAACTATGACACCTAAGAAACCTAACTCAGCCCTTCGTAAATTTGCCCGTGTACGTTTGAGCAACTTGATCGAAGTTACAGCTTACATCCCAGGTATCGGACACAACTTGCAAGAGCACAGCGTGGTGCTTCTTCGTGGTGGACGTGTAAAAGACCTTCCAGGGGTACGTTACCATATCGTTCGTGGTGCACTTGATACAGCAGGTGTTACTGACCGTAAGCAAGGCCGTTCTAAATACGGTACTAAACGTCCAAAAGCATAAAGAAAGGGGATAAAGATAAATGAGTCGTAAAAACCGTGCGCCTAAGCGCGAAGTATTGCCAGATCCGCTCTACAATTCAAAATTAGTGACACGTCTTATCAACCGCGTTATGCTTGATGGGAAACGTGGTACAGCGGCTTCTATCGTTTACGGAGCCTTTGAGCAAATCAAAGAAGCTACTGGAAACGATGCACTTGAAGTATTTGAAACAGCTATGGAAAACATCATGCCTGTACTTGAAGTACGTGCACGTCGTGTTGGTGGATCTAACTACCAAGTCCCAGTTGAAGTTCGTCCAGAACGTCGTACAACACTTGGACTTCGTTGGTTGGTAACAATCGCTCGCCTTCGTGGTGAACACACAATGCAAGACCGTCTTGCAAAAGAAATCTTGGATGCTGCTAACAACACTGGTGCAGCTGTTAAGAAACGTGAAGACACTCACCGTATGGCTGAAGCTAACCGTGCCTTCGCACACTTCCGTTGGTAAGAATAAGATACTAAGGGCGTTAAAAAAGCGACTGAAAATTAGGAAGCTTGACGAAGAATCGAAGATTCTAGGAGAGCTTATCTATTTTCCGAGCTTTTAGCCCAAGTTCAATTATGATGCTAGGAACGGTAAGGATGCACAGTGAAAATAGGAAACTGACGCAGTATTCGATGAATACAAGGAAGTTTATCTTTTTCACACAGCATCCCGTTCCAGCTCAAATCGGCTAACTAACTTTAGCCTGAATTCAATTCAACTTACCATCTCGTAAGTTGAAACCAACAATAGCATGAAAACATTGAGAACGGGTGGGTCCTGCCTATCCGTTTTTATTAAAATCGTGTTATAATAGAATAGAAATTAAAATAAATAGGAGAAACAAACCTCATGGCACGCGAATTTTCACTTGAAAAAACTCGTAATATCGGTATCATGGCTCACGTCGATGCCGGTAAAACAACAACTACTGAGCGTATTCTTTACTACACTGGTAAAATCCACAAAATCGGTGAAACTCACGAAGGTGCGTCACAAATGGACTGGATGGAGCAAGAGCAAGAACGTGGTATCACTATCACATCTGCTGCGACAACAGCTCAATGGAACAACCACCGCGTAAACATCATCGACACACCAGGACACGTGGACTTCACAATCGAAGTACAACGTTCTCTTCGTGTATTGGATGGTGCGGTTACCGTTCTTGACTCACAATCAGGTGTTGAGCCTCAAACTGAAACAGTTTGGCGCCAAGCAACTGAGTACGGAGTTCCACGTATCGTATTTGCCAACAAAATGGACAAAATCGGTGCTGACTTCCTTTACTCAGTAAGCACACTTCACGACCGTCTTCAAGCAAATGCTCATCCAATTCAATTGCCAATCGGTGCTGAAGATGACTTCCGTGGTATCATTGACTTGATCAAGATGAAAGCTGAAATCTATACTAATGACCTTGGTACAGATATTTTGGAAGAAGATATTCCAGCTGAATACCTTGAGCAAGCTCAAGAATACCGTGAAAAATTGGTGGAAGCAGTTGCGGAAACTGATGAAGAATTGATGATGAAATACCTTGAAGGTGAAGAAATCACTAACGAAGAATTGAAAGCTGGTATCCGTAAAGCGACTATC
The DNA here is from genome assembly GCA_963546055.1 of uncultured Streptococcus sp. Lineage (GTDB taxonomy): Bacteria > Bacillota > Bacilli > Lactobacillales > Streptococcaceae > Streptococcus. Next base: position 43,873 of record CAUULS010000003.1, read on the forward strand.
AACGTTGAATTCTTCCCAGTATTGTGTGGTTCAGCCTTCAAGAACAAGGGTGTTCAATTGATGCTTGATGCGGTTATCGACTACCTTCCAAGCCCACTTGACATCCCAGCAATCAAAGGTATCAACCCAGATACAGACGAAGAAGAAACTCGTCCAGCATCTGACGAAGAGCCATTTGCAGCTCTTGCCTTCAAGATCATGACTGACCCATTCGTAGGTCGTTTGACATTCTTCCGTGTTTACTCAGGTGTTCTTCAATCAGGTTCATACGTATTGAACACTTCTAAAGGTAAACGTGAACGTATCGGACGTATCCTTCAAATGCACGCTAACAGCCGTCAAGAAATTGACACTGTTTACTCAGGTGATATCGCTGCTGCCGTTGGTTTGAAAGATACTACAACTGGTGACTCATTGACAGATGAAAAAGCTAAAATCATCCTTGAGTCTATCAACGTTCCAGAACCAGTTATCCAATTGATGGTTGAGCCTAAGTCTAAGGCTGACCAAGACAAGATGGGTATTGCCCTTCAAAAATTGGCTGAAGAAGATCCAACTTTCCGTGTTGAAACAAACGTTGAAACTGGTGAAACAGTTATCTCTGGTATGGGTGAGCTTCACTTGGATGTCCTTGTTGACCGTATGCGTCGTGAGTTCAAGGTTGAAGCAAACGTAGGTGCTCCTCAAGTATCTTACCGTGAAACATTCCGCGCTTCTACTCAAGCACGTGGATTCTTCAAACGCCAGTCTGGTGGTAAAGGTCAATTCGGTGATGTATGGATTGAATTTACTCCAAACGAAGAAGGAAAAGGCTTCGAGTTTGAAAATGCTATCGTCGGTGGTGTGGTTCCTCGTGAATTCATTCCAGCGGTTGAAAAAGGTTTGATTGAGTCAATGGCGAATGGTGTCCTTGCTGGCTACCCAATCGTTGACGTGAAAGCTAAACTTTACGATGGTTCATACCACGATGTCGACTCATCTGAAACAGCCTTCAAGGTTGCAGCTTCACTTGCATTGAAAGAAGCTGCTAAGACTGCACAACCAGCTATCCTTGAGCCAATGATGCTTGTAACAATCACTGTTCCTGAAGAAAACCTTGGTGACGTTATGGGTCACGTAACAGCTCGTCGTGGACGTGTTGATGGTATGGAAGCACATGGTAACAGCCAAATCGTTCGTGCTTATGTTCCACTTGCTGAAATGTTTGGTTATGCGACCGTTCTTCGTTCTGCATCACAAGGACGTGGTACCTTCATGATGGTATTTGACCACTACGAAGATGTACCTAAGTCAGTACAAGAAGAAATCATTAAGAAAAACAAAGGTGAAGAATAATCCATCTTCGCTATAGAAAGAAGTCACTATGGTGGCTTCTTTTTTATGTTCTATATCAAAGAAGATTAGAAAAATATACTCTGAATTAAATTTGGAAGTAATAAGATCGTTCAATTCCCCATTCATATTTATAAAAATAGGAAAAACATTCATAAAAACACGCTTAGATAGAAAATTCAGAAAATTGCTTCTTTTGTCTTGAAAATTTTTGAAAAAATGGTATGATAGTAACAAGCTATTTTTAAGAGAAGAGAAAGGGGAACAATGGAGAAAATCAGTTTAGAATCTCCTAAGACGGGGTCGGACCTAGTTTTGGAAACCCTCCGTGATTTAGGGATTGATACTATATTTGGTTATCCTGGTGGGGCTGTCTTGCCTTTATATGATGCGATTTATAATTTCAAAGGCATTCGTCACATTCTAGGTCGCCATGAGCAAGGATGTTTGCACGAAGCTGAAGGCTATGCCAAATCAACTGGAAAGTTGGGTGTCGCCGTCGTCACAAGTGGACCGGGAGCAACAAATGCCATTACAGGGATTGCGGATGCCATGAGCGATAGCGTTCCCCTTTTGGTCTTTACGGGACAAGTGGGACGAGCGGGAATTGGGAAAGATGCCTTTCAGGAGGCGGATATTGTCGGTATTACCATGCCCATTACCAAGTACAATTACCAAGTTCGTGAGACAGCTGACATTCCTCGTATCATTACGGAAGCTGTCCATATCGCGATCACAGGTCGTCCAGGTCCAGTCGTGATTGACTTGCCTAAGGATGTATCTGCCTTAGAGACAGACTTCATCTATTCACCAGAAGTGCATTTACCGAGTTATCAACCGACGATAGAACCAAACGACATGCAAATCAAGAAAATCTTGAAACAATTGTCCAAGGCTAAGAAACCTGTTTTGTTAGCAGGTGGTGGTATCAGCTATGCAGAAGCTTCAAAAGAATTGAATGAATTTGCTGAACGCTATCAGATTCCAGTAGTCACCAGTCTTTTGGGGCAAGGCACGATTGCGACTAGTCATCCGCTCTTCCTTGGTATGGGAGGCATGCACGGTTCTTTCGCAGCTAATATTGCCATGACCGAAGCGGACTTTATGATTAGTATTGGTTGCCGTTTCGATGACCGCTTGACTGGAAATCCTAAGACCTTTGCTAAGAATGCCAAGGTTGCTCATATCGACATTGATCCAGCAGAGATTGGTAAGATTATCAGTGCAGATATTCCTGTAGTGGGCGATGCTAAGAAAGCCTTGCAGATGCTTCTGGCAGAATCAACTGTTCATAACAATACTGAAAAATGGATTGACAAAGTTACCAAGGACAAGAACCGCGTTCGTTCTTATGATAAGAAAGAACGTGTGGTCCAACCGCAGGCAGTCATTGAACGCATCGGTGAGTTGACGAATGGGGATGCTATTGTGGTAACTGACGTAGGGCAACACCAAATGTGGACAGCTCAATATTACCCATATCAGAATGAACGTCAATTAGTCACATCTGGTGGTTTGGGTACCATGGGATTTGGAGTTCCTGCAGCTATCGGAGCTAAGATTGCCAATCCAGAAAAAGAAGTAGTTCTTTTTGTCGGTGATGGTGGCTTCCAAATGACCAACCAAGAACTAGCCATCCTAAATATCTACAAGGTGCCCATTAAGGTCGTGATGCTGAATAACCACTCACTAGGAATGGTTCGCCAGTGGCAGGAATCCTTCTATGAGGGTAGAACTTCAGAGTCAGTCTTTGACACTCTTCCTGACTTCCAGCTGATGGCACAGGCTTACGGCATCAAAAACTATAAATTTGATAATCCAGAGACGATAGAGAAGGATCTAGAGGTTATTCTGGAGGATGTGCCGATGTTTATCGAGGTGGATATTTCTCGTAAGGAACAGGTTTTACCAATGGTACCAGCTGGTAAGAGTAATCATGAGATGTTGGGGGTGAAGTTCCATGCGTAGAATGTTAACTGCAAAACTACAAAATCGTTCAGGAGTCCTCAATCGCTTTACAGGTGTCCTTTCTCGTCGTCAAGTCAACATTGAGAGTATCTCAGTTGGTGCGACGGAGAATCCTGATGTATCACGGATTACTATCATTATTGATGTAGCTTCACATGATGAAGTGGAGCAAATTATCAAGCAACTCAATCGTCAGATTGATGTGATACGCATTCGAGATATCACGGATAAGCCACACTTGGAAAGAGAGGTTATCTTGGTGAAGGTATCTGCTCCTGCTGAAAAGCGTGCAGAAATCTTGGCCATTATCCAACCTTTCCGTGCAACGGTAGTGGATGTGGCTCCAAGCTCGATTACGATCCAGATGACTGGGAATGCTGAAAAGAGTGAAGCTTTATTGCGAGTGATTCGACCATACGGTATTAAAAATATCGCTCGTACGGGTGCAACCGGATTTACCCGCGACTAAAAATCCAACTTAAATTTGTTAAACCAGCCTAAAAGGCAATAAATAATAGAAAAGAGAGAAAAACTATGGCAGTACAAATGGAATACGAAAAAGATGTAAAAGTAGCAGCGCTTGACGGCAAAAAAATCGCCGTTATCGGTTATGGTTCGCAAGGACATGCGCATGCTCAAAACTTGCGTGATTCAGGCCGTGATGTCATTATCGGTGTTCGTCCAGGTAAATCTTTTGACAAAGCAAAAGAAGATGGATTTGATACTTACACAGTAGCAGAAGCAACTAAATTGGCTGACGTTATCATGATTTTGGCACCAGATGAAATCCAACAAGAATTGTACGAAGCAGAAATCGCTCCAAACTTGGAAGCTGGAAATGCAGTTGGATTTGCTCATGGTTTCAACATCCACTTTGAATTTATCAAAGTGCCTGCGGATGTTGATGTCTTCATGTGTGCTCCTAAAGGACCAGGACACTTGGTACGTCGTACTTACGAGGAAGGATTTGGTGTTCCGGCTCTTTATGCAGTCTACCAAGATGCTACAGGAAATGCGAAAAACATTGCTATGGACTGGTGTAAAGGTGTTGGAGCAGCTCGTGTTGGTTTGCTTGAAACAACTTACAAAGAAGAAACTGAAGAAGATTTGTTTGGTGAACAAGCCGTACTTTGTGGTGGTTTGACTGCCCTTATCGAAGCAGGTTTTGAAGTCTTGACAGAAGCAGGCTATGCCCCAGAATTGGCTTACTTTGAAGTTCTTCATGAAATGAAATTGATCGTTGACTTGATCTATGAAGGTGGATTCAAGAAAATGCGTCAATCTATTTCAAACACTGCTGAATACGGTGACTATGTATCAGGCCCACGTGTGATTACTGAGCAAGTTAAAGAAAACATGAAAGCTGTTTTGGCAGACATCCAAAATGGTAAATTTGCAAATGACTTTGTAAATGACTACAAGGCTGGTCGTCCAAAACTCACTGCTTACCGTGAACAAGCAGCTAATCTTGAAATTGAAAAAGTTGGTGCTGAATTACGTAAAGCAATGCCATTCGTTGGTAAAAACGATGACGATGCTTTCAAAATCTACAACTAATTCTTGAAAATAAAAACAGAAGGCGAGTTGGGGGGTACCTAACTCGCTTTTTATCTTGTAAAGTATTTGAGGAGGAGATATGCTAAGTGCAAAAGATGTGGTGAAAGCCCACAAAGTTTTAAGTGGTGTAGTAGTGAATACACCACTAGAATATGATCATTACTTATCAGAAAAGTATGGAGCTAAGATCTATCTGAAAAAGGAGAATGCGCAACGAGTTCGCTCTTTTAAAATTCGGGGAGCTTATTATGCCATTTCACAATTGACAAAAGAAGAACGAGAACGTGGTGTGGTCTGTGCATCAGCAGGGAATCACGCTCAAGGAGTCGCTTACACTTGTAAGGAGATGAAGATTCCTGCGACCATTTTTATGCCAATCACAACGCCTCAACAAAAAATTGGTCAAGTTCGTTTCTTTGGTGGTGACTATGTGACGATCAAATTGGTCGGAGATACTTTTGACGCTTCGGCTAAGGCGGCCCAAGAATTCACCGTTTCAGAAAATAGAACCTTTATCGATCCTTTTGATGATGCCCATGTTCAGGCAGGACAAGGGACTGTAGCCTATGAAATTCTTGAAGAAGCCCGTAAAGAGTCTATTGATTTTGATACAGTACTAGTGCCGGTAGGTGGTGGCGGACTGATTGCAGGGGTTTCGACCTATATCAAAGAAACCAATCCCGCTATCGAAGTCATTGGTGTTGAAGCCAATGGTGCCCGTTCGATGAAGGCTGCTTTTGAGGCTGGAGGACCAGTTAAACTCAAAGAAATTGATAAATTTGCTGATGGAATAGCTGTGCAGAAAGTTGGGCAGTTGACCTATGAAGCGACCCGTAAGAATGTTGAAACGCTGATTGGAGTGGATGAAGGCTTGATTTCTGAGACCTTGATTGATCTTTATTCTAAGCAAGGAATAGTAGCAGAACCAGCCGGGGCTGCTAGTGTTGCAGCCTTGGAAGTTTTATCCGACTATATCAAAGGTAAGACGATTTGTTGCATTATTTCTGGGGGGAATAATGATATTAACCGTATGCCAGAAATGGAAGAACGTGCTTTGATTTACGATGGCATCAAGCATTACTTTGTAGTCAATTTCCCACAACGTCCAGGGGCTCTCCGAGAGTTTGTAAATGACATTTTGGGGCCAAATGATGACATCACTCGTTTTGAATATATCAAACGAGCAAGCAAGGGAACAGGACCAGTCTTGATTGGGATTGCTCTTGCTGATAAGCATGATTATGCTGGTTTGATTCATCGGATGGAAAAGTTTGACCCATCTTATATTAATTTGAATGGTAATGAGACTTTGTATAATATGCTAGTCTAAAATAAATTTGCTATCATATTATTTGCATAATGAATATAATGATGCTATAATGATGGTGACGAAAGGGGGGGATTCCCATGGTTTTACATGTTTTACTTGTTCTATTTTTTCTAGTGCTGATTGCATCAATGATTATTATCAGCTCTGTGTATGTTGTAAGGCAACAGTCTGTCGCTATTATCGAGCGTTTTGGTAAATACCAAAAGTTGAGTAATAGTGGTATTCATGTACGAGCACCTTTTGGAATTGATAGAATTGCGGCCAGAGTGCAATTGCGCCTATTGCAAAGTGAGATTGTCGTGGAAACAAAAACGCAAGATAATGTATTTGTGACCATGAATGTGGCGACTCAGTATCGAGTGAATGAGAACAATGTCACAGATGCTTACTATAAACTAATGAGACCAGAAGCTCAAATCAAATCCTATATTGAAGACGCCCTGCGTTCGTCCGTGCCGAAATTGACCTTGGATGAACTATTTGAGAAAAAAGATGAGATTGCATTAGAAGTTCAAAAACAAGTAGCAGAAGAAATGTCTACATATGGTTACATCATTGTAAAAACACTGATTACGAAGGTTGAGCCTGACGCTGAAGTGAAACAATCAATGAATGAAATCAATGCTGCCCAACGTAAGAGGGTCGCTGCGCAAGAACTTGCAGAAGCAGATAAGATTAAAATCGTGACAGCGGCGGAAGCAGAGGCAGAAAAAGATCGCCTACACGGTGTAGGGATTGCAGAACAGCGTAAGGCTATTGTTGACGGACTTGCTGATTCTATTCAAGAATTAAAAGGAGCCAATGTTGAACTCACGGAAGCCCAGATTATGTCCATTCTATTAACAAATCAGTATTTGGATACTTTGAATAATTTTGCAGACAATAAGGGCAATAACACCATCTTCCTACCAGCAAATCCTGATGGAGTTGAAGATATACGAACAAGCATATTATCAGCTTTAAAAGCTAAGTAATAACAATTCATTATTTGTTTTCAATAAGTAGATGTTTTTTGTGGATAATCCTAAAAGAATGGATATATTTCAGTATCGTAAAGAACAAAATAGGAGAAGAACATGGCTAAATCAAACTTTGAAAAAGTAGAATCAGTTGTTGGCTGGGTTCGTGATAAGAAAATCACAGGTTACCGTATCTCTAAGGAAACAAATGCACGTGAAATGTCAATCATTGCTTTGGCACAAGGTCGTGCAAAAGTGAAAAATATTTCATTTGAAACAGCCCTAGGTTTGATTGATTTTTATGACAAGAATCATGAAAAATTTGAAGATTAAACTAGGCTTAAAGGCAGATTCTTAAAATGAATCTGCCTTTTGTTTTGCAAAGAGTTAGTAAAAAGACTACATATTTTATGCAGTCTTTGTTTGTTATTTGAGATAGCGTTGTAGAAACTCTTTTGTTCGCTCTTCTTTTGGATTGGTAAAGAGGTCTTCTGGATTGCCTTCTTCAGCAATGACACCCTTATCCATAAAGATAACACGGTGTGAGACATCGCGGGCGAACTCCATTTCGTGGGTGACGACGATCATGGTCAATCCTTCCTGAGCCAGATCTTGCATGATTTTGAGGACTTCACCAACCATTTCAGGATCCAGAGCAGATGTTGGTTCATCAAAGAGGATGGCATCAGGATTCATAGAGAGGGCGCGAGCGATGGCTACACGTTGCTTTTGACCACCAGAGAGTTGTTTTGGTTTGGCTTGCCAATAGCGTTCACCCATGCCAACTTTTTCAAGATTTTCTTTGGCAATTTTTTCAGCTTCAGAGCGTTCTCGTTTGAGGACAGTCGTTTGGGCTACAATAGTGTTTTCGAGAACATCAAGGTTTTCAAAGAGGTTGAAGGATTGAAAAACCATACCGAGTTTTTCACGATAGTGAGTAAGGTCATAGCCTTTTGCAAGGACGTTTTCTCCTCGGTAGAGAATTTCTCCCTCAGTAGGTGTTTCAAGTAGATTGATAGAACGTAGGAAGGTTGATTTTCCGCTTCCTGAGCTCCCGATGATGGAGATAACCTCTCCTTTGTGGACTGACAGAGAAATGTCTTTTAAGACTTCGTTTTGTCCATAGGATTTTTTGAGGTGTTTAATTTCAAGAATGGGTTGATTCATTATTTCAAGTCCTCCGTTTGCATTTGATTAGCACCTGTAGTGTATGTATCCATGTCCATGCGTCTTTCGATGAAGCGTAGAATACGGGTCACTGTGAAGGTGAGGACAAAGTAAATCACGGCGATGATTGTAAATGTCTGGAAGTATTGATAAGTTTGGGTGGCCACAGTATTACCAGAGAAGTAGAGTTCTACCACAGAGATAACATTCAGTACAGAGGTATCTTTGATATTGATGACAAACTCATTACCAGTAGCAGGTAAGATATTGCGAACGACCTGAGGGAGGACAACCTTGCGCATGGTCTGATTATGGGTCATACCAAGAGCGGTTGCGGCTTCAAATTGTCCCTTGTCAACTGCTAGGATACCTCCACGGACGATTTCCGTCATGTAGGCACCCGTGTTGATTGAAACGATGAAGATGGCAGCCAGTGTACGATCGAGATTGATTCCGAAGGCTTGTGCTGTACCATAGTAGATAACCATAGATTGAACGATCATAGGCGTGCCACGGAAAATTTCAATATAGACATTGAGGATCCAGCCAAGTAGTTTTTGCAAGCCATAGATGGCCTTATTTTCAGATAGAGGGGCTGTACGGAAGACTCCGATTGCAAGTCCGATAATGAGACCTGTGATGGTCCCGATAATGGAAATCAAGAGTGTGATACCGGCACCACGCAGGAGTTGTTGCCAGTTTTCAGAAAGAATTTTAGCGACTTGGCTAAAGAAGCTACTTTCTTCCTCCGTTGTTGTCGCCTCCACTGGTTGCTCTTTGATCATCCGATCCATGAGGGCTACTTGTTCGTCCTTAGAAATGGTTTCGATGCTGGCATTGATTTGGCTGATGCGACTATCGTCCTTGCGAAGACCAATGGCAATAGCTGTGTCTTCTTCGCCAGTTTTGAAACCTGGTTGGGGTTGGATCATTTTGAACTTAGCGTTGGCAGATTCAGCGGTCAGGGCTTCAGGGCGTTCTGAAACATAGGCATCAATGACACCGGCTTCCAGAGCTTGGCGCATCTGAGCGAAGTCACCCATAGCAGTTTCTTTTTTGGCACCTGGAATTTGGGAAATCAGGTCATAAAGGTAAACACCTTGTTGAGACGTGATTTTTGCTCCGCTAAAGTCGTTTAAAGATTTGGCATTGGCATAGACAGAGTCCTTTTTAACCAATAGAACAGGTTCACTAGTATAGTAACTGCTTGAAAAGGCAATTTCTTGTTTACGTTCAGCGGTTGGGCTCATACCTGCAATGATCATATCGATTTTGCCAGAAGTAAGAGCAGGAACAAGTCCTTCCCACTTGGTTTTAACGACCAAAGGTTCCTTACCTAAGTCTTTGGCAATCTTTTTAGCGATTTGGACATCGTAGCCATTGGCGTATTGGTTGGTACCGTCAATTTTAACGGCGCCGTTACTATCGTCGTCTTGAGTCCAGTTGAAGGGGGCGTAAGCTGCCTCCATCCCGATGCGTAAATATTCGTCAGCTTGGACCTGGCTAACTAGTCCCAGTGTAAGGGCTAGGCTAGCAAGGATAGATAAGCATAATTTTTTCATGTTTTCTCCTATTTCTAGTCTAAAAATGACTTCTCTCTATTGTATCGAAAAATAGTGAGATTTTCAATACAAGTAAGCCTTTACTTATAAAAAATGATATAATGATAGCAAAGATAAAAAGGGGGATTGTGTTGTGAAAAAGACTTTTTTCTTGCTTTTATTTAGCTTGTTTTGTATTTTACCACTCTCTGTTTTTGCGGTTGATTTTAAGATTCGCTCTTATCAAGGTGATTTGTATATTCATGCAGATAATACGGCAGAATTTAGGGAAAAAGTAGTATATCATTTTGATGAGAATTTTAATGGACAACTAGTAGGACTTGGCCATGCGGGTAAGATGCCAAAGGGCTTTGAAATAGATTCCAGTCCGAAGATTCAGGTATGGAAGAATGCTGCTGCCATTGAAAATGTCAATAGTGAAGTGATAGAAGAATCGGAAGGCTATACTGTAAAAGTGTATAATCCAGGCCAAGGGGGGGATACCGTTGAAGTGGTAATCACATGGCAACTAAAAAATCTCCTATTTCTATATGATGATATCGCGGAACTTAATTGGCAGCCCCTGACGGATAGTTCAGAACCTATCGAAAAATTTGAGTTTCGAGTAACGGGCTTTAATGGAGCAGAAAAATTATTCTTTCATACAGGGAAACTCTTTACAGAGGGCAAGGTAGAAAAGATAGATGGTGATTATCGTGTTCATTTACAGAACCTACCTCGTCAGCGTGGGGTTGAATTGCATGCATATTGGCCTAGAAAAGATTTTAGAACAGCTTTGGATCAGGGATTGAAGGGCAATCGTTTAGCAGAATTTGAAAAAATAGAGGAATCCATTACTGCTGAAAAAGCTCAAAGCAAAGCTCTGGTTATGTGGATTATCCCTTTGCTACTCTCGCTTTCTTTAGTTTTTAGTGTTATTTTATACTGCATTTACAGAAGAAAAACCTCCCCATCGAAGAAATATGCTAAAAATCACCGTCTCTATGAACCGCCAATGGACTTAGAACCGATGGTTTTATCGGAAGCTGTTTACTCCACTTCTTTAGAGGAAGTCAGCCCCTTAACCAAGGGAGGAGGGAAGTTCACCTTTGACCAACTCATTCAGGCAACTTTATTGGATGTGATTGACCGTGGAAATGTTTCAATCATCTCAAATGGAGATGAGGTCCGTTTAAAAGTCGTAAAAGAAAAAGGATTGGCAAGTTTTGAAAAAGATTGCCTTAATTTGGCCTTTTCAGGACGAGAAGAAGTGCTTGTTTCAGATTTGTTTGCAGATTACCAAGTGTCAACTAGTCTTTACCAAGGTGCAAAAGCAGCTGATGAAAAACGGATTCAGAAAACGGGACGTAAGCTTAAGTCGTCTTTCGAGCAAGCTCTGAAGCAGATGCAGGATGGGGTGAGAAAGCGGGTTTCCTCTTTGCAACTTCCAGATTATTATCGACCACTGAGTAATGGAGAAAAAATCTTGCGATTGATGATAGGCGTCTCTACGCTTCTACCTGCTTTCGTTGGTTTTGGCTGGTTCTTGTATAGTTTGGATGCTCACGGGTACCTTTCTCTGCCACTTCCCATCCTTGGGTTTGTGAGCTTGATGTTAGCTGCCGTCTATTATTGGACGACCCGATTTGATACTCGTGACGGCGTTTTAAACGAAGAAGGACTAGAAGCATACTATCTCTGGACTAGTTTTGAAAACATGCTTCGCGATATTGCTCACCTAGACAAGGCAGAATTAGAGAGTATTGTTCTTTGGAATCGCCTCCTTGTCTATGCTACTTTATTTGGTTATGCGGACAAGGTGAGTCATTTGATGAAATCTTATCAGATTCAAGTTGAGAACCCAGATATCAATCTTTATGTAGCTTATGGCTGGCACAGTATGTTTTATCATTCAACTGCTCAAATGAGCCACTATGCTAGTATTGCAAACACAGCAAGTACCTACTCTGTATCTTCTGGAAGTGGAAGTTCGGGTGGAGGCTTCTCAGGAGGCGGAGGCGGTGGTAGCATCGGTGCCTTCTAGAAAAATCTATCGCAATATCCGAAATTATGCTATAATAGAGGATAGAAAAAGGAGTAATGCATGTATTTTATTGAAATTTTGAAGTCAATCTTTTTTGGGATTGTTGAAGGAATTACAGAATGGTTGCCAATTTCAAGTACTGGACACTTGATTTTGGTTGAAGAGTTTGTACAATACAAGGATCAAAATGAAGCCTTCATGTCCATGTTTAATGTTGTTATTCAGCTTGGCGCTATTTTAGCCGTTATGGTGATTTACTTTAACAAGCTCAATCCCTTCAAACCTGGTAAAAATAAGGTCGAAGTTCGTCGAACTTGGCAGTTATGGTCAAAAGTTTTCGTTGCGACCTTGCCTTTACTGTTGGTCTTTAAGTTGGATGATTGGTTTGATGCCAACTTCCACAACATGGTTTCAGTTGCTATCATGTTGATTATCTATGGGGTTGCCTTTATCTATCTTGAAAAAAGAAATAAGGCCCAAGCTATTGAACCAACAGTAACTGAGTTAGACAAGTTGCCTTATAAAACAGCCCTTTATATCGGTCTCTTCCAAGTCCTTGCCCTTTTCCCAGGAACAAGTCGTTCAGGTGCGACGATTGTCGGTGGTTTGTTGAATGGAACAAGTCGCTCTGTTGTAACAGAGTTTACCTTCTATCTTGGGATTCCGGTTATGTTTGGAGCCAGCGCTTTAAAGATTTTCAAATTTATTAAAGCCGGTCAACTTTTGAGTTTTGGTCAACTATTCTTGCTCTTGGTTGCTATGGGAGTAGCCTTTGCGGTCAGCATGGTTGCTATTCGTTTCTTGACCAGCTATGTGAAGAAGCACGACTTTACACTCTTTGGTAAATACCGTATCGTACTTGGTAGTGTCTTGTTGCTCTATAGTTTTGTGCGTTTATTTGTATAAGAAAAAGTATCTGAGACAAAATAGTTCTCAACCATGCAAAAAGCAACGGATTTACCGTTGCTTTTTTTGAAGCCGTGGGACTATTGTCCCAGGCTCCTTTTGTGTTCCTATAATGTTTTTTCTTGTTCTCTCACGACCAGTAAGTCGACTTTTGCATGGCGGAGGATGTATTCAGATGAAGAGCCAACCAAGAGGCGTTCAAAGGCATTGAGACCTGTTGCACCGACGAGAATCAGGTCAACATTTTCTGCGTCTGGAATGGTGCGGGCAAGGAGGGTCTTCGGATTTCCCATTTCGATAACGATGTGAATATCCGTCACGCCCGCATCTTTTGCACGTTTTTCGTACTCTTTCATCAAACTTTCAGCGTCAACTTGGAGTTCTTCGTAAACTTCAGCATCAAAGGTAGACACGCTTTGAAGAGCGCGTGTGTCAATAACATGGGCAATGGTGAGCTTGGAATCATTGCGTAGAGCAGTATAAACACCTTTAACAAAAGCCAAGTCTGCCTCTTTAGAACCATCAATTGCAACCATAACATTTTGGTAACGTTGTGCCATAATGAAACCTCCTGAAATTTTCTTATTTTAATTGTAAACCTTTTCACTATAGAAGTAAAGTAAAAAAAGTATTTTAGCAAAAATATTATCGTTTTCATCATATATTTATTTATGTTCTACTGAATCTATGCAAGAGAGCGGAGATGAGGGGGTGTCCTTATGGCTCACGTATTTGGAATAGCAGAAAAATCTTTTTTGAAACGATTTTATAGCTGTTTATTGATCCCTCTGGCTCTTCAAATTCTATTTATCTATTTTATGTCAGAATTACTTGCCTTTATTTTTCCGATTTTTATCTACCTAGCTCTAACTCATTTGCTGTTTCAACTGTTTTTGAGTTATGCTATGTTTTGAAATGGAAATGTGGTCTTTCAAAATATTACTCTCCTTTTTTTGATGTTAGATGCTTGCTATTACACTTTTGTAGGATTTTTCCTAGCAGCGCTATCTATAGGACTGTGAATGATATAGTTGATAAACTCTGCTCCCCTTGCTTTTTAGCAAGGTTTTACTATTTTCTGCACTCCTCTCTTTCAGGAAGCTTGTCGCAATCCCTTTCTAGTGGTATAATGTTACTATCTCGATGAATTGAGGAAACAAGATGAAAGAATATAACAAGTCTAGTAAGTTAGAGCATGTTGCCTATGATATCCGTGGCCCTGTTTTGGAAGAAGCTATGCGGATGCGAGCAAACGGAGAAAAGATTTTACGCCTGAATACAGGAAATCCAGCAGAATTTGGCTTTACAGCGCCAGATGAGGTCATTCATGATTTGATTATGAATGCGCGTGATAGCGAAGGGTACTCTGATTCCAAGGGTATTTTTTCGGCGCGTAAGGCTATCATGCAGTATTGCCAACTGAAGAAATTCCCAAATGTGGATATTGATGATATTTACCTTGGAAATGGTGTCAGTGAGCTGATTGTCATGTCCATGCAAGGGCTTTTGGACAATGGAGATGAGGTCTTGGTGCCTATGCCAGACTATCCTCTCTGGACAGCGGCTGTCAGCCTAGCTGGGGGAAATGCTGTTCACTATATCTGTGATGAAGCTGCAGAATGGTATCCAGATATTGATGACATCAAGTCAAAAATTACTTCCAATACTAAGGCAATCGTCCTTATCAATCCAAACAACCCAACTGGAGCCCTTTATCCTAAGGAACTCTTGTTGGAGATTATTGAGATTGCACGTCAAAACGATTTGATTATCTTTGCAGATGAGATTTATGACCGCATGGTGATGGACGGGCATGTTCATACACCAGTAGCAAGTCTGGCTCCAGATGTTTTCTGCGTCAGCATGAACGGTCTTTCGAAATCCCACCGTATCGCTGGTTTTCGTGTGGGTTGGATGGTCTTGTCTGGACCTAAGACCCATGTTAAAGGCTATATCGAAGGGCTCAATATGCTTTCAAATATGCGCCTCTGCTCCAACGTTTTGGCTCAGCAGGTAGTACAAACCTCGCTAGGAGGTCACCAGTCGGTGGATGAATTGCTCCTTCCTGGTGGTCGTATCTATGAACAAAGAAACTTTATCTATAATGCCATTCAAGATATTCCAGGTTTATCTGCAGTCAAGCCAAAGGCGGGTCTTTATATCTTCCCTAAAATCGACCGCAATATGTATCGCATCGATGATGATGAGCAGTTTGTTCTTAATTTCTTGAAACAAGAAAAGGTTCTTTTGGTGCATGGTCGCGGTTTTAACTGGAAAGAACCAGACCATTTCCGTATCGTTTACCTCCCACGTGTGGACGAATTAGCACAAATCCAAGAAAAGATGACTCGTTTCTTGAAACAGTATCGTAGATAAGGGCTTTCATAGGAAAAGCTAGAAAACATTTGCCTGGAGCTATTGACAAAAGTGGCAGAATCAGATAGAATAGTAAAGTATGTTTAGTAACTGATCACTTTATAGCCGGCTAAACGAATACAAAATCTATGAGGAGGTATTCATCGTGAAACGTACTTATCAACCAAGTAAACTTCGTCGTGCGCGCAAACACGGATTCCGTAACCGTATGTCAACTAAAAACGGTCGTCGCGTATTGGCAGCTCGTCGTCGTAAAGGACGCAAAGTTTTGGCTGCTTAATCCAAACGAATTCAACAAAGAAGTCAGTAGGAACTCGAGTCTACTGACTTTTCTTTTTATCTTACATAGTGAATTACCCATGAAATCGTCCATTTCAACTGAAACTCATAGAAGGCTTATTTAAAAGATTACATATAGAAAAACTCAAAACCAGATAGAAGTAACTGATTTTGAGTTTTTGTTTATTCTTTTAAGTGATAAGAGTAGCTGGCGACAACGACGTCTTCGTGCCATCTGAGAGCGTATTTTAGTTTGAGGCTCATCTGATTGTGCAGGATATTTTGCCAAGGCTTGTTAGGAATAAACTGTGGTACAAGAACTGTAACGGTGTAGTTTTTTTGCTTAGCTTCTTGGGCGATTCGTTTGACATACTTGACGCTAGGGGTGATGATGTCGCGGTAGCTGGTATTGATATTCTTCAGAGCGATATTTGGGAAGTAATCGGCAAATTCCTGAAGAATTTCTTGGTCTTTTTCGGCCGTTTCTTTAGTAGAAATGTGCATGGCTAACACTTCATCACCGATACTTTGAGCGTAGTTAATGGCTCCGACACTTACTCGAGTAACATTTCCTACTAGGACAAGGACAAGGTTGCCGTCATAAGTGCGCTTTTCAATTCCTTCGTAGAGTCGTAGCTGTTTTGCCACTTTTTGGTAATGGCTGTGAATGGACAAAAAGAGGAAAGTTAGAACTAGGATAATTGGGAAGAAAGGCCAGATATCACCCAGTCTGAAGAGGAGTAAAATGAGGACAATGGCATAACAAATGATGGCCCCAAGGATATTAGCGAAGGCAGATTTTAAGAAGTTTGCTCCTTTTTCCTTTTTCCAATGGCGAATCATCCCAGTCTGAGAAAGGGCAAAGGGAACGAAGACTCCGATAGTATAAAGAGGAATCAAGCGTTCAGTATTCCCATTAAAAATGAGAAGAAGGATCATAGCTCCAAAAGCCAGAGTTAAGATACCGTTGGAGTAGCCAAGGCGATCCCCTTTTTCCATAAAGAGATGGGGCATGTACTTGTTTTTGGCCATATTGTAGGACAGCATAGGGAAGGCTGAAAAGCCAGTATTTGCAGCTACGGCTAGAATCAAGGCTGTCGAGAACTGGAAGAGATAGTAGCTAGCATGACCAAAGAATGAATCACCAAGAATGCCCTTGGCCATTTGCGAGAGGATGGTTTCTCCGTGTTGAGGCGTGATACCCATCCAGTAGTTTAGGAAGGTAATGCCTGCAAAAAGAAAACCTAGAATGAGTGACATGATGGTCAAAGTCTGAGCAGCATTCTTTTCTTTCGGAGTTTTGAAAAATGGTACCGCATTTGAAATAGCTTCAACCCCTGTCAGAGAGGCAGAGCCGCTGGTAAAGGCTCTTAGTAGGAGAACGATGGAAAGGCTCGGAACGGTTTGCCCAATGGATGAAGTCGCCTGATAGTTTAGGGAACCTGTAAATAGTTGAAAGAACCCATAAAGCAAGAGAAAGACGGTACTGAAGATAAAGAGGTAGACGGGAATCATCAGAGAACCGGCAGATTCTTTCAATCCTCTTAAATTCAAGAGCATGAGCAGGCAGACTAGGAAAATAGAGATATGAAGATTATAAGGATGGAGGGCAGGGATGGCTGCTGTAATAGCATCAGCTCCAGACGCAACGGATACGGCTACTGTCAGCATATAGTCAACAAGGAGACTACCTCCTGCAATCAAGCCCAGTTCAGGGGAGAGATTTTCCCGAGTGACCATATAAGCCCCTCCACCTTGAGGATAGGCATGAATGATTTGACGATAGGAAATGGTCAAACTAGCGAGCAGTAAGAGGACAAAAATACCGATAGGGAGGCTCCACCAAATAGCGAGAGGAGAGAGACTGACTAAAACGAGAATGACTTGTTCAGGTCCATAGGCAATAGAAGACAGGGCATCACTGGATAACATTGCAAGTGCCTGCATTTTTCCTAATAAGCCCCCTTCGCCGTCTGTGAGAGACTTGAGTGGCCGACCGATAAAGGTATATTTTAATTTTCTAAACATTTTCTTTTCCTTTACTGAAAATTTCAATAAGTGTTATTATACTGCTTTGAAAAAGGGCAGTCAAGGGAGAATGACTGGTTTTTAGATATTTTTCCAAGCCGAGGGATGCTATTTTTGGTATAATAGATGGAAGAATGAGGTTAGAAGAGATGATTTTTGATACGCACACACATTTAAATGTAGAAGAATTTGCAGGACGCGAGGCAGAAGAACTCGCCTTGGCTGCTGAGATGGGTGTGACACAGATGAATATTGTTGGTTTTGATAAGCTAACCATTGAACGAGCCCTAGAGTTAGCAGATCAGTATGAGCAGCTCTACGCAACTATTGGCTGGCATCCGACGGAGGCAGGGACTTACACAGATGAGGTCGAAGCTTACTTGCTTGAAAAACTAAAACATCACAAGGTTGTTGCTTTAGGTGAGATTGGTCTGGACTACCATTGGATGACAGCACCTAAGGCAGTGCAGGAGCAGGTTTTTCGTCGTCAGATTCAGCTGTCTAAGGATTTGAACTTGCCCTTTGTGGTCCACACTCGTGATGCGCTGGAAGATACTTATGAGATTATCAAGAGTGAGGGCGTTGGTCCTCGTGGTGGGATCATGCATTCATTTTCAGGCTCTCTCGAGTGGGCTGAGAAATTTGTCGATCTTGGTATGACCATTTCTTTCTCAGGAGTGGTGACTTTTAAGAAAGCAACGGATATCCAAGAAGCTGCTAGAGAGCTTCCTTTAGACAAGATTTTGGTAGAGACGGATGCGCCCTACCTGGCTCCTGTTCCTAAACGTGGCCATGAAAACAAAACAGCCTACACACGCTATGTGGCGGACTTTATTGCCGATTTGCGTGGGATGATGACAGAAGAATTAGCTGCTGTGACGACTGCCAATGCAGAGCGTATTTTTGGATTGGAAAAACAATCATGAAAGAAAAAATTTTCCAAGTTATCGTGGTCGAAGGGCGTGATGACACGGCCAATCTCAAACGTTACTTTGACGTGGAAACCTATGAGACCCGGGGGTCGGCCATTAATGATCAAGATATAGAGCGAATTCAACGCCTGCATGAACTGCATGGAGTCATTGTCTTTACAGATCCTGACTTTAACGGTGAGCGCATTCGTCGCATGATTATGACGGCCATTCCGACAGTTCAGCATGCCTTTCTCAAACGAGATGAAGCAGTTCCCAAGTCCAAGACTAAGGGCCGTTCTCTGGGAATCGAGCATGCTAGCTATGAAGACCTGAAAACAGCACTAGAACAAGTTACTGAGCAGTTTGAAGCAGAATGTGACTTTGATATTAGCCGTAGTGACTTGATTCGTCTTGGTTTTCTAGCGGGAGCAGACAGTCGTAGGCGCCGAGAGTTTTTGGGCGAACAGCTCCGTATCGGTTATTCCAACGGCAAGCAACTCCTCAAACGTTTAGAGTTGTTTGGAGTAACCTTGGCAGAAGTGGAAGAGACTATGGAAAGTTATGATAATAGCCAGATAGCTCAAAAATATAAAGGGAATGTGTTACAATAGTAGTAACAGATAATAGAAAAGAGATTAGATGAGAATTGCAGATTATAGCGTGACCAAGGCAGTGCTGGAGCGTCACGGTTTTACCTTTAAAAAATCCTTCGGGCAGAATTTCTTGACGGATACCAATATTCTTCAAAAGATCGTCGATACGGCTGAAATTGATGACCAGGTTAATGTTATCGAAATCGGGCCAGGTATTGGGGCTTTGACGGAGTTTTTGGCTGAGCGTGCAGCTCAAGTTATGGCCTTTGAGATTGACCACCGTTTGGTGCCAATTCTAGCGGATACCTTGCGTGATTTTGACAATGTGACCGTAGTCAACGAGGACATTCTCAAAGTCGATTTGGCGCAGCATATCCAGAATTTCAAAAATCCAGACCTGCCAATCAAAGTGGTAGCCAACTTACCCTACTATATTACAACGCCTATTCTCATGCACTTGATCGAGAGTGGCATTCCTTTTAGTGAGTTTGTCGTCATGATGCAAAAAGAAGTGGCGGATCGTATCTCTGCTCAACCAAATACCAAGGCTTACGGTAGCTTGTCTATCGCTGTGCAGTATTACATGACAGCCAAGGTTGCCTTCATCGTGCCTCGTACGGTCTTTGTGCCAGCGCCAAATGTGGACTCAGCTATCTTGAAAATGGTGCGCCGTCCAGAGCCGGCTGTAGCGGTGAAAGATGAACAGTTTTTCTTTAAGGTTTCCAAGGCTAGTTTCACCCATCGTCGCAAGACCTTGTGGAACAATTTAACAGGCTACTTTGGCAAGACTGAAGAAATCAAGGACAAGCTGACCAAGGCTTTGGACCAAGCAGGCTTGTCACCAAGTGTGCGTGGTGAAGCTCTCAGCTTAGAAGAATTTGCTAGCCTAGCAGATGCGCTTAAAGGACAAGGACTCTAAGATGCAGGGACAAATTATTAAGGCCTTGGCAGGATTCTACTATGTGGAGAGTGATGGTCAAGTTTACCAGACACGCGCGCGTGGGAATTTCCGCAAAAAAGGTCACACGCCCTACGTCGGAGACTGGGTAGACTTTTCTGCGGAGGAAAATTCAGAAGGCTACATTCTCACGATTCACGAAAGGAAAAACAGTCTGGCCCGTCCGCCTATTGTTAATATTGACCAAGCAGTGGTTATCATGTCGGTCAAGGAACCTGATTTTAATAGTAATTTGCTGGATCGTTTCTTGGTTCTTTTGGAGCACAAGGGCATCCATCCTATTGTCTATATTTCTAAAATGGACTTGCTGGAAGATAGGGAAGAATTAAGTTTTTACCAACAAACCTATGGTGCTATTGGTTACGACTTTGTGACTAGTAAGGAAGAGCTCTTGCCTCTGTTGACAGACAAGGTTACGGTCTTTATGGGACAAACGGGTGTTGGAAAATCAACCCTCCTCAATAAAATCGCACCGGACCTCAATCTTGAAACAGGAGAAATCTCAGATAGTCTTGGTCGTGGTCGTCATACCACTCGAGCTGTAAGTTTTTACAATCTCAATGGTGGTAAAATCGCAGACACGCCAGGATTTTCATCACTGGATTATGAAGTGTCAACAGCAGAAGACCTCAATCAGGCTTTTCCAGAGGTTGCTAGTGTCAGTCGAGACTGTAAATTCCGTACCTGTACCCATACCCATGAGCCGTCTTGTGCGGTCAAGCCATCTGTAGAAGAGGGCATCATTGCCAGCTTCCGTTTTGACAACTACCTACAATTTCTTAGCGAAATTGAAAATCGCAGAGAAACCTATAAAAAAGTCAGCAAAAAAATTCCAAAATAAGGAGAAACCTATGTCTCAATACAAGATTGCTCCGTCAATTCTGGCAGCAGATTATGCCAACTTTGAACGTGAAATCAAACGTCTAGAAGCAACTGGGGCTGAATATGCCCATATCGATATTATGGATGGTCACTTTGTGCCACAAATCAGTTTTGGTGCAGGTGTGGTTGAGGCTCTTCGTCCCCATAGCAAGATGGTCTTTGACTGCCACTTGATGGTAGCTAATCCTGAACACCATTTAGAGGACTTTGCGCGTGCAGGTGCAGATATCATCAGTATCCATGTAGAAGCAACACCTCATATTCATGGAGCTCTTCAAAAGATTCGTTCACTAGGAGTCAAGTCATCAGTTGTCATCAACCCTGGTACACCTGTGGAGGCGATCAAGCATGTGCTTCATCTAGTTGACCAAGTCTTGGTTATGACGGTGAATCCTGGCTTCGGTGGCCAAGCCTTCCTGCCTGAAACCATGGACAAGGTTCGTGAGTTGGTTGCCCTTCGTCAGGAAAAAGGTTTGAACTTTGAAATTGAAGTCGATGGCGGTATTGATGACCAGACCATTGCTCAAGCCAAAGAAGCTGGAGCGACCGTTTTTGTAGCCGGGTCTTATGTCTTTAAGGGAGATGTCAATGAACGAGTGCAAACTCTCCGAAAACAACTGGACTAGGGTTGCAGTTTTTGCAGGCGGAGATCGCGGCCACTACCGGACCGATTTTGACTGCTTTGTCGGTGTGGATCGAGGCTCGCTTTGGGTCTTGGAAGAAGACCTGCCTCTCGCTCTAGCAGTTGGAGATTTTGATTCTGTCACTGCAGAAGAGCGTCAGTTGATTCAAAAACGAGCCCTGCGATTTGTCCAAGCCCAGCCAGAAAAGGATGATACAGATCTGGAACTAGCTCTCTTGACCATCTTTGAGCAAAATCCTCAGGCTCAGGTCACTATTTTCGGTGCCCTAGGTGGTCGCATTGACCACATGCTGGCCAATGTTTTTCTACCTAGCAATCCCAAGTTAGCACCCTATATGCGCCAGATAGAAATTGAAGATGGGCAAAACTTGCTTGCCTATTGCCCAGAAGGGACCAGTCAGCTAGAACCCCGTTCGGACTATGACTATCTAGCCTTTATGCCGGTTCGGGATAGCCAGTTGACCATTCTCGGTGCCAAGTATGAGCTGACTGAGGAGAATTTTTTCTTTAAAAAAGTGTACGCTTCTAACGAATATATAGATAGGGAAGTTTCGGTAACTTGCCCAGATGGCTATGTCGTCGTGCTGCACAGCAAGGACAGGAGGTAGGATGGAGACTGTATTATTACTATTATTAATTGCCAATCTAGCTGGACTCTTTCTCATTTGGCAAAGGCAGGATAAGCAGGAGAAACACCTAAGCAAGAGTTTGGAGGATCAGGCAGACAATCTTTCAGATCAACTGGATTATCGCTTTGAGCAAGCTAGACAAGCCAGTCAGCTAGATCAAAAAGATTTGGAAGTGGCTGTCAGTGACCGTTTGCAAGAAGTGCGAATGGAGTTGCATCAAGGTCTGACTCAAGTTAGACAGGAGATGAACGAGAATCTCCTTCAAACCAGAGACAAGACCGACCAACGCCTCCAAGCCTTGCAAGAATCAAATGAGCAACGCTTGGAACAAATGCGCCAAACGGTCGAGGAAAAACTAGAAAAGACCTTGCAGACACGCTTACAGGCTTCCTTCGAGACAGTTTCCAAGCAACTGGAGTCTGTTAATCGTGGCCTGGGAGAAATGCAGACAGTTGCCCGTGATGTCGGTGCCCTCAATAAGGTTCTATCAGGTACTAAAACGCGAGGGATTCTGGGAGAATTGCAACTGGGGCAAATCATCGAAGACATCATGACACCAGCCCAGTATGAACGAGAATTTGCAACGGTTGAAAACTCTAGCGAGCGAGTGGAGTACGCCATCAAGTTACCTGGTCAAGGTGACCAGGAATATGTCTATTTGCCGATTGACTCCAAGTTTCCACTGGCGGATTATTATCGCTTAGAAGAAGTCTATGAAGCAGGCGATAAGGACGAAATCGAACGTTGTCGCAAGTCGCTCTTAATGAGCGTCAAGCGCTTTGCCAAGGATATCAAGAGCAAGTACATAGCGCCACCTCAAACGACCAATTTTGGAGTTTTGTTTGTTCCGACAGAGGGACTCTACTCAGAGATTGTTCGCAATCCGATCTTCTTTGATGATTTGAGACGGGAAGAGCAGATTATTGTCGCAGGTCCAAGTACCCTATCAGCTCTGCTTAATTCTCTATCAGTTGGCTTCAAAACTCTCAATATCCAAAAGAGTGCTGACCATATCAGCAAGACCCTTACCAGCGTTAAGACCGAGTTTGGCAAGTTCGGAGGCATTCTGGTCAAGGCACAAAAACATCTCCAACATGCCTCTGGCAATATTGATGAATTATTAAACCGTCGTACCACAGCTATCGAGCGGACGCTCCGTCACATTGAGTTATCAGAAGGTGAGCCTGCGCTTGATCTACTCCATTTCCAAGAAGATGAGGAAGAATATGAAGATTAGTCACATGAAAAAAGATGAGCTGTTTGAAGGTTTTTACCTGATCAAGTCAGCTGACCTGAGACAGACGCGTGCTGGGAAAAACTACCTAGCCTTTACCTTCCAAGACGATAGTGGCGAGATTGAAGGGAAACTCTGGGATGCCCAACCTCATAACGTTGAGGCCTTTACCGCAGGGAAAGTAGTCCACATGCAGGGGCGCAGAGAAGTTTATAACAACACTCCTCAAGTCAATCAAATTACCCTTCGTTTACCTCAGCCTGGGGAACCAAATGATCCAGCTGATTTCAAGGTCAAGTCGCCAGTTGATGTCAAGGAAATCCGGGACTACATGTCGCAAATGATTTTCAAAATTGAAAATCCTGTCTGGCAACGTATCGTTCGCAGTCTCTACTCCAAATATGATAAGGAATTCTACTCCTATCCAGCTGCCAAGACCAACCATCATGCCTTTGAAACTGGTTTGGCTTTTCACACGGCAACCATGGTGCGCTTGGCAGATGCCATTAGCGAGATCTATCCTCAGCTTAATAAGAGCCTGCTCTATGCCGGGATTATGTTGCATGACTTGGCCAAGGTGCTAGAACTCAGCGGTCCTGATCAGACTGAGTACACTGTGCGAGGCAATCTCATCGGTCATATCGCCCTAATCGATAGCGAAATCACTAAGACAGTCATGGAGCTTGGTATTGATGATACTAGAGAGGAAGTGGTGCTACTACGCCATGTGATTCTCAGTCATCATGGCTTGCTGGAGTATGGAAGCCCAGTCCGTCCACGCATTATGGAGGCAGAGATTATTCATATGATTGATAATCTAGATGCCAGCATGATGATGATGACAACAGCTCTTGCTTTGGTGGATAAAGGAGAAATGACCAACAAAATCTTCGCTATGGACAATCGTTCCTTCTATAAACCAGATTTAGATTAATAATTTGAGAAAAACGAGCATTTTTTAGGATAAGAATGTTCGTTTTTTTATGTGAATGTGGTATAATGGATAAAATATCAAAATTAAATGGAATGGTAAATAAAAATGAAATTAAGAAGAAGTGATCGGATGGTTGTCATTTCCAACTATTTGATTAATAATCCATACAAACTAACAAGTCTCAACACCTTTGCGGAAAAGTACGAATCTGCTAAATCATCTATCTCAGAGGACATCGTGATTATTAAGCGTGCCTTTGAGGAAATTGAAATCGGTCATATCCAGACAGTGACTGGAGCAGGTGGTGGCGTTATCTTTACACCATCCATCTCCAGCCATGAAGCCAAAGAAATGATCGCAGACTTGCGTGATAAGCTTTCAGAAAGTGACCGTATCTTGCCAGGTGGCTATATCTACCTGTCTGATTTGCTTAGTACGCCTGCCATTTTGAAAAATATTGGTCGCATCATTGCCAAGAGTTTTATGGACCAAAAAATCGATGCCGTTATGACAGTAGCAACAAAGGGTGTTCCGCTTGCAAATGCAGTTGCCAATGTCCTCAATGTTCCATTTGTCATTGTGCGTCGTGATTTGAAAATTACTGAAGGTTCAACTGTCAGCGTAAACTATGTATCAGGTTCCAGCGGTGACCGCATTGAGAAAATGTTCCTTTCAAAACGCAGCCTCAAGGCAGGCAGTCGTGTCTTGATCGTGGATGACTTCTTGAAAGGTGGCGGAACTGTCAACGGGATGATTAGTCTCTTGCGTGAGTTCGATTCTGAACTAGCTGGTGTCGCAGTCTTTGCAGACAATGCCCAAGAAGAACGTGAAAAGCAGTTCGATTACAAGTCACTCTTGAAGGTAACCAATATTGATGTTAAGAACCAATCCATCGATGTTGAGATTGGAAATATCTTTGACGAAGACAAATAAGAGATAGAACTAAAGGTTGGAACGATTGTCCCAGCCTTTCTTTGCAAACAGAATAGAAGGAAGCTTATGAAAACACCATTTATCAGCCGAGAAGATTTAGAAACGATTGTTGCAGAGTTCCCGACTCCCTTTCACTTGTATGATGAAAAGGGGATTCGTGAAAAAGCAAGAGCGGTCAACCAAGCTTTTTCCTGGAACGAGGGCTTTAAGGAATATTTTGCAGTCAAGGCCACTCCAACCCCAGCCATCTTGAAAATCCTCAAAGAGGAAGGTTGTGGTGTGGACTGTTCCAGTTATGTGGAGCTCCTGATGAGTCATAAACTGGATTTTCCCGGTTCTGAGATCATGTTCTCATCAAACAATACTCCAGACCAAGAGTACGCTTATGCGCGTGAATTAGGTGCGACCATTAACTTGGATGCCTTTGAAGATATTGAACATCTAGAGCGTGCAGCAGGCATTCCAGAAATCATCTCTTGTCGTTACAATCCTGGTGGTGTTTTTGAACTGGGGACAGACATTATGGACAATCCTGGAGAGGCCAAGTTTGGCATGACCAAGGACCAGCTTTTTGAAGCCTTTGCCATCTTAAAGGAAAAAGGAGCCAAGACATTTGGGATTCAC
Source organism: uncultured Streptococcus sp. (assembly GCA_963546055.1). Classification (GTDB taxonomy): domain Bacteria; phylum Bacillota; class Bacilli; order Lactobacillales; family Streptococcaceae; genus Streptococcus. The sequence continues at coordinate 69,704 of CAUULS010000003.1, forward strand.
TCTTTCCTAGCATCCAATACAGTGACCCATCTCTACTATCCAGAGTTGGCACGTCAGCTCTTTGAATTGGCTGTTGAAATCAAGGAAAAGTTGGGTATTTCGCTGGACTTTATCAATCTTTCTGGTGGAATCGGTGTCAATTACCGTCCAGACCAGGAGCCAAATGACATCGCTGTGATTGGTGAAGGGGTGCGTAAGGTTTATGAAGAAGTCCTCACATCTGCAGGTCTTGGGCAGGTCAAGATTTTCACTGAATTGGGCCGTTTTATGTTGGCACCTCACGGAGTTCTCGTCACAAAAGTCACTCATAAAAAGAAAACCTACCGTACCTATCTGGGTGTAGATGCCTCAGCCGTCAACCTGATGCGTCCTGCCATGTATGGAGCCTACCACCATATTACCAATCTGACCCATCCAGACGGGCCAGTTGAGGTCGTAGATGTGGTCGGTTCACTCTGTGAAAACAATGATAAATTTGCCATTAATCGCGAACTACCTTATACAGAAATCGGTGATTTGCTGGTGATTCATGATACAGGTGCACATGGATTCTCCATGGGTTACCAGTACAATGCCAAATTACGCTCTGCAGAAATTCTCTATACTGAAGAAGGCAGAGCTCTCCAAATCCGCCGTGCAGAGCGTCCTGAGGACTATTTCGCAACCTTGTATGGTTTTGATTTTGAACCGGATCACTAAAAGGGTATGAAAATGAAAGTGAAAAACAGATTGCTTTCTAAAAAATAGACAAAAATCTTGTTTTTCCCTCAAGTCGTGATATAATAAAACTATAAAACGGTTTCAAGGAAGGTGACGATATGTCTGAAGAAACAATTGACTATGGACAAGTGACAGGAATGGTGCATTCGACAGAGAGTTTTGGGGCGGTAGATGGCCCTGGGATTCGTTTCATTGTCTTTTTGCAGGGTTGTCACATGCGTTGCCAGTACTGCCATAACCCAGACACATGGGCTATGGAGACCAATAAATCACGCGAACGGACAGTAGATGATGTCTTGACAGAAGCCCTTCGTTATCGTGGATTCTGGGGAGACAAGGGAGGAATCACTGTCAGTGGTGGAGAGGCCCTCTTGCAGATTGATTTCTTGATTGCCCTCTTTACCAAGGCCAAGGAAAAAGGAATCCACTGTACCTTGGACACCTGTGCCCTTCCATTTCGTAACAAGCCACGTTATCTCGAAAAGTTTAATAAACTCATGGCTGTGACAGACTTGGTTCTCTTGGATATCAAGGAAATCAACGAAGAACAACACAAGATTGTAACCAGCCAAACCAATAAGAACATCTTGGCCTGTGCCCGATACCTATCAGATATTGGGAAGCCTGTTTGGATTCGCCACGTGCTGGTTCCAGGCTTGACGGACAGAGATGAGGACTTGATCGAACTCGGTAAGTTTGTCAAGACCCTCAAAAATGTTGACAAGTTTGAAATCCTACCTTATCATACAATGGGAGAATTCAAGTGGCGTGAACTTGGTATTCCCTATTCGCTCGAAGGGGTAAAACCTCCAACAGCAGACCGTGTCAAGAATGCCAAGGAATTGATGGATACAGAAAGTTACCAAGACTACATGAAACGTGTTCATAGATAAAAAGGAGCCTGATGGAAACATCGGGCTTTTGTGATGCAAAAAGACTTAGCCTTTCAGCTAAGCCTTTTGAGTCCTATCTAGATCGTTGTTTGCCAGAGTTGCGGTTTTTCTTTTTCTTATTGCTTGTGATAGCCTGAGCCTGCTTAGGAGTCACGTCTTTTCTTGCACCTGCAGAAGGGCTGACTTTCGGAGGGTTCTTTTCGTATTCTTCACGTACTTTTTGACGAAGTTTTGGACGAACGACATAGTTAACGATGAACTGTTGAAGAATCATCATGAAACCACCGACAACCCAGTATAGCGTCACGCTGGCTGGTGAGAAGAGTGAGAAGATCACAATCATGAGTGGGCTCATGTAGATCATTTTCTTAAGTTGTTCTCTTTGCATCTCGTCTTCTACGCCATGAAGTGAGAGGATTGATTGGAGGTAGTAGAGGACACCAGCAAAGGCTACGAGGAGCATGCTTGGTGATCCTAGTTCGATGCCGAGGAAGCTAGATCCTGCGACTCCATCAGTATGTTGGGCAGCAAAGTAGATAGCAGAGAAGAAAGGCATTTGGAGCAAGATAGGGAAACATCCGACACCTCCTAGCATGCTGATACCGTGTTCCTTCTGAGCAGCAAAGAGAGCTTGTTGAGCCTCAAGTTTTTCTTCCTGAGTTGTTGCTTCTTTGAGACGGGTTTGATGTGGTTCAAGCACGTGTTTGAGGGCGTTCATCTTTTCAGAGTGAAGCGTCGCCTTCCAGGATTGGTAGATACCGAGTGGTAAGATAATCAAACGCACGATAATGGTTACGATGATGATCCCCATCCCAAAACCAAGTCCCATATCATTGGCAAAGTATTTGATGGCCTCTGCCATAGGCGCTCCGATGGTATTCCAGATAAATCCAGTTGGTTGTCCAGTTGTTTTATCAACAGAAACACAACCTGTCAAGACGAGTAGCATAGCCACTCCCATAACAGAGAGGGCAAAACGTTTAATAGATTTCAATGTTTTCATTCCTTCTTTAAAAATTATACCTTTCTATTCTACTGTTTTTTTGTAAAATATACAATAGTTCTGGAGACCTAATTTGCGACTTTGAAGTCCGAGTAGGATGAAAAGTTGCTCATTTGCACATCCAGATAGGTAACTTTTGAAAAAGGCGTTGGACCTTTACGGATTTCTTGGATAAATTTTGCCATAGTGGCAGAGGAGTCTGCCTGAGCAAGAATTTCCACTGTGCCATCGTCATTATTCCAGACACGGCCGGTGATGCCACCGATTTCAAGCGCTAGAGTATAAACGCCCCAACGAAAACCAACACCCTGCACCCTGCCTTGGGCAATCATTCTAACCTTTTGCATACCAAACCCCTTTGATTGTGTTATAATATTTCTATGACTATTATAACCTCAAAAGCCAATTCTGTGGTAAAAAATGCCAAGAAATTACATCAAAAAAAATATCGAAAGTCTGCTTATTTGATTGAAGGCTGGCACTTATTCGAAGAAGCTGTTCAAGCTGGAGTGACGATTGAGAAGATTTTTGCCTTAGAAAGTTATCGAGATCAGTTAGCTGCTTTTCCTCAAACTGTCTGGGTTTCAGAGGAGATTTTGCGGGATTTGGCAGATACGCAAACCCCTCAAGGCATTGTCGCTGTTCTTCTAAAAGAAGAAGTGGGTCTGCCTGATTTTAGTCAGGGTAAGTTTCTATTTTTAGAAGACGTTCAAGATCCTGGTAATGTGGGTACCATGATTCGGACTGCGGACGCTGCAGGTTTTACAGGGGTCATTGTTTCAGATAAGTCAGCAGATATATACAGTCTCAAGACCCTGCGTTCCATGCAAGGAAGTCATTTTCACTTGCCCATCTATCGTATGCCTCTTGCTACCTTTATAGCAGAGGCAAAGAAGAGCAATTTGCCCATTCTAGCAACGACCTTATCCAAAGAATCCAAGGACTATCGTGAGCTTTCTCCCCTAGAAAACTTTGCTCTAGTCATGGGAAATGAAGGGCAGGGGATTAGTCCTATCATGGCTGAAAGTGCTAATCAGCTGGTTCATATTGGTATGAAAGGTAAGGCAGAGAGTCTCAATGTGGCAGTTGCCGCAGGCATTTTGATGTTTTATTTCAGCTAATTTATAAAAACTTTGCTATAATCAAGACATATTTATAGAAAAAGGAGAATCAGAATGAATCAAACAATTATTCAAGAACGTTCAGGTCTCAATCAATTTTACGCTAAGGTTTATGCCTTTGTGGGGCTTGGAATTGGACTATCAGCTCTGGTGTCAGCTTTGATGTTGACAGTTTTTCAGTCTCAATTGATCTACTTTTTAATGCATGGCCGTCTCTGGTTGATGATTGCAACTTTTGCAGAACTTGCTCTGGTCTTTGTTGCAAGTAGCATGGCTGCCAAAAACAGCCCAGCAGCTCTCCCAGTATTTTTAGTTTATTCTGTTTTAAATGGATTTACGCTTAGTTTTGTCGTAGCCTTCTATACACCTGGGACCGTCTTATCAGCCTTTGTATCCAGCGCTCTTCTCTTCTTTGTCATGGCGGCAATCGGGATTTTTATCAAGAAAGATTTGAGTGGAATGGGTCGAGCTCTGATGGCTGCGCTTGTCGGCCTCATCATAGCCATGGTTGTCAATATTTTCTTGGCTAGTGGCTTCTTTGACTACATGATTAGTATTGCCATGGTCTTGGTCTTCTCAGGTTTGATTGCTTGGGATAACCAAAAGATTCGCTATGTTTATGAGCAGTCAAGAGGACAAGTAGCGACAGGCTGGGTCATTTCAATGGCTCTCAGTATCTACCTAGACTTTATCAACCTCTTCCTTAGCATCTTACGAATCTTTGGTCGAAACGATTAATGAATGACGGAGTCAGTGTTCCAAAGAGCACTGACTTTTTCTTATTTACCCTTTTCTTTTCTTGGAAATAGGTGTATAATGCTTTTAATTAATTTTTTGAGGAGTAGCTTATGAAGAAAAGTTTTATCCAGCAACAAGAAGAAATTTCCTTTGTCAAAAACACTTTTACCCAGTATTTGAAAGATAAGTTAGAAGTTGTCGAAGTTCAAGGTCCTATCTTGAGTAGGGTCGGCGATGGGATGCAGGATAACCTTTCAGGTGTTGAAAATGCAGTAACTGTGAAGGTCTTGCAAATTCCAGATGAAACCTACGAGGTCGTTCATTCACTTGCTAAATGGAAACGCCATACCTTGGCTCGTTTTAGTTTCGGTGAGGGTGAGGGTCTATTTGTTCACATGAAGGCCCTTCGTCCAGACGAAGATTCACTTGATGCGACCCACTCTGTTTATGTGGACCAGTGGGACTGGGAAAAAGTGATTCCAAATGGCCAACGCAATATCGCTTATCTTAAAGAAACAGTTGAAAAGATTTACAAGGCTATTCGTCTGACAGAGTTAGCAGTAGAAGCTCGCTATGATATCGAATCTATCTTGCCAAAACAAATCACCTTTATCCATACAGAAGAGCTGGTAGAACGCTACCCAGACTTGACACCAAAAGAGCGTGAAAATGAAATCTGTAAAGAGTTCGGTGCAGTCTTCTTGATTGGTATTGGTGGAGAATTGCCTGACGGGAAACCTCATGATGGCCGTGCGCCTGACTACGATGATTGGACAACAGAGTCTGAGAATGGCTACAAAGGACTGAATGGGGATATTCTAGTTTGGAACGAATCTCTTGGTACTGCCTTTGAACTTTCATCAATGGGGATTCGGGTTGATGAAGATACACTTCGGCGCCAAGTTGCTCTGACAGGGGATGAAGATCGACTTGAGCTGGAATGGCATAAAGCCCTGCTCAACGGTCTTTTCCCATTGACAATCGGTGGAGGGATCGGACAGTCTCGTATGGCCATGTTCCTTCTTCGTAAGAAACATATCGGAGAGGTTCAGACTAGTGTTTGGCCGCAAGAAGTCCGCGATACTTACGAAAATATCTTGTAGAGAATCGAACCGCAAGGTTCGGTTTTCTTTCTCTTTTTGCCCATAATTTGGTATAATAAACGGTATGAAAATCGTATCAGGAATCTACGGGGGGCGTCCTCTCAAGACGCTAGAAGGAAAGACGACTAGGCCAACATCAGACAAGGTGCGTGGAGCTATCTTTAACATGATTGGTCCCTATTTTGAGGGTGGTCGTGTCTTGGATCTCTATGCTGGTAGTGGCGGTCTGTCTATTGAAGCTGTGTCAAGAGGGATGTCCAGTGCGGTCTTAGTGGAACGGGATCGAAAGGCCCAAGCTGTCATTGCTGAAAATATTCAGATGACCAAGGAAGTTTCTAAATTTCAGCTCTTAAAGATGGAAGCTGACCGTGCTCTAGAGCAAGTCGGAGGGACATTTGATCTGGTCTTTTTAGACCCTCCCTACGCAAAAGAACAAATAGTAGCAGATATTGAAAAAATGGCAGAGAGAAATCTCTTCTCCCAAGAGATCATGGTTGTCTGCGAAACCGATAAGTCTGTAGAACTTCCAGAAGAAATTGCCTGCTTAGGTATCTGGAAGGAAAAAATATATGGGATTAGTAAGGTGACAGTCTATGTCAGATAAAATTGGGTTATTTACAGGTTCATTTGATCCGATGACAAATGGACATCTGGATATCATTGAACGTGCCAGTAAACTCTTTGATAAGCTCTATGTTGGGGTTTTCTACAATCCCCACAAACAAGGTTTTCTCCCTGTTGAAAATCGCAAACGAGCAGTTGAAAAAGCCGTGGCACATATAGAGAATGTAGAGGTGCTGGCTTCTCACGACCAACTAGTTGTTGATGTTGCAAGAAGACTGGGAGCTAAAACTCTTGTCCGTGGCTTGCGGAATGCCACAGACTTGCAATACGAGGCTAGTTTTGATTACTACAATCATCAACTGGCACCAGAAATCGAAACCATTTACCTATATAGTCGCCCAGAGCATCTTTATATTAGCTCTTCAGCCATGAGAGAGCTCCTGAAGTTTGGACAGGAGATTCAGCAGTATGTCCCAAACAGTGTTGTGGAGGAATTAGAACATGAAGAAAAAAACTAGATGGCCCTTATATGCCATCCTAGCACTAGTATTGACGTTTTTGGCCTTTGTAGTACCTTTACCATACTACATAGAAGTTCCAGGTGGAGCGGAAGATATTCGTCAAGTTTTGAAAGTCAATGAAACAGAAGATACAGAAGCAGGAGCTTACCAGTTTGTAACAGTGGGTATTCAGCACGCAACTCTGTCGCATCTTGTCTATGCTTGGTTAACACCATTTACGGATATTAGAAGTGCCAAGGAGACAACGGGTGGCTCTACGGATGCAGAGTTTATGCGGATCAATCAGTTCTATATGCAAACATCCCAAAACATGGCCAAGTATCAAGGCTTGAAGACAGCTGGTAAGGATATCGAACTCAAGTATCTCGGAGTTTATGTCTTGACCGTGACGGACAATTCAACTTTCAAAGGCATTTTGAACATTGCGGATACAGTGACGGCTGTTAATGATAAGACCTTTGATAGTTCCAAAGACTTGGTTGATTATGTCAACTCTCAAAAACTAGGAGATCCGGTCAAGGTAACCTACGAAGAAGACGGAAGAGTCAAGACCGCTGAAGGTAAAATTATCACTCTAGAAAATGGGAAAAATGGGATTGGTATTGGCTTGATTGACCGTACGGAAGTGACAAGTGACATTCCAATTCGCTTTTCAACAGCTGGTATCGGCGGTCCAAGTGCAGGTCTCATGTTTAGCCTAGCTATCTACACCCAGATAGCAGATCCCGGACTTCGTAATGGCCGTATCGTTGCGGGAACGGGAACCATTGATCGGGACGGAAATGTTGGCGACATTGGTGGAATTGACAAAAAAGTAGTTGCAGCCTCTCGTCAGGGAGCCAACATCTTTTTTGCTCCTGACAATCCAGTCACCGAGGAAGCAAAAAAAGCAGATCCCAATGCGAAAAGCAACTATGAGACAGCCCTAGAAGCTGCTAAAACGATCAAAACAGAGATGAAAATCGTTCCCGTTAAGACCTTGCAGGATGCGATTGATTACCTTAAAAACAACCCCTAATTCGTAGAAAAATCGAAAACTAGCGCGCAGGCGGATAAGATGGTATAATAGTCAAATGGTTCAATTATTATTCACCCTAAGTAGTCATATACTCTTCATTTATTTGAGTTTTTACCTTTTGAAGGATCTTGTGAGATGGGAAAAGGTGTTAAAAGTAACTGCTGCTAACACAAAAAAAGTTCGTTTGTTGGTAGGCTTCTTTAGTATTGTAATGGGCTACATCTTGAGTTCATTCTTTATCAGTTTGTACCAATTGTGGCAAGAAGCATTTAGAGGACTGTTATAAAATCAAAAGTAAAGGAAACAACTATGGAAAAAATTGTGGTTCAAGGTGGTGATAATCGTCTGGTCGGGAGTGTGACGATTGAGGGGGCAAAGAATGCAGTCTTACCCCTGCTGGCAGCGACTATTCTAGCAAGTAAGGGTAAGACAGTCTTGCAGAATGTACCGATCTTGTCAGATGTTTTCACCATGAATCAAGTGGTTCGAGGTCTGAATGCCATGGTTGACTTTGATGAGGAAGCTCATCTTGTCGAAGTCGATGCGACTGGTGACATCACGGAGGAGGCTCCTTACAAATATGTCAGCAAGATGCGGGCATCAATCGTTGTCTTGGGACCAATCCTTGCTCGTGTAGGCCATGCCAAGGTATCCATGCCAGGTGGTTGCACCATTGGGAGTCGTCCGATCGATCTCCACCTCAAGGGCTTGGAAGCTATGGGAGCTAAGATTAGCCAGACAGCTGGTTACATCGAAGCCAAGGCAGAACGCTTGCATGGCGCTCATATCTACATGGACTTCCCTAGTGTCGGCGCAACCCAAAACCTCATGATGGCAGCGACGTTAGCGGATGGTGTGACTGTCATTGAAAATGCTGCGCGTGAGCCGGAAATTGTTGACCTTGCTATCCTTCTTAATGAAATGGGAGCCAAGGTCAAGGGAGCTGGTACTGAAACAATCACAGTGACTGGTGTCGAGGAACTCCATGGAACGACTCATAATGTGGTACAGGATCGTATTGAGGCTGGAACCTTTATGGTGGCGGCAGCCATGACTGGTGGCGATGTCCTCATTCGAGATGCAGTCTGGGAACATAATCGTCCCTTGATTGCTAAACTCCTTGAAATGGGAGTAGAGGTGACGGAGGAGTCAGAAGGTATTCGTGTCCGTTCTCAACTGGAAAATCTTAAAGCTGTTCATGTAAAAACCTTACCCCACCCAGGATTTCCAACAGATATGCAGGCGCAATTTACAGCTCTGATGACAGTCGCAAAAGGGGAATCCACCATGGTGGAAACGGTATTTGAGAATCGTTTCCAACACTTGGAAGAAATGCGCCGTATGGGCTTGCATTCGGAGATTATCCGTGATACAGCCCGTATCGTAGGAGGACAGGCTTTACAGGGAGCAGAAGTTCTATCAACAGACCTTCGTGCTAGTGCGGCCCTGATTCTAACAGGTCTGGTAGCGCAAGGGGAGACAGTTGTTGGTAAATTAGTCCACCTTGACAGAGGTTACTACCGTTTCCATGAGAAGTTAGCTCAGCTAGGAGCGAAGATTCAGCGGATTGAGGTTAAGGATGAAGAGGAATAGAAACAAAAACAAGAGAATACGCTATGTACTCCGTCGCTTACTGTTGATTTTTATCGTACTCTTGCTGGGGTTCCTCGCTTTAGGAATCGGCTTGATGATCGGCTACGGGATTCTAGGAAAGGGACAGGATCCATGGGCAATCTTGTCTCCAGCAAAGTGGCAGGAATTGATTAGTAAATTTACAGGAAATTAGGCTGGGGGACCAGTCTTTTTCTAAAGATATAAGGAGAGATATGAACAAAAAAACAAGACAGGCTCTGATAGGGGTACTCATATTCTTACTATTATCTGCTGGTAGCTACTATATCAAGCAGATGCAGTCAGCGCCAAACACCCCTAAAACCAAACTTAGCCAGAAAAGACAAGCTTCAGAAGCTCCTAGTCAGGAGTTGGCAGAAAGTGTCTTAACCGAGTCGATCAAGAATCAAATAAAAGGTGGTCTAGAATGGAATGGGGCAGGTGCCTTTGTCGTCAATGGCAATAAAACCAACCTAGATGCCAAGGTTTCTAGCAAACCCTATGCGGATAATAAAACAAAACCAGTCGGGAAAGAGACAGTCCCAACTGTTGCCAATGCTCTCTTATCCAAAGCCACTCGTCAGTATAAAAATCGTGAAGAGACAGGCAACGGTTCGACTTCTTGGACGCCACCAGGATGGCATCAGGTCAAGAATCTAAAGGGAACCTATACGCACGCAGTAGATAGGGGGCACTTACTGGGTTATGCCTTGATAGGTGGATTAGATGGCTTTGATGCTTCTACTAGCAATCCCAAGAATATCGCAGTTCAGACAGCGTGGGCCAACCAGGCTCAGGCTGAAGATTCGACAGGGCAGAACTACTATGAAAGTTTGGTCAGAAAAGCCTTGGATCAGAATAAGAGAGTCCGTTATCGGGTAACTCTCCACTATGCGACAACTGAGGATTTGGTTCCATCCGCTTCACAAATTGAAGCCAAGTCTTCGGATGGCGAATTGGAGTTCAACGTCCTGATTCCAAATGTTCAAAAGGGCATCCAGCTTGATTATCGAACAGGTCAGGTCACAGTGACAAACTAGAAACAATTTATCTAAAGGAATAAAAAGTGCTCCCTTGTCCGTCATTGATAAGGGAGCAATTGTATAAATTAGAAAATAATGTGATTCCTAGGCCGATTTATGATATAATGGAACACAAGATACTATTTTAGGAGAAAGACCATGGAAGACCCGAGCAGTCAGGATTTGTTACTGCAATTTGTACTTTTAGTTGTATTGACCTTTTTAAATGCCTTTTTCTCAGCTACAGAAATGGCTATGGTGTCACTAAATCGTGCCCGAGTAGAGCAAAAAGCAGAGGAAGGTGATAAACGCTATATCCGTTTGTTAAAGGTACTTGAAAATCCTAATCATTTTTTATCAACCATTCAAGTTGGTATCACCTTGATCACGATCTTGTCAGGGGCAAAATTGGCAGATACACTTGGCCAAGTAATTGCCTCTTGGATGGGGAGTGGAGAAACAGCTTATGCCATTGCAAGTTTCCTCTCTTTGGCATTCTTGACCTATATCTCCATTGTTTTTGGTGAACTCTATCCTAAGCGGATTGCCCTCAATTTGAAAGATGCTTTGGCGATTCGAACAGCACCAATTATTATTGGTCTTGGAAAGATTGTCAGTCCCTTTGTCTGGCTGCTATCTGCTTCAACAAACTTGTTGAGTCGTTTAACACCAATGACCTTTGATGATGCCGATGAAAAGATGACACGTGATGAAATAGAGTACATGCTCACCAATAGTGAAGAAACACTGGACGCAGACGAAATCGAGATGTTACAAGGGATTTTCTCGCTAGATGAACTGATGGCTCGTGAGCTGATGGTTCCTCGTACAGATGCCTTTATGGTAGATATTCAGGATGACAGTCAAACGATTATCGAAAGTATTTTAAAGCAAAATTTTTCGCGTATTCCTGTTTATGATGGTGATAAAGACAATGTTATCGGTTTGATTCATACCAAGCGCTTGCTAAACGCTGCCTATGCAGATGGTTTTGAAAATATTATTTGGAAACGAATCCTACAAACACCGCTATTTGTGCCTGAGACCATCTTTGTGGATGATCTATTGAAAGAGCTGCGAAATACCCAAAATCAAATGGCTATTTTGCTCGATGAATATGGTGGTATGGCTGGTTTGGTAACTCTGGAAGACCTCCTAGAAGAGATTGTCGGAGAAATTGACGATGAGACGGATAGGGCAGAAATCGAAGTCCACCAAATCGGTGAGGATACCTATATTGCACAGGGAACCATGAATCTTAACGACTTCAACGACTACTTTGGTGTTGAACTAGAAAGCGATGATGTGGATACCATCGCTGGTTATTATTTGACAGGTGTTGGTACGATTCCTACAACTGAAAAAATCAGTTATGAACTGGTCAGCCAAAACAAGCAGATTGTCCTGACCAATGATAAGGTGAAAAATGGACGTGTTACCAAGGTAAAAGTTCAAATCACAGAACTAGAACCTGAGGAAGAAACAGAATAAAGCAGTGACTCAAGTCACTGCTTTTTTTATCTAGATAGTAGATACAGTTATCCCTGTCTATTTGGAGTAACAAAAAAGCCCGATTTTTCGGGCTTTCTGTCTCGTTGAATTCTGATAAAACAGATGATATAAGGCGGTAGACGGATTTGAACCGACGATCAAGCTTTTGCAGAGCCGTGCCTTACCACTTGGCTATACCGCCTCAACGTTTATTATTATACCTTGAAAATGATTTTACGTCAATAGTTTCTTAATCGAAAATCCAATTTAGAAGATTGCCCTTTCTGACTGGGGAGAAAATGGAGAAAGGAAACCTGAAAATCAGGCTTTATGGACATTAAGTTTGCTTTATGACTTGATAGATAGCAAACAAAGGATAAAGAAATTTGACAAATGAAAGTTTTTTGTGGGTACACGCCTAAATATTCTGAAAATTCGTTTACTTTTTGAGAAATCTATGGTATAATTGTCAATAAGCCTAAATTTTTTAAGAGGAGTTACATACGTGAAAAAAAGTAGAATATTTGTTACAGCAGGGGTTGCTTTATTAGCAACTGGAGTACTAGCTGCTTGCGGTTCTTCAAAATCATCTGATTCAACAGCGCCAAAAAATTATGGTTATGTTTATTCAGCTGACCCAGAAACATTGGATTACCTCATTTCAGGGAAACAAAGTACTAAGATTGCCACTTCAAATGGTATCGATGGTCTCTTTACAAATGATAAATATGGGAATTTGACTCCTGCAGTTGCAGAAGACTGGTCAGTTTCAAAAGATGGTTTGACTTATACCTACAAGATTCGTAAAGGTGTCAAATGGATGACATCTGATGGAGAAGAGTACGCTGAAGTAACAGCCAAAGACTTTGTAAATGGCTTGAAACACGCGGCTGATAACAAGTCTGAAGCACTTTATCTAGCAGAAGATTCAGTTAAAGGTCTAGCTAACTATAAAGCTGGAAACAATAAAGACTTTTCTTCAGTAGGCGTGAAAGCAGTTGATGATTATACTCTTGAGTATACTTTGAACCAACCAGAACCATACTGGAACTCTAAGATGGCCTACGCAATCTTCTGGCCATTGAACGAAGAATTTGAAAAATCAAAAGGGGCTGACTTTGCTAAAGCGACTGACCCTACATCATTGCTTTACAATGGACCATTCTTGCTGAAAGGTTTGACTGCTAAGTCATCTATCGAGTTCGCTAAGAATGAAAACTACTGGGACAAAGATAATGTTCATATTGATAAAGTAACCCTTGCTTACTATGATGGTTCAGACCAAGAGTCAATTGAACGTAACTTTACAAGTGGAGCTTATAGCTATGCCCGTCTTTACCCAACAAGTTCAAACTATTCTAAAGTAGAAGAAACCTACAAGGAAAATATCTTCTACACCCCATCAGGACCTGGTATTGGTGGTTTGGGTGTGAATATTGACCGTCAAGGTTACAAATACACTTCTAAGACAACTGATGAAGAGAAGACTTCTACTAAAAAAGCCCTTCTTAACAAAGACTTCCGTCAGGCCTTGAACTTTGCCTTTGACCGTACTTCTTACTCAGCACAAATTAATGGTAAAGAAGGCGCTCCTCGTGCCGTTCGTAACCTCTTTGTGAAACCTGACTTTGTCTCTGCGGGTGAAAAAACTTTCGGTGACTTGGTGACTGAAAAGATGGCTGCTTATGGCGATGAATGGAAGAATGTAAACTTTGCTGATGGTCAAGATGGACTCTTTAACGCCGATAAAGCTAAAGCTGAATTTGCCAAAGCTAAGACTGCATTGGAAGCAGAAGGTGTGAAATTCCCTATCCACTTGGATATCCCAGTAGACCAAACTGCTAAAAACTATATCGCACGTATCCAATCCTTCAAACAATCCGTTGAAACAGTGCTTGGAGAAGACAATGTAGTCATCGATATCCAACAAGTTTCTAAAGATGAGTTTAATAATATCACCTACTATGCGGCGAATGCAGCAGCAGAAGACTGGGATCTCTCAGGTGCCGTTGGATGGAACCCTGACTATGAAGATCCATCAACTTACCTTGATATCTTGAAGACAACGAATGCTGAACAAACAAAAACATACATGGGTTACGAAGGTGCAGACAATGCTGCAGCAGCTCAAGTTGGTTTGAAAGAATACGATAAGCTAGTTGATGAAGCTGCTAAAGAAACAAGCGACTTGAATGTTCGTTATGAAAAATACGCGGCTGCTCAAGCTTGGTTGACAGATAGCTCACTCATCTTGCCAGCTATGTCATCAACTGGTGCTGCACCATTTATTTCTCGTGTTGTACCGTTCACAGCATCATATAGTCAGTCTGGAGATAAGGGATCAGATGTATACTTCAAGTATATTCAGTTACAAGACAAGGTAGTAACCAAAGCTGACTATGAACAAGCTCGTGAAAAATGGCTTAAAGAGAAAAAAGAATCAAACGAAAAAGTTCAAAAAGAATTGGCTAATCACGTTAAATAAATAACTCTCAAGAGAACTTTCTCTCCATGAGGAGAAGGTTCTTTTGGGATTTTAAAAGGAAACGATATGAAGAAATATATTTTTATGCGTGTATTGCGTTCATTGTTGTCTATTTTCTTGGTGACAACCTTGACCTACACAATTATCTATACGATGGTTCCTCGGAAATTGATTTTCAAGCAGGATACCAACTATAACAAGATTGCAACGACGCCAGATAAACGGGACAATTATGAAAATACCGTTTATGAGCGGATGGGCTATATCGAGTACTACGATACCAAGGAGTTGCAAGAAAAAGCGAGCACGATAGACTCATCTGTAACAGTAGATGCCAACGATACCAACAAGGCAATCTACGAAAAATACATCAACCAACTAGGAAATGGTTGGACGCTAGGTGTATTCTCAGAAAGTGGTCAATTCTATGCTACGCGTGAAATTCCGATTTTTGAACGTGTTTTCAAATTCTATGCCAACTTGATTGATATTGATCATACAAACAAGATTCAGGACCCTGAAAATCCAAACTTGCAACGTTATCTTCGTTTTGAAAATGACCCTGCTATCGGTTGGTCATTGGTTGGTTCAGGTACAAAACATAAGTATCTTTTGTATTTCAACAACCAATTCCCATTTGTACACCAGAACTTTGTGAACATTAACTTAGGTGACTCTTACCCAACTTATGCAAACACACCAGTGCTTCAAGTTATCACACAAGGTCAGGGACAAACTAAGACATCAGAAGTTCAATTCCCTACAGGTAAAAAGACTTCATCTGTAGATATCTACTCTCGTACCTACAAATCACCAAGTCAAGCAGATGCGCGTGAGGTAGCTAACTATGGTAAAGACGATCCATATACAGCTACAGAAAGCAATTATCAATATCCATCAATGATTGCAAGCTCGGCTGTTGCTGGTTTGATCGGTTTGATTATTTCTTATGCTATCGCAATTCCTCTTGGTTCTGCTATGGCTCGCCACAAGAATACTTGGATTGACAGCTTCTCTACAGGTGCCCTAACCTTCTTGCTTGCTCTTCCAACGATTGCCTTGGTTTACATCGTACGCTTGATTGGATCTTCGATCGGGCTTCCAGACTCATTCCCTATCTTGGGTGCTGGAGATTGGCGTTCTTATGTCTTGCCAGCAGTTATTCTAGGTTTGCTAGGAGCACCAAGTACGGCTATCTGGATCCGTCGTTATATGATTGACTTGCAATCTCAAGACTTTGTTCGTTTTGCGCGTGCAAAAGGTTTGTCTGAAAAAGAAATTTCAAACAAACACATCTTTAAAAATGCCATGGTTCCTTTGGTTTCAGGTATTCCTGGTGCCGTTATCGGGGTTATCGGTGGTGCAACATTGACAGAAACCGTCTTCGCCTTCCCAGGTATGGGTAAAATGTTGATTGACTCTGTTAAGGCATCAAACAACTCAATGGTAGTTGGTCTTGTCTTTATCTTTACATGTATCTCTATCTTCTCACTCTTTGTAGGAGATATCTGGATGACCATGCTTGATCCACGTATTAAATTGACAGAGAAAGGAGGCAAATAATGTCAACAATCGGAAAAGAAAAATTTCAGTTCGTAAAACGTGACGATTTTGCCTCTGAAACAATTGACGCCCCTGCCTATTCATACTGGGGTTCTGTATTTAGACAGTTTCTAAAGAAAAAATCAACAGTCGTTATGTTGGGGATTTTGGTTGCCATTATCTTGATGAGCTTTATTTATCCAATGTTCTCAGATTTTGACTTCAACGATGTAAGTAAGGTGAATGACTTTAGCGCTCGTTTTATCAAGCCCAATGCCGAACATTGGTTTGGTACAGATAGTAATGGTAAATCCTTGTTTGATGGGGTTTGGTTTGGTGCGCGTAACTCTATCCTTATCTCTGTAATTGCCACTTTTATCAACCTTGTAATTGGGGTCATTGTTGGTGGAATTTGGGGAATTTCAAAATCTGTTGACCGTGTCATGATGGAAGTTTATAACATTATTTCAAACATTCCATCTCTCTTGATTGTCATTGTCTTGACTTACTCAATCGGTGCTGGTTTCTGGAATCTGATTTTTGCCATGAGTGTGACAACTTGGATTGGGATTGCTTATATGATTCGTATCCAAATCATGCGTTACCGTGACTTGGAATACAACCTTGCTTCTCAAACACTTGGGACACCAACCTTTAAAATCATCGTTAAAAATATCATGCCACAATTGGTATCCGTTATTGTTTCTACGATGACCTTGATGTTGCCAAGCTTCATCTCTTATGAAGCCTTCCTTTCCTTCTTTGGATTGGGATTGCCTGTAACAGTGCCGAGTCTGGGACGCTTGATCTCAGATTACTCACAAAACGTTACGACCAACGCTTACTTGTTCTGGATTCCATTGACAACCTTGATCTTGGTATCTCTATCTCTCTTTGTTGTTGGTCAAAACCTAGCGGATGCTAGTGATCCACGTACACATAGATAGGAGTAGACATGACAAAAGAAAATAATGTAATTTTGACTGCTCGTGATATTGTCGTGGAATTTGACGTTCGTGACAAAGTTCTGACGGCTATCCGAGGAGTTTCTCTGGACCTTATTGAGGGAGAAGTTCTTGCCTTGGTAGGAGAGTCAGGTTCTGGTAAATCTGTATTAACAAAAACCTTTACAGGGATGTTAGAAGACAATGGACGTATTGCCCAAGGAAGTATCGACTATCGTGGACAAGACTTGACAGCCTTGACTTCTAACAAGGAATGGGAGAAGATTCGTGGTGCTAAAATTGCGACCATCTTCCAAGACCCTATGACAAGTTTGGACCCAATCAATACAATCGGTAGCCAAATCACTGAAGTTATCGTTAAACACCAAGGAAAAACAGCCAAGGAAGCCAAAGAGATGGCAATCGACTATATGAACAAGGTCGGAATTCCAGACGCTGAAAAACGTTTTGACGAGTATCCTTTCCAATATTCTGGAGGGATGCGTCAACGTATCGTTATCGCGATTGCCCTTGCATGTCGTCCAGATATCTTGATCTGTGACGAGCCAACAACGGCTCTTGATGTAACCATTCAAGCGCAAATCATTGATTTGCTTAAAACTTTGCAAAACGAGTACCACTTTACCATTATCTTTATCACCCATGACCTTGGTGTGGTAGCAAGTATTGCCGATAAAGTAGCGGTTATGTATGCTGGGGAAATTGTAGAATACGGAACCGTTGAGGAAGTATTCTACGACCCACGTCATCCCTATACTTGGAGTCTCTTGTCTAGCTTGCCTCAGCTTGCTGATGATAAAGGGGAATTGTACTCTATTCCAGGAACACCACCGTCTCTTTATACTGAGTTGAAAGGTGATGCCTTTGCTCTTCGTTCAGATTATGCGATGCAAATTGACTTTGAACAGAAAGCACCTCAGTTTTCAGTCACTGATACTCACTGGGCTAAGACTTGGTTGCTTCATGAGAATGCTCCTAAAGTTGAAAAACCTGGGGTCATTGCAGATTTGCATGGCAAGATTCGTGATAAAATGGGCTTTGCTCATCTAGAAGACTAGGAGGAAGGAAATGTCTGAAAAATTAGTAGAAATTAAAGATTTAGAAATTTCCTTCGGTGAAGGAAGTAAGAAGTTTGTCGCGGTTAAAAACGCCAACTTCTTTATCAACAAGGGAGAAACCTTCTCTCTTGTTGGTGAGTCTGGTAGTGGGAAAACAACGATTGGTCGTGCCATTATTGGTCTAAATAATACCAGTAAAGGAGAGATTATCTTTGATGGGCAGAAAATTAATGGGAAAAAATCTCACAAGGAATCATCAGACTTGATTCGTCGTATCCAGATGATTTTCCAGGACCCTGCAGCTAGCTTGAATGAGCGTGCGACAGTTGACTATATCATCTCTGAAGGTCTTTACAACTATCACTTGTTCAAAGATGAAGAAGATCGAAAAGAAAAAGTTCAAAAGATGATTCATGAAGTTGGGCTTTTGAAAGAACACTTGACCCGTTACCCACATGAGTTTTCTGGTGGTCAACGTCAGCGTATCGGGATTGCCCGTGCCCTTGTGATGGAGCCTGATTTCGTTATTGCAGATGAGCCAATCTCTGCCTTGGACGTATCTGTGCGTGCGCAAGTTTTGAACTTGCTCAAGAAGTTCCAAAAAGAGTTGGGCTTGACCTATCTCTTTATCGCACATGACTTGTCAGTTGTTCGCTTTATCTCAGATCGTATCGCGGTTATCTATAAGGGAGTTATCGTCGAAGTGGCGGAGACAGAGGAGTTGTTTAACAATCCTGTCCACCCATATACTCAAGCCCTTCTATCTGCTGTACCGATTCCAGATCCAATCTTGGAACGCAAGAAGGTCTTGAAAGTTTACGATCCTGATCAACATGACTATGAGACAGATAAGCCATCTATGGTGGAAATTCGTCCAGGTCACTATGTTTGGGCCAATCAAGCAGAAGTTGCTCGATACAAGGAAGCTCTTAAAAAATAAACAAATTAGGAGAGGACCGAATGGTCTTCTCATTTTTAATAGAAAAAATCCCCTTTTATTAGCTTGTAAAAGGAGAATTGTATTATAATTAGCGTTTAGACCAAGTGCGTTTCATAAAGAGTAGCAAAATTGGGTAAATCTCTAAGCGGCCTGCAATCATTGCAAATGAGAGCAGGATTTTAGAGATGGGACTGAAGATGGCAAAACTAGAGGTTGTACCTAGAATAGGTCCGATATTGTTAAAACAGCTGAAAACCGCACTGGTCACGACTAGAAAATCATTGCTATCAAGACTGACGATAAAGATGAGAGAGAGGATAATCATCATATAGATAGCAAAATACTTAAGAATCTTGTGTTGGGTATCCTTATCAATCACAGTTTTATTGACATGTAAAGTCAAGACACGGTGAGGGGATAAGATGGACAAAATCTGATTTTTGGCAATTTTTGTAAGGATGAGTCCACGGATCACCTTAAGACCACCTGCAGTTGAGCCAGCTGAGCCACCGATTGCCATGAGGAAGAGGAGGATAAACTGGGAGAAGAGAGGCCAGTTGGTGATATCTCCGTAACCAAATCCAGTTGTCGTGATGATATTAGACACTTGGAAGAGAGCCATCTCAAAACTCTTAGACACACCTTGGTAAAGGTGGAGGGTGTTGAGGGTGATCAAGCCTGTAGATACCAGTACAATGATCACATAAGCCCGCAGTTCTTCATCTCCAAAGAAGGCCTTAACCCGACGGAGCATGAGAAAGTAATACAGGTTAAAATTGACCCCGAAAACCAGAACGCCAAAACTGACAAGATAGGTAATCAGGGAACTGCCATAGTGGGCAATTCCATCGTTGTAGACGGTGAATCCTCCTGTACCAGCTGTTCCCATAGCGATGACAAAACTATCGTAGAGAGGCATACCTGCTAGGTAGTAGATAATCACAAAGAGGGAGAAGAGAGCTAGATAAAGCAGATAGAGAATCTGGGCAGTGTTTTTTAACTTGGATACAACCTTACCAAAGACAGGACCAGGGACCTCTGCCTTCATCACCTCCAAGTGGCTATTCTTGGCATTGTCCATAATGGCAAGTGCAAAGACGAGCACCCCCATCCCTCCAATCAAGTGGGTGAAACTTCGCCAGAAGAGGAGGGAACGACTGAGAACGGAAACATCGTTCAGAATAGTTGCTCCTGTAGTTGTGAAACCAGAACTAATTTCAAAGAAGGCATCGATAACACTTGGAATTTGTCCTGAAAAGACAAAGGGTAAGCCACCAAAGAAAGACCAGAGAATCCAACAGAGGGCAACGATTAAGACCCCCTCCTTGGCATAAATCCGTTGATTTTTTGGTTTTCGTAAAACGCCTAGACCACCGAGAAGGATTAAAATTCCAATCGTAGAAAAGAGAGCGATAAATACTTGACTGGATTCTTGATAATAGGTCGCTACACTCATAGGCACTAGGAGGAGAATAGCCTCAATCAAGAGAAGTTTGGAGAGGAGGTAACGAATCATACTTTTATTCATTTTTTACCTCTCAATCAAATCATAAATTTTGGTGATGTTTGGCAATAAGGTTGTCACGAGTAACTTGTCTCCCACCTCCAGCATATCCTCTCCAGTAGGGAAGATTGTTTTTCCTTTTCGGATAATGGCTGCGATGAGAACCCCTTTTTTTAATTTCAACTGTGATAGAGGTTTGGCAGTCATTTTATTAGCTTCCTTGATATGGAATTGGAGAGTTTCAATTTGACCGTTCGCGAGATGGTGCATGGCTTGAAGATCTGAATACTGAGCGTTTACTCGACCACGGATAAAGTGCATAATGGTATCCACTGCAATGCTTTTTGGTGTGATGATACTCGAAAAATCAGGCGCGTGGATAATCTCTAAAAGGCTTGTTCGGTTGACCTTGGTGATATTTTTATGGACGCCAACACGGTCAAGAAACATAGAAGTGATGATATTTTCCTCATCAACTCCAGTCAATGTTGCGACTGCATCATAGTGGGGAGCACTTTCTTCTAGTAAGATATCTTTGGCAGTCCCATCTCCTTGTACGATATAGAGATTTGGGAATTTTTCGCTAAAGAAACGAGCTCTTTCAGGGTTAATCTCGATGACCTTGGTGTCGATGCGGCTGTCTTTCAAAATGCCAAGTAGATAATAAGCGATTTTTCCAGCTCCAACGATAAGCAAGCTTTTCACTGCACGTGATTTGAAATAGTTGTGGAAAAGCATCATATCTACACGATTTCCCGTAACAAAAATCCGATCCTTGTCCTGGATAGTAACATCACCACTTGGAATCATGAGTTGATGGTCTCTTTCCATAGCACAGACAATGATGTTGCCAAATTTTTTACGGAAGTCTGAGATTGGCATTTGACAGAGACCGCTAGAATCTTTGATAACAAACTCCATCAGGCTGACACGACCTCCAGCAAAACGCTCAACTGAGAGGGCATTAGGGAAATCGATGATATTTGAGATGGCACGGGCTGCTAAGAGTTCTGGATTAACGATAAGTGAAAATCCAAGAATATTTTTCTCTTTAAAATAAGCATTAGAGTATTCAGGATTTCGCACTCGGACGATGGTTTCTTTAGCGCCCATTTTTTTAGCCAGTACCGCTGAAATCATATTCACTTCATCGTATTCAGTTAGAGCGATAAAGATATCACACTCTTGGACACCGGCTTGCTCTAAGATAGTAAAGTCGGCACCATTTCCAAGGAGGCCCATGATGTCAAAGCGACTGACAATATGGTTCAGTACAGCTTCATTTTGCTCGATGAGGACAACGTCATGTTTTTCAGCAACTAGTGAACGACAGAGGGCAAAACCGACTTTCCCTCCACCAACAAGGACAATTTTCATATAAAAAACCTACTTTTTCATGATGTAACTATCATACCCTTTTTTAGCAAAAAATGCACTTGCCAAGGCGATTTTTAGGGGGAGAAAGGGCTTTTTCAAGTTTTTGAAGATAAATATACTTAACTTCTATAACAACGTCTCTGATTTGAAGTGATTTTACTCTCTTGATAAGGCTATTTTGAAAGTGAATGTCTGAGTATGAGAATAGAATGAAAAAAAGTAAAAAAATCAAGTCGTTTCTATTGACATTGATTCTGAAAGTGTTATACTAAGAAAGTAGTTTCGCTGATTTACTTCAAACCTGTTGTGAGGTAAGTTAACGATGCCTTAACCACGCTGTTTGCTGAGCTTGACTCCGGGCAGTGTGGCTATTTTTTTGCAATGATAAAAGGAAGCCAATTATGACAAATCACATTGTTTTATTTGAACCTCAGATTCCACAAAATACTGGTAACATCGCGCGTACCTGCGCTGCGACCAATTCTCCCCTCCACATCATCAAACCAATGGGCTTTCCCATTGATGATCGCAAGATGAAGCGAGCAGGTTTGGATTATTGGGATAAGCTTGAGATTCATTTTTATGAGAATTTGGCAGATTTTATGTCTCAGATGAAAGGGCAACTTTACTTGATTTCGAAATTTGCTGAAAAAGTTTATTCTGAGGCAGATTTAGCAAGCGATGAGGACCACTATTTTCTCTTTGGACGTGAGGATAAGGGTTTGCCAGAGGACTTTATGCGTGAACATCCAGAGAAAGCTCTCCGTATCCCTATGAATGACGAACATGTTCGCAGCCTCAATGTTTCCAATACGGTCTGCATGATTGTCTATGAGGCTCTTCGCCAGCAAGATTTTGCTGGTTTGGAGCTCGTTCACACATATGAAGCGGATAAATTGAAATAGACAAAATGCTTGCACTTGCAAGCGTTTTTTGTTATGATTAAAGGGTCTTCAGGGCAGGGTGAGATTCCCGACCGGCGGTAAATTTGACTAGCTATTTTAGCCAAATAAGTCCGCGAGCGCAAGCTGATGTGGTGCGATTCCACAACCGACAGTATAGTCTGGATGGGAGAAGACGAAAGAATAGCTTTGTCTGTTCTGATGAGTTTATAGATAAATTGCAACCGCTTACTCAAAAGAGTGAGGGGGAACTTTTGGGATATAAAAAGTGAGAATAGATAGAGAGATCCTTTCCAACTTCTTCTGATTTTATAGAAAATTGGAGGAACCTGTTATGACAAACACACGTCGACTTTCGACCATTGCGATTTTATCAGCCATTTCATTTGTGCTGATGTACTTTGACTTTCCGCTCTTGCCAGTGGCGACCTTCCTCAAAATCGAATTTAGTATCTTGCCAGTCCTTGTGGGCTTGGTGGTGATGGATTTGCCTGCTGCTCTCGGAATTCTCTTGCTACGATCACTCTTAAAGTTGCTTCTCAATAGCCAGGGAGTGAATACTTACATTGGGTTGCCAATGAATATCGTAGCTCTGGGAGTTTTTGTGATCGCTTTTGGTTTGATATGGAAAAAGGAACGTAGCACTCTTCGTTTTCTACTAGCATCTCTAGCGGGAACTATTGGATTGACTGCTGCTATGTTGGTTCTCAACTATGTCTATGCTGTTCCTTTGTACGCGAAGTTTGCCAACTTTGATATTGGAAAAATTATGGGACTTTCCAACTACCTCATGACTATGGTATTACCTTTCAACTTGATTGAGGGTGTAATCTTTGCTGTTTCATTCTGGTTGTTATACGTCCTCTTGAAACCAACCTTAAAACATTATGAGAGATAAACAAACATTTTTAATGAAGGGCAGTTTTGCCCTTTTACTTTTCGTCCTTCTTGGCTATATAGTTAAGTTTTACCCTGAAACGCTGGTCGGTTTTGACCAACCGATTCAGACTGTCCTTCGTGGGGACTTGCCAGATTATTTGACCGTTTTGTTCCGTGCGCTTACACGCCTGATCGATATCCCAGTGATTATCACCTGGGTTGCCATCGCAGCCTTTATCTTTTATCGTAAGCAGTGGAAGATAGAAAGCTACTTCATGCTTGGAAATCTGGCTTTGGCAGGTCTTTTAATCGTGACCTTTAAAAATATCTACCAGCGCCCACGACCAGCTATCTTACACTTGGTAGAGGAGAAGGGATTTTCCTTCCCAAGTGGCCATTCTCTGGCTGTAACTTTGATGGTAGGCACTTTGATTGTCATTCTCAGTCAACGGATTAAAGATCCAGTCTGGAGAAAAATCGTGCAAATCCTGTTAGCTCTATATCTGGCTAGTGTGCTGGTATCAAGGGTCTATCTGGGAGTTCACTACCCATCAGACGTCCTTGCCAGTCTCTGTGTGGGCTTGGGAGTCCTGTTTATAGAGTTTCCCTTCTATGACAAGCTTCGCTTCCAATGGCGATTTAAAGGTAAGCAGAAGTGAGATAGGTCTTGCAAGAATGGTAAAAATCTGATAAACTAAATAGTAATTGAATAGGAATCTGCAAGACTAGTAACTCAAGGGAAGTATATCAGGGAGGAGAGCCGTGACTGCAAGCTCTCTATATGAAAACTGGGTGAATTCACTTGCGCATGGATTTAGAAATGAAGGTCTGACTTGTCAGATGAAACGGATGGTACCGCGTGTCAACGCTCCGAGTGGAGTTTTTGGCATGTGGTTTTCTTTTTATCTACGAGCGACTGATGGAGGAATTATGTCAACTATTGAAGAACAATTAAAAGCGCTTCGCGAAGAAACGCTGGCTAGCTTGAAGCAGATTTCTGCTGAAAATGAAAAAGAGATGCAAGATTTGCGTGTCTCTGTTCTTGGTAAAAAAGGGTCGCTTACTGAAATCCTCAAAGGGATGAAAGATGTTTCTGCTGAGATGCGTCCAATCATTGGGAAACACGTCAATGAAGCTCGTGATGTCTTGACAGCAGCCTTTGAAGAAACAGCTAAGCTCTTGGAAGAAAAGAAAGTTGAAGCACAACTTGCCAGCGAGAGCATCGATGTGACCCTTCCAGGTCGTCCAGTTGCGGTTGGTCACCGTCACGTTCTCACACAAACCAGTGAAGAAATCGAAGATATTTTCATCGGGATGGGGTATCAAGTTGTGGATGGTTTTGAAGTGGAGCAAGACTACTATAACTTTGAACGTATGAATCTTCCTAAAGACCATCCAGCTCGCGATATGCAGGACACTTTCTACATCACAGAAGAAATCTTGCTTCGTACTCACACATCTCCAGTTCAGGCGCGTGCTATGGATGCCCATGATTTCTCTAAAGGTCCTTTGAAAATGATCTCACCAGGGCGTGTCTTCCGTCGTGATACGGACGATGCGACCCACAGTCACCAATTCCACCAAATCGAAGGCTTGGTTGTCGGGAAGAACATCTCTATGGCTGACCTTCAAGGAACCCTTCAGTTGATTGTGCAAAAAATGTTCGGTGAAGAGCGTCAAATCCGTCTGCGTCCGTCTTACTTCCCATTCACAGAGCCGTCTGTTGAGGTGGATGTTTCCTGCTTCAAGTGTGGTGGAGAAGGCTGTAACGTATGTAAGAAAACTGGTTGGATCGAAATCATGGGTGCCGGTATGGTTCACCCACGTGTCCTTGAGATGAGTGGCATCGATGCGACAGTATACTCTGGTTTTGCCTTTGGTCTTGGACAAGAGCGTGTAGCTATGCTCCGTTATGGAATCAACGATATTCGTGGCTTCTACCAAGGAGATATCCGCTTCTCAGAACAGTTTAAATAAGATTGAAACGCGAGGATATTTTATGATTTCGGAACAAAACTATAACAAACTTTTAGAGAAGTTTGATGATATATCTTCATTTGCGATTTATAAAGAATCTAAAAATAATGATAAAGCAACATCTGAAAATATATCCTATGAAGAAGCTATTGAAAATCATCAAAAAGACTACATAAATCCTTCTAATATAATACTTATGGTAAACCCCTCTGCTAAAAGAGAACAATCCCCTGATAGTAATTTTTCTTCATTTCATCATTCAAATATTAATGATCGTCATTTAAGATTCTTAACTATGAAAACAAGTACATTTTGGAGGAATCTATACGGATCATATGTAACTGATCTATTTTCTGATGTTGTCGAATCTGTAATGGATAATTTAATTTCGGCAGTAAAGGATGATAATAAAAAGGACTACAGAAAACAATCGTATAAAAAATTAATCGAACAATTAGAAATATTGTCCCAGGATTCAAAAGAAGAAAAGTTAAATATATATGTTTGTGGTGCTTTGTCGAAGAGTAAGCGTAAAGATTTTATTTTTTTTATAGAAGAATTAATAGAAGAAATTTCAGAAAACTCAGATTTAAATATTGAACTTAGTTTTTATGCTGTTTATCATCCTGGTTATCAAAATTTAAAAAAATTAATTCAAGGTGGTTGTGAAAAAATAGTTAAGCATTCTATGAAGGTTGAATGAAATAGTTCTTAATTGGGAAGTTAAGTTTTACTATTTAAATGTAACTTTATAGAAAGAGTTTGTTCACAGAGTTGTGGCTAAAAACTTTTATTCTATAGAGATGGTAAGAGATAAGAGCTCTTCCTAAGACAGCCTCGGGCTGGAAAACACAAAATGAAAGGATCTAAACGAGGGCCAAAAGAAATCTAGGAAAGTCATCTAGATTTCAGCATAGCCCTTGGTATCTTACATATGTTAGTTAGTTATAAATGGTTAAAAGAATTGGTGGACATTGATGTGCCATCACAAGAGTTGGCTGAAAAAATGTCAACCACAGGGATCGAGGTAGAAGGTGTCGAATCACCTGCTGCCGGTCTCTCAAAAATTGTCGTCGGTGAGGTCTTGTCTTGCGAAGATGTGCCAGAAACTCACCTTCATGTTTGTCAGGTTAATGTTGGCGAAGAAGAAGCCCGTCAAATCGTTTGTGGAGCACCAAATGTGCGTACAGGTATCAAGGTCATGGTGGCTCTTCCAGGAGCTCGTATCGCTGACAACTACAAAATTAAAAAAGGGAAAATCCGCGGTCTTGAGTCACTTGGAATGATTTGTTCACTTGGTGAATTGGGAATTTCTGACTCTGTTGTACCAAAGGCATTCGCAGATGGCATCCAAATCTTGCCAGAAGATGCCGTTCCAGGTGAGGAAGTCTTCTCATATCTGGACTTGGATGATGAAATCATCGAACTTTCCATCACTCCAAACCGTGCGGATGCCCTTTCCATGCGTGGGGTAGCTCACGAAGTGGCAGCTATCTATGACAAAGCAGTCAACTTTAAAGAATTTGCTCTTTCAGAAACAGACCAAGCTGCAGCAGATGCCCTTTCTGTCAGCATTGACACAGATAAGGCGCCATATTATGCGGCCCGTATCTTGGACAATGTGACCATCGCACCAAGCCCACAATGGTTGCAAAACCTCCTTATGAACGAAGGCATCCGTCCTATCAATAATGTAGTGGACGTGACAAATTACATCCTACTCTACTTTGGTCAACCCATGCATGCCTTCGACTTGGATACCTTTGAAGGAACTGAAATCCGTGTGCGTGAAGCGCGTGCTGGTGAGAAATTGGTGACCTTGGACGGTGAAGAACGTGACTTGGAAACAAATGACCTGGTCATCACTGTGGCAGACAAACCAGTAGCTCTTGCTGGTGTTATGGGTGGTCAAGCAACAGAAATCTCTGAAAAATCTAGTCGTGTTGTCCTTGAAGCAGCTGTTTTCAATGGCAAATCTATCCGTAAGACCAGCGGTCGCCTCAACCTACGCTCTGAATCCTCTTCTCGCTTTGAAAAAGGCATTAATGTGGCAACCGTTAATGAAGCCCTTGATGCGGCGGCAAGTATGATTGTGGAACTTGCAGGTGCGACGGTGCGTAAGGGCATTGTTTCAGCAGGGGAACTTGATACTTCTGATGTGGAAGTTTCTTCAACTCTTGCAGATGTCAACCGCGTCCTTGGAACGGAGCTTTCCTACGCGGATGTAGAAGATGTCTTCCGTCGTCTTGGCTTTGGCCTTTCTGGACATGCAGAAGCCTTTACAGTTAGCGTACCACGTCGTCGTTGGGATATTACTATTGAGGCAGACCTCTTTGAAGAAATCGCTCGTATCTATGGGTATGACCGCTTGCCAACCAGTCTTCCAAAAGATGACGGTACAGCCGGTGAATTGACTGCGACACAAAAATTGCGCCGTCAAGTTCGTACTATTGCTGAAGGAGCAGGTCTGACTGAAATCATCACCTACGCTCTAACAACTCCAGAAAAAGCAGTTGAATTCACGGTCCAATCAAGCAACCTTACAGAACTTATGTGGCCAATGACAGTGGACCGTTCTGTCCTCCGTCAAAATATGGTCTCAGGTATCCTTGATACAGTTGCTTACAACGTAGCTCGTAAGAACAAAAACTTGGCTCTTTACGAGATTGGAAAAGTCTTTGAACAAACAGGCAATCCAAAAGAAGACCTACCAAACGAGATCAACAGCTTTGCCTTTGCCTTGACAGGCTTGGTTGCAGAAAAAGACTTCCAAACAGCAGCGGTTCCAGTTGATTTCTTCTATGCTAAGGGAATCCTTGAAGCGCTCTTTACTCGCTTGGGACTAGAAGTGACTTATACAGCAACAGCTGAGATTGCAAGTCTCCACCCAGGACGTACGGCCGTGATTTCACTCGGTGACCAAGTTCTTGGTTTCCTTGGCCAAGTGCATCCAGTCACTGCCAAGGCTTACGATATCCCAGAAACTTATGTGGCTGAACTTAACCTTTCAGCCATCGAATCTACCCTTCAACCAGCTGCTCCATTCGTGGAAATCACGAAATTCCCAGCAGTCAACCGTGATATTGCCCTTCTTCTCAAAGCAGAAACTAGCCATCAAGAAGTTGTAGACGCAATCCAAGCTGCAGGCGTGAAACGTTTGACAGATATCAAACTCTTTGACGTCTTCTCAGGCGAAAAACTAGGACTTGGCATGAAGTCAATGGCTTATAGCCTAACCTTCCAAAATCCAGAAGAGAGCTTGACAGACGAAGAAGTCGCACGCTACATGGAAAAAATCCAAACTTCTCTCGAAGAAAGAGTCCATGCAGAAGTGCGTTAACCCATCAATCCATCCTTAGGGGTGGATTTTTAGTTTCAAGAAGACAGTTCAGGATCAAAAATGAACAATTGGGGAGTAAAAGCCCTCAGCTATACTTTATTGAGTTATAATTGGTCTATCACTTGGGTACTCAAAAACCCTAGAAAGTTTAGTTTTTAAGGAAGGATAAACAAGATAAAAATGTACATAAATCCTTGTAAAGGCTATCAAAAAGGAGTATAATAAGTGCAACATATTTCGGAGGTGGAAGATGCTAGAAGTAAGAAATCTAGAGAAAAGTTTCGGTTCCAAGCAAGTCTTGTTTGGTGTAGATTTTCAGGCAAGTCCAGGACGGATTCTGGGGCTGGTCGGGAAAAATGGTTCTGGGAAAACAACGATTTTCCACAGTATTTTGAAATTTTTAGACTATCAAGGAGAGATCAGTCTGGATGGACAGGAGATTCGCCAGGAAACCTATGCTCGAATTGGTTATCTGCCTGAGGAACGCAGTCTTATGCCCAAGTTGACAGTTCTTGAGCAAGTTCGCTACCTGGCTACTCTAAAAGGCATGGATGCTAAGGAGGTCAAGGAAAAACTCCCTCAATGGATGGAAAAACTGGAAGTGAAGGGGAAATTGACTGACAAAATTAAGAGTCTCTCAAAAGGAAATCAGCAGAAAATCCAGTTGATTATCACCCTAATCCATGAACCGGACTTGATTATCCTGGATGAGCCCTTTAGTGGTCTGGATCCAGTCAATACCGAGTTGCTCAAGCAGGTCATCTTAAAAGAAAAAGAGCGTGGTGCGACCATTATCTTTTCTGACCATGTCATGACCAATGTCGAGGAGCTTTGCGATGATATTCTCATGATTCGAGATGGGCGTGTGGTCTTGCATGGACCAGTCCAAGAAGTTCGCAATCAATACGGTAAAACGCGTCTCTTTGTTTCAAGTGAACGAAGCAAGGAAGAACTGGAAAGTCTTCCTCATGTCAAACAGGTGAGCTTGACCAAGCAAGGCAGTTGGAAATTGATCTTAGATGATGAGAGCGCTGGAAGGGAACTCTTCCCAATCCTCACTCAAGGTCAATACATCGCGACCTTTGACCAACAAGCTCCAACAATCGATGAAATCTTTAAACTAGAATCAGGGGTGGAAGTATGAGAAATATGTGGGTAGTTATTAAAGAAACTTATCTGCGACATGTCAAGTCCTGGAGTTTCTTCTTTATGGTGATTTCGCCGTTCCTCTTTTTAGGTTTGTCTGTAGGAATCGGATATCTCCAAAATTCTTCGATGGCTAAAAATAGCAAGGTAGCAGTGGTGACAACTGTACCATCTGTAACAGAAGGGCTCAAGGGTACCAATGGGATTAACTTTGACTATCAGGATGAAGCTAGTGCCCAAGCCGCCATCAAGGATGAAAAAATCAAGGGTTATCTAACTATTGATCAAGAGGACAGTGTCCTCAAAGCTGTTTACCATGGTGAAACTTCGCTTGAAACAGGTATCAAGCTAGCAGTAACCAATAAACTCAATGAACTTCAATACCAACTCAATCGCTCGGCAGCTAATTTGTCTCAAGAACAGGAAAAACTCCTGGCTCAGACTGTTGACTTTACTGAGAAGATTGACGAATCCAAAGAAAATAAAAAGATGGTCCAAACCATTGCGGCTGCAGGTCTCGGTTTCTTCCTTTATATGATTTTGATTACCTATGCTAGTGTCACTGCTCAGGAAGTGGCTAGTGAAAAAGGAACCAAAATCATGGAAGTGGTCTTCTCTAGTATCCGAGCTAGCCATTATTTCTACGCTCGCATGATTGCCTTGCTTCTTGTGATTTTGACTCATGTTGGGATTTACGTAGTGGGTGGAGTTGCTGCGCTACTTCTCTTCAAAGATCTCCCTATCTTGGCCCAGTCTGGTATTTTAAACCACTTGGGAGAGGCCTTCTCGCTCAATACTTTATTGTTTGTCTTAGTGAGCCTCTTTATGTATGTTGTTTTGGCAGCCTTTCTAGGTTCCATGGTTTCTAGGCCTGAGGATTCAGGAAAGGCCTTGTCGCCATTGATGATTTTGATTATAGCCGGATTTGTCGGTGTAACCTCTCTAGGTGCTGCTGGTGACAATTTGGTTCTGAAAATTGGGTCTTACATTCCCTTTATTTCGACCTTCTTTATGCCATTTAGAGCCATTAATGGGTATGCAAGTGATTTAGAGTCCTGGATTTCATTAGCGATTACAGTCGTTTTTGCAGTGACTGCAACGGTCTTTATCGGCCGCATGTATGCCAGCCTAGTCCTTCAGACAGATGACCTAGGCCTATGGAAAAGCTTTAAACGTGCCTTAGCTTACAAATAGGAGAGCCTCGCGAAAGCGAGGTTTTTCTAGACTTTAAACGGGGAAATAGATAAAATTATTTTTCATATCTATTGACTTTTAGTAGTAAAATTTGGTATGATAGTAGACGGTATTGTTTACCCCATTTGTAAGGCCCCGGAACCTTTCAAATACCCCGCGGACCGGAACATCCGCCCTGTAAACAAAAACGATATTCATATAGGAGAAATCATGAACAAAACAACATACATGGCTAAGCCAGGTGAAGTTGAACGCAAATGGTACGTAGTTGACGCTACTGATGTACCTCTTGGACGCCTTTCTGCTGTTGTAGCAAGCGTACTTCGTGGAAAAAACAAACCAACATTCACACCACACACTGATACAGGTGACTTCGTAATCGTTATCAACGCTGAAAAAGTTAAATTGACTGGTAAAAAAGCAACTGATAAAGTTTACTACACTCACTCAATGTACCCAGGTGGTTTGAAGTCTATCACTGCTGGTGAACTTCGCTCTAAGAACGCTGTTCGTTTGATCGAAAAATCAGTTAAAGGTATGCTTCCACACAATACTCTTGGCCGCGCTCAAGGTATGAAGTTGAAAGTATTTGTAGGCGCTGAGCACACTCACGCTGCACAACAACCAGAAGTTCTTGATATTTCAGGACTTATCTAAGGAAAGGAACAATAAAGTATGTCACAAGCACAATATGCAGGTACTGGACGTCGTAAAAACGCTGTTGCACGCGTTCGCCTTGTTCCAGGAACTGGTAAAATCACTGTAAACAAAAAAGATGTTGAAGAGTACATCCCACACGCTGACCTTCGCTTGGTTATCAACCAACCATTCGCAGTTACTTCAACTGTTGGTCAATACGACGTTTTCGTAAACGTTGATGGTGGTGGCTACGCTGGTCAATCAGGAGCTATCCGTCACGGTATCGCTCGTGCCCTTCTTCAAGTAGACCCAGACTTCCGCGATTCATTGAAACGCGCAGGACTTCTTACTCGTGATGCTCGTATGGTAGAACGTAAGAAACCAGGTCTTAAGAAAGCTCGTAAAGCTAGCCAGTTCTCAAAACGTTAATCAATACGATTATATCAACGTTTCAAAGCACTCAAGAGTTTACCTCATGGGTGCTTTTTTCGTGTTTTTTTGAAAAATTTACCTCAAAGTTCACCTTATTTTCACCTTATTGATTTAGAGATTCTAAAGCTAATGCACCAACTGCAATAGGAACTACATTCGAAGTATTGACATAAATCTGAGTTGTACTTGTATCGCTATGTGTCAATGCTTCAGAAATATCTTCTAAGCTCATTCCTGCTTGTTTAGCAAGCGTTGCTCCTGTATGTCGCAGTTTATGAGGTGTAGCATGTGTCAATTCTTTATGTCGCTTTCTAATGCTTTTCATTTTATTGTTTAGATAGTCAGCGTGTAAAGGCTTATTGATGTTTCCTTTTGTGTCGATATATGTAAAAACAAATTGTTCTGGATTACTGATGATACCAAACTTTGCTAGTTCATATTTTTGTTGTTCTTTCCAAGAGGTAAGGAGCTGAAGTAAGTCATTAGAAATAGAGAAAATAGTTTTCTTATTTCCCTTAGTAGATTTTACTTGTCCATATCTATCTAAAGCTTGAATTAGCTGAATCTGTGATTTTGAAAAGTCGATATGTTTCCATTGAAGAGCATAGGTTTCAGATTTTCTATCACCTAAGAAAAAAGTGAGATAAAATAAAACATAATCTTTCAGAGTTATTTTATCATTATCTAAATCTTCTTGAAATGCTGAGAACCATTCTTGGAGTTGTTCATGAGTTAGATATAAATCTTCCTCTCTCTTTGACTCTGCAAGTTGAATCTTTTTAGTAGCTTTTATTCTTCTTAATATTTTTGCAACCTTATTAGCTTCTATATATTCAAGTTCTTCTGCCCAGTCAAAAATAGAAATCACATAGCTACGTAAAGATTTGAAGTTTGCATATTCATTAGCTTTAGACGTCATTAGATTTAGGATAACCTGTTTGTTTTGATTTAGAAACTGTATCGTATAGTTTCCAAGAAGTGGTAGTATATGTTTTTCAAAACAGGTTTTGGTATTAGCAACTGTTGACCTACTTGGTGGTTTAGAAGTAGATGTAGTTTGTCCTTCTTTATAAGATTTCCACCAGATATTGTTATAGAAGTCTGAGAAAAGAATATCTCCTTTTACTAGTCCTGAAGATTCATTATCCTCTATTTGATTTAATTTAGTAAGCAAATCTATCTCAGCTTGTCTTGCCTCCTTCCTTGTTTTAAATCGCTTATCGTAATAGTTGCTATTAACAATACCAAGTGGCATTCGTGCTTCTATTGGGATATAGATTTTTAAACGAAAAGTACCGTTCTTTGTCTTACTGATAGGCATGATATCCTCCTTGTGTATCGAACCAGAAAATATCATGACTATTATAAAACAAAAATATAGATATTTCTAGTTTTGTGAGTAAAGCCATGAATTAATGGCTTCTTTATTAAATCGTATAGTCTTGCCTATTTTTATTGTAGGCAGTCCTTTCTTGATCCAACTATCTAGAGTATTGTTTGAGATGCCTAGATAGTGACAAGCCTGCTGTTTGTTTAAAAATGGGCTTTCAAGGTTACTATGGTGCAGTTTCTTTTCAATTTCTTTTGTGATAAGTTCAGCAAGTAGGAGCTGAATTTGTTTAACTTGTTCATCTGGTAGAATTACTTGCATAAGTTATTTCTCCCTATTGTGCTATAATTGAAGTATCAGTTGATTTTTAATCATCTGTATTTGCCTCATCAGTATTGCTCACCAAAGTATCTTCTGAGGAGGTTTTTTTGTTGTTTTGGGGATTATAACGTCTAGAATCTAAAAATTTTGTAAAAAAGTAGGTTCGTTCAATTATTAATCCCAGTAGTGAAATATCTTTATTTCTAGCGTAGTGAACTAAGTCTTCGAACTCGGTAAAATCGTTATCGGTGATTACATCGATAACAGTTTCTAGAAATAAATTTGAATTTTGCTCTATCAAGAACTTATCAAGTTCGAATCCGCAACCTGATTCAATATCTTCTATATTGTATAAAGTTTTTTCAGGGTTTTCTGCATGTATGAAATAATCGTACATACCTTTTGGTGACATGACAGGTTCCACATGGCTAGGACCGTTTAGTTTATCTTTGATAAGCTCTGACACCTGAGAGAAGCTTTTGAGAGAATCAAAGTAGAATGCTCCATGCTTATGTGCTTTCTTAAATTCTCCCGTTTCTTTGTTTATATCCTTGTCGTGCCAAGGACTTAGAATAAATGGAATGTGTAACTCTTCGAGAATATCTAAATAATTTTCTGGTACACTTTCTTTATAGATGAGAAAAGCCCATTTATTAGAACGTTGTTCTTTCGCCATTTTGTCTTCTTTCTATGATTATTGATTATTGATTTATTGGGGGTCGTAGTAACCCCAATAAATCTTCTCTTGGGGCTTTGCCCCAAACCCCAGCCTCTCCTGCCCGATGGAACCCTATCGAACCGAGAACGCTTGCCAATTCAACAAGGGACGGGGTAGTATTTTTTGGCGCTTCACTCCCTGCCTTCGGCATCGTTGCGCTTAAAAAATCTCCACCCCTCAAGCCCTTGTGAATAGGCATTTTTCTGCTGGTAATGTCGTGCCAACACCTATACCGATGAAACCCCAAGGTAAGGTCAGTGTCGCATCAAACAAGTGTAGCAGAAAAAGCGCTAGCTATATCTTGAAAATAGCTCTTGTATCCGCTGGTTTAACCGTTCTTCGTCTCTTACTTGAATAGTGCGAAACATCTTGACAGATTCTCCCTCAAGTTGAAAATAACCATATCCTCGGGGTTTTACTACAACTTCATCTTTTTCCATATCAGGAAAAAGGAGTTGCCTGTTGTTTGTTGCTAACAGAAAGCTAGTTGATAAGGATATGACACAATTAAAATTGTAGCGCCCCGGAAGGTCAGACATCAAGAAACGTTGACTAGATAAAATGATTCGTAAACCTAGACTTCTACCCATGCTATTCATCATCAACATTTTCGATAAAACATCTTTGTGTTTCTTCTTATCAGTTTGTTCGAGATATGCAAGGAAAGCCTGCCATTCATCGAAAATTAGGTAGAGATTATGAGCAATATTTTCTTGTTTATTTAGTCTTGCATAAAAGCGTTGGTAGACTGTTTCGAATAGTTCTAAACAGTCAAAACCTCTAGCAACATGATTGCCGGTCATTGAAAACATATCTTCATCAGCTTTAAAATCCATGAAATATGCTTCAGCAGTTTCGTCATAAAAGGAAATCAATCCTACCAGCCTGCGCAAAAACGTTGACTTGCCTACTCCTGATGGGCCTGCGATTATTAAAGCGAAATATCGGTTTATGTCAATAGAAACAGGAGTGGGTTGACCTCTGTTGTTGACTTCAAAAACGTTTTTAATCATATTAGAAGTCCTCTTCTTGCTTGATTTCAGTCTGTCTTGCCATACGATTGTATGTTGCCTCTTCAATTGTTTTGACATCGAATTTAGCAATCCAACCAGCGCCTGCGACCTGTTCAACAGTTAGTACATCTAATGCAAACTCACTAGTGTATTTAGAAATAACTCCTATGAAGTAGTTTTCTAATGAGAATTTATCATTATCATCTAAGTTGTTTACTAGATAGACCCACACATCTACACCACCAGTAGTAGCAGGGTTTATAGTTTTTAACTGTAAATCATGAAATAAGTTTTGATTGAGATGGTTAACTACGTTTTGTAAGACAGTAGCTTTTCGAGCTTGTAATTGTTCATCAGCTTTCTTCTTCAACAACCAGATAGTGATATTTCGGATCAATGTTGTTATAATCTTAACTTGCTTGCCTGTCAATAAGAGACATTGTTCCCATAATTTTTCATTTCTCTTAACAACCTCATCTGACACAATGAGAAACTGTCGTTTTAGATAGATGAACAGAACATTCACACTTTGCCATAGAAGCAGTATAAGAAACAGATAGAGTAATATTGTTATTAGCATATATGTTACCTCGTCATATAGTGAGTAGTTATCATCTACACAATGCAGATGATAACTCACTATGTTCGTCACTTATCTTAATGAAATATCAGCAAGCTCAGCTACAAGAGCGAGTCCGACTGGTTGCTTCAACTTGTCAAGAACAAATGACAAGTCATACTTGTTAAGTACGATATCAGCGTTTATCAAACCATCTAAATTCTCATTTTGATAGTTCTTCAGCTTGACTTTGAATGTTGGACAGTAAGCCTCTTGAGCAATGCTGGAGAACTGTTCATAGAGTTCGACATCTACGCATGTAAGAGATGCCCATGAACGTTGATTTTCTTGACCTTCATTGATGATTCCGCTATTTGTATCAACTACTTTGATTTCTGAGGGGATATCAACAGAAGTTGATAAAGCATTTAAAAATGCTCTTGCGCTTTCGTGGTTGCCGACGATTAAATTTTTTTCTTTTGACACGTTAATTCCTCTTTGTCTTTGCGTGGTCAGACTTTTTAGAATGCTGACAAGTGATTTTAATCTTTGATGATAACAAGTTATTAAATGTTATCAATTTAACTCAAATAGTACATTTTTCATCACCCCAAACGTTTAATTTCACTTACTATATCGCAAGGGGATTTCTTCAGCTACGTCATTTTAATATTAAAAATTAAATTATCTCAAAAATACGCCATTGTATAAATATTATAGTACAGGTAGTCAAAAACTTACGCCAGTGGATATATATTATAGCATGATGTTGTTCTAAATTTTCGTCAGACTCTTCTTATTTTGCTCAGGTAGTTAGACCTCTTCGCTGGGATACCTATTTTTTAGGTTGTTTTGATTATTCATTTTCGGTAGGGGAAAAGAATTTACGCTAGGGTCTTAGAAATTTTTAACCATAGCAAAGAATATTCGGTTTTTATTTACAGGAGAATAAAATAAAACCAAGTCAATTTTTCGTGACTTGGTTTATGTTTCTATTTCGTCAATAAGCTGTATCATGAGCTTGAGAACTCGTTCTTGTTTACTAGGTGTTAGTTCCTTAATTTTATATATTAGCTGATTTATTAAGGGATTGCTTTCGGTTACGGATATATCGAAAAAAGTCTCTATATCTGTATCAAGTGCATCCATAATTTTTTGTAATGTTTTTATTTTTATATTAGGCTCAAGATTTTCTAGTTTGTACGTGTATTTTAATGGTAAGTCCGCCAGCTC
This sequence comes from uncultured Streptococcus sp., assembly GCA_963546055.1. Taxonomy (GTDB): domain Bacteria; phylum Bacillota; class Bacilli; order Lactobacillales; family Streptococcaceae; genus Streptococcus. Next base: position 107,063 of record CAUULS010000003.1, read on the forward strand.
CTCTAGTTGCTGTTGGGTGATATTTTTTTGCAATCTCAGTAGGCGGATTCGCTTGCTGATATAGGATTGTAGGTTCGTTTTTGTCATCTCAGTACCTCTTTAAATCCTATCATACTGGAATTTGTGTCCTTTAAAAACTACTTAAAAAGAGAAAAAAACAGTTATATAGTTTTAAAATACTACAACATGTGATAAAATAGGACTATAAAACTATCAAAAGGAGTTTATATGATGGAATCACACACACAAGGTCACGGAACCATCAAAAAATTGCGCACAGGTGCAGTTATTTCAACGCTTGCAATCTCGGCTTTTGGGGTAGCTAATGGGGTATCTGCTAGCGAGACTGAGGTAGCAGTTAATGAGCCTGCAACTAAGGTAGTTGCTAAGGATGAGGCTAAACCTAAAGTTCCTACTCAACAAGATGTAGATACGGCTAAGGCTGAATCAGATAAGGCTAATCAGGATGTAGCTAAGCAAAAAGAAGTAGTTGCATCTACAGAAACTAAGATTGCTGAAACTGAAAAGACTATCGCTGACACTACTAAGAAGGTAGAAGAAGCTAAGACTGTTACACCTGAAAAGGTAGCTGAGGCTAAGGCTGACGCTGACAAGAAAGCCAGCGAGCTTGCTACAGCTGAGAAGACTGTAGCTGATGCTAATAAGTCTGTTTCGACTACTGCTGAAAAGGTTGCTGACCAAACAAAAGTAGTAGCAAATGCTGAAAAAACTGCCACTGCTACATCTAATAAGGTTGCTGACGCTCAGAAGAAAGTAGATTCTCTTTCATCATCTACTACTGATACTCGTGAACTCGAAAAGAATGTTTACACCTCTACTGTACAAGTTAGGGTTGATGAGCGAAAGGTAGAAGAAGCTCAGAAGAAGCTTGACGACGGTAAGAAAGCTATTGCAAATAAAGACCAAGCTATCAAAGACACTCAAAATTTGGTAACCTCTGCAGAAGCTAAATTCAAACAAGCTACTATTGACCGTAATAATGCTGAATCTCTCCTATCTGAAAAAGAAGATGCCCTCAAAAAAGCTAAATCAGCTCTTGACATAGCTAAACAAGGTGTTACCGAAACAACCACTGTTAGTGAAACAGAGTATCGCTTACTCTCTGCTGATAAGAAGACTCCTTATAAGGTAGGCTATTCTCCAGCTCTATCCCAAGGGTATATCGACGCAATCAAGGCTCTTGCTAACGGTACAGGTACTGCAGATGCAGTTCGTAAGGCAGCCCTTAAGACCCCTTACATGGACGAAGAAACAGGGGTAGGTGCAAAATCCCTTAAAGACTTTAACTCTACAGGGGAATTAGATGGAGTTCCTTACGGCTCAGAAGACAAAGATGCAACTGAGATTGTTGATTTCCAACACCTAACTAAAGAGCAACAAATCCAGTTGGCTACCTATGCAGCGTCAATCATTAATGAGTTGCGTGCTAAGTTTGGTACTCAGCCTGTTAAAGTAAGTGATAGTTCTCTTAAATTGGCTGAAGCCTTTAACAACTACGCTAATGCTTTTGTTAGCGCCAATAGTGGTGTTTACAGCGAACACAACACTAAGGGTATCAAAGAAAAGTACGAACTTGCTAAGAAAGAGTCTAATGTGACTGTTCCATCCCTTGCAATTCGTTCTAAAATGATTCCAGACTTCCTAGGTCTTGGTAAGAAAGTAACCACTATGGCTCACGTTAAGCAGGTCATGTATCAGGGTATTGTAAATGCCTTGATGGGTGTTAATGAAAACACCTCAAGCGAAGAGCGCTACAGCAGTGCACTTTCTCTTCTTGGGTTGCGTGATGCTGATAAAACCAATATCGGTGCAGGTATTGGATATCTGGGTAGCTACACAACAAAAGGCTACGAAGCATCTATCACTTTGTCAGCTCCTCAGTCAACTACCACAACTACTCAAAAAGTAGATGAAAAGGCAGTTGAAGCAGCTCAAAAAGTGTATGTCAACGCTTATCAAGAGGTCAAAGATGCTGAAAATGCAGTATATCTTGCTAAAACTAAGTACAGTCAAGCTGACCTTGCTCTTGACTCTGCTCGTTCACACCTTTCTAACATCAGAATGAACAAGATTGACGTCCCAGCTCTTGAAAAGGCTCTCGAAGAAGCTAAGACTCAGTTGGCTGAAGATAAACAAGCCCTAAAAATTGCCGAAGAAGTTCTTGAATTAGCTAAATCAAATGCTACTAACAAGTCTAAGGCTCTCGCTGAAGCTAAAACAGCTCTTGCCAATGCTAAGACTGAACAATCAAACGCAGACAATGCTCTTGCTACTGCTAAGGGTGAATTGGAAGTCTTTACTAAGGCTCATGATGTAGCAGTCTTGGCTCGTAAGTCAGCTGGTGAAGACCTTGCTCGCAAACGTGAAGCATCTAAAGAAGCTACTGACACTTATACAGTTCTTGAACTTGCCCTTACTAAGCGTAATGAAGTCCTTAAGACTTTGAACAAAGAGCTTACTGATGCTAAATCTAAGCTTGGTGTACTCCGTGCTGAGTTAGAGACTGCTAAGGAAGAGTTGGCTCGCCTAGAGGGTATCGCTGAAGATAAGGCTCGTATCCTTGCTATCTTGCAACAACTCAAAGCCGACCATGATGCACAAGTTGCTGAACAACAACGCTTGCAAGCTTTGAAAGACAAAGCAGATGCAATCCGTAAAGCAGGTGGTCAACCTAAGGAAGTTACTGACGATAACGGTAAAGTTGTTGACATCGTAGATGCGAAGGCTAAGGATAAAGCAGTAGTTGCGACAGTAGGAACTAAAGACGATAAAACATATCAAGCTCCTGCACAAGCTACAAATGCAAAAGCAGAACCTAAGAAACAACTTCCAAATACAGGAACGAAGGATTCAGGACTTTTAGCATTGCTTGGAGCAAGTCTTGGACTCCTCGCTTTAGCAGGAAAACGAAAATATAATAGATAAAAAGAAAGAGAGCAGAGGCTCTCTTTTCTAATGAGTGGAAACAAATTAGTATATATGTAAAAATTTTATATAAGGGAAACTTTTGATATTCTGGTTCGATTTTTGCTTATTTTTTATGAAAGTTTACCTTATTTTAATGAAACTGATTGAAATTAGTTGAAATTTTATTTTTTGAAAACTTATAAAAACGTTGATTTTAAAGCACTTTGAAATTAGATGAAATAAGTGGTGCCCCAACCAGGTCTTAAGAAAGCTCGTAAAGTTTCACAATTCTCAAAACGTTAATCAATACGATTATATCAACGTTTCCAGACATTCAAGAATGTTTTCTTGGATGTTTTTTTGTTCAGAACCTCCAGTTGTGTCTGTTAAAATTTGATTTTCCCAGTGGACAATCGTCCACTTTTTTTATATAATAAAATTAAATCAAATTGGTTGAGTTTTAGAGGTGTAAGCTCAACCGTCGATTTGTCTTTCTAAGAGAGGTATTCTCAATAAAACATCACACTAGGGGGTGAATCATGTACCAACCAGAAAAACTCAAGGCTCGGAGAAAAGAGTTAAAATTGACACAGAAGGAAATTGCAGAGAAACTGGGGATTAGTTTTCAGGCTTACTCGGCTTGGGAACGTGGAATTAAGGAACCATCCAAGGAGAAGGTTACCCAGCTAGAAAATATTTTAAAGGTGGCAAAGGGATATTTCACTCAGATCGAGATTGTTCGTCTCTACAATAGTCTCTCCAAGCAAGGGAAGGACAAGGTTGTGCTTTATGCTCGCAACCTAGCTCAAGAAGAACAAACTCAGAAGGTGGCGACCATGCCAGAGCGCCTCTATGAGTACCGTGTCTATGAACGCATGTCAGCAGGGATAGGGGCTTCGGTCTACGATGACCAGAATTTTGATACGGTTTACTTTAACGAGGAGTTGGCCCATGATTTTGCGTCCTGGGTGTCGGGGGACTCTATGGAACCTAAATATCAAAATGGTTCGGTGGCTCTGATTCGGGAAACAGGATTTGATTATGATGGGGCGGTTTATGCAGTGGTTTGCAACAACCAGACCTATATCAAACGGGTTTATAGGGAGGAAGATGGCCTGCGTCTAGTCTCTATCAATCCTAAATATAAAGATATTTTCATCTCCTATGAGGAAGATCCTCGGATTGTGGGGATTATCGTTGGGAATTTTGTGCCGATGGAGGGTTAGCCTATGGGCTACTTTGATTATTCCAGAGAGCCCAAAAGTGACATTGCCTTTGTCGATATGAAATCTTTTTATGCCAGTGTCGAGTGTGTGAAAAGGGGCTTGCATCCGCTGAAGACCTCACTTTGTGTCATGAGTCGCGCGGATAATTCAACTGGTCTTATCCTAGCCTCCTCTCCCATGTTTAAGAAGATTTTTGGTAAGTCCAATGTTGGTCGGGCCTATGATCTGCCTTTTGATATCAAAACGCGCAAATTTTCCTATTACAATGCTCGAAAGCAAGGCTTGCCTACTGACTCAGACTATGTTCGCTACATCGAAGATTGGGCTCAAGTCACCTTGATTGTCCCTCCTCGGATGGACGAGTACATCGCAGTCAATATGGAAATCCAACGAATCTTTCAAAACTACGGTAGTCCAGATGATATTTATCCCTACTCTATCGATGAGGGCTTTATTGACCTGACTAGTTCGCTCAACTATTTCATCCCAGACAAGAGTCTCTCTCGCAAAGACAAGCTGGATCTGCTGTCTGCCCGCATCCAGAGGGATATTTGGAGGCAGACAGGGATCTACTCTACAGTGGGCATGTCCAATGCTAATCCCTTACTGGCCAAGTTGGCTCTAGATAATGAGGCTAAGCATACCCCGACCATGAGGGCCAATTGGTCTTACCAGGATGTGGAAGAGAAGGTTTGGGCCATTCCCAAGATAACGGACTTTTGGGGGATTGGCAGGCGGATGGAGAAACGCTTGCATGCTCTGGGGATTTTTTCCATCAGAGAATTAGCTACAAGCAACCCAGACCAGCTACAGAAAGCTCTCGGTCAGGCTGGCCTGCGTTTGTGGTTTCATGCTAATGGGATTGATGAGAGCAATGTTCACATGCCCTATAAAGCCAAGTCTCAGGGATTAGGAAATTCTCAAATCTTGCCGAGAGACTACGTGAAGCTACGGGATATCGAAATTATTCTCCGAGAAATGGCGGAGCAGGTGGCTATTAGACTGAGAAGGGCGGGAAAGAAAACAACCCTTGTCTCTATCTATGTCGGTTTCTCTAAACAGGAGGTTAGGCCGTCTATTCACACACAAATGAAGGTCGAACCGACCAATAATACAGCTATCTTAACGGATTATGTTTTGAAGCTATTTCATAATAAATACACTTCTGGAGCGGTCAGAAGTGTCGGAGTCAACTATTCAGGATTTGTGGACGAGTCCTTTGGTTTGATTTCCCTCTTTGATGATGTTGACAAGTTAGAAAAAGAAGAAAGGCTCCAGACAGCTATTGACTCCATTCGGGAACAATTTGGTTTCACTTCTCTCCTAAAGGCCAATGCACTGGAAGAAGCCTCTAGGAGTCTTGCCAGAAGCAAGCTGATTGGTGGGCATTCTGCTGGAGGATTAGACGGATTACAATGATTGATCGTTCTTATTTACCTTTTCAATCTGCGCGAGACTATCAAGATCCAGGGATGCAGAAGTGGATGGGCTTTTTCCTCTCAGAGCATACCAGCTCGCTTGGTGAAGAAAAAAATCGTGTTGATTTTTCGACGAATTTGAATTCAATTGAGAAGCTACTCTTGCTTTCTCAGCTTTATGTTGGGCAACTGAAGGGATGCTTTGTGGTCAAGGAAAAGAAGCATAAAACCACGATCATCGGTGAGGTGAGCGAATTATCACCTCAAACTCTATCTATTAGGACAAATGAGGGATATAGGCTGGTAGAGATTGTAGATGTCCTCGAAATTCGACTGTGGGAGGAGGGAGTTTATGACTAGAAAAGAGCTGTATGAAAACAAACTGCAGATGGATTATTTTTCAGATAATTATATCCGTTTTGAAGAGGATTTCCAAAAATACTCTGCCATGAATGTTCCCTTGACCTTCTTGATCGATGATATCCTACGAACCATGGCCATCAATCAGAAGAACTACTTCGTCTTAAACAAGGAAAATGCCAAGGATGGGCGGGAGCATCGCTTTTATTTTAGGGTGGAGATGGAAAAAAGATTGTACACGGACGAGAACCTATGTCTATATGGGACTGCAAGCATAGAGCCTGTCCAAGTCCCTGAAAAATGTCTAAATATGCTATAATAAAGTAAATTTCAAAAGGATTTAATGGACTCTATTTTCATAAGAGTAGAGAATGTTGCAGGAGGTAAATCATGCTAGGAGCGGTTATTGGAGATATTGTTGGTTCTCGATTCGAGGCGGATAATCATAAAAGCAAAGAGTTTGATTTGTTCACCCAAAATTCTTGTCCGACTGATGATAGTATTATGACTTTGGCGGTTGCTAAAGCCTTATTGGCCAGCAAGGAAGATTGGAGTCGTCTTTCGGAAAATGCTGTCAAGTACATGCAAGAGGTTGGGAGACACTATCCAGATTGTGGTTATGGAGGTCACTTTTTCTATTGGATTTTTTCTGATGATCCTCAATCCTATGGTAGTTATGGTAATGGCGCCGCTATGCGCATTAGTGCTGTCGGTTTTGCGGCAGATAGTATAGAGCAAGCCAAGGTTTTGTCACAAGCGGTTACAGCAGTAACTCATAATCATCCTGAGGGCATAAAGGGAGCTGAAGCGACGGCTGTGGCAATTTTCTTGGCACGAAATGGTGCTAGTATGGATGAAATCAGGGACCATATTGATAAGAATTACTATCCTATGGACTTTACTCTGGACGACATCAGAGAGGATTACACTTTTGATGTGACTTGTCAGGGCTCTGTTCCCCAGGCCTTAGAGGCCTTCTTTGAGTCTGAAAATTTCGAGGATGCTATCCGAAATGCGATTTCCATCGGAGGAGATAGCGATACTATCGCTGCTATCTGCGGAGGGATTGCCGAAGCTTACTATGGCATTCCTGAAGACATTAGACAAGAAGCACTATCTTTTTTAGATGACCGTTTGCTAGGAATCGTAGTTGACTTTGAAAATACCTATCCTCAATGATAACCTTATTTTAGAATTTTATACTAAAACATCCATATAAATTTATGGGTGTTTTTGCTTTTTAGAGATAGAAAAAGAGAAGACCATCTGGTCTTCTCTACGGGGGAACTGAAATAATGGAAAAGAATCAATCAAAGATTTTATTAGTCTTTGAAATTCTTTTGGAAGATAAGGAGAGACAAGATAGAAGTAATAGCTGCCAAGAATAGGAAGACATTCGCTTCTTGTTCCCCAGTTGCTGGGAGTTGTTTTTCCTTTTCTTGTTTGACTGTAGTTGCAACAGGAACTTTTTCATCTTTTGCTGGTTCTGTTACGACTAGAGCAGGTTTTTCAGTCTCTCTTGGTAGGACATACTCAGGAAGAGTCACAACTGGTGGAGCCTCTGTTCCAACTGAGCTTTGTTTACTACCTACCTCAATCACTCGATCTTGAGCCGGAGTCGATTCTGTTTGGAGAACTTTGCGCTTGTCACCATCTACTTCAACATACTCGACTAGCAGACCGTTTTTACCTTCTGATAGGATTTGCTCTTTTCCTTTATCTAGTAGGGCATTTTCGCGATGGATAGTCTTGAACGGTACGACCTTATTGACAATTTCCAAACTTGGAAGTGTAAAGACAAGGTTCTTAACTCCTTCTTCAGGAGATGAAGAAGTAATCGGTTTTTCCGGTTGAGCTGGTTTTTCCGGTTGAGCTGGTTTCTCAGGCTCGGCTGGTTTCTCCGGTTCAGCCGGTTTTTCCGGTTCAGCTGGTTTCTCAGGATTAGCCGGTTTTTCCGGTTCAGCTGGTTTCTCCGGTTCAGCTGGTTTCTCAGGATTAGCCGGTTTTTCCGGTTCAGCTGGTTTCTCAGGATTAGCCGGTTTTTCCGGTTCA
>CAUULS010000004.1:0-113148 GCA_963546055.1 uncultured Streptococcus sp.
TAGAAGTACAATTTATTATAACAGAAAATGGTAATGAGAGAAAAGGATATGCTTAAATAACTTCATGTGACGCGAATGAACTGCGCCACAAAAGTTAGGTTTTTTCTGTCTAACTTTTGGGGTGCAGTTCAGAAGGGGTGTTTTTTCTATCGTTTTTTAGTGCTAAGACTACACAAAAAAGCCTAGTAAATCAAGGCTTTTTCCTGTTGTATTTAGATGCCCCCTACAGGGATTTGGAAAGGACTTTCATATTGAGAGCAATTAAAAATATTGAAATATAAGTGATTTTAGGTATTTTCAATGTCATGATTTAAAAATGGGACAAAAGTGGGGCAAAAACCATACAGATTCTAAACTGTATGGTTCTTTTTTTATCTAACCAAGAAAGGTTAAAACTTATTAAAACAAATGCAATCAACTGTTGAAAACTTTTTAGTCCGTGTAATATAAAAACAAGTAAAAAGTTGAACTATAGGGAATATTGTGTCATAATAGGTAATAGATGAATAATTAATAGATTGGAAATAATGCTTTCTTACCTTAACAAGTTGAATTGGTTATACATTTTTTCGTCGCAATTGTGTCTATCTCTCGAGTTTAGCTAGTTTTTATAAGCTCTGGCTTCTAATCAATATAACAAATTTTAGAAGTGCATAAGACAAGATGGTGACATTACTACAGTCATTTCTAGTCACCATATGTTGCTGGCACAGGCTGTTTGTAGTGTTGGCTATTTACTAGTCAGTTTAATCGGAGTGTTTAATTTTTATTGTTGAAAGGTTTTTATATGGCGAAAATTCTATCTTTAGGTCTGACAGGTAAGAAATTACTTGCTCAGGGGTTCTTGTTTGTTCTGCTAGGTCTCATCTTGATGGTCACGGGGACTTGGTTGCCAGTAAAGGTTATTCGACTGGTTCTGTTTTTAGCTTGGATAGCAACGGTCTTAGATTTAGTATTACGTATTTTCAAAAAAAGTCAGTCAACGGACACCTTGGGAGTTGCACTGGTTAAATTGTTAGTGCTGGGATATTTGCTAGGTTCTAATCTTGCGACTGATATACCGATTTATGTTCTGGCTCTTGTGATTGGAGTTTATCAGATTTTTCATGCTAGTATTAACCTTGTCACCTATGTTCTCTACCGCAAAAACAAAATTCGACCTCGTTTTCGTCTCTTACTAGATGGACTCGTACTAGTTTTTCTTGGTGGGACTAGTCTTTTGTCCTCTACAGGAAATTCTGTCTTTCAACTCTTTGTATTAGGGGCTTATTTTTTCCTTTATGGTGTGTCCAATATCCGTGATGGTTTCTTGTTTGAGGAGGAAATTGGGAAAAACCATCTCAAACGTCGTGTAAGAATGAGCTTACCTATTGTCCTAGCCGCTCTCATCCCTGCAAGAACTTTAGCAAAAATTAACAAATTTATGCTGGAAAATGCTGATGAGGAAGAAGATATCCATCTTGGAATAGTGAAGTCTGGTAAGACAGCAGAGCTAGAAATTTTTGTTCATACAGCTGAGACCTCCCTGTTTTCAGCTATTGGTCATGTGGATATCTGCTATCAGGGCCGTGTTATTTCTTATGGCAACTATGATCCGTCATCTGAGACCTTATTTGGTATGGTAGGAGATGGTGTCTTATATTTCTGTGATCGTGACAAGTACATTGACCTATGTAAACGTGAGAGTCAAAAAACGCTTTTTGGTTATGGGATAGATTTGACGCCTGAAATGGAAAAAGCAGTTCAGAAAAAGTTGGCTGAATTGAAACAACTGACGATTCCATGGGAGCCAAGTGCAGATAAAATCATGACAGGTGATGGTAAGGAAGACTACACCTACGCTTATAAAATCAGACATGAGACAGATGGGGAACTTTATAAATTTATCAAATCTAAGTTTAAATCCTACTTTGTCTTATCTACAAACTGTGTGCTCTTGGCTGATACCATAGTCGGTCAGGCTGGCACCGATATCCTCTCACCCAAAGGATTTATCGCTCCAGGAACTTACCAAGCCTACCTTAATCGAGAGTTTGAAAAACCAAATAGTATAGTCGTATCTAAACATGTTTATTAAGGAAAATTTATGAACTTAGTTAAAAAATATACCCCGTTAATCCTTTTTATAGGGCTGGTTGCTCTTGTAATTCTGAATGCATCGAGCTTTATATCAGGAGCAATCTCTCTTTTTGATGTAACATCAACCTTGATTTATGGTGCTGTTATTGCTTTTGTGCTTAATGTTCCTATGAAAAAAATTGAACAGTACTTAGTTAAATTGAAGGTAAAGGCAGAGTTGCGTCGTCCGATTGCCATGGTACTTGTTTTCCTAGCTCTTATCTTAATCGTGATTGCTCTTTTGGTTTTGGTGCTGCCAACCCTAGCTCAGACTATTAGTCAGCTGGGAACAGTCCTTTCAACAGTCCTTACTCAACTTGGGAAATTGCTAGGCAGCTCGGAATTTGTAACCAAAGACATGTTGTCAACTATCGTATCAGGCATACAGGGACAATCTAGTTCTATTAGCCAAGCTTTGATAGGTTTTTTATCAGGTCTGACTAGTAATATCGGCAATATTTTTTCAAGTTTGATGAATGCCTTTTTGATTATAGTCTTCACCTTTTCATTTTTATCCAGTAAGGAACATTTGGCAGCGATGACGAGTCGACTTCTAAAAGTTTTTCTTCCAGAGAAGGTGGTGATAAAGTTGACTTACATTGGACAAGTAGCACTAGAGACTTATGACCAATTTTTGATGAGTCAGCTGATTGAAGCAGTTATCATAGGAGTTATGATAGCGGTTGGTTACAGCATGTTTGGGATACCCTATGGAGTAATGACAGGTATCTTTGCAGGAGTGCTATCGTTCATTCCTTATGTAGGGCCTATGATTGCTTGTGTTGTGGGAGCGATTTTTATCTTCACAGTGAGTCCTACTCAAGCCTTACTTTCTCTTCTTCTATATCAAGTTATACAGCTGATTGAAGGAAACCTTATTTATCCAAAAGTTGTAGGTCAGTCTATTGGTTTGCCAGCTCTTTTCACACTTGCAGCAGCTAGTATCGGAGGGAATCTTTTCGGACTACTTGGAATGATATTCTTTACCCCCGTATTTGCTGTTATCTATCGACTGGTTAAAGAATTTGTCGTTGCAAAGGAAAATCAGGTAGATTAAGAAAAACTAAATTTAATAAGATATACTGAGAAGAGAGTGAGAGATTCTCTTCTCTTTTATTTTTAAATACTTTTCTACAAAAAGCTATTAGACGTTAAAAAAAGCCTTGGTTTCAAGGCTTATTTCTGTTGATTTAGATGTGCCCCCTGCAGGGCTCGAACCTGCGCCCCATAGCTTAAGAGTCTACTGCTCTACCAACTGAGCTAAGGAGGCAACAGAAAAAGCTGAGAATGTAACTTCCCAGCTATTTTAATATGCCCAAAATGGCAGCTAGATTATTTACGAAAGGCATCAAGGATATAGGTGAAACCAACAATTAAAAATGCAAAGGCAACGACATAAACGACAAAGACACTTGTAGCTACTGGATTGAACAAAATCACTAGACCTAGTAAAAATGCAAGCAACGCTATCCACATGATATGGTTGCCAATAATAGGGAAAATCAATCCCAGACGATTGCCTTTAAAGAAAGCTATAATGGCTTCTACAATTAACCAAATTCCTAAAATAGTTGGAATGACAACCGGCAGCGTCACAAAGCCATAGGCAATGAGGTAAAGAGCTAAGAGAAGATTAACAATCCCTTGGAAAAGATAAGCTGGTGAGCGAAGCTCTTTTGGTACAGAGAAATAGCCTAAAATAGCTGCTATAGAAGAAACCAGTAAACCAAATGCAATCCACCAGCTGTAAGCAACAAGATTAGCTACTGGGTTTGTAAATAGGAAAAGTCCTAAAAGGACAAAAACAACTCCTGCAAGGAATAGCAGTAAACGATTAGAAAATTTCATTTCAATACCCCCTATATAGTATAGTATAGTTTGATAATAAAAATATTATACACCTTTTTAGAGGAAATGTCAATAAACAAAATGGAAAATTTGGAAGTTTCAGTTTTTATCATTTTGAAAATAAAAAGAGAAGATAAAATTTGTCTTCTCTACATGAAAATATTGTATGGCATCAAAGCAAAAGTAACTGGCTTTACACTATTTGTTAAGATGTAATTTGATTCAAAAAGAAAAGATAGATTTAAAAGTGGGGCAAATGATGAGGCAAATCAGTTATAGATAAGCAAAAAAGCCTTGGTTATCAAGGCTTTTTCCTGTTGTATGTAGATGCCCCCTACAGGGATCGAACCTGTGACCCACGGATTAAGAGTCCGCTGCTCTGCCAGCTGAGCTAAGGAGGCAAAGAAAAAAGCTGTATTGGTGCCGAAACTTCACGATTTGTATTGAACCCGCGCAATTAAGCAGGTGGGCAACTCGCTCTAACTGAAGCTGCTTCCGCGTGACACGGCTTGCACGCTGTTAGAAGTCTTTTGTTTCCCTAATAATACAAAAAATAGTCGGTCAACACTTAAGTGTGAAGTCGTACACCACAGCGTTTCTATATTTATATGATACCACTTTTTTAAAAAAATTCAAGAGGAAAAATTATTTTTTTTGAAAAGGATTTCACAAGTTTCTTAATTTATCAATGGTTTCCTTGCGTTGAGCTAAGGCCCGTTCGTACTTGCCAGTATCTTCTGGAGAGAAGTAGTGATGATCTCGAATTTTTTCTGGCAAGTAATCTTGTTTGACCCAGTGTCCAGGATAGCTATGGGGGTAGAGATAGTTTTGAGCGTTCCCCAGTTCCTTGCTTCCACTGTAGTGACCATCACGCAGGTGTCGGGGAATAGGCAAATGACCTGATGATTTGAGGTCAGCAAGGGCCTTGTCCATGGCCACATAGGCTGAGTTGGATTTTGGAGAGAGGGCCAAGTCAATCACGACATTGGCAATGAGAATGCGAGCTTCTGGGAAGCCAATCTTTTGAGCAGCATCTAGAGCAGTTACAGTATGAATCTGAGCTTCAGGATTGGCCAAACCGATATCTTCATAAGCGATGACGGTCAAACGACGAGCGAGACTGGGCAAATCTCCAGCCTCAATCAAGCGGGCCGCATAGTGGAGACTGGCATCGACATCCGAGCCACGGATGGACTTTTGTAGGGCTGAAAGGACATCGTAGTGACCGTCCCCATCCTTGTCCATGGTAATATAGCTCCGCTGGAGGCTATTTTCCATGATATTCAGAGTGATGTGGCGGATCCCCTTGTCATTTTCAGGGGTAGAGAGAACAGCCAAATCCAGCGAGTTAAAGGCAGAACGCAGGTCTCCATTTGTAGAGGTCGCGATGAAATCCAGTGCATCCTCATCTAGCTCTACTTGGAAATCAAAACCACGCTCAGGGTTACTTAGAGCTATTTGCAGAGCCTCTTTGATGTCTTGGTTAGACAGAGGTTCCAACTCAAAAATTTGAACACGGCTACGAATGGCAGGAGTGACAGAAAAGAAAGGATTTTCAGTCGTAGCACCAATCATGATGACCAGACCACTTTCTAAGAGTGGTAGAAGAAAGTCTTGCTTAGTCTTGTCAAGACGATGAATCTCGTCTAGTAGCAGTACAAGGCCACCTGAGAATTTAGCCTCTTCAGCGATTTCTTGGAGACGTTTTTTACTATCAACAGTGGCATTGAAGGCCCGAAAGGCATACTTGGTCGTTCCAGCGATGGCAGAGGCGATACTGGTTTTGCCGATTCCTGGAGGTCCGTAGAGAATCATGGAGGACAGGCGGTTGGCCTCCACCATACGACGGATAATTTTTCCAGGTCCTACCAGATGCTCTTGACCGATGACCTGGTCGATGGTTTTAGGGCGCATGCGAAGCGCGAGATTGTCAGGCATAGCAGTCCTTTCTAACGTGGATTTTCTGATGTATATATGGTAAGATGGTAGTATCTATTTTAGCATATTTCCGAGTATTCGGGGCGATTAAAGAATCGCATAGAAAGAGGACAAAATGGCAACATACGGATTTTTAGATGTTTTAGAGGAAGAATTGGAGAAGAACTTTCCCTTTGACTTTGAGATTAGTTGGGACAAACGCAATCATGCGGTTGAAGTGAGTTTTTTGTTGGAAGCGCAAAATGCTACAGGTGTGGAGATGGTGGATGAAGACGGAGAGGTGTCATCGGACGATATCCTATTTGAGGAAGCGGTGCTCTTTTACAATCCTGCTAAGTCAACAGTTAATGAGGAAGACTATTTGACAGTTATCCCTTATCTGCCGAAGAAAGGTTTTTCTCGCGAATTTTTAGCTTATTTTGTGCTATTCCTTAAAGATACTGCAGAGGTTGGGCTAGATGCCCTTATGGACTTTTTGGAAGACCCAGAAGCGGAGGAATTTGTCATGGAATGGAACCAAGAAGTCTTTGAAGAAGGAAAGGTTGGTTTGGAAGAAGGAGAATTTTATCCTTATCCGAGGTATTAGAAACTAGCGAGGAAGTATATGAAGAAAATAGGTTTGTCTTTTATTTCTGGTCTGTCCTTTGTTTTTTTGATGCTAGGATTTGCTTTTGGGACACTAGCCTTTAAAGAGTTAGATTTTTCGTTTGTCTTTGTTCCAGGCTACCTATTTACTTTCTTCAGCATCTATTTGATATTTATCCTTCATGAGCTGGGACATGCAGTCTGCGGTTACCTGACAGGCTATCGCCTGGTGGCTTTTGGATTAGGGAATTTTCTTTTGACCAAAAGGTCAGGCAAGTTTTCTCTTAGTCGAACAGCCGTTCTGAAAAATGTTGGTGCTCAGTATATTGGATTGCAAGAAGATGAAAGTGATCAAAGAATCATCTTGATGCTTGCAGGTGGCTTGATAGTTCATCTTAGCTTGATTTTATTGGCGATATTGTATGGATTTTTGACAAGAAGCTGGTATTTTGCGGCTACTTGGATTTGCCTAAATGTATCTTTTCTTCTCATCAATGCTAAGCCAGTTGGGATTACCGATGGAGCAAAAATTTGGGAATTGCTACAACATCCTGAAAATACCAAATACGCCTACCTGGTGTTGAGGCATTCTGCCCAGACCTTGCTAGCTCCTCAAGAATATGATTTGAAAGACTTTATCATGCCTGTTGATGAGAATGCGAGAGGGAGTTTTGCAGAAAGTGTTCTAATTTTTCAGGGACTGGTTTTCATATTCGATAATCAGATAGAGGCTGCCAAAAAACACTTTCAGTCTTTATTAGATAAAACAGATAATCCAATGTCTCAAACTCTTTCCCAATTATACCTTCTTCACATTGCCTTACTAGAAGGAGATCACGAAAAAGCGGAGCAATATGCAAGCAATCGAGGAGTCAAGTCCTTCTTATCTCTAAAAATGGCAGATACACAGATAATGCAAGCCTGGTATCAATTTCTGGTAAAGAAAGATATGGTTCAGACTGACAAGGCTATAAAAATTGCTAGACAAAACATGGTGACCAGCCGTTTGGTGCGGGATGAGAAACGTTATTATGAAAACTGGTTAGCAGAGTTGGAGAAAGAATTATCCGAAGGAGTCTAGCATGGAAATAGAACTTACTGATTTCCAAGGTTGCAAGATTGCCTTATTTTGTGGTGATAGGATTTTAACCATACTACGCGATGATAAAACGACTATCCCTTGGCCCAATATGTGGGAATTGCCAGGTGGCGGACGAGAGGGTGATGAAAGTCCTTTTGAGTGCGCGGCGCGTGAAGTTTATGAAGAACTGGGAATTAAGCTGACTGAGGATTGTCTGCTTTGGAGCAAGGTGTACCCAAGTATGCTTTTTGAGGGGAAGAAATCCGTTTTTCTAGTGGGAAAGTTGACTAAGGAACAGTTTGACAAGATTGTCTTTGGTGATGAAGGGCAGGGATATAGACTGATGAGCGTTGAGGAGTTTCTTGGCTCAGATAAGCTTGTGCCCCAGTTGCAGGATAGAGTGAAGGATTATATGGAGGAAGTAAAATGATTTTTGCAATTGCAACAACGACGTTAAACAAGGAAGTTAAACGCAAACTAAAAACAGGACAATATTCTAGAGAAGAAGCTACATTCATCTATTTGGAATATTTAAAGTTAAAGAAGCAGAGAGAAAGTGGTATGAAAGTAGCTGGGATTTCTACGGCTGTTATTTGGGTATTAATGCTTGTAATGCCCTTACTGAGTGATAGAGGTCTCGTGCTGCCTCTTTCAGTATATTTTTTATTATTGATACTGTTAGCAGGAATTGTTCTATTTGTTTATTATCTTACGTTTGGTTTTTTTAAACAGCAGATTCATAGCGCAATGAAAGAACACTACACAGATGTGATTGAGGAATTCAAGAAAAATAAGGAAGATTCAAAATGGAAACATGGCAAGAGTTAAAAGTTACAGTTAAGCGAGAGGGGGAGGAGTTAGTCTCTAATCTCTTGATTGAGCTGGGGGCGCAAGGTGTTGCGATTGAAGACAGCATGGACTATGTGGGGAATGTCGACCGTTTTGGTGAGATTTTCCCTGATGTCGAGCAGCAAGAAGAAATCGTGGTGACAGCCTACTATCCTGATACGGTTGATGTAGCAGTGGTTGAGGCAGACTTGAATGCTTGCTTAGCAGAATTGGCAGATTTTATGGACTTGGGGGAAGTCAAGATGGGGACGACTGCCTTGGCGGAGGAAGACTGGGCAGACAACTGGAAGAAATACTATGAACCCGCTCGCATCACTCATGATTTGACCATCGTGCCGTCTTGGACAGACTATGAAGCGACGGCTGGAGAAAAGATTATCAAGCTGGACCCTGGTATGGCCTTTGGAACGGGAACCCACCCAACGACCAAGATGAGCCTCTTTGCCTTGGAGCAGGTTATCCGTGGTGGCGAAACAGTGCTAGATGTGGGTACTGGGTCAGGGGTTCTTTCTATTGCTAGTTCCCTTCTGGGTGCAAAGGAAATTTTTGCCTATGACCTGGATGATGTGGCAGTTCGTGTCGCTCAGGAAAATATTGAGCTTAATCCAGGTATGGAAAACATCCATGTAGCTCCAGGCGATTTGCTCAAGGGTGTGGAAGTTGAGGCAGATGTGATCGTGGCCAATATCTTGGCGGATATTTTAATTCATCTGACAGAGGATGCCTATCGTTTGGTTAAGGACGAAGGCTACCTCATCATGAGTGGCATTATCAAGGACAAGTGGGACATGGTGCGCGAGTCGGCTGAGTCGGCAGGTTTCTTCCTTGAGACCCACATGATTCAAGGGGAATGGAATTCCTGTGTCTTTAAGAAGACCAAGGATATCTCTGGTGTGATTGGAGGCTAGCATGCAGCAGTATTTTGTCAAAGGAAGTGCTATCTCACCTGTTACTATCGAGGACAAGGAAAGTAGCAAGCACATGTTTCAGGTTATGCGCCTGAAAGAAGGTGATGAGGTTGTTTTAGTCTTTGATGACGGTATCAAGCATTTGGCGCGCGTGCTAGATGTGGAATCGCGTCAGTTTGAATTGCTCGAAGAATTGGCTGATAATGTCGAACTGCCCGTCCAAGTGACCATCGCATCTGGCTTTCCTAAAGGAGATAAGCTGGAGTTCATTGCTCAAAAAGTGACGGAACTCGGTGCCAGTCAAATCTGGGCCTTTCCCGCAGACTGGTCAGTCGCCAAGTGGGACGGCAAGAAATTGGGCAAAAAAGCTGAAAAACTTGAAAAAATCGCTCTTGGAGCAGCAGAACAAAGCAAGCGTAATATCGTTCCAAGTATCCAGCTTTTTGAGAATGAATCAGATTTTTTAGCCCAACTTGACCAGTTTGACTCTATCGTAGTAGCCTATGAAGAGTCAGCCAAGGAAGGAGAAGCTGCTGCGCTTTTACAAGCAGTCGCTGGACTTGAAAAAGGAGCTAAATTGCTCTTTATCTTTGGCCCAGAAGGCGGTCTCTCACCAGCAGAAATTGAAAGTTTTGAAGCCAAAGGAGCTGTTTTGGCAGGTCTTGGACCTCGTATATTAAGAGCAGAAACAGCCCCGCTTTACGCCTTATCAGTCCTTAGCGTATTATTAGAATTAGAGAAATAAGAGGAAGAAAATGGAACAAAAACACCGTTCAGAATTTCCAGAAAAGGAACTTTGGGATTTAACAGCCTTATACCAAGATTGTGAGGATTTCTTGCGAGCCATCGAAAAGACTCACGAAGACATCAACCAATTTAGCCGTGACTACAAGGGTAATCTTCACACTTTTGAGGATTTCGAGAAGGCTTTTGCGGAGCTGGAGCAGATTTATATCCAGATGAGTCATATCGGCAATTACGCCTTTATGCCTCAGACGACAGACTACAGCAACGAAGATTTTGCCAATATTGCCCAAGCTGGGATGGAATTTGAAACAGATGCCAGTGTAGCCTTGACCTTCTTTGACGATGCCTTGGTGGCAGCTGATGAGGAAGTCTTGGACCGTTTGGGTGAACTGCCACATTTGACGGCAGCTATTCGTCAGGCAAAAATCAAAAAAGCCCACTATCTTGGGGCTGATGTGGAGAAGGCCTTGACCAATCTCGGTGAAGTTTTCTACAGTCCGCAGGATATTTACACTAAGATGCGAGCTGGGGATTTTGAAATGGCTGACTTTGAAGCCCATGGCAAGACCTACAAAAATAGCTTTGTGACCTATGAGAATTTCTACCAAAACCACGAGGATGCTGAGGTTCGTGAGAAATCCTTCCGTTCCTTCTCAGAAGGCCTCCGTAAGCACCAAAATACGGCTGCTGCAGCCTATTTAGCCCAAGTCAAGTCTGAAAAACTATTGGCAGATATGAAGGGTTACGACTCAGTTTTTGACTATCTTCTGGCTGAGCAAGAAGTAGACCGTGCTATGTTTGATCGCCAGATTGACCTTATCATGACGGACTTTGCGCCAGTCGCTCAGAGATACCTCAAGCATGTTGCCAAGGTTAATGGTCTTGAAAAGATGACTTTTGCTGACTGGAAATTGGACTTGGATAGCGCTCTTAATCCTGAAGTGACTATTGACGACGCCTATGATTTGGTCATGAAGTCAGTCGCACCACTGGGTCAAGAATACAGTCAAGAAATTGCACGCTATCAAGAAGAGCGTTGGGTAGACTTCGCTGCCAATAGTGGCAAGGATTCTGGGGGTTATGCGGCGGACCCATATCGTGTGCATCCATACGTTCTCATGAGCTGGACAGGTCGCTTGAGCGATGTTTATACCTTAATCCATGAAATCGGACATTCTGGTCAATTTATCTTTTCAGACAATCACCAGAGCTATTTCAACGCCCATATGTCGACCTACTATGTCGAAGCACCATCAACCTTCAATGAATTGCTTTTAAGTGATTATTTGGAACACCAGTCTGACGACCCTCGTCAAAAACGCTTTGCCCTTGCTCACCGTTTGACAGACACCTACTTCCATAACTTTATTACCCACCTCTTGGAAGCAGCCTTCCAGCGTAAGGTTTATACATTGATTGAAGAAGGAGAAACCTTTGGAGCAAGCAAACTTAACAGTATTATGAAGGAAGTCTTGACTGACTTCTGGGGCGCTGCCATTGAGATTGATGATGATGCAGCTCTGACTTGGATGCGCCAGGCCCACTACTACATGGGCTTGTACAGCTACACTTACTCAGCAGGACTTGTTATTTCGACTGCAGGTTACCTTCATTTGAAACATTCTGAGAATGGAGCTGAAGACTGGCTCAATCTCCTCAAATCAGGTGGTAGCAAAACACCGCTTGAGTCAGCCATGATTATCGGAGCGGATATCTCAACGGACAAACCACTCCGTGATACCATCCAATTCTTGTCTGATACGGTTGATCAGATTATCGCCTACAGTGACCAGTTGGGAGAGTAAAGGATAGACAGATTTCTAGGAGAATAATATGAATAGAATCAAAAAATGGCTAGAGCAAGATCCTCAAAGAATGCGTTTTATCAAAATAGGTCTAGTCTTGTTGGGAATCATTTTGTTGATCGCTTTGCCTACTCTCTATCTTGTTTTGAGCGGAATTGGTATTTGGTATTTTGTAAAGAAATCGCCAGATATTCGAAAAAGAAATCTAATGATCGGGCTTTTCATTGTCAGTTTTGTTGCAGTTGCTCTTCAAACTCCGACAGTCACAAAGAAAATTTCATCTTCTCAATCAGAAACTAAGCAGACTGCGACATCTACTACTTCGACAGCTTCAACCACGGATACTTCATCAAGTATAGAGGAAGCAAAACGAGTTGAAGAAGAGAAAAAAGCTAAAGAAAAAGCAGAAGAAGAGCGAATTGCTAAAGAAAAAGCTGCAAAGGAGTTGCAAGAAAAAGGTGAAACCTTAGTCAAACAATTGGAAGAAAGTCAAGAGGCGAGTCAAGTGAAGTCTGTTAAAGAGACAGTTAATCAGATTGAAAATAATGATAAAAAGACAGAGTTGCTTGATAGAATAGCTGCAGTTGAGTCGTTCATTTCTCAAAAAGAAGAAGAGAAAAGAATTGCACGTGAAGCTGAAACCAAAGCCCAACAGCAAGATAGAATTGTCTATGTTGCAAACAATGGAAAATCAAAAGTTTATTGGTATAGTAAGGATAGAATGCCTCCAAAAACTAATAAAGCTAATGTTGTTGAGATGACAGAAGCAGATGCGATTGCTGCAGGAAAACGTCCATCGAAAACAGAATAAGCCATCTACGGATGGCTTTTTAATAAGTTACTAGAAATGTAGAGGTATTGATCATGTATCAAGAGTTACTCAGAAAAATAGCAGAAGAAAAACCAAGCTATAGCCGAGAAGAAATTCAGTGGTTGCTTGAGCATTTGGGAGATCCCTCGCCAGAAATTCGAGACGAACTTGTTTTTACGAGTTTAGCCAGGGGCCTTCAAGAAGAGTTGTTTACCCTTGAGCAGTTTCATTTTATCGCAGAAGAAGTCTCATCTGATGAAGGTCTATACAAAGAGATTGATAGTAGAGGAGTTTCAGCTCTTAAACGTTCTTTTAGGGCACTTATTTATGCCAATCTACTGTCCTGCGATGGTACTAAGGAATCACTTTATTACCAGCAGTTGTCTTCTCCTATCAGGGCCACCATGCTAAATCAAGGATTACACTATCTTACAAAGGAAAAAGAGACGACGGGCTACTCTCCTCAGTTTGGTTGGATCCACGCATTTGCGCATGGTGGTGATCTCTTGACGGAAGTTATATGTCATCCTAGCTCTTCAAAGTCAGATATAGCCGAAGCATTTGAAATCATTGGGAAAATCTTTAAACGTGTTGAGATTCGTTTTACAAATGATGAAGATTGGCGGTTAGCCAGAGCGTTTTATGAACCAATCTTACGAGGGAAAATCGAACCGTCCCAACTCACTGCTTGGCTGCAAACAGTCGAATTTCCTCTGAAAGAAGCAAACGATTTCCATAAATTTTCCAACTTCAGATCCTGTCTGTTGGAAGTCTATGTCCAACTTGATCAGAAAAACTTTTTACAAGATGACTTGAAAGAAGCTATTCAATCTTTTCAATACTAGGGATTAGCTGGTCATTTTATGATTTTCAAAAAACTTTCCAAGCACTTTTCTTGAAACCCTTTCCTTCTTTTGATAGACTGGTACATAGTTTGAAAAAAGGAGATTTATTATGAAAAAATTTGTTGCTGAGTTAATCGGTACATTTATGCTGGTGTTCATCGGAACAGGAGCTGTTGTTTTTGGAAATGGTGTTGAAGGTCTTGGACACCTTGGAATTGCTTTTGCCTTTGGTTTGGCAATCGTAGTCGCGGCTTTCTCAATCGGAACTGTTTCAGGTGCTCACTTGAACCCAGCTGTTTCGATCGCTATGTTTGTAAATAAACGTTTGTCATCTTCAGAGCTTGTAAACTACATCCTTGGACAAGTAGTTGGAGCTTTCCTTGCGTCAGCTGCAGTATTCTTCCTCTTGTCTAACTCAGGAATGTCAACTGCTAGTCTTGGTGAAAATGCCTTGGCAAACGGGGTTACTGTCTTTGGTGGTTTCTTGTTTGAAGTCATCGCAACCTTCTTGTTTGTCTTGGTTATCATGACTGTAACTTCAGCAAGCAAAGGAAATGGCGCGATTGCTGGTTTGGTGATCGGTTTGTCCTTGATGGCAATGATTCTTGTAGGATTGAACATTACTGGACTTTCAGTAAACCCAGCCCGTAGCTTGGCCCCAGCTGTCTTGGTAGGTGGTGCAGCCCTCCAACAAGTATGGATTTTCATCCTTGCTCCAATCGTTGGTGGTGTTCTTGCAGCTCTTGTTGCGAAAAACTGCCTTGGCACAGAAGAATAAGAAACGAAAAAGAGTTCTGGTCTCAATTTGAGAAACAGGGCTTTTTTTATGCAAACAAAAAGCACTCCCTTTTTGAATGGGAGTGTTTCGTGATTAGCTCAATTCAGCAACGATGGCCTTGATTTGTTCTGCTGTGTGTACTCCAGCAACTTGTTTCACCACTTGGCCGTCTTTTTTGAAGAGAAGGGTTGGGATAGACATGATACCAAATGCACGAGCTGTATTTGGATTTTCATCTACGTCCATTTTGACGATTTTCAAGACATCTTCTGAAAGTTCTTCAGACAATTTGTCCAAGATTGGACCTTGCATACGACATGGACCACACCAAGTTGCCCAGAAGTCTACCAAGACCAAACCGTCTTTTGTTTCTTGTTCAAATGTTGCATCTGTAATTGCTTTTGCCATTGTATTTCTCCTTTTTAATTATATTGGCTTAAATCTTGTTTCATGAGATAGAAGAAGACATCTCCATAAGTCCCATGGTAGTCCAAATCATGACCATTGTAGGTTAATTTTTGGACTGTGTAGTAGTCTGCGACGCCGATAAGGCAGGCTTGTTGAGAACGTTCAAAGTCTTCATAAGACTCGAAAGTCATGGTTCTCTCTTGCTTGCTGGCGTCTAGATAGGTAATTTCGATCATATAAAACTCCTTTATTCGATCTTGATTTTATTTTACTCCTTGGAAAGAGGAATGTCAAGAAAAATGATTGCGCACGCAACTTTTTTAAAAAATCTGATTAAGAAATGAAGTTAAGACTCGTTTCCAGTCTTTCTTCGACGGCCTTTTGCAGGTAAGCTAGGGTTGTTTGTCCCTCGTCAGTCAGGCAGATAAAACTAGCCCGTCTATCCTGATCGCAACATCTGCGACTAAGCAAACCGCAGTTTTTCTCTTCCAGTCGAGCTACCATTCGAGAAACAGCGCTTGGGCTGAGATGGAGTTTATCTGGCAGGTCAATCTGTCGTAGAGATTTTTCTTGGGCTAGACTCAGATAGTAGAGCAGGTAAAACTCTTTCAAGTTTAGCTTTTGTTCACTCTGTTGGGTGATGGTTTCTTCTAACAAGGCTTCTATTTCCTTTTGACGGCGGTTGTAGTCAAACCACTTTTCCAAATAGGTCATTGCTTTCTCCTTTCTTTTCAAAGTAAAAATCACAAAGTCATTACTAACTGTCTTTGCAACACAAGATGATTGCGCATGCAATTATTATACTACTTTTATCTAATCCATGCAAGAAAGAAAAATTTCGATATTTCCTTGAAATTTTCTGAAAAAAGAGTAAACTGGTATGCAAGAATTCTATTTCAAGGAGTTTAGGATGAAATTATATGTTCAATTAATGATTCTTTTTGTGATTTCACTGATCGGTGAGGGAATCTCTAGTTTCTTGCATCTGCCCATCCCAGGCAGTATTATCGGTTTGATTATTCTTTTTATAGCCCTACAGTTCAAGTGGCTGAGAACGAGGCATGTCAATATGGTTGGGAATTTCTTGCTGGCCAATATGACCATTCTCTTTTTGCCGCCAGCGGTGGGAATCATGGAAAAGTTTGATGTGATTGCTCCCTACCTCTTACCTATCGTTTTGATTGTCTTTTTTGCAGCTGTCATCAATATTATCCTCATCGCCCTAGTGGTTCAGTTCATCAAGCGACGATTTGAGGGAGATTATGGGAAAGGAGATGCCAAATGAGCGAATTTGTATCCAATCCTTTGTTTGGGATTGCACTGTCTATCCTAGCTTATCTAGTGGGAATGTTGATTTACAGGCGTTTTCCACATCCTTTGACGACGCCTTTGCTTTTGTCAGCTATTTTCATTATCATCTTTCTAAAGGTGACGGGTATTTCTTACCAAGATTACTATCAAGGTGGGGTTTATCTGAACAACTTGATCGTCCCATCGACCGTAGCTCTAGGGATTCCGCTTTATAAGAGTTTTCATCTGATGAAGCACCATGCGCGGAGTATTCTCTTTGGTAGTCTGTTAGCAGTAGTTGTCAATACTAGCTTCACTGCCATAGTGGCGAAAATATTTGGCATGGACTTTTTCCTAGCTATTTCTCTCTTTCCCAAGTCGGTGACAACTGCCATGGCAGTGGGGATCACAGAAAAATTGCAAGGCTTGACGACAGTAACCTTGGTCGTCGTAGTGGCGACTGGGATCTTGACTAGTGTTATCGGGCCAACACTTTTGAAGTGGTTGAAGATAGATGATCCGGTAGCTGTTGGACTTTCTCTTGGAGGGACAGGGCATGCTGTCGGAACGGGTACGGCCTTTCGATACGGTTCTGTCGCAGGAGCCATGGGGGGCTTGGCTATCGGTGTCACCGGTATTCTCTACGTATTTGTAAGCCCCATCGTAGCCAGTTTGATATTGAGTTAAAGAAAAACCCAGCTTTCTAGCTGGGCATTTTTTATTGCAAATTAACCTTGTTTTTCAAGATATAGTAGGTACCGAGATAGTAGATAGCTGATAAAAAGAGATCGCGCAAGATTTCTGTACCAGCCATCACGTTAAAGTCATTGTCAACTCTTAAGAAGAAAGTGATATAACCAATAACGATGGAAATGACGATATAGGCTAGAATCCCCATGGCTGTTCGATACTCGTTAAAGAGTTGTCCGATAGAGATGGAGAGGTAAATGGATAAAATCCATGCGATTGAACTGACAAATAGTGATAGGGCATACAGCCAGCCGTAGCTGAGGTAAGGGGAAATGAAGTTATAGAGAGCAGTGAAGTCTTTTTCTATTGGTGTTAAGAAGAAGATAATCAATATACTCAAGATAAAGACGATATAGCTTAAGATGGACCAGACAAGACCACCTAAAAGTTTTGCGGTGATGATTTGGTGTTCAGAGACGGGGAGCGTTAATGTTAGATAGCCCTGGCGATCGTAGACACTTCCCTTGAAGCGTCGGATGATTAGAAAGATAGTTGCGATCCAGAGAGTAACGCTGAGTCCCCCAAAAACTAAGATCAGAAAGCCTAACAGGTAGTAGGGATCATTACCGTAACTAGTGTAGGTCTGACTAATACCAGAAATGGATGCACCAATCAAAACCGAAATTGCAAGCACAGCACCATAGAGCGCTAGATACCATTTGTTAACATTTTTAAATTCATAGCGAACTAAATTCCAAAACATAATAATCTCCTTTGCTTAGGCTTTAAATTCCTGGCGGAAGAGTTGGTCAATGGATTCACCTGACTCGTAACGAATATCATCTACATTTCCTTGACGGACAACTTTTCCGTTATTGAGGAAGATGATTTCATCCAAGATCGGTTCAATGTCTGAAATCAAGTGGGTAGAAATCAAGACAGTTGAAGTTGGTGAGTAGTTGTTGATGATGGTGTTTAAGATATAGTCACGGGCGGCTGGATCCACACCACCAATCGGTTCGTCGAGCACGTAGAGACGAGCTTCACGGCTCATAACGAGGATTAATTGAACCTTTTCCTTGTTCCCTTTCGACAATTTCTTGAGGCGACTGTTTTCATCAATGCCAAGATCTGCTAAAAGATGCTGAGCCCGCTCAAGATTGAAATCTTGGTAGAAAGTTTTAAAGTAGGTCAGTGCTTCTTTGATTTTCATCTGTTCATTCAGATAAGTCGTGTCTGGTAGATAAGAGACAATGGCCTTGGTAGCAGGACTCGGGTCCATGTTGTTAATGAGGACACGTCCTTGGTCTGGCTGGAGAAGTCCGTTAATCAGCTTGATCAAGGTTGTTTTTCCAGATCCGTTTGGACCGAGAAGCCCGACGATTTTTCCAGCGGGAATCTCAAGGGAAACATTGTTAAGTGCTGCTGTAGCCCCATAGGATTTGGATACATTTTCAAATGTTAGTAATGTCATAATTTTACACTCCTTTGATGTATTCGCTAAGCACATTTGGTAGTTCTTCTTTTTGATAGCCAAATTGAAGCATGCCCGTTACAAAGTTTTTCAGTTGCTCCTCAGAAAGCTGTTTGCGGGACTGAACGATGAGATCTAAGTCCTCAGTGACAAAACGACCAGTTGTTCGCTTGCTATAAACGAAGCCTTCACGTTCAAGATCCGACAGGGCACGTTGGATAGTATTGGGATTGACCCCAGCCTCACTTGCCAGTTCTCTCACGGTTGGGAGCTGTTGGTTGGGTTCCAGTTTATGGGAAACAATATCTAGTTTGATTTTTTCCATAATCTGCAAATAGATTGGTTTTGTATTATCAAAAATCCAGGACATCATAGTCTCCTTTCTTTACCTTTATTGTTCTAATAAAATAATACAATAAAACAAAAAACTTGTCAAGTAAAAATAAGAATTGTTTTGGGAATTGCTCAAAAAATGGTATAATGAAAAGAAAACGACAAGGAGGGAAAAGCATGCGTTGTCCAAAATGTGGGGCTACCAAGTCTAGTGTTGTT
This sequence comes from uncultured Streptococcus sp., assembly GCA_963546055.1. Classification (GTDB taxonomy): domain Bacteria; phylum Bacillota; class Bacilli; order Lactobacillales; family Streptococcaceae; genus Streptococcus. The sequence goes on from CAUULS010000004.1 coordinate 18,728, forward strand.
GATAGTCGACAAGCCGAAGAAGGAAATACCATCCGTCGAAGACGTGAGTGCGATGAGTGTCAGCATCGTTTTACGACCTATGAACGAGTAGAAGAAAGAACGCTGGTTGTCGTCAAGAAAGACGGTACACGAGAACAATTTTCGAGAGATAAAATCTTTAATGGGATTATCCGTTCAGCCCAGAAGCGTCCTGTGTCAAGTGATGAAATCAACATGGTGGTCAATCGTATTGAGCAAAAACTCCGTAGTCGCAGTGAGAATGAAATTCAAAGTGAATATATTGGGGCTTTAGTAATGGAGGAATTGGCGGAGCTTGATGAGATTACCTATGTTCGTTTTGCCAGCGTTTACCGTAGTTTTAAGGATGTGAGTGAGTTGGAGAGTCTGCTCCAGCAAATCACCCAGTCCTCAAAAAAGAAAAAGGAAAAATAGATGAAGCCAAATGACCGTTTTTCTTTTCTAAAGAATAATCGGGTGTCACAAGATACCTCTTCCCTGGTGCAGTGCTACCTCCCGATTATCGGTCAGGAGGCGCTGAGCCTCTATCTATATGCTATTACCTTTTGGGATGGCGGGCAAAAGGAACACCTTTTTGCTAACATTCTTAATCATTTAAACTTCGGGATGAATACGCTCCTCCAGTCCTTTAAAATCTTATCTGCTTTGGACTTGTTAACCCTTTATCAGAAAGGGGAAACCTATGAATTACAGCTTCATTCTCCCCTCTCCAGTCAGGAATTTCTAAGTCATTCTGTCTATAGTAGACTATTGGAAAAAAAGATTGGTGATACAGCTGTTTCCACTATGAAACAGATTCCAAGTGAGGGAGAAGCACTCTCTGTTTCTTTGAGCCAAGTCTTTCCAAACTTGACCGAAGAAGTGACTCCAACCGAGTCTAAAATCAAGGTGAAAAACGATTTTGATTTGGAGCATTTTCAGCGTCTGATGGCTCGAGATGGTCTGCGTTTTGAAGACGAGCAGGCGGATGTTTTGGAATTATTTGCCATCGCAGATGAAAAAAAATGGACCTGGTTTGAAACCTATCAATTAGCCAAGGCGACTACAGTGGCTCAGGTTATTTCAGTCAAACGCATGCGTGAAAAGATAGCACAAAAACCAGCGTCTTCTGACTTTAGCCCCAAAGAAATGACCATTATCAGGGAAGCTAAAAATAAAACTCCCTTGCAATTCTTAGCCGAAATCAAGCAAACACGTAAGGGAAACATCATCCAAAGTGAAAGAGAACTCCTTCACCAGATGGCGTCTTTAGGCTTGTTGGACGAAGTCATCAATATCATCCTGCTTCTAACCTTTAACAAGGTTGATTCGGCCAATGTCAATGAAAAATATGCTATGAAAGTCGCAAATGACTACGCTTATCACAAGATTCGGACAGCAGAGGAAGCCGTGCTTCGGATTCGAGAACACCAGCAAAAAGGCCAGGAAGACCAAAAATCAAAGACAAGCTCGACTAAGACAAATGTGCCCAAGTGGAGCAATCCAGAATACAAGAATCAAACCAGCGAGGAAACTCGTTTGGAACTAGAACGTAAAAAACAAGAAATGTTAGCCCGATTAGAAGAAGGAGGAGACTAGATGGAAAGTGTTGGTGACGTAATCAAACGTCAGACAAGTCGTTTTCAGTATCAGGACCTGGTCCAGCAGATTATGAAGGACCCAGATGTAGCGGCTTTTATCCAGAAAGAATCCCTCAGCCAAGAGGAGTTAAATCGTAGCATCTCCAAGTTCAACCAATATATCACAGAACGAGATAAGTTTCTTCGGGGGGATGCTGACTATATAGCGCGTGGCTACAAGCCTATCTTGGTCATGAATCATGGTTATGCAGATGTATCTTATGAAGAAACACCAGAGCTAATCGCGGCTGAAAAAGAGGCGGCAATCAAGAATCGTCTCAAATTGATCAATCTACCAGCAAGTCTCAAAAAAGCGAAATTGGCTCAGATTGACCTGGATGATCTAGGACGTTTGCCGATTTTTGAGAGACTCTATGCCTTTGTTGACCTTTACCCAAGTATCCGAAAAGGTCTCTACCTTTATGGGGATTTTGGTGTCGGTAAGAGTTTCATGATGGCAGCTCTGGCCCATGACCTATCTGAAAAACGTGGTGCTTCAACAACCATTCTCCACTATCCAAGTTTTGTCATTGATGTGAAAAATGCCATCGGTGAAGGATCTGTGAAGACCCTGGTAGATGAGATTAAGCTTTCTGAAGTTTTGATTTTGGATGATATTGGTGCTGAACAATCAACACCGTGGGTACGTGATGAAATCTTGCAAGTGATTCTTCAGTATCGTATGCAGGAAGATTTACCGACCTTTTTCACTTCCAACTTCAATTTTGAAGATTTGGAAAAACATTTTGCAAAAGGCAAGAACGGAAATGATGAAACTTGGGAAGCTAGACGTGTCATGGAGCGTATCCGTTATTTAGCAGAGGAAACAAGATTAGAAGGAGAAAATCGTCGATGACAGAAACGATTAAATTAATGCAAAGCCACTCATCAGTGCGCAGATTTAAGGAGCAAGAGATTCCTCAAGAGGACTTGAATGAGATTTTGAAGGCTGCCCAAATGGCTTCAACTTGGAAAAATTTCCAATCTTATTCAGTGATTTTAGTAAGAAGTCAAGAGAAGAAAGATGCTCTGTATGAACTAGTTCCTCAGGAAGCTATTCGTCAATCAGCAGCATTCTTGCTCTTTGTTGGTGATCTAAACCGTGCAGAAAAAGGAGCTCGTCTCCATACAGATACTTTCCAACCACAAGGTGTGGAAGGTCTCTTGATTACATCTGTGGATGCTGCACTTGCTGGGCAAAATACTTTGCTGGCTGCAGAGAGTCTAGGTTACGGTGGGGTAATTATTGGATTGGTGCGTTACAAATCTGCTGAGTTAGCAGAATTGTTCAAGCTTCCTGACTATACCTACCCTGTTTTTGGGATTGCCCTCGGTGTGCCAAATCAACAACATGATGTCAAACCAAGACTGCCTTTGAACCAAGTGGTATTTGAAGAAGAATACCAAGAACAGCCAGTTGAAGCGATTTTGGACTATGACCAAGTACAGGCAGACTATGCTGGTGCGCGTGCGACGACCTCTTGGAGTCAGCGTTTGGCAGAGCAGTTTGGTCAAGCCGAACCTAGTTCAACTCGTAAGAATCTGGAACAGAAAAAGTTATTGTAGAAAGTGAGAAAACATGGCCTTACCGACTGTTGCCATTGTAGGACGTCCCAATGTTGGGAAATCAACCCTATTTAACCGAATCGCTGGTGAGCGAATCTCAATCGTAGAAGATGTCGAGGGTGTGACACGTGACCGTATCTATGCAACGGGTGAGTGGCTCAACCGTTCTTTCAGTATGATTGATACTGGAGGGATTGACGACGTCGATGCTCCCTTCATGGAGCAAATCAAACACCAAGCAGAAATCGCTATGGAAGAGGCAGATGTCATCGTCTTTGTGGTGTCTGGTAAAGAAGGAATCACGGATGCAGATGAGTACGTAGCTCGCAAACTCTATAAAACCCATAAACCTGTTATCCTTGCCGTTAACAAGGTTGACAATCCTGAGATGCGAAATGATATCTTTGATTTCTATGCGCTGGGCTTGGGTGAACCGTTGCCAATTTCGTCTGTCCACGGTATTGGGACAGGTGATGTACTGGATGCCATCGTGGAAAATCTACCACATGAAGTCGAAGAAGAAAATCCAGATGTCATTAAATTCAGCCTAATTGGTCGTCCAAACGTTGGGAAATCAAGTTTGATCAATGCCATTTTGGGAGAAGACCGTGTGATTGCTAGTCCAGTAGCTGGAACAACGCGCGATGCCATTGATACCCATTTTACAGATGCGGATGGTCAAGAGTTTACCATGATTGATACAGCAGGTATGCGTAAGTCTGGTAAAGTCTACGAAAATACAGAAAAATACTCTGTCATGCGTGCCATGCGTGCCATTGACCGTTCAGACGTGGTCTTGATGGTCCTTAATGCCGAAGAAGGGATTCGTGAGTACGACAAGCGTATCGCAGGTTTCGCCCATGAAGCTGGTAAAGGAATGATCATCGTGGTCAACAAATGGGATACACTTGAGAAAGATAACTATACCATGAAGAACTGGGAAGAAGACATCCGTGAGCAGTTCCAATACCTGCCTTACGCACCGATTGTCTTTGTTTCAGCTCTGACCAAGCAGCGTCTCCACAAACTACCTGAGATGATTAAGCAAATCAGTGAAAGTCAAAACACCCGTATCCCATCAGCTGTCTTGAACGATGTGATTATGGATGCCATTGCTATCAATCCAACACCGACAGACAAAGGAAAACGTCTCAAAATCTTCTACGCGACACAAGTGGCAACCAAGCCACCAACCTTTGTCATCTTTGTCAACGAAGAAGAACTCATGCACTTCTCTTACCTGCGTTTCTTGGAAAATCAAATCCGCAAGGCCTTTGTCTTTGAAGGAACTCCGATTCACTTGATTGCGAGAAAGCGGAAATAAACAAGCAAGATCTGGGAAGACATTTCCAGATCTTTTTGATAGAATGAAGTCAAAGAAAACGTTATCAAAAAGAGGTGTGTGATGGAGAAATTTTTTATATTATTGCTTTTATCACCCTACTTTTACTTTTTCCATTGGATTGAGAAAGCGGACAAAAATAGGAAATATTTTGCGTTTTTCTATTATTTTTACTGGATTTATCTTTCCCTTTTTGCTGTATTTAGTCTAACTTTTACCGTTTTTTCATTCTTAATTTTCAATATTGTCTTGAAAAATCCTACGGATTTAACAAGATGGGGGATTTGGATTCTTTTGATTTTTTTATCTCTTGTGAATGACTGGGAAATATATGCCTGTCTAAAGAGAATGTTCAAGCTGAACCAAGATAACAAAACGAGGACATCCATCAATAGCTAGAGTTTATAGGAGGTCACAAATGCTCAAAATAAAGCAGTTCATTGATCGACACTACAAGACCTACATTCTTACGATTTGCTTTCTCTGGTTCCTCATGTTCTTTCTTCCATGGGATTGGCAAATAGGAGGAGTTTCGGTTTATTTCTTCATCATGAAAAAACTCTTTGTTGTCTTTGGTGCATTGGCAATCTTTTTCTCAGTACTGACTAAAAAGATGAGTCTCTTCCTCTTTGGTGTGATCTTTTGTATGGCCTTCTGGATCAATCTCTTTCTGATTTTTGGAATTTTGCCAGCTCTGCTTGGCAATTAACTATTTGTGTGAAATGTAGTCCATAAAAAGCCATGAGACTGACCTAGAAGTTAGTCTCTTTTCCCTGTTGAAACGCGGATTCTTTCTTGAAAAATAATAGTAAATATGCTAAAATGAAAAGAACATTCTAAAATATTCAGAATCTAAAGTAAGGAAAATAATGGCTAATATTTTAAAAACGATTATCGAAAATGATAAAGGAGAACTTCGTCGTCTGGAAAAGATGGCAGACAAGGTTCTCAAATATGAAGATCAGATGGCAGCCTTGACGGATGACCAGCTAAAAGCAAAAACAGATGAATTTAAGGAACGTTACAATAAGGGTGAATCGCTGGATTCATTGCTCTATGAGGCTTTTGCGGTAGTACGTGAAGCTGCCAAGCGTGTTCTTGGACTTTTCCCATATAAAGTTCAGGTCATGGGTGGGATTGTCCTCCATCATGGAGATGTGCCAGAAATGCGTACAGGTGAAGGGAAAACCTTGACAGCGACGATGCCTGTATACCTCAACGCTCTAGCAGGTGAAGGGGTTCATGTAGTAACGGTCAACGAGTATCTAACCGAACGTGATGCGACTGAGATGGGTGAATTGTATTCATGGCTTGGTCTGTCAGTAGGGATTAATTTGGCTGCTAAGTCACCAATGGAGAAGAAAGAAGCTTATCTTTGCGATATCACCTACTCAACCAACTCAGAGATTGGTTTTGACTACCTTCGTGACAACATGGTCGTTCGGGCAGAAAACATGGTACAGCGTCCGCTCAACTATGCTTTGGTCGATGAGGTTGACTCGATCTTGATTGATGAAGCTCGTACTCCTTTGATCGTTTCAGGAGCCAATGCTGTGGAAACTAGTCAGCTGTATCATATGGCGGATCACTTTGTCAAATCTTTGGACAAAGATGACTATATCATCGACATTCAGTCTAAGACGATTGGTTTGTCTGATTCAGGGATTGATAAGGCTGAAAGCTACTTCAAACTGGAAAATCTCTACGATATTGAAAATGTGGCTCTTACTCACTTTATCGACAATGCCCTCCGTGCCAACTATATCATGATTCTCGATATCGACTATGTGGTCAGCGAAGAGCAGGAAATCTTGATTGTCGATCAATTTACAGGTCGTACCATGGAAGGTCGCCGTTACTCTGATGGCTTGCACCAAGCGATTGAAGCCAAGGAAGGTGTGCCAATCCAAGACGAAACTAAGACTTCAGCTTCTATTACCTACCAAAACCTCTTCCGTATGTACAAGAAATTGGCAGGTATGACAGGTACTGGTAAAACAGAAGAAGAAGAATTCCGCGAGATCTACAACATTCGCGTCATCCCAATCCCAACTAACCGCCCAATCCAGCGTATTGACCATTCAGACCTTCTCTATGCAAGTCTGGATGCAAAATTCAAGGCTGTAGTTGAAGATGTAAAAGCTCGTTACCAAAAAGGTCAGCCGGTCTTGGTAGGTACAGTTGCCGTTGAAACGAGTGATTTCCTTTCTAAGAAATTGGTTGAAGCAGGTGTTCCTCACGAAGTCTTGAATGCGAAAAACCACTACAGAGAAGCTCAAATCATCATGAACGCTGGTCAACGTGGTGCGATTACCATCGCAACTAATATGGCCGGTCGTGGTACCGACATTAAGCTTGGTGAAGGGGTTCGTGAATTGGGTGGACTTTGCGTCATTGGTACAGAACGTCATGAGAGCCGCCGGATTGATAATCAGCTTCGTGGACGTTCAGGACGTCAAGGAGATCCAGGTGAGTCGCAGTTCTACCTGTCTCTTGAAGATGATTTGATGAAACGTTTCGGTTCAGAGCGTTTGAAAGGTATTTTTGAACGACTCAACATGTCTGACGAAGCCATTGAATCCCGTATGTTAACGCGTCAAGTGGAAGCAGCTCAAAAACGCGTTGAGGGGAATAACTACGATACACGTAAACAGGTTCTTCAATACGATGACGTTATGCGTGAACAACGTGAGATCATCTATGCGCAACGTTATGATGTCATTACTGCCGACCGTGACTTGGCACCTGAAATCCATGCTATGATTCGTCGTACGATTGGACGTATCGTGGATGCACATGCTCGTTCGAAAGAAGACGAAAAACTAGAAGCAATCTTGAACTTTGCTAAGTACAACTTACTTCCAGAAGATTCAATCAGCCGTTCAGATCTTGCAGGTCTGTCAGATCAAGCCATCAAAGATGAACTGTATCAACGTGCATTGAAGGTTTATGATAGTCAAGTTGCTAAGCTTCGTGACGAAGATGCAGTAAAAGAATTCCAAAAAGTCTTGATTCTTCGTGTTGTAGACAACAAGTGGACTGACCATATCGATGCTCTTGATCAGTTGCGAAATGCTGTTGGTCTTCGTGGATATGCCCAAAACAACCCTGTTGTAGAATATCAAGCAGAAGGTTTCCGCATGTTTAACGACATGATTGGATCGATTGAATTCGATGTGACCCGCTTGATGATGAAAGCACAAATCCACGAACAGGAAAGACCACAAACGGAACACAATATCAGTACGACTGCAACTCGTAATATCGCAGCGCAACAGACTCATCTTCCAGAAGATGTGGACTTGAGCCAAATCGGACGCAATGACCAATGTCCATGTGGATCTGGTAAGAAATTCAAGAACTGTCATGGTAAGAGACAATAATATGAGATAAGATACAGGCGGATACCTGGTGAAAATCATTTTTTGCTTGGTGTCCGTTTGCTTTATAAGGAGATGAATCATGGTATTTACAGCTAAAAGTCCTAAAATTAACATTGAAGAAGTTCGCGCCTTGTCTAAATTAGAGGGGGCGGCTCTTGCGAGAAAAAACCAACGTGATCAGGAATTGGAAGCCATCATCCGTGGGGAAGACCAGCGTATTCTCTTGGTGATTGGACCATGTTCATCTGATAACGAAGAGGCAGTCCTCGAGTATGCCAAGCGTCTATCTGCCTTGCAAGAAGAGGTCAAAGACCGTATTTTTATGGTGATGCGTGTCTATACGGCTAAACCTCGTACCAATGGAGATGGCTATAAGGGCTTGATTCATCAACCAAATGCGACAGAAGCACCTAGCTTGATCAATGGAATCAAGGCTGTTCGTCAGCTACACTATCGTGTGATTACCGAGACTGGTATGACAACTGCTGATGAGATGCTTTATCCTGAAAATCTTCCTTTGGTGGATGATTTGATTTCTTATATGGCTGTTGGGGCTCGTTCAGTTGAGGACCAGCAACACCGTTTTGTAGCGAGCGGAGCAGATTTTTCAACAGGATTTAAAAATCCAACATCTGGAAATCTCAATGTTATGTTTAATGGGATTTATGCGGCGCAAAACAAGCAGAGTTTCCTCTTCCTCGGTAAAGAGGTGGAAACGACTGGGAATCCATTGTCTCATGCCATTCTTCGTGGTGCCTTGAATGAATATGGGAAAAATATTCCCAACTATTACTATGACAATTTGATGGATACCATTGATCAGTATGAAAAGATGGGCTTGGAAAATCCTTTTATCATCATCGATACCAATCATGACAATTCGGGCAAGCAGTACATGGATCAAATCCGTATCGTTCGCCAGACCTTGATCAACCGTGACTGGAATGAGAAAATCAAAAAATACGTTCGTGGTTTTATGATTGAGTCCTATCTGGAAGATGGACGTCAAAATGAACCTGAAGTTTTTGGCAAGTCTATCACGGACCCTTGTCTAGGCTGGGACAATACAGAAGCACTTGTTCGTGAAATTTACCAAACGCTAGGAGAATAAGATGGCATTTATCGAAAAAGGTCAAGAAATAGATATTGAAGCAATTAAGGCTGCGACCCAGCTGTTACCTGAAGCCTTGCGAAAAAAAGAAGCTCGTGATCGAGAGTTGGCAGCCATCATCTCGGGTGAGGATGACCGAATCCTTTTGGTGATGGGGCCTTGCTCTTCGGATAATGAAGAAGCAGTACTCGAATATGCTCGTCGCTTAGCGGACTTGCAGAAAAAAGTTGCGGATAAAATCTTTATCGTCATGCGTGTCTATACGGCTAAGCCTCGTACTAATGGAGATGGCTATAAGGGTATGATTCATCAGCCAAATGCTAGTGAGGCGCCTAGTCTCATCAATGGCTTGCAGGCAGTTCGTCAGCTGCACTACCGTGTGATTACCGAAACGGGCTTAACGACGGCTGATGAGATGCTTTATCCGTCAAATCTCGTTTTGGTTGATGATTTGGTCAGCTATCATGCAGTTGGAGCTCGTTCAGTGGAAGACCAAGAGCACCGTTTTGTGGCGTCTGGGATTGATGCTCCAGTTGGGATGAAAAATCCAACATCTGGGAACCTTGGGGTCATGTTTAATGCCATCTATGCAGCTCAAAACAAGCAAACCTTCCTTTACCATGGTCAAGAAGTGGAAACTTCAGGAAATCCCTTGGCCCACGTTATCCTTCGTGGTGCCATGAACGAATACGGCAAAAATGAACCCAATTTCTACTATGAAACCCTCTTAAATGCTATCAATCGCTATGAGACCATGGGACTTGAAAATCCTTTCATCATCATCGATACCAATCATGACAATTCAGGCAAGCAGTATATGGAACAAATTCGCATTGTTCGCCAATCCTTGCTGAATCGTGACTGGAATGAAAAGATTAAAAAGACGGTTCGAGGCTTTATGATTGAATCTTACCTAGCAGATGGTCGCCAAAACCAACCAGAAATCTTTGGTTGTTCCATTACTGACCCTTGTCTAGGTTGGGAAAATACAGTAGCCTTGGTAGACGAAATTTATACTACCTTAACAAAATAAGTGAAAAGGATGGAGTTGGGGGAATCTCAACTCTTTTTGTGAGTATGATAGTTGGACATGGAATTGACATCGAAGAATTGTCTTCGATAGAAAACGCAGTTACACGACGTGAGGGCTTTGCTAAGCGCGTGCTGACCGCTAAGGAAATGGAGCGATTTAGCAGTCTCAAAGAGCGCAGACAAATCGAATATTTGGCAGGTCGTTGGTCGGCTAAGGAGGCTTTTTCCAAGGCTATGGGGACAGGTATTGGCAAACTGACCTTTCAGGATTTGGAAGTCTTGAACAATGAAAGAGGGGCTCCCTATTTTAGTCAGGCGCCATTTTCAGGAAAGATTTGGCTATCGATCAGTCACACAGATCAGTTTGTGACAGCCAGTGTCATTTTGGAGGAAAATCATGAAAGCTAGTCCACATAGACCAACCAAGGCTCTCATTCAGCTGGGAGCTATTCGAAAAAATATACAACAAATGGGAAGTCATATCCCTAAAGGTACACTCAAATTTGCAGTAGTCAAGGCTAATGCTTATGGACATGGGGCGGTAGCTGTTGCCACTGCTATCCAAGATGATGTTGATGGATTTTGCGTTTCCAATATTGATGAAGCTATTGAGTTGCGCAAAGCAGGGATAAACAAGAAAATCCTCATTTTAGGAGTTTCTGAGCTAGAAGCTGTTTCCCTAGCTAAAGAATATGACATCACCTTGACAGTTGCAGGACTGGAGTGGATTCAAACACTCTTAGCTACTGGTGCTGACCTAGATGGCTTGTCGGTTCACCTCAAGATTGACTCAGGAATGGGACGAATTGGTTTTAGAGAAGCCAGTGAAGCTGATCTGGCTCAAGCTTTGCTCAAGCAAGAGGGTGCGCGTGTTGAAGGGATTTTTACCCACTTTGCTACTGCAGATGAAGCATCAGATACCTACTTTAATAAGCAGTTAGAACGCTTTAAGACTATTTTAGAAAGTATGAAGGAAGTGCCAGAGCTGGTACATGCTAGCAATTCGGCAACGACTCTTTGGCATGCAGAGACTATTTTCAATGCAGTCCGTATGGGAGACGCCATGTATGGTCTCAATCCCAGCGGGGAGGTCTTGGACTTGCCTTATGACCTGACACCAGCCTTGAGTTTGGAGTCTGCTCTAGTCCATGTCAAGACAGTTCCAGCTGGAGCTTGCATGGGCTATGGAGCCACCTATCAGGCGGATAGCGAGCAAGTCATCGCGACCGTGCCAATCGGATATGCGGATGGTTGGACACGAGACATGCAGAATTTCTCTGTCTTAGTAGATGGACAAGCTTGCCCAATCGTCGGCAGGGTTTCGATGGACCAAATCACCATTCGTCTGCCTAAGATTTACCCACTCGGAACCAAGGTAACCTTGATTGGCTCCGACGGAGATAAGGAAATCACAGCTACTCAGGTAGCAGTCTACCGTGGAACTATTAACTATGAGGTGGTTTGTCTCCTCAGCGATCGCATTCCGAGAGAATATTATTAGAAAAGAAAGGAGTGGAGCATGAATCTACATCAGCCCTTGCATGTCTTGCCGGGTGTGGGACCAAAGTCAGCAGAAAAATACGCCAAACTAGGAATTGAAAACTTGCAAGATCTCTTGCTCTACTTTCCTTTCCGTTATGAAGACTTCAAGACCAAGCAAGTCCTTGACTTGGAAGATGGTGAAAAGGCTGTTCTTTCTGGTCAAGTCGTGACTCCTGCCAGTGTCCAGTATTATGGTTTTAAGCGTAATCGTCTACGCTTTAGTCTCAAACAGGGAGAAGTCGTTTTTGCGGTTAATTTCTTTAACCAGCCCTATCTAGCAGATAAGATAGAGTTGGGAGCAACTCTTGCCGTTTTTGGAAAATGGGATCGCGCTAAGGCCAGTTTGACTGGGATGAAGGTCCTGGCTCAGGTTGAAGATGACCTTCAGCCTGTCTATCGTCTGGCTCAAGGAATCAGTCAGGCTGTTCTGGTCAAGGTTATCAAGACAGCCTTTGATCAGGGACTGGACCTCTTGATAGAGGAAAATCTTCCCCAGTCTTTGCTAGACAAATACAAACTCATATCCCGTTGCCAGGCCGTTCGTGCCATGCATTTTCCTAAGGATTTGGCAGAATACAAGCAGGCCCTTCGTCGGATTAAGTTTGAGGAACTCTTTTACTTTCAAATGCAGTTGCAGACGCTCAAGTCTGAAAATAGAGTTCAGGGAAGTGGTCAGGTTCTGAATTGGTCTCAGGAAAAGGTGACGGCCGCTAAAGAAAATCTTCCTTTTGCCCTGACCCCAGCTCAGGAAAAGAGTTTGCAGGAAATTTTGGCCGATATGAAGTCCGATCACCACATGAATCGTCTCCTGCAAGGAGATGTGGGGAGCGGAAAAACGGTGGTCGCAGGTTTAGCCATGTTTGCGGCAGTGACGGCTGGGTACCAGGCTGCTCTCATGGTACCGACAGAAATCCTAGCAGAGCAACACTTTGAAAGTTTACAGAGCCTCTTTCCAGACTTGAAACTCGCTCTCTTGACAGGATCCTTGAAAGCTGCAGAAAAAAGAGAAGTCTTGGAAACAATTGCCAAGGGTGAGGCCGATTTGATTATCGGAACCCATGCTCTGATTCAGGATGGGGTAGATTATGCTCGTCTTGGTTTGATTATCATCGATGAGCAGCACCGTTTTGGTGTGGGGCAAAGGCGAATCCTACGAGAAAAAGGGGACAATCCAGATGTCCTCATGATGACGGCGACTCCTATTCCACGGACGCTTGCCATCACAGCCTTTGGAGATATGGATGTTTCCATTATCGACCAGATGCCAGCAGGGCGGAAACCCATCGTGACGCGCTGGATCAAGCATGAGCAACTACCTCAGGTCTTGACTTGGTTAGAGGGGGAAATCCAAAAAGGTTCCCAAGCCTATGTTATCTCTCCCTTGATTGAAGAATCTGAAGCTCTAGATCTGAAAAATGCCATTGCCTTATCTGAGGAGTTGACAGTTCATTTTGCAGGAAAGGCAGAGGTTGCTCTGCTACATGGTAAGATGAAGAGTGATGAAAAAGACCAGATCATGCAGGATTTCAAAGAGCGAAAAACAGATATTCTGGTTTCGACGACGGTTATCGAGGTCGGTGTTAACGTTCCTAATGCGACTGTCATGATCATCATGGATGCAGATCGGTTTGGGCTCAGTCAGCTTCACCAGCTCAGAGGTCGTGTGGGACGGGGGGACAAGCAGTCCTATGCTGTTCTCGTTGCCAATCCTAAGACCGAGTCAGGGAAGGATCGCATGCGCATCATGACAGAAACCACCAATGGATTTGTCCTTGCGGAGGAAGATTTGAAAATGCGTGGTTCAGGTGAGATTTTTGGAACTAGACAATCAGGTCTTCCAGAGTTCCAAGTGGCTGATATCATTGAAGATTTTCCGATTTTAGAAGAAGCCAGAAAGGTTGCCAGCTACATTAGTTCGATAGAAGGTTGGCGAGAGGATCCAGAATGGCGCATGATTGCTCTCCATCTAGAAAAGAGAGAACATCTGGATTAAGTCTTTTCTAAGAAATCTATAAGCTAGCTTTTAGGTTTGGGTCTTATACTAGAGTCATCAAAAAGAAACGAGGACTCTCCTATGACTATTAAAGTGACCTACCAAAAGAAATTCCAAACCGTCAAACAAGAGAAAGGAGCTAGCACCTATTGATTAACAAAGAGCGGAAACGCTCTTTTTATTTTTAAAACTACTTTCAGACGATAGGGTTGAGGGAGGAGAATCTAAAATCACTTTCTGTTTACCATTCTTTCTTGCATTGCTTTTCTAGATATGCTACAGTTATGATAGCGATTACAAAACAAAAGGAGCATGCTATGAAAGATCCAGCTTTGCTAGAAGAAATCAAGACTTATAAAGGAAGAGATGAGGTCCCAGAAGACTTTGATGCTTTCTGGGATGAGGAATTGAAAAAAGTTTCAGTCCTTCCTGCCTATCAGTTGGAGGAAAGAGATTTTCATATTCCTCAAGTCAAGTGTTATGAACTGACCTTTGAGGGAACCAATGAAGGCAAGGTCTATGCACGCATAGTCCTTCCAAAGAGTGAGGAGAAGGTTCCACTAATCTTCCATTTCCATGGATACATGGGACGTGGTTGGGATTGGGCTGACATGCTGGCCTATACTGTGGCTGGTTACGGCGTTGTTTCTATGGACGTTCGAGGCCAGTCGGGTTATTCGCAGGATGGTTTGCGCTCTCCTTTGGGGAATACGGTTAAGGGGCATATCATCCGTGGTGCAGTGGAAGGTCGAGACCACCTCTTTTATAAGGATGTCTATCTGGATATTTACCAGTTGATCGAAATTGTTGCTAGTCTGCCTCAGGTGGATGAGAAGCGACTTTCTAGCTATGGTGCCTCACAAGGAGGAGCTTTAGCTCTGGTTGCAGCAGCGCTCAATCCTCGGATTCAGCGAACAGTTGCCATCTATCCATTCTTGTCAGACTTTAGACGAGTGCTTGAGGTTGGCAATACTAGTGAAGCCTATGACGAACTCTTCCGTTATTTCAAGTTCCACGATCCCTTCCATGAAACAGAGGAGGAAATCATGGCGACACTTGCCTATATCGATGTGAAAAATCTTGCCCATCGTATCAAAGGAGAGGTCAGGATGATTACGGGCTTGGATGATGATGTCTGTTATCCCATTACCCAGTTTGCGATATACAATCGTCTAACTTGCGATAAGGCCTATCGTATCATGCCTGAGTATGCCCACGAAGCCATGAATGTTTTTGTTAATGACCAAGTCTACAACTGGTTATGTGGCAGTGAGATTCCTTTTTCTTATGTAAAAAAATAACTTTGAGAGGGCATTAGCTCTCTTTTTTATATCAAAATCCCTGAAAGTACTTTTTGTAAATTTAAAATATTAAATTATTCTTGAAAGTAAAATCTATTCTATATCAATTTAGCTATAAAGTTCAAAGTTTATTGTATAATGAGGGAAAGGTATTATGCGAAAGGAGGAAACTTTCCGCTGTTTGGTTAGAGAATAAGAACAGTGGACGTTTGGAGAATGGGAGGTCTCATTCAGTCGGTTACTTTCTTTTTCCTTGTTTAGTTGGAGGAACTAAAAATTTTAAGAAAAAAAGAAAGCGCTTTATTTATGAAGGATATGAAAGGTAAAAAAATGAAGTATAGGGATTTTGATCGAAAACGACGATATGGCATTAGAAAATTTGCAGTTGGAACAGCTTCTGTACTAATTGGTACAGTTGTATTTGGAGTTTCGCCAGTTTTAGCCCAAGAACAGGGAAATGTAATAGCGCCAAGTACTGAAAATGTGGAAAAAGGCAAAGACCAATCATCAGAAGAGGTGCCTAAAGAAGCAGTAGTAGCAAATGCATCTGATGCTGATAAGAACGTAGTTGGGACTGAACTTGATCAAGGCAAGCTCAAGAAGCAGGTAGAAGAAAAGACAGAAAATGCAACGGAAACAACGTCAAAAGAAGAGGAAGAATCAGCAGATGAGAATGCTATTCCTCGTGATTATTATTCAAGAGATCTACAAAATGCCAATCCTATCCTAGAAAAAGAAGATGTTGAAACCAATGTGGCAAATGGTCAGAGAGTGGATCTTTCAAGCGAATTAGAAAAGCTAAAGAAACTTGAAAACGCAACAGTTCACATGGAGTTTAAGCCCGATGCCAAAGCTCCAGCATTCTATAATCTCTTTTCTGTGTCGAGTGCTACCAAAAAAGATGAGTACTTCACTATGGCGGTCTACAATCAAGTAGCTTTGGTTGAAGGGCGCGGTGCCAAAGGGGAGCAGTTCTATGATAAATATACGGATGCTCCTTTACAAGTACGTCCTGGCCAGTGGAACTCGGTGACTTTCACAGTTGAAAAACCGACAGCAGAATTGCCAAAAGGCCGAGTGCGTCTCTATGTGAACGGAGTATTATCTCGAACAAGTCTGAAATCTGGTCATTTCATCAAAGATATGCCAGATGTAACGCATGCTCAAATCGGAGCAACCAAGCGTGCCAGCAATACAGTTTGGGGAAGTAATCTACAAGTTCGAAACCTAACCGTCTATGATCGTGCCTTAAGCCCAGAAGAAGTTCAGACGAGAAGTCAACTATTTGAAAGAGGTGATTTGGAGAAGAAACTTCCAGAAGGTGCGAAAATCTCAGAGAAAGAAGACGTCTTTGAAGGCGGAATGAACAATAAACCAAATAAAGATGGAATCAAGAGTTATCGTATTCCAGCTCTTCTCAAGACAGATAAGGGAACTTTGATTGCAGGTGCGGATGAACGCCGTCTCCATTCGAGTGACTGGGGTGATATCGGTATGGTCATCAGACGTAGTGAAGATAATGGTAAAACTTGGGGAGACCGAGTAACCATTACCAACTTACGTGACAATCCAAAGGCTTCTGACCCATCGATCGGTTCACCAGTGAATATCGATATGACCTTGACTCAAGATCCTGAAACCAAACGCATCTTTGCCATTTATGACATGTTCCCAGAAGGGAAGGGAATCTTTGGTATGTCTTCGCAAAAAGAAGAGGCCTACAAAGAAATCAATGGTAAAACCTATCAAATCCTCTATCGTGAAGGAGAAAAGGAAGCCTATACCATTCGGGAAAATGGTACTGTCTACACACCAGATGGCAAGGCGACGGACTACCGCGTTGTTGTAGATCCTATCAAACCAGCCTATAGCGACAAGGGTGATTTATACAAGGGTGACCAGCTATTAGGCAATATCTATTTCACAACAAACAAAACTTCTCCATTTAGAATTGCTAAGGATAGTTATCTATGGATGTCCTACAGTGATGACGACGGGAAGACCTGGTCAGCACCTCAAGATATCACTCCGATGGTCAAAGCCGATTGGATGAAATTCTTAGGTGTAGGACCTGGAGTGGGGATAACCCTTCGTACTGGACCGCATAAAGGTCGAATCGTAGTTCCAGTCTATACGACTAACCGAGCTAACCACCTCAATGGTTCCCAATCATCTCGAATCATCTACTCAGACGATCATGGTAAGACTTGGCATATGGGTGGTGGTGTCAACGACAATCGCAAACTTTATGATGGTACAGTGGTTGATTCAAGCACCATGAACAATTATTATGCTCAAAATACCGAGGCTTCAGTTGTTCAGTTAAACAATGGGGATCTCAAACTCTTTATGCGTGGATTGACAGGAGATCTACAGGTTGCAACCAGTCATGACGGTGGTCTAACTTGGGACAATAACGTTGATCGCTACGATGTACCAGATGTTTATGTTCAAATGGCTGCGACTCATACGGTTCAAAATGGTAAAGAGTATATTCTCTTGGCAAATGCGAATGGTCCAGGTCGTAAAAATGGTTATATTCGAGTGGCTCGTGTAGAAGAAGATGGACAGTTGACTTGGTTACACCACCATTTGATTCAAGAAGGCGAGTATGCGTATAACTCACTTCAACAAATTGGGCCAGATGAATTTGGACTTTTATATGAGCACCATGCGCCTGGAGGTGTTCCATATACACTATCCTTCAAGAAATTCAACTGGGATTTCTTGACCAAGGATTGGATTTCTCCTAAAGAAGCAAAAGTGAAATACGCGATTGAAAAATGGCCAGGCATTCTTGCGATGGAGTTTGATTCGGAAGTATTGGTCAACAAGGCACCAACCCTTCAATTGGCAAATGGTAAAACAGCACGCTTCATGACCCAGTATGACACAAAAACCCTCCTATTTACAGTGGATTCAGAGGATATGGGGCAAAAAGTTACAGGTCTGGCGGAAGGTGCAATTGAAAGTATGCATAATTTACCAGTCTCTGTGGCGGGCACTAAGCTTTCGAATGGAATGAACGGAAGTGAAGCTGCTGTTCATGAAGTGCCAGAATACACAGGCCCATTGGGGACATCCGGTGAAGAGCCAGCTCCAACAGTCGAGAAGCCAGAATACACAGGCCCACTAGGGACAGCAGGTGAAGAGCCAGCACCGACAGTCGAGAAGCCGGAGTACACAGGCCCATTAGGGCCATCCGGCGAAGAGCCAGCACCGACAGTAGAGAAGCCAGAATACACAGGTCCACTAGGGACAGCTGGTGAAGAGGCAGCACCGACAGTCGAGAAGCCGGAGTACACAGGCCCATTAGGTACAGCGGGCGAAGAGCCAGCACCGACAGTCGAGAAGCCAGAATACACAGGCCCACTAGGGACAGCAGGTGAAGAGCCAGCACCGACAGTCGAGAAGCCGGAGTACACAGGCCCATTAGGGCCATCCGGCGAAGAGCCAGCACCGACAGTAGATAAGCCAGAGTACACAGGCCCATTAGGTACAGCGGGCGAAGAGGCGGCTCCAACAGTCGAGAAGCCAGAATTTACAGGCGGTGTGAATGGTGAAGAGGCCGCAGTTCATGAACTTCCAGAATATACAGGTTCATTAGGCACAGCCGGTGAAGAGGCAGCTCCAGCAGTCGAGAAGCCAGAATTTACAGGCGGTGTGAATGGTGAAGAGGCCGCAGTTCATGAACTTCCAGAGTATACAGGTTCATTGGGCACAGCGGGCGAAGAGGCAGCTCCAACAGTCGAGAAGCCAGAATTTACAGGCGGTGTCAACGCTGTTGAGGCGGCAGTCCATAAACTTCCAGAATATACAGGTTCATTAGGTACAGCGGGCGAAGAAGCAGCTCCAACGGTTGATAAACCTGAATTTGCAGGCGGTGTCAACGCTGTTGAAGCAGCAGTCCATGAACTTCCAGAGTACACAGGCCCACTAGGTACAGCGGGCGAAGAGGTAGCTCCAACAGTCGAGAAGCCAGAATTTACAGGCGGTGTGAATGCTGTTGAAGCAGCAGTCCATGAAGCCCCTGAGTACAAAGGTGGTGTGAATGCAGCCGATGCAACTGTACATGAACTCGCAGAATATAAGGGAGCTAATTCGCTTGTGACTCTTGCTACAGAAGATTATACTTATAAAGCTCCTCTTGCTCAGCAGACACTTCCCGATACAGGGAACAAGGAGAGTGGAATCCTTGCCTCACTAGGGCTAACAGCTTTCTTCCTTGGCTTGTTTGCAATGGGAAAAAAGAGAGAAGAATAAGAGAATAATTTTAATCATTTGGCTTTGTAAAAATAGAAGGAGATAGTAGGTTTTTCAGCCTGCTATCTTTTTCTTTCGACTCAAGGTATACTAATAAGAAATTCTAAGATGTCTGAAACTACTTTCAGGATAGTCTGTTCTATAAAATAGTTTTGAAACTGAAATCTATTCTACCATAAACTATTGAAAGCGCTTAACAAATGATATATAATAAGCCCATAGAAGAAAGAAAGGGAGGAAAGAGGATGCCACAGATCAGCAAAGAAGCCTTGATTGAACAAATCAAAGATGGAATCATTGTCTCTTGCCAGGCACTTCCTCACGAACCGCTTTATACAGAAGCGGGAGGGGTTATCCCCTTGCTGGTCAAAGCGGCTGAGCAAGGTGGAGCAGTCGGTATCCGAGCAAACAGTGTTCGCGATATCAAGGAGATTAAGGAGGTTACGAAACTCCCGATTATCGGGATCATCAAACGTGACTATCCGCCACAGGAGCCTTTCATTACAGCTACTATGAAAGAGGTTGATGAATTGGCTGAACTAGACATTGAGGTCATTGCTCTGGATTGTACCAAACGTGAACGTTATGACGGTTTAGAAATTCAGGACTTCATCCGACAAGTCAAAGAAAAGTATCCACATCAACTCTTAATGGCTGATACTAGCACTTTTGAAGAGGGACTAGCAGCGGTTGAAGCAGGAATTGATTTTGTTGGAACAACCCTATCAGGTTACACTTCTTATAGTCCAAAAGTAGATGGTCCAGACTTTGAACTGATCAAAAAACTTTGTGAAGCAGGAGTGGATGTCATCGCTGAAGGGAAAATTCATACACCAGAACAAGCCAAGCAAATCCTTGAATATGGGGTGCGAGGCATCGTTGTTGGTGGAGCGATTACTAGACCAAAAGAGATTACGGAACGCTTTGTTGCCGGTCTTAAATAACACAATCTCAAAACAGAGGAGAGTGGTCGATGCGTAGAATAAAATGAAAACGTATACAAATATAAAGAACTCATTATCCAATATGGATACGCTTATCAATTAGGAGAATACAAATGAAATTTAGAAAACTAGCTTGTACAGTACTTGCGGGTGCTGCGATTCTTGGCCTTGCTGCTTGTGGGAATTCTGGTGGAAGTAAAGATGCTGGAAAATCAGGAAGCGATAGCGGAAAAACAGAAATCACTTGGTGGGCATTCCCAGTCTTCACACAAGAAAAAACTGGTGACGGTGTTGGAACTTATGAAAAATCAATCATCGAAGCTTTTGAAAAAGCAAATCCAGATGTAAAAGTGAAATTGGAAACCATTGACTTCAAGTCAGGTCCTGAAAAGATCACAACAGCTATCGAAGCAGGAACAGCGCCAGACGTACTCTTTGACGCACCAGGACGTATCATTCAATACGGTAAAAATGGTAAATTGGCTGAGTTGAATGACCTCTTCACAGACGAATTCGTCAAAGATGTGAACAACGAAAACATCGTACAAGCAAGTAAGGCTGGAGACAAAGCTTACATGTATCCAATCAGTTCAGCACCATTCTACATGGCTATGAACAAGAAAATGTTGGAAGATGCAGGAGTTGCAAACCTTGTTAAAGAAGGTTGGACAACTGATGACTTTGAAAAAGTTTTGAAAGCGCTTAAAGATAAAGGCTACACACCAGGTTCATTGTTCAGTTCTGGTCAAGGGGGAGACCAAGGAACACGTGCCTTCATTGCAAACCTTTATGGCGGTTCTGTAACAGATAAAGATGTAACTAAATATACAACTGACGATCCTAAATTCGTCAAAGGTCTTGAAAAAGCTGCTAGCTGGATCAAAGACGGTTTGTTAAACAATGGTTCACAATTTGACGGTGGAGCAGACATCCAAAACTTTGCTAACGGTCAAACTTCATACACAATCCTTTGGGCTCCAGCTCAAAACGGTATCCAAGCGAAGCTCTTGGAAGCAAGTAAAGTAGACGTGGTAGAAGTACCATTCCCATCAGACTCTGGTAAACCATCTCTTGAATACCTTGTAAACGGATTTGCAGTATTCAACAACAAAGATGATAAGAAAATCGCTGCTGCTAAGAAATTCGTTCAATTCATCGCAGATGACAAAGAATGGGGTCCTAAAGACGTAGTTCGTACAGGTGCCTTCCCAGTTCGTACTTCATTTGGCAAACTTTATGATGACAAACGTATGGAAACAATCAGTGGCTGGACTAAATACTACTCACCATACTACAACACTATCGATGGATTTGCTGAAATGAGAACACTTTGGTTCCCAATGTTGCAATCTGTATCAAATGGTGACGAAAAACCAGCGGATGCTTTGAAAGCCTTCACTGAAAAAGCTAACGAAACAATCAAAAAAGCTACAAAACAATAAGCACTAAGTCAGATTGATTCCCCCTTTTCCCTGTGCACTAAGGTGTAAGAAAAGGGGGACTTTTGTTTGAAATGTAAGGAACTGTCACGAAATTAAAATGAAGTTCTTACATAAGCGAATCTTAAAAAATTTCATTTTGATTTTAAAACAGTTCAAGAAAATCAAAAAAATATTCTATTTGAAAGAGAGGTGCCGACTGTGAAAGTCAATAAAATTCGTATGCGGGAAACAGTGATTTCCTACGCTTTCCTAGCACCAGTGTTATTCTTCTTTGTCATCTTTGTCTTGGCTCCTATGATTATGGGATTCATTACAAGTTTCTTTAACTACTCCATGACCAGCTTTGAGTTTGTAGGCTTGGATAATTACATTCGTATGTTTAAAGACCCTGTCTTTACCAAGTCTTTGATCAATACCGTGATCCTGGTTATCGGATCAGTTCCGATTGTGGTTCTCTTCTCACTCTTTGTAGCATCTCAGACCTATCATCAAAATGCTATTGCTCGATCTTTCTATCGTTTCGTTTTCTTCCTTCCTGTAGTTACAGGTAGTGTTGCCGTAACGGTTGTATGGAAATGGATCTATGACCCCCTATCAGGGATTCTAAACTTTGTCCTTAAGTCAAGCCACATCATCAGCCAAAACATTTCTTGGTTGGGTGATAAAAACTGGGCTTTGCTAGCGATTATGATCATCCTTTTGACAACATCTGTTGGTCAACCGATTATCCTTTATATCGCTGCCATGGGAAATATTGATAACTCACTAGTTGAAGCCGCGCGTGTTGACGGTGCGACTGAGTTCCAAGTGTTCTGGAAGATCAAATGGCCTAGCCTTCTTCCAACAACTCTTTACATCGCAATCATTACAACCATCAACTCTTTCCAATGTTTCGCCTTGATTCAGCTCCTGACATCTGGTGGTCCAAACTACTCAACAAGTACACTCATGTACTACCTTTACGAAAAAGCCTTCCAATTGACAGAGTACGGCTATGCGAACACCATCGGTGTCTTCTTGGCAGTGATGATTGCCATTGTCAGCTTTGCTCAATTCAAGATCCTCGGAAACGACGTAGAATACTAAAGAAAGGAGACAGTTATGCAACCTACACAAAAGAAACCTTTAACAGCTTTCACTGTTATTTCAACGATTATCTTGCTCTTGTTGACCGTACTGTTCATCTTTCCATTCTACTGGATCTTGACAGGGGCCTTCAAATCACAGCCTGATACCATCATGATTCCGCCACAGTGGTTCCCTAAAATGCCAACTATGGAGAACTTCCAACAGCTCATGGTGCAAAACCCTGCTATGCAGTGGATGTGGAACTCTGTATTTATCTCACTGGTAACCATGTTCCTAGTGTGTGCAACCTCTTCTCTAGCAGGTTATGTCTTGGCTAAAAAACGTTTCTATGGTCAGCGCATCCTCTTTGCAGTCTTTATCGCTGCCATGGCTCTTCCAAAACAAGTTGTCCTTGTACCATTGGTACGTATCGTCAACTTCATGGGAATTCACGATACTCTTTGGGCAGTTATCCTGCCTTTGATTGGATGGCCATTCGGGGTCTTCCTCATGAAACAGTTCAGTGAAAATATTCCAACAGAATTGCTTGAATCAGCTAAAATCGACGGTTGTGGTGAAATTCGTACTTTCTGGAGCGTAGCCTTCCCTATTGTGAAGCCAGGATTTGCAGCCCTTGCGATCTTTACCTTCATCAATACTTGGAATGACTACTTCATGCAGTTGGTAATGTTGACTTCACGTCAGAACTTGACTATCTCACTCGGGGTTGCGACCATGCAGGCTGAAATGGCAACCAACTATGGTTTGATCATGGCAGGTGCCGCTCTTGCAGCCGTGCCAATCGTAACAGTCTTCCTTGTCTTCCAAAAATCCTTTACACAGGGTATTACTATGGGAGCTGTTAAAGGATAATACTCTGCGAAAATCGAATTCAAACTACGTCAGCGTCGCCTTACCGTACTCAAGTACAGCCTGCGGCTAGCTTCCTAGTTTGTTCTTCAATGTTCATTGAGTATAAGAGAATACAGAGTTATAAGTGTCTACAAAATGTTGGGTATTTGCTTACCTTAGAGATTTTGTCAGACACTTATAAACTTAATTTATGATTTTAGTTAACTATCAGAAACGAAGGAAACAGTATGATTTTTGACGATTTGAAAAACATCACCTTTTACAAAGGGATTCATCCCAATCTAGATAAGGCTATCGACTATCTCTATCAGCACCGTAAGGATTCTTTTGAACTAGGTAAGTATGAGATTGACGGGGACAAGGTCTTTCTAGTTGTTCAGGAAAATGTCCTCAATCAAGCTGAAAATGATCAATTTGAGCACCATAAGAACTATGCAGATTTGCATTTGCTGGTAGAAGGACATGAATATTCGAGCTACGGTTCACGTATCAAAGATGAGGCGGTAGCATTCGATGAAGCGAGTGACATTGGTTTTGTCCATTGTCATGAACACTACCCACTATTGTTGGGTTATCACAATTTTGCGATTTTCTTTCCAGGAGAACCGCACCAGCCAAATGGCTATGCAGGTATGGAAGATAAGGTTCGCAAATATCTCTTTAAAATTTTGATTGATTAAAAAATCAGGAGGAGCAAACATGGCACAAAAAGGAGTAAGCCTGATCAAGGCAGCATTTGATACAGATAATTTTCTCATGCGTTTTAGTGAGAAGGTCTTGGATATCGTGACGGTCAATCTTCTTTTTGTCGTCTCTTGTTTGCCCATC
Organism: uncultured Streptococcus sp.; assembly: GCA_963546055.1. Taxonomy (GTDB): domain Bacteria; phylum Bacillota; class Bacilli; order Lactobacillales; family Streptococcaceae; genus Streptococcus. Next base: position 43,053 of record CAUULS010000004.1, read on the forward strand.
GTGACGATTGGAGTGGCTAAAATCAGCCTCTACCAAACTATGTTTGAGATTAAGAGAAGCAGGCGAGTACCTGTTTTCAGAACCTATCTGAGAGCTTTCAAGCAAAATCTAAAACTGGGTTTCCAGTTGGGTTTGCTAGAGTTGGGCATAGTTTTGCTGAGTCTTTTAGACCTCTATCTTTTCTGGGGCCAGACAGCTTTACCTTTTCAGATTGTAAAAGCCATTTGTTTGGGGATTCTCATCTTCCTCACTCTGGTGATGCTGGCTAGTTATCCCATTGCTGCGCGCTATGATTTGTCTTGGAAAGAAGTGCTGCAAAAAGGGCTTATCTTGGCAAGTTTTAACTTTCCATGGTTCTTCCTCATGTTAGCCCTTCTCTTTCTCATTGTGATGGTTCTTTATCTATCCGCCTTCACTCTCCTTTTGGGTGGGTCAGCTTTTATCCTCTTTGGTTTTGGTTTGCTAGTATTTCTCCAAGCAGGTTTGATGGAGAAAATCTTCACCAAATACCAGTAGGATGGTTTGTTTCTGAAACTACTTTCAATCGTTACAGTTTCTAAAATACAAGTAGAAACTAAAATCTAAGTGTATACAAGATATTGAAAGCGATTTTCACAAGGTGTATACTAAACTTGTAAAAAATAGAACTGCTCTCAGCAGAAAAAAGAAATCTTAGGAGAAAATCTATGTCAGATTTGAAAAAATACGAAGGTGTCATTCCAGCCTTCTACGCATGTTATGATGATCAAGGAGAAGTAAGTCCAGAGCGCACGCGTGCCTTGGTTCAATACTTCATTGATAAGGGAGTTCAAGGTCTATATGTCAATGGCTCTTCTGGTGAATGTATCTACCAAAGTGTAGAGGACCGCAAGTTGATTTTGGAAGAAGTCATGGCAGTTGCTAAAGGTAAATTGACCATTATCGCTCACGTAGCTTGCAACAATACGAAAGACAGTATGGAACTTGCTCGCCATGCGGAAAGTTTGGGAGTAGATGCTATCGCAACAATCCCACCAATTTACTTCCGATTGCCAGAATACTCAGTTGCTAAGTACTGGAATGACATCAGTGCTGCAGCACCAAATACAGATTATGTGATCTACAACATTCCTCAATTGGCAGGTGTTGCTTTGACTTCAAGTCTTTACACTGAGATGTTGAAAAATCCTCGTGTTATCGGTGTCAAGAACTCTTCTATGCCAGTTCAAGATATCCAAACCTTTGTCAGCCTTGGTGGAGAAGACCACATCGTCTTTAACGGTCCAGATGAACAGTTCCTAGGTGGACGTCTCATGGGGGCTAAAGCTGGTATCGGTGGTACTTATGGTGCTATGCCAGAACTCTTCTTGAAACTCAATGAGTTGATTGCTGAAAAAGACTTGGAAACAGCGCGTGAATTGCAATACGCTATCAATGCAATCATTGGTAAATTGACTGCTGCTCATGGAAATATGTACGGTGTAATCAAAGAAGTCTTGAAGATCAATGAAGGCTTGAACATTGGTTCAGTTCGTTCGCCATTGACGCCAGTAACCGAAGAAGATCGCCCAGTTGTAGAAGCAGCTGCAGCCTTGATTCGTGAAACCAAGGAGCGCTTCCTCTAATACCTAAGGAGGTATTTATGACACACTACGTTGCAATTGATATTGGCGGAACCAACATCAAATATGGTTTGATTGACCAAGAAGGCCAACTTGTTGAATCGCATGAAATGCCAACAGAGGCGCATAAGGGTGGACCACATATCTTACAAAAGACAAAGGATATCGTAGCTCGCTATCTGGACAAAGGTTCTGTAGCAGGTGTTGCTATTTCTTCAGCGGGAATGGTTGATCCTGATAAGGGTGAGATTTTCTATGCTGGACCACAGATTCCCAACTATGCAGGAACCCAGTTCAAGAAAGAAATTGAAGCGGCATTTGCCATCCCTTGTGAGATTGAAAATGATGTTAACTGTGCAGGTCTTGCTGAGGCAGTATCTGGTTCAGGCAAGGGAGCGAGTGTGACCCTTTGCTTGACCATTGGAACAGGTATCGGTGGTTGCTTGATTATGGATGGGAAAGTTTTCCATGGATTTAGCAATTCAGCCTGTGAAGTCGGTTATATGCACATGCAGGATGGTGCTTTCCAAGATTTGGCCTCTACGACAGCCTTGGTAGAGTATGTGGCAACAGCTCATGGAGATCCAGTTGACCAGTGGAATGGGCGACGCATCTTTAAGGAAGCCACAGAAGGAAACAAGATCTGCATGGCTGGTATTGACCGTATGGTAGATTACCTTGGAAAAGGTCTGGCAAATATTTGCTACGTTGCCAATCCAGAAGTGGTCATTCTCGGTGGCGGTATCATGGGGCAAGAGGCAATCCTCAAACCAAAGATCCGTACAGCCTTGAAGGCAGCCTTGGTACCAAGTCTAGCTGAAAAAACACGATTAGAATTTGCCCATCACCAAAATACAGCAGGTATGTTGGGTGCCTATTATCATTTCAAAATAAAACAATCCTAGTTTGGAATTATAGAATTAAGAAGAACACTTAATCGCTATTCGAGTGAAAAGTGTTTGGCTTAATTCTTTTTTTGATGATAGAAAAATTGTCCAGTATATGAAAAGGTCTATCAAGACCATTAGGCGACCTTGCTTCATTGGTATGAGAAAGACAAAGAAGAATTACAAGAAAACGATAGGAGCAGAGTTCCTACCGTCGAAAAATATATGAGAGGAGATTCCCTTTAAGAAAGCCTTAGAAGACGGTACAAGCACTCTACTTTGTTTCTAAATACTAAACTTAATCCAAGAAGAAAAATGATATAATGGGATGGACGATTATTTGACAAATTAGAAGTTGTAGCGGAGAGAAAAATGTAATGGGAGCACATCCAGCTTAAATAGAAATAGTTTCAAATTACCAGGAGATTATCAGATGAGCAATTATATAAAATGTAATCAAGATAGATGGAATAATGTAAAAAATGATTATACTGAGCCATTGACACATGAAGAATTAGAAGAAGTTAGAAATCATCCAATTTCAGTTGCATTAACTGTTGGGGAAAAAGTCCCGGAAGAATGGTTTGAAAAAGCCAAGGGAAAAAAGATATTAGGTTTAGCTTGTGGTGGTGGACAGCAGGGGCCAGTTTTTGCTACAAAAGGTTATGATGTCACCATAATGGATTTTTCTAAATCGCAATTACAAAGAGATGAGATGGTTGCTAAAAGAGAAGGCTTAAAAATCACTACCGTTCAAGGTGATCTTACAAAACCTTTCCCATTTGAAGATGAAACGTTTGATATTGTTTTTAATCCAGTTTCAAATGTATATATAGAAGATTTAGAAAACATGTATAAAGAAGCCTCTCGAGTATTAAAAAAGGGTGGGCTCTTAATGGTCGGATTTATGAATCCTTGGATATACATGTACGATGCGGACATTGTATGGGACAAACCCGATGAGGAATTACTGTTACAATTTTCAATACCTTTTAATTCAAGAGAGCTTGAAGAGGAAGGCAAGATAAGCATCAATCCAGAATATGGATATGAATTTAGTCATACCTTAGAAACTCAGATTAGAGGACAACTGAAGAATGGTCTCGCTATGATAGATTTTTATGAATCATGTGATAAAAGAAATAGATTATCACGCTATGGAAATGACTATATAGCGACACTCTGCATTAAACTATAATATTATGGAACGTATTTCAGGAGTATAGCCTATTTTATTTTCTGAAAGGGATAAAATCTAAATCTTAGTTTGTCGAAGTAAAACAATTAAATAAAATGATAGAGAGGAAGTAAAAGCAAATAGCCGATACTTCCTTTTTGTTGTCAAAAATTCAAAAAAGCAAAGGAGAATTTATGGAAAAACTAAAAAACACAGATAAAAAAGCATCAGCACAAAGAGAAAGATTGGAAAAATTACCTATGAGCCTATTATCATTTCAAAACAAAACAATCCTAGTTTGGTCCAACCAAACTAGGATTTTCTAACGCGTTTTTGTCTACGATAGCCGTTGAGCTTTTTATTTTCCCAATAGCTGTTAAAGATTTTTTCCTTGCTATCTCGATTGATTTCCAAAAAGTAGGCATAAATCAAATCTATTAAAATGAGCATAGGGAGCTGAGCGGAAATACGCTGGATGTATGAAGATTGGCTATGACTTGCGACGAGGACTGTTTCGGTGTAGGCCTGACTATTTTTGTTTGGTGCGCTGGTAAAGAGGATGGTCTTGGCGCCCATTTCCATGGCATCCAACAAACTATCGAGGACGGATTGGGTAGTGCCTGATAGGGAAAAACCAAGTACCAAACAGTTTTCATCCATGATGCTAGTCGTCCATGCAAAGCCATCCTGATCGGTCAAAGCTTCACAGACAACACCTAGTCGCATAAAACGCAGTTTCATCTCACGGGCAATCAGACCAGAACTTCCCGTCCCAAAAAAGTAAACTCGTTCAGCATTCTCAATTAACTGAGCTACACGTTCAAGCTGCGCTTCATCGATCAAATCCTGTGTTTGTTCCCGTAGGTTGCTGTAGCTTCGAAGCACACGTTTGGTCAAAGGACTATGTTTGTGAGAATGGGTGTCCTGTTTATTGGCCTGGTGCTGGTATTGAAAAACAAATTCTCGATAGCCAGTAAAGCCACATTTTTTTGCAAAACGGGTAAGGGCAGCTTGGGAAACATGCAGTTTTTGAGTAACCTGTTGCGATGATAGATCATCCACAATCGTATCTACCTGCAAGAAATAACGAGCTATTTCCTGCTCTAACTCTGTTAATTCTTCAAAATGAAGATCAATAATAGTTGCGATATCCTGCTTTTTCATGGAGCTCCTTTTCATGAGTCAAACTCTTAAAAGTTGACGATTGCCTGCTTATTAACATCATTATATCATAGAAGATAGGATAACTAAATAAAAAGACATTTTCAGTTAAAAGTTAAAAAATGCTTCGACTTTTCCAAGAGTTTCTCCGTAAAATATGGTACAATGAAAAGTACTGAGCTTCACCCGTTTGCTCTATTATTTTAGCTGAAAATGAAGGTGAAAATCGGAAATTTTTCTAGAAAAGAGTCTTAGTTGTATGAGAAAATTTAATAACCATTCGATTCCGATTCGGCTTAATTTACTGTTTGCGATAGTTATCCTGCTCTTTATGACCATTATCGGTCGATTGTTATACATGCAGGTACTGAATAAAGATTTCTATGAAGCAAAGTTGGCATCAGCCAGCCAGACTAGGGTGACAACCAGTTCAGCTCGAGGGCAGATTTATGATGCAACAGGGAAACCCTTGGTAGAAAACACACTTAAGCAAGTTGTTTCTTTCACACGAAACAATAAGATGACGGCGGCAGAGTTAAAGGAGACAGCCAAGAAACTTCTCACATATGTGAATGTAACCTCCCCTAATCTGACAGACCGTCAGATTGCAGATTATTACTTGGCAGATCAGGATATTTACAAAAAAACAGTCGAGGATCTGCCAAGTGACAAACGTCTAGATTCAGATGGAAATCGCTTATCTGAAGCGACGCTCTACAATAATGCGGTTGAAAGTATTGACGTGAGTCAACTCAATTATACAGATGACCAGAAAAAGGAAATCTATCTCTTTAGTCAGCTCAATGCTGTTGAAAATTTTGCGACAGGAACCATTTCTACGGATGCCTTGGATGATACTCAGGTCGCTCTCGTCGCATCAGCATCCAAGGAATTACCAGGGATCAGCATTTCAACTTCATGGGACCGAAAAGTACTAGACACTTCTCTATCGTCTATCGTCGGTAGTGTTTCAAATGAGAAGTCCGGTCTTCCAGCTGAGGAAGTTGACGCTTATCTCAAAAAAGGGTATTCTCTCAATGACCGAGTGGGAACTTCTTATCTTGAAAAGCAATATGAAGATGTCCTCCAAGGCAAACGCTCCGTCAAGGAAATCCACCTCGACAAACACGGAAATATGGAAAGTGTAGAAAATGTCGAGGAAGGAAGCAAAGGAAACAATATCAAACTAACGATTGACCTAGCTTTCCAAAATGGAGTGGATGACCTACTTAAGAGCTACTTTAACTCGGAGTTGAGTAATGGTGGCGCCAAATATTCTGAAGGAGTCTACGCTGTCGCTCTTAATCCTAAAACAGGTGCAGTTCTAGCCATGTCAGGTATCAAGCATGATGTTGAATCAGGCAAACTGAGCTCGGACTCTCTAGGAACAGTCACTAACGTCTTTGTGCCAGGGTCTGTTGTCAAGGCGGCGACCATCAGCTCTGGTTGGGAGAATGGAGTCTTATCAGGGAATCAGACCTTGACAGACCAACCGATTGTCTTCCAAGGTTCAGCTCCGATTAATTCTTGGTACACTCAGGCTTACAGTTCATTCCCGATTACAGCTGTGGAAGCCTTGGAGTATTCTTCTAATGCCTACATGGTTCAAACGGCTTTGGGCATTATGGGTCAGACCTATCAACCCAATATGTTTGTTTTAACTAACAATTTAGAATCCGCTATGGGGAAACTTCGTTCGACATTTGCGGAATATGGTCTTGGAGCCTCAACAGGCATTGACCTTCCAGATGAGTCAACTGGTTTTATACCAAAAGAGTATAATTTTGCTAATTACATTACCAATGCCTTTGGCCAGTTTGATAACTACACCCCTATGCAATTAGCCCAGTACGTTGGAACTATTGCCAACAACGGTGTTCGGATTGCACCTCACATTGTCGAGGGAATTTATGGAAACAACGAACAAGGTGGCTTAGGGAACTTAATCCAATCTGTTGAAACCAAGGAAATGAATAAAATTAATATTTCTGAGTCTGATGTTTCCATCCTCCAACAAGGATTTTATCAAGTGTCACATGGTGGTAGTGCTTTGACAACCGGTCGTGCCTTCTCAAATGGCGCAGCCGTTTCCATCAGTGGGAAAACGGGTACTGCCGAAAGTTACGTTAATGGTGGTCAAAAAGCCAATAATACCAACGCAGTTGCTTATGCTCCGTCCGATAATCCTCAAATTGCGGTCGCAGTCGTCTTTCCTCATAACACCAACCTAACAAACGGTGTTGGACCTTCGATTGCACGTGACATTATCAACCTCTATAACCAACACCATCCAATGAATTAGAAAGGGACTTATGCTGTATCCAACACCAATTGCCAAGCTGATTGATAGCTATTCAAAGCTTCCGGGTATCGGGATTAAAACGGCTACCCGTCTCGCCTTCTATACCATTGGAATGTCTGATGACGATGTCAATGAATTTGCTAAAAATCTCCTGTCTGCCAAGCGGGAATTGACCTATTGTTCCATCTGTGGTCGCTTGACCGATGATGATCCCTGCTCTATCTGTACAGATCCGACTCGAGATCAGACGACCATCCTGGTGCTAGAAGATAGTCGCGATGTGGCTGCCATGGAAAATATCCAAGAATATCACGGACTCTATCATGTCTTGCATGGACTCATTTCTCCAATGAATGGCATCAGTCCAGATGATATCAATCTCAAGAGTCTCATGATTCGTCTCATGGATAGCGAGGTTTCAGAGGTGATTGTGGCGACCAATGCGACGGCAGATGGGGAAGCGACCTCCATGTACCTCTCACGCCTGCTCAAACCAGCAGGTATCAAGGTTACGCGTCTAGCACGAGGCCTTGCTGTCGGAGCAGATATCGAGTATGCGGACGAAGTTACACTCTTACGAGCTATTGAAAATCGGACAGAGTTGTAGGAGTAAATAATTTACGAACTCAATTCATTTAGTTAAAAACTAAGGAGACCGAATTTGTTTTTATCGGTCTCTTTTTATCTTTCTTGAATTCTAGTACCATGTTCAAGTTTCAAAAAAGACGCAAATATGATATACTAAAGAATGAGTATTCTATTAGAAAATAGGACAGTAATATGAAACAAACAATTATTCTTTTATACGGTGGACGTAGTGCGGAACGTGAAGTCTCTGTACTATCAGCTGAGAGTGTCATGCGTGCGGTCAACTACGACCGTTTCACAGTCAAGACTTTCTTCATCAGCCAGTCAGGTGACTTTATCAAAACACAGGAATTTAACCAGACACCAGGTCAAGAGGACCGTCTTATGACCAATGCGACCATTGACTGGGACAAGAAAATAGCGCCAAGTGCCATCTATGAAGAAGGTGCAGTAGTCTTTCCAGTTCTTCACGGTCCGATGGGAGAAGATGGCTCTGTTCAAGGATTTTTAGAAGTTTTGAGAATGCCTTATGTCGGCTGCAATATCTTGTCATCCAGCCTTGCTATGGACAAAATCACGACCAAGCGGGTTTTGGAATCCGTAGGGATTGCCCAAGTTCCTTACGTGGCCATCGTTGAAGGCGATGATGTGACCTCTAAAATCGCTGAAGTTGAGGAAAAGTTGACTTATCCAGTCTTTACTAAGCCATCAAACATGGGTTCTAGTGTCGGTATTTCTAAGTCTGAAAATCAAGAGGAACTCCGTCAAGCATTGAAACTTGCCTTCCAATATGACAGCCGTGTCTTGGTAGAGCAAGGGGTGAATGCGCGCGAAATTGAGGTTGGTCTCTTGGGTAACTATGATGTCAAGAGTACCCTTCCTGGTGAAGTGGTCAAAGATGTTGCCTTTTATGACTACGATGCCAAGTATATCGACAACAAGATTACCATGGACATCCCAGCCAAGATTAGTGATGATGTGGTAGCTGTCATGCGTCGAAACGCTGAAACAGCCTTCCGTGCGATTGGTGGTCTCGGTCTGTCTCGTTGTGATTTCTTCTATACAGACAAGGGCGAGATTTTCCTAAACGAGCTTAACACCATGCCAGGTTTTACCCAGTGGTCTATGTATCCACTACTTTGGGACAATATGGGAATCAGCTACCCAGAACTAATTGAGCGTTTGGTTGACCTTGCCAGGGAAAGCTTTGACAAGCGCGAAGCGCATTTGCTATAAAAATGAAAGAGAGGGGTAGGAGCCAGAACTGTCACTGCTAGGTGAGTAGAGTTCGTGGACTTCAACCCTTTTTAAAGGAGTAGAAATGGAATTAACAATCCACGAAGTTGCGCAAGCTGTTGGAGCTAAAAATGATGTTAGTCTTTTTGCGGACGCTCAGTTAGAAAAGGCTGAGTTTGACAGTCGTTTGATTGCTACAGGGGACTTGTTTGTGCCAATTAAAGGTGCGCGTGATGGCCACGACTTTATCGAAACAGCTTTTGAAAATGGTGCAGTAGTAACCTTATCCGAGAAAGAGGTTGCAAATCATCCCTACATCCTAGTAGACGACGTGTTAACTGCCTTTCAAAGGCTAGCTGCCTACTATCTTGAAAAAACAGCGGTTGATGTCTTTGCTGTTACAGGTTCAAATGGTAAGACAACGACCAAGGATATGCTGGCGCATTTACTGTCAACAACCTACAAGACTTACAAAACACAAGGAAACTACAATAACGAGATTGGCCTTCCCTACACGGTTCTTCACATGCCTGAGGGGACAGAAAAGTTGGTCTTGGAGATGGGACAGGATCACTTGGGAGATATCCATCTCTTGTCTGAATTGGCCCGCCCAAAGACAGCTCTCGTGACCTTGGTTGGAGAAGCTCACTTGGCCTTTTTTAAAGACCGTTCGGAAATTGCCAAAGGAAAAATGCAAATTGCAGACGGTATGGCTCCGGGTTCCGTTCTCTTAGCACCAGCTGATCCTATTGTCGAGAACTACTTGCCTACTGATAAAATGGTGGTTCGTTTTGGGCAAGGAGCAGAGCTGGAAATCACAGACTTGGTTGAGCGAAAAGACAGTCTGACCTTTAAAGCTAATTTCTTGGAAAAAGCTCTTGACTTGCCGGTAACTGGTAAGTACAATGCCACCAATGCTATGATTGCTGCTTATGTGGCTCTACAAGAAGGAGTTTCAGAGGAACAGATTCGTCAGGCTTTCCAGAACCTAGAATTGACGCGTAACCGAACCGAGTGGAAGAAAGCTGCCAATGGAGCAGACATCCTGTCAGATGTCTACAACGCCAATCCAACAGCCATGAAGTTGATTTTGGAGACTTTTTCGGCTATTCCAGCCAATGAAGGAGGCAAGAAAATTGCTGTTCTAGCAGATATGAAAGAACTCGGTGACCAATCTGTTCAACTCCATAACCAGATGATTTTGAGCCTTTCCCCAGATGTACTGGATACCGTTATCTTCTATGGAGAAGACATCGCTGAATTAGCCCAATTGGCTAGTCAAATGTTCCCAATCGGTCACGTTTTCTACTTTAAGAAAACAGCTGACAAGGATCAATTTGAAGACCTTGTCAAGCAGGTTAAGGAAAGTCTCGGTGCCAATGACCAAATCCTGCTCAAAGGTTCGAACTCAATGAATCTAGCCAAGTTGGTAGAAAGTTTAATCTAGTTTTAGAACCAAAAGTTTTAAACCGTAGTTATAATAGGTGCATTTCTGCGACACAAATGATATAATAGGTTGCGAATTTAAGACGCAAGTATTCTATGCATAGTATAGAATCAAGCTTTTTCAAAAAATTTAAAAAGGTCGAGCAGTGAACTTTCCACTGCTCCGGCTAGATGAACGAGGAATAGAATATGAATTGGTGGGAACAATTATTTACCACACAGATATCAGAACCGCCCCAGTTCGAACTCCACTGGTATATTGGTTTGTTATGTTTACTGGCTCTTACTTTCTATGTTTCATATCGTTACCGTGACAAGGTGGCTTACCAGCGTTTTATTCAGATCCTTCAGTCTGTTCAATTGATTGTTCTGTATAGCTGGTATTGGGGGAACCAAATGCCCCTGTCAGAAAGTTTGCCATTCTATCATTGCCGTATCGCCATGTTTGTTATGCTCTTGATTCCAGGGACTTCCAAGTACAAGCAATACTTTGCACTTCTAGGAACCTTTGGAGCAACTGCAGCTCTGGCTTACCCACTCTTTGACCCTTATCCGTTTCCGCATGTGACCATCCTGTCCTTTATCATCGGGCACGTGGCACTTTTGGGGAATGCGCTCCTATACTTGTTTAAGAATTATGAAGCTTCCCTGCTCAATTTGAAAAATGTGACAGTGATTACATTTTCTCTAAATGCCTTGATAGGTGTTGTCAACTTGGTTGTAGGTGGAGATTATGGATTTTTAAATAAACCACCACTAGTGGGGAATCACGGACTATTGGCGAACTACCTCATCGTGTCCAGTGTGTTGGTAGCAGCTATCAGCTTGACTGCAAAAGTAGTAGAGGTCTTTTTGCAACAAAGAGCAGAAAAAATGATTCAAGAGAAAGCCTAAGAAGGCCTTCTCTTTTTTTGATTAAATATGTAAAATATAGCTGTAAGGATATAAAAATAATGATTGCTCCTGAGAAAAATTGTTCAAAAGACTTTTACAAAAAACCTAGAGGAAATTTATGAAAAACTAAGCACGATTGGATTTTTTGTGTTATAATATTTTGTGAATAGCTGTGTCTTGTCACAGTTATTGAAAATAGAAGTGAGAAACTTGGAAGACAGAGAGGACGCAATGTAATGACTAGAGATGGTTTTTTTACAGGCTTAGATATCGGAACTAGCTCCATCAAAGTGCTAGTTGCCGAACATAGAGATGGTGAAGTAAATGTAATTGGCGTTAGCAATGCCAAGAGTAAAGGTGTCAAGGACGGGATTATCGTTGATATTGAGGCTGCTGCTTCAGCAATTAAATCCGCAATTTCCCAGGCAGAAGAGAAGGCAGGAATTTCAATCAAGTCTGTCAATGTTGGTTTACCAGCAAACCTTTTGCAGGTTGAACCAACTCAAGGAATGATTCCTGTAACATCAGATACAAAAGAAATTACAGATCAAGACGTAGAGAATGTTGTCAAATCAGCTTTGACAAAGAGCATGACGCCTGATCGTGAAGTGATTACTTTCATTCCAGAAGAATTTATCGTAGATGGTTTCCAAGGTATTCGTGATCCTCGTGGCATGATGGGAGTGCGTTTGGAAATGCGTGGTTTGTTGTACACAGGACCTCGTACCATCCTTCATAACCTTCGTAAAACCGTGGAGCGCGTGGGAATCCATGTTGACAACGTCATCATCTCGCCATTAGCGATTGTAAATTCAGTTCTCAATGAGGGGGAACGTGAGTTTGGCGCGACAGTGATTGATATGGGTGGTGGGCAGACTACAGTTGCAACCATTCGCAATCAAGAATTGCAATTTACAAACATTTACCAAGAGGGTGGGGAATATGTCACTAAAGATATTTCCAAGGTCTTAAAAACATCCCAAAAAATCGCGGAAAGTTTGAAACTAAACTATGGTGAAGCTTATGTTCCACTAGCAAGTAACGAGACTTTCCAAGTAGAAGTCATTGGTGAAGTAGATCCTGTTGAAGTGACAGAAAGCTACTTGGCAGAAATTATTTCAGCACGTATCAAACATATTTTTGATCAAATTAAACAGGAGTTAGACAGAAGACACTTGTTGGATCTACCAGGTGGTATCGTTCTGATTGGCGGAAATGCGATTTTACCAGGAGTTGTCGAATTGGCGCAAGAAGTGTTTGGTGTTCGAGTGAAACTCTATGTGCCAAATCAAGTGGGAATTCGCAACCCTGCTTTTGCACATGTAATCAGCTTGTCTGAGTTTGCAGGTAAATTGACAGAAGTGAATCTTCTGGCTCAAAAGGCAGTCAGAGGAGATGAATTCCTTCGCCAAAAACCAATTAATTTTGGTGTTTCAAATCAAAGTGTGACACCGATTATACAAACAACTCCAGTGCAACCAGCTACTGCAGCAACTGAAATCACATCTGACAGTGGCCTTGCTCCAAGAGACGAATTCCAAGCAAGTTCTCAAGATAAACCGAAATTAACAGACCGTTTCCGCAGCTTGATCGGAAGCATGTTTGATGAATAAAAGAGGAAAAGAAATTATGATATTTTCATTTGATACAGCAGCTGCTCAAGGTGCAGTTATTAAAGTAATTGGTGTTGGTGGAGGCGGAGGTAATGCTATTAACCGCATGATCGACGAAGGTGTTTCAGGCGTAGAATTCATCGCAGCGAACACAGACTTACAAGCCTTAAGCAGTACAAAAGCTGAAACAGTTATCCAACTTGGTCCAAAATTGACTCGTGGTTTGGGTGCTGGGGGTCGTCCAGAAGTTGGACGTAAGGCTGCAGAAGAAAGCGAAGAAGCTCTGACTGAAGCAATCAGCGGTGCAGATATGGTCTTCATTACTGCTGGTATGGGGGGAGGATCTGGAACAGGTGCAGCTCCAGTGATTGCACGTATCGCAAAAGATCTTGGTGCCCTTACAGTCGGTGTTGTGACTCGTCCTTTCGGCTTTGAAGGAAGCAAACGTGGTCAGTACGCTGTAGAAGGAATCAACGAACTTCGCGAGCATGTTGATACTCTATTGATTATCTCAAACAACAACTTGCTAGAGATTGTTGACAAGAAAACACCACTTCTTGAAGCTCTTAGCGAGGCAGATAACGTCCTTCGCCAAGGTGTTCAAGGGATTACAGACTTGATTACCAACCCAGGTTTGATCAACCTTGACTTTGCTGACGTGAAAACGGTTATGGCAAACAAAGGGAATGCCCTCATGGGTATCGGTATTGGTAGTGGAGAAGAGCGTGTCGTTGAAGCGGCTCGCAAAGCGATTTACTCACCACTTCTTGAAACAACCATTGACGGTGCTGAGGATGTCATCGTCAACGTTACTGGTGGTCTTGATTTGACCTTGATTGAAGCAGAAGAAGCTTCTGAAATCGTCAATCAAGCAGCAGGCCAAGGAGTGAATATCTGGCTTGGAACCTCTATTGACGAAAGCATGAAAGATGAAATCCGTGTTACTGTTGTAGCGACTGGTGTTCGTCAAGAACGTGTAGAAAAAGTTGTTGGTTCTCCAGTAAAACAAGCGGCTCGTCGTGAAGCCTCAAGACCACCGCACTCTCAAAATTTTGATCGTCATTTTGATCTAGAAGATACAGCAGAATTACCAAAACAAAGCCAACGACGCTTCGAAACAAGTGAATCTTCTGCTTTTGGTGATTGGGACTTGCGTCGTGAATCAATCGTTCGTCAAACTGATTCAGTCGTATCACCTGTGGAACGTTTTGAAGCACCAACTTATCAGGACGAAGATGAGTTGGACACACCTCCATTCTTCAAGAATCGTTAATCAATGGATTTGAAAAAAAATACAGAGTTCGTTTTTCAGCAGGTCGCTGAAGCTAGCCGAGAAGCCAATCGTGATCCAGCTTCTGTTTCAATTATTGCAGTGACGAAATATGTAGACGTAAAAACAGCGGAAGCCCTGCTTCCCCTTGGTGTTCATCATATTGGTGAAAATCGTGTTGATAAATTTTTAGAAAAATATCAGACGTTAAAGGAATTCCCTGTCACTTGGCATTTGATTGGAACGCTACAAAGACGGAAGGTCAAAGAAGTAATCCCTTTTGTGGATTACTTTCATGCTTTAGATTCCTTTAAATTGGCACAGGAGATTCAAAAGAGAACAGATCATGTTATCAAGTGTTTCCTACAGGTCAATATTTCAGGAGAAGAAAGCAAGCACGGTTTTTCAAAAGAAGAATTACTAGAACTTTTGCCAGACTTAGCTCAGCTAGATCAGATTGAGTATGTTGGTTTGATGACCATGGCTCCTTTTGAGGCAGATTCTGATGAATTGAAACAAATTTTCAAGAAAACTCAGGAACTGCAAGCAGAAATTAGGGAAAAACAAATTCCTAATATGCCGATGACAGAGTTGAGCATGGGCATGAGTCGTGACTATAAGGAAGCGATTCAATTTGGTTCGACCTTTGTTCGAATTGGCACAGCATTTTTTAAATAGGAGAGATCTATGTCTTTAAAAGATAGATTTGATAAATTTATAGATTATTTTACAGAAGATGGGGAAGAAACAACTGCGACTTATCAGCCTCAGGATGAGCAGATGATTGCTTCATCCAGTTCAGCTTCTAAAGAACTGCCAGCGCAGTTTCAATCAAGCACTTCAAAAGATGCCAACATCACTCGCTTACATGCTCGCCAACAAGAATTGGCTATGCAAAGTCACCGTACTGATGAAAAAGTAACGATTGATGTTCGTTATCCTAGAAAATATGAGGATGCAACAGAGATTGTGGATTTATTGGCTGGAAATGAAAGTATCTTGATTGACTTCCAGTACATGACAGAAGTTCAGGCTCGTCGTTGTCTAGATTATCTGGACGGTGCCCGTCATGTTTTGGCAGGTAATCTGAAAAAAGTTGCGAGTACAATGTATTTGTTGACACCAGTCAATGTGGTTGTGAATATTGAAGATATCAAGTTGCCTGATGATTCTCAAAGTGCAGAATTTAGTTTTGATATTAAACGAAATAGAGCAAGATGATGATTTTTCTGATTCGTCTAATCCAAAATGCAGTGAATATCTATTCCCTGCTTTTGTTAATCTATGCACTCCTCTCTTGGTTTCCAAATTCTTACGGTAGTTCACTAGAACGTTTACTGGAAAAGCTTATTAGACCGATTGTTGATCCACTTCGCCGTTTACCTTTACAATTTGGAGGTTTGGATTTATCCATTTGGCTGGCAATCCTAATCGTCCGTTTTTTGGGTGACAGCTTGATTCGTTTCTTGTTGATACTATGATGACAAATAAAGCGATTTACCAGCACTTCTCACGTGATGATGCTCCCTTTATTGATAAGGGATTAGAGTGGATCAAGCGGGTGGAAGATACTTATACTCCTGTCCTCACTGCTTTTGTCAACCCGCATCAGGAACATATATTGAGGGTTTTGGCTGGGACCCATGGACTGGGCTGTGTGAGTAGCGGAGAATATATCCATACGGAATTTGTCCGTGTTCTTCTGTATCCGGACTATTTCAGTCCGACACTGTCAGATTTTGAAATGGCATTGCTAGAAATCCGTTATCCAAGTAGATTTGAACAGCTAACACATGCAAAGATTTTGGGGACAATCATCAATCAACTAGGAATTGATCGTAAGCTCTTTGGTGATATCTTGGTAGATGAAAAGAGAGCACAGATTTTTGTCAATCGTGATTTTATCCCTCTGTTTCAGGATGGGATACAAAAGATTGCCAGATTACCTGTGTCGCTGGAGGAATGTCCTTTCACCGATAAAATTATATCTGAGATCAATTATCAAGAACAAGAGATTTTAATTTCCAGTTTTCGTTTGGATGCCCTCTTATCAAGTGCCTTGAAATTATCCAGAAAGCAGGCTAGTCAACTCATAGAGAAAAAATCTGTTCAGGTAAACTACCACCCCATTGAAAAATTAGATTATCTAGTAGTTGTAGGGGATTTGATTAGTGTGAGAAAGTTTGGTCGTCTGAAGATTGTCAAAGAAAATGGGCAAACTAAAAGGGATAAGATAAAACTGACTATCCAATTATTATTAAGTAAGTGAGGAAAAGTATGCCAATTACATCATTAGAAATTAAAGATAAAACCTTTTCTACGAAATTCAGAGGGTTTGATCCAGAAGAAGTAGATGAATTTCTTGATATTGTTGTTCGTGATTACGAGGACTTGGTTCGCAATAATCACGAAATGGAAAGGCACATTAGAAGTTTAGAAGAGCGCTTATCTTACTTTGATGAGATGAAAGATTCTTTGAGCCAGTCTGTTTTGATTGCTCAAGATACGGCTGAACGTGTAAAGCAAGCTGCTCAAGAACGCTCAAACAATATTATTCAACAGGCTGAGCAAGATGCCCAGCGTCTCCTTGAAGAGGCAAAATATAAGGCTAATGAAATCCTACGTCAGGCCACAGATAATGCTAAGAAAGTAGCTGTTGAGACAGAGGAATTGAAAAATAAAAGCCGTGTATTTCATCAACGTCTCAAATCTACGATTGAAAGCCAGTTGGCCATTGTCGAATCTTCAGATTGGGAAGATATTCTTCGTCCGACTGCGACTTATCTCCAAACAAGTGATGAAGCCTTCAAGGAAGTCGTAGGTGAGGTCTTGGGAGAAGCTGTTCCTTCGCAACCAGAAGAAGAGCCAATTGATATGACACGTCAATTTTCACCTGAGGAAATGGCGGAGTTACAAGCACGGATTGAGGCGGGCAACAAAGAATTGGCTGAGTTTGAAGCCCAGCAAGTTAACAATCAAGTGGAAAATCATGGCTTAGACATTGATATGCTTGTAGAAGAGATACAGTCTCATTCAGTTGAGTCACAACATGAGGATTCAGAAATCGTGACAGAGTATTTCTCAGTATCGCCATCAGCAACTGGAACTGCTTCTTCAACTACTGGACATGAAGCACAACAAGAATCCGTTACAATATTATAAGAAATAAATGTGAGAACAAGATCTGACCAACTATATTTCCAGCGAGTAGGAGATGGTGTGAGTCCTGCAATCCCTAGCGGTCAGATTATCCTCTCAAGCAATCCAGTCTGAAAGCAGTAAGACTGGACGTTTCCCACGTTACGGGACAAGAGGGGAAAAGACAAAGTCTTTTTCCGAACAAAGGTGGTACCACGATTTTCGTCCTTTTCAGCGAGTCGTGGTTTTTGTATTTTAGTATATAATTAAAGGAGATAATATGAAACTCAAAGATACCCTTAATCTTGGAAAAACTGAATTTCCAATGCGTGCTGGACTTCCTACTAAAGAGCCACTATGGCAAAAAGAATGGGAAGAAGCAAAACTTTACCAACGTCGTCAAGAATTGAACCAAGGAAAACCACATTTCACCTTGCATGATGGTCCTCCGTATGCTAACGGGAATATTCACGTTGGACACGCTATGAACAAGATTTCTAAAGATATTATTGTTCGTTCTAAGTCTATGTCAGGTTTTTATGCGCCTTATATTCCAGGTTGGGATACACATGGTCTGCCAATCGAGCAAGTTTTGGCGAAACAAGGTGTCAAACGCAAAGAAATGGACTTGGTTGAGTACTTGAAACTTTGCCGTGACTATGCTCTTTCTCAAGTTGATAAACAACGGGAAGACTTTAAACGTTTGGGTGTTTCTGGTGACTGGGAAAATCCTTATGTGACTTTGACTCCAGACTATGAAGCGGCTCAAATCCGTGTCTTTGGTGAAATGGCTAAAAAAGGCTATATCTACCGTGGTGCCAAGCCAGTTTACTGGTCATGGTCATCTGAGTCAGCCCTTGCTGAAGCGGAAATTGAATACCATGACTTGCTTTCAACTTCCCTTTACTATGCTAACCGTGTCAAAGACGGAAAAGGTGTGTTAGATACTGATACTTACATCGTTGTTTGGACAACAACCCCATTTACCATTACAGCTTCTCGTGGTTTGACAGTTGGAGCAGATATTGATTATGTATTGGTACAACCAGCTGGCGAAGATCGTAAGTTTGTAGTTGCTTCAGAATTGTTGAACAGCCTGTCTGAGAAATTTGGTTGGGCTGATGTTCAAGTTTTAGCGACTTATCGTGGTCAAGAACTCAACCACATTGTGACAAAGCACCCGTGGGATACAGCTATAGATGAGCTGGTTATCCTTGGTGACCACGTTACAACAGACTCTGGTACAGGTATCGTCCATACAGCTCCTGGTTTTGGTGAGGACGACTACAATGTCGGTGTTGCCAACGGTCTTGAAGTTGCAGTAACGGTTAATGAACGCGGTATCATGATGGCAAATGCAGGTGCTGAGTTCGAAGGTCAATTCTACGACAAGGTTGTACCAACTGTTATCGAGAAACTTGGTAATCTTCTCCTTGCTCAAGAAGAAATTTCTCACTCCTATCCATTTGACTGGCGTACCAAGAAACCAATCATCTGGCGTGCAGTGCCACAATGGTTTGCTTCTGTATCAAAATTCCGCCAAGAAATCTTGGACGAAATTGAAAAAGTGAAGTTCCACTCAGAGTGGGGTAAAGTGCGTCTTTACAACATGATTCGAGACCGTGGCGATTGGGTCATCTCTCGTCAGCGTGCTTGGGGAGTTCCTCTCCCTATCTTCTACGCAGAAGACGGAACACCAATCATGACAGCTGAAACCATTGAACATGTGGCTCAACTCTTTGAAGAGCACGGTTCTATCATCTGGTGGGAACGTGATGCTAAAGACCTCTTGCCAGAAGGATTTACCCACCCAGGTTCACCAAATGGTGAGTTCAAGAAAGAAACAGACATCATGGACGTTTGGTTTGACTCAGGTTCATCATGGAATGGAGTTGTGGTAAACCGTCCAGAACTCAAATACCCAGCAGACCTCTACCTTGAAGGTTCTGACCAATACCGTGGTTGGTTCAACTCATCACTTATCACATCAGTTGCCAACCATGGCGTAGCGCCTTACAAACAAATCTTGTCACAAGGTTTTGCCCTTGACGGTAAAGGTGAGAAGATGTCTAAATCTCTTGGAAATACCATTGCTCCAAGTGATGTTGAGAAACAATTTGGTGCGGAAATCCTGCGTCTCTGGGTAACAAGTGTAGACTCAAGCAATGACGTGCGTATCTCTATGGATATCTTGAGCCAAGTCTCTGAAACTTACCGTAAGATTCGTAACACCCTTCGTTTCTTGATTGCCAACACTTCTGATTTTAACCCAGCAGTGGATGCTGTGGCTTATGAAGAACTACGTTCAGTTGATAAGTACATGACTATTCGTTTTAACCAGCTTGTGAAAACGATTCGCGACGCTTATGCCAACTTTGAATTCTTGACAATTTACAAGGCCTTGGTGAACTTCATCAACGTTGATTTGTCAGCCTTCTACCTTGACTTCGCTAAAGACGTTGTTTACATCGAAGGTGCCAAATCACTCGAACGCCGTCAAATGCAGACAGTCTTCTATGATGTTCTTGTGAAAATCACCAAACTCTTGACACCAATCCTTCCTCACACAGCGGAAGAAATTTGGTCCTATCTTGAGTTTGAAGCTGAAGACTTTGTTCAATTGTCAGAATTACCAGAAGCGGAAACCTTTGCTAACCAAGAAGAAATCTTGGATACATGGTCAGCCTTCATGGACTTCCGTGGACAAGCTCAAAAAGCCTTGGAAGAAGCACGTAATGCAAAAGTAATCGGTAAATCACTAGAAGCCCATTTGACAGTTTATCCAAATGAAGTGGTGAAAACACTTCTTGGAGCAGTGGATAGCAATGTAGCCCAACTTTTGATCGTGTCTGAATTGACCATCGCAGAAGGTGCAGCGCCAGAAGGAGCAGTAAGCTTCGAAGATGTTGCCTTTACAGTTGAACGTGCAGCTGGTGAAGTTTGTGACCGTTGCCGTCGTATCGATCCAACTACTGCGGAACGTAGCTACCATGCAGTCATCTGTGACCACTGTGCAAGCATCGTAGAAGAAAACTTTGCGGATGCAGCCGCAGAAGGATTTGAAGGAAATAATCAGAAAGAGACTGAGAAAAGTCGCTAAAATCATAAAAACGCATAATATCAAGAGCTCAAGTACCTTGATATTATGCGTTTTATCATGGAAAAATTTACTAGTCTATTTCCTCAAATGAAGTTTTTCCTAGCCTGTCCGTGTAGATAATTAAAATAAACAACTATTCAGTTTTCTCATAATTTTAGATTTCTAATAATTATCAAGAGACTATAGAACTTAAAATTATTTTTGAAAATCAATATTTATTATAAAATTTTATAAGACTGTTTAATTTTTAGAAAAATTATGATAGAATAAAACCTATAAAAATTTTAAGGAGATTATTATGAAAACAAATACACTTGCTCGTGTCAATGCTATTTTTGGTCTTATTTCAGGAATTGTATTGCTTTTAGCGCCAGCTATCATGTTTATGATGGCTGTTGGAGCTGCTGCGGCAACTGAAGATGCAGATGTAGCAGTTGGGACATTGACAGGGCTCTCAATTATTTTGTTATTGGTTAAAATTGCTGTTTTAGTACTGGGGATTGTGGCTATTGTTTATTATAAAGATGATGAACGTGTTACGAATGCACCTTCTGTTTTGCTCATTGTAGGTGGTGCGGTCGGCTTGATTCCATTGTTGGGATGGGTAGGTGGAATTCTAACCATTATTGGTGGTTCACTTTACTTTGGAACATTGAAAAAATTTGTAATTGAAGAGTAGTAGTTTTCCAATTATTTTTTGGGGACTATTTCATCCTCTATCGAGAACAATTATGATAGTGTGATAAAGAGAAGGCTGAAAAGCACTTCTCTTTTTCGTTGATTTTCACTAGATTTTTTGTGAAAAATTGTGTAAAATGGAATAGATAAACGAGGACAACCTCGAAAAATAAAAGGAGAATCCATCTAATGGTAAAATTGGTTTTTGCTCGCCACGGTGAGTCTGAATGGAACAAAGCTAACCTTTTCACTGGTTGGGCTGATGTTGATTTGTCTGAAAAAGGAACACAACAAGCGATTGACGCTGGTAAATTGATCAAAGAAGCTGGTATCGAATTTGACCAAGCTTACACTTCAGTATTGAAACGTGCGATCAAAACAACAAACTTGGCTCTTGAAGCTGCTGACCAATTGTGGGTTCCAGTTGAAAAATCATGGCGCTTGAACGAACGTCACTACGGTGGTTTGACTGGTAAAAACAAGGCTGAAGCTGCTGAACAATTTGGTGATGAGCAAGTTCACATCTGGCGTCGTTCATACGATGTATTGCCTCCAAACATGGATCGTGACGATGAGCACTCAGCTCACACTGACCGTCGTTACGCTTCACTTGACGACTCAGTTATTCCAGATGCTGAAAACTTGAAAGTGACTTTGGAACGTGCCCTTCCATTCTGGGAAGACAAAATCGCTCCAGCACTTAAAGATGGTAAAAACGTATTCGTAGGAGCTCACGGTAACTCAATCCGTGCCCTTGTAAAACACATCAAACGCTTGTCAGATGACGAAATCATGGACGTGGAAATCCCTAACTTCCCACCATTGGTATTCGAATTTGACGAAAAATTGAACGTGGTAAAAGAATACTACCTTGGAAAATAATTATAAAAGATAAAAGGCGGGATTTATTCCGCCTTTTTTTGAGAAGTGACTCTTGGTTCGTCTCACTTTGTAAGGTGAGATGAACCGAGGAGATAATTAGTTTAGAATTTCGATATACTCCAGTCCCCAACTTTCAATGGCATCTAGGACACCTTGAAATTTTCTACCCATTTCAGTTAGACTGTATTCGACCCGTGGGGGAACTTCAGCATAGACTTTACGCTCCACGATTTTATCCTTTTCGAGCTGTCTGAGGTGTCGTGTTAGAATGGTTTGGGTAATGCCAGGAATCAGCCGTTGTAGTTCATTAAAACGCTTAGTTCCCGTACTGAGTTGATAGATGATGACTAGAGCCCATTTGCCTGTTAGTACACGCTGTGTCGTGGCAAAAGGACAAATTCCGTATTCACTGACTTTGGTTACCATAATTCCTCCAAATTTTTTAAAATTATTCTCTTATTTGGCAATAATAGTATCGTATTTGATACTAGATAACAATAAAGTGCCTACTTGTCTTTTTTTTAGTAAGTGATAAAATTATATCATAAATAAAAGAAACGAGGAGTAACTCATGTCAGTAAATTTAGAAATTTTTAATGCATATAACAATGGTCTTATAACAGGTGATTTTCCAGCTGTTTTTGAGACTATGGCAGATGATATCATCTGGCACCAGCCGGGTCAGCATAGTAATTCCGGTACAGTTGTTGGAAAAGAAGCACTTGGAGCACACTTGGCTCAATTTTCAGAAAAAACAAACGGTACCTTCAAAGTATTGACTAACTGGGTGTCTGAAAATATTGACCTTGTAGCAGCCAATGTGACCTTTGTCGGAACTCGCCCAGACGGCGAGGAACTCAACATGAACGGTATTGATCTTTTCCGCATGGAAGAAGGAAAAATCAAGGAAGTTTGGCTCTTTTCATCAGATCAAGCAGTAGAAGATGCTTTCTGGGGTTAGACAGTAAATTAATCTAGAATCTGAAATGAAATTTGATTTATGGACCGTGACGATGAGCACTCAGCTCACACTGACCGTCGTTACGCTTCACTTGACGACTCAGTTATTCCAGATGCTGAAAACTTGAAAGTGACTTTGGAACGTGCCCTTCCATTCTGGGAAGACAAAATCGCTCCAGCACTTAAAGATGGTAAAAACGTATTCGTAGGAGCTCACGGTAACTCAATCCGTGCCCTTGTAAAACACATCAAACGCTTGTCAGATGACGAAATCATGGACGTGGAAATTCCTAACTTCCCACCATTGGTATTCGAATTTGACGAAAAATTGAACGTGGTTTCTGAATACTACCTTGGGAAATAATTTATACGCAGAAAGCCTAGATTACTAGGCTTTTTTGTTTTTCTTCTAGTTTCCAACTAGTTGAAAAAGCGTTATAATGATAGTAAAGAGTGACTTAGTTGTAAGAAAGAGAGAAATACGATGGCTTACATTGAAATGAAACACAGCTACAAGCGTTACCGAGTTGGGGATACGGATATTGTGGCTAATAGCGATGTGAATTTTGAAATTGAAAAGGGAGAGCTGGTTATTATCCTTGGTGCGTCTGGTGCAGGCAAGTCAACGGTTCTCAATCTCCTAGGAGGTATGGATACCAATGATGAGGGGGAGATTTGGATTGATGGTGCCAATATCGCCAACTACAATTCCCACCAACGAACAAACTATCGTCGAGATGATGTGGGCTTTGTTTTTCAGTTTTACAATCTAGTCTCCAATCTGACAGCCAAGGAAAACGTGGAGTTGGCCTCAGAAATTGTAGCGGATGCCTTGGATCCAGAGGAGGTGCTCAAAGATGTGGGACTAGATCATCGCCTCAATAACTTTCCAGCCCAGCTTTCTGGAGGGGAGCAACAACGAGTTTCCATCGCACGCGCAGTAGCCAAAAATCCTAAAATCCTTCTCTGTGATGAGCCGACAGGTGCCTTGGATTACCAGACGGGGAAGCAAGTCCTGAAAATTCTCCAGGACATGTCTCGTCAAAAGGGGGCAACAGTGATTATCGTGACCCATAATAGCGCGCTAGCTCCTATCGCAGATCGGGTGATTCACATGCGTGATGCTACGGTTAAGAGCGTAACAATCAATGAGCATCCACAGGATATCGATACATTGGAGTATTAGCATGAAAAAAACATACCGAAAAGACTTGCTCCAGTCGGTGATTGCTTCCAAGGGACGCTTTGCTTCTATCCTGACCTTGATGATGCTAGGTTCTTTAGCCCTAGTAGGACTCAAAGTGACTAGCCCAAATTTGGAACGCACGGCTGAGGATTATCTCCGTAAAGCCAATACTTTGGATCTAGCAGTGATAGCTGATTATGGCTTGGACAAAGAAGATCAGGAGGAACTAAAGACCCTTCAAGGAGCAAGTGTCGAGTTTGGCTATATGGAGGACCTAACAGTTGAAAAAGGTGAAGAGGCAGTTCGACTTTATTCCAAGCCAGAGGGCATTTCAACCTTCCAAGTGACAGAAGGGCGACTTCCAGAGACTGATGGGGAAATTGCCTTAGCTGATTTCTGGAAAGACCGCTATCAGATTGGACAGACTATCACATTTAGCAAGAAAGAAGAAGGGAAGATCGTCATAAAATCCCAATCTTTCACCATTACTGGATTTGTTCAGTCGGGTGAGGTGCTTTCTCAAAAAGACTTGGGAGGGGCTAGTAGTGGAAATGGAAGCTTGGCTGGTTATGGGGTGATATTAGCCAGTCAGTTTGATACAGAAGTGTACAGTATTGCGCGTGTGCGCTATGATGATTTAAAAAATCTGGATGCTTTTTCATCAGACTATGGGATGAAACGAGATCAACATCAGGAAGACTTGCAAGACTTGCTGGCTGATAATGGTCAAAAACGATTGGCCAGCATCAAAGCAAATGGGCAAAAGAACTTGGAAGATGGAAAAGAGGAGCTCCAAACAGCTGAAAGGAACCTTCAAAAAGGCAAGAGTCAGTTAGAGCAGGCTGAAAGTCGATTGAAAACTCAAGAAGAACAAGTGACCGCTTTACCAGAACCGCAAAAGAGTCAAGCCAAGGAGCAATTGACAAAAGCTAAGGAAGAATTGGCGACTAAAAAAGAAAAACTGGCTCAGACAGAGAGTAATCTAACTAAGGAAAAAGAGAGGCTTGGACAGCACCAGAAAGAGCTTGATGAACTGGCAGAGCCGAAATACCACGTATACAATCGCCAAACCATGCCAGGTGGTCAAGGCTACCTCATGTACAGCAATGTATCAACAAGTATTCGTTCTATCGGAAATATTTTCCCCGTGGTACTTTATATGGTCGCTGCAATGGTGACCTTTACTACTATGACTCGCTTTGTGGATGAAGAGCGTACCAATGCTGGTATTTTCAAGGCCCTAGGTTACCATAACCGAGATATTGTTGCCAAGTTTGTTCTCTATGGTTTTCTTGCAGGAACTGTAGGAACCATTTTAGGAACGCTTCTAGGACATTATCTCCTTGCCGGCGTGATTTCAGATGTTATAACAGCTGGGATGGTCGTTGGGAAAAGTCAGGAGTATTTCTATTGGTCTTATAGCCTCCTTGCCCTAGCCTTGAGTTGGGTATCCAGTGTCTTGCCAGCTTATCTGGTGGCGCGAAGGGAGTTGCACGATGAAGCAGCCCAACTCTTACTTCCAAAACCTCCCGTTAAGGGATCAAAGATTTTGCTGGAACGCCTGAGCTTTATTTGGAGTCGTATGAGCTTTACTCATAAGGTTACTGCGCGAAATATCTTTCGTTATAAGCAACGAATGTTGATGACCATTTTTGGAGTTGCAGGTTCAGTTGCTCTCTTATTTGCTGGTCTTGGTATTCAGTCATCTGTGGGAGGAGTTTCCGAACGCCAATTTGAACAAATCCAGCAATATCAGATGATTGTAGCAGAAAAGAGCAGTGCGAGTGAGCAAGAAAAAGCAGATCTAGAAAGTGCCTTGCAGGCTGAATCTATCCATGCTTACCAAAAGATTTACTCTAAATCCATTGAAAAAGATTTCAAAGGAAAAGCAGGACTTCAAACCATCACCATGATGGTCACAAACAGAGAAGACTTCAAACCCTTTATCGCATTAGAGGAAAATGGGCAAGAGGTGCAGGTCACTGATGGAGCAGTCGTGAGTCAAAAATTAGCCCAACTAGCAGGTGTTACGGTTGGGAATGAGCTGGAGCTTGATGGGAAGGAAATCAAGGTCGTGGCTATTTCTGAAAACTATGTTGGACACTTTGTTTATCTCAACCGAGCGACTTACGAACAAGTCTATGGAACCAGTCCGCAAGACAATACCTACCTAGTAAAATTAAAAGAGCCAACACCTTCCAATACGGAGAAAGAAGCGGCTACTTTCATGGGAAAAGCTGCTGTTTCTGGGGTGGTCCAAAATGCGACAGCCATCCATCTCTTTGAATCCGTGGCTAGTTCGCTCAATAAAACCATGGCAATCCTTGTCCTTGTTTCCGTTTTACTAGCCATTGTCATTCTCTACAATCTTACTAACATCAATGTCGCAGAACGTATCCGTGAACTTTCCACTATCAAGGTTCTCGGTTTCCACAATAAAGAAGTGACCCTCTATATCTACCGCGAGACTATGGTGCTGTCCCTTGTGGGGATTGCTCTCGGTTTGGTAGTTGGCCACTATTTACATCAATTTTTGATTCAAATGATTTCACCTGCTACCATACTCTTTTATCCTCAGGTCAGCTGGGAAGTCTATGCTCTTCCAATCGTCGTAGTTACTGTGATTTTAGCCTTACTGGGGGTCTTTGTCAATCACCACTTGAGAAAAGTGGATATGCTCGAAGCCTTGAAATCAGTAGAGTAATTCACGGTTTTAAACAGTAAATCAGTTGAC
Source organism: uncultured Streptococcus sp. (assembly GCA_963546055.1). Lineage (GTDB taxonomy): Bacteria > Bacillota > Bacilli > Lactobacillales > Streptococcaceae > Streptococcus. The sequence continues at coordinate 69,906 of CAUULS010000004.1, forward strand.
AAAGTCCTTGCTTCTTGGTAGAATAAGAACTGTCGTAAAGACAAATAACTTCTTCTTGGTTACAGGCATGCCAACCTGTCACTCGGATGAAGCCAAATAAAAAGGAGAAACATCATGGCAATCTCAAAAGAGAAAAAAAATGAAATCATCGCACAATATGCACGTCACGAAGGTGATACAGGTTCAGTAGAGGTTCAAGTTGCTGTCCTTACTTGGGAAATCAACCACCTTAACGAACACATCAAACAACACAAAAAAGACCACGCTACTTACCGTGGATTGATGAAGAAAATCGGTCGCCGTCGTAACTTGCTTGCATACTTGCGTAAGAACGACGTTAACCGTTACCGTGAGTTGATCAACTCTCTAGGACTTCGTCGCTAATCATGATGCTAAGGGCGTAAGAAATCCGTATGAAAATAGGGAAACAACACCGTGTTCGATGAACACAAGGAGTTTCATCTTTTTCACTAGGATTTTAGCCCGAGCTCAAATCAGCTCTCTGACTTCAGAGAGCTTTTTTATTGAGGTTTTATCGGTCACAATTTTGGAGACTACAAAAACCAAGCCGTCAGGGTATGTCTTAATCATTTCGTTTTATCGGTCATAATTTTGGAGACTACAAAAACCTCAAATGGTATCAGCTAATGACACCATGAAGGTGCGCAGTTACTCGGCTTTTCAAGCCGAGTAACTGTCTGCAAGCCCCCTCGGAGAGCCCACACTTTACGAAGTAAAGTATAGTATGTTATACTTTACATGGAAGTAGTCACCGAATTCCAGTTAGAAATTACTTTGTAACTACGTTTTGAGGAGGAGTAAAATGCTTTCCTACGTTCGACATTACCCACTAGCGATAGCTAAATTAATGTGTCTGTGCTCTCCTAAAATCTGCTGATTTATTACTAACTAATACAGGAGGTTTTTATGGGACAGACAATCATATCTGCTATTGGTGTTTATATTTCCACCAGTATCGATTATTTAATTATTTTAATTATTTTATTTGCACAGCTATCACAGAATAAACAGAAATGGCATATTTATGCGGGGCAATATCTAGGAACAGGCTTACTTGTAGGGGCGAGTTTAGTTGCTGCTTATGTCGTTAATTTCGTGCCTGAAGAATGGATGGTTGGATTGCTTGGTTTAATCCCTATCTATTTAGGGATTCGCTTTGCAATTGTTGGAGAAGGTGAGGAAGAAGAGGAAGAAATTATTGAAAGATTAGAACAAAGCAAGGCAAATCAACTGTTTTGGACAGTTACATTGCTGACAATTGCGTCTGGCGGAGATAATTTAGGTATCTATATACCTTATTTTGCTTCGTTAGATTGGTCACAGACCCTCGTGGCGTTGCTTGTGTTTGTAATCGGCATAATTATCTTTTGCGAGATTAGTCGGATGTTATCCTCTATTCCGTTAATATTCGAGACAATTGAAAAATACGAGCGAATCATTGTGCCCATAGTATTCATTCTACTTGGACTATACATCATGTATGAAAATGGCACGATAGAGACTTTTCTGATCGTGTAGATTTTTTTGTTTCACTAGGATTTTAGCCCGGGCTCAAATCAGCTCTCTAATTTAAGAGGGCTTTTTATGTTGTCACTTTACCTCGATATACCCAAGTATAATCTTCGGTTACGATTATTAGCACTGTAAGACCAACTATATTCATTTTTCTCAGCTTGTTACATAGTCGAAAATATGGTATACTTTTCATGAGAATTTTCTAAATTTTTAATATTCTATCGAAGGAGGTTTGCATGCTTTCCAAATTATCTGGAAGTCGACAGGACCTGCAATTTGTGCTACTTTTAGGTATTTTGTTAGGTGTTTTAGGGATTTCTCTCTTTTTAGCAGTTTCTATGGGGTCCGTTGCGATTGAGCTAGGAGATACCTATCGGATTATTTTGAGCAGATTGGGATTTCCTCTTGAGATAGGAGAGGTTTCCAGGTCTACTCTTGCCATTGTGTGGAACATGAGATTCCCCCGAGTATTGTTAGGTCTGATAGTAGGGGCTGGCCTTTCCATGTGTGGTAGCGTGATGCAGTCTACAGTGAACAATCCCATCGCAGAGCCCTATGTCTTAGGAATCTCTGCTGGTGCAACTCTAGGAGCAACCCTAAGCATCATTCTTGGCTTAAAAGTGATGATTAGCCTTGGAGCTTTCCTTGGAGCTATTTTGGCAACAGTCGCTGTCCTTATCATTGCCTCTATGCAGGGAAGAATGACGACTTCCAGTCTGATTTTATCAGGAACGGTGGTCAACGCTCTCTTTCTGGCTTTTTCCAACTTTATTATCTCTGTTGGCGCCAATGCGGATAGTGTGATGACCATTAAGTTTTGGACCATGGGCTCGCTAGCCGGGATTACCTGGTCTGACTTAGTCCTGCCAACTATGGTAGTAGGAATAGCCTTTCTATTTTTCTCTACTCAGTATCGTGTTTTCAATGCGATGATGATGGGCGATGAGGTTGCTTTAACTTTGGGGATTCCCTTACGATTTTATTGGTATCTTTATGTGACCATGGTAGCTGTGCTGACAGCAGTCTTAGTGGCAACCTGTGGGATTATTGGATTTGTTGGTCTGATTACACCACATTTAGCTCGAGGGTTAGTAGGAACGAATTACAAGAGGCTTTTTCCCGTTGCAACCTTGCTGGGTGCCCTCTTTGTCATCTGGGCAGATGTACTCTCGCGTATCATCATTCAAAATGCTGAGCTGCCTATTGGTATTTTCACAGCCTTAGTAGGTGCCCCCTTCTTTATCTACATTGTTGGAGGTAGGCGAAGGGAGGTGAGGGACTGATATGGACTTGATTTGTCAGGATATCCATTTTAGACTAGGAGAGAAAAAAATCCTCAAAGGAGTTTCTCTTAAGGTTGAAGGACATCAATTTCACACGATACTAGGACCCAATGGAAGTGGAAAAACCAGCCTGCTTAAACTCCTCTATCGTCAGGAAAAGGCGGACAAAGGCTTGATAAGTCTAGATGGAAAGCCACTGGAGCATTGGTCACTCAAAGAAACTGCCAAGCAAATGGCAGTCGTGACACAGTTTAACCAACTGCAGTTTGATTGTACAGTTGAGGAAATTGTCTTGCTGGGAAGAACTCCCCACCTGTCTTTTTTACAGAAAGAAAGGGAAAGGGATTATAGGCTCGTTCAAGATGCCCTCGTTAAGGTGGACATGCTCGAGAAGAAAACTCGTCTCTATTCGTCCCTGTCAGGGGGAGAGAAACAGCGAGTCTTGTTAGCCCGCGCCTTGGCGCAAGAACCGACTCTCTTGCTTCTGGACGAACCAACCAATCACTTGGATATCAAGTATCAGCTAGACTTGTTGGCCATTGTAAAGGAGCTCAAGATTAATGTTCTAGCTGTCCTGCATGATATTCAACTTGCTTGTCGCTATTCGGATTATCTCTATCTGATGAAAGAGGGGAAAATCCTTTTTCAAGGGGCTCCAAAGGAGACCATTACTCCAGAGTCATTGCAAACTGTATATGGAGTTCAAAGTCAGGTTACTTGGACCGAGGACCAGCAAGCCATGATTCACTATTTATAAAAATGAAAAGGAAAACAAGATGAAAAAAACACTCAGTATTTTACTCGTAACAGTAGCTACCTTAACTTTGGGAGCTTGTGGCAATACTACTACAGAAAAAGCTACCACACAATCTAGTACAGAAACAAGTCAAAAGGCGAGCGCTGAGACGACTTATCCACTAACGGTCAAAACATTTGATGCTAAGGGAAATGAAGTCGAACAAGTCTTTGACAAGGCACCTGAAAAAGTTATCACCAACAATCTTTCAACTACTGAAATCTTGTTGGAGTTAGGCTTGAAGGATAAAATTGCTGGCATGCTCAACCCAGATAATGCTGTAACAGACAAATACAAGGACGCGATTGCGACTATTCCTCAAATCGGGGATAAAAAAACAGTCTCACAAGAGACAGTCCTTTCTTATGAGCCAGATGCAGTGATGGGGCGAAACATGATGTTTTCTGAAAAATCCTTAGGGACAGTTAGCACTTGGAATGAAAATAAAATTCCAGTTTATACGCAAAAAGCCTCTCTCTCAACGATTCAGCAAGATTTGGGGAATATTGTAGAAGATGTCAAAAATCTTGGAATGATTTTTAATGTTCAGGACAAGGCTAATGAATACGCATCTCAATTACAAGCTAAAATTGAGGCTGTTAAGAAAGCTAATCCAGCAAGTCAAGGTGAGAAGAAAAAGGCTTTGATTATGGTTGCATATAACGACGAAACCTTCGGTGCTTACAAGTCTGCTTTGCAAGAAAGCCTGCTAAATCAACTTGGTTATACCAACGTTGCAACGGGAACATCAGGCTTGACCTTGGAAAATCTCGTGTCAATGGATCCTGAGTTGATTATCTATGTGACCAGTGACCGTAATAAAAAATTGGATGCCAACGCAGTAGAGTTGATGAAGGCAAATGAGGTATTGGAAAACGTTCCTGCAATTAAGAATCAAAAAATCATGACCATCTCTTACGATGAGTTGATGGACTATGGTCCAGCAGTGATTGATTCCCTTGAGAAAATCAATGACTTTATCAATAAATAATGAGTTTGATTGGGAAGGAATCCAAGTCAAGGTCAGTCTTCCTTCGACCTATGAGCCCAATCAAACCTATCCAGCTATTCTCTTGAATGATGGAAACTTGGATTTTCTATCATCCCTTTCCGAATCTGTGATTTTAGTGGGCTTAACTTCTAAAAATCGCCTAGATGACTACACTCCATGGAAGGCATCTGCTCTGAGAGATGGAGCTCCAGATTTTGGCGGTCAGGCCAACGTCTATCATGGTCATTTGTTTGGAGGTCTTTTAGACAAGTTGCAGTCGCTTTATCGACTGGACAAAAATCGCCTTGCCTATGGAGGCTATTCACTAGGTGGTTTGGCGGCAGTTTACAGTCTTTTCAGTTTTGACAAGGTATCCTGTGTCTTCTCAATCTGCGGTTCCTTTTGGTATCCTGATTTTGTAACTTACTGCAAGGAAGAAAAAGTGAAAAATTTGAACTGTTTACTGTATTTACAGAATGGTCAAACGGAAGGAGCGCATCATACCAATCGCTTGGCTCAAGCACCAGCCTATGCTGAGCAGATCCATACTAGTTTTCAGAAACGCTATCCGACTGGTCAGTTTGTCTTTGATCCCTATGGGCATCATGAGCAAGTGGCTGAACGATTCCTAGCCTTTTCTAGCTGGTTGGCTCAAAAATGGAAAATCGAATAAAAGAATTATCCCTTGGCTTTTGCCAAGGGATAATTGTATTTTTTAACCAAGAGACTCTCTCTTCTTATCTGGATTCCAGATAAAGCTTGCGATGAAGGTAAAGATAATCGTTAGGATACCAACAATCACAGCAAGGAAGAGGGCAGGGATGCGGACAAACCACCATAGTGGGTTTGGTTTTTTATCGTTGTGCCATTGTTTGGTTTCTTCATCCAAACGTTGGAATTCTGCTTGGATACGATCTGCAACCATTTCGATTCCTTCATCATTCATTTTCTTGATGTCTGAGATATCGATTGGATTTCCAAAGTTCATATCGACACGTTCACGACTAACCAAGCCTTTCAAGGTCATGGGACCAGTGTAGGTGACAGGCATGATACGGACCTTGGCCATTTTGGCAATCAAGGCTACGCCCCCCTTGACATCGTTTGAGTGGCGACTCCCACTTGGAAACATGATGAGAGAGCGGTCGCTTTTTTTGAGGACGTTGATAGGATATTTGATGGCAGAAGCGCTAGGTTTTTCCCGGTCGATAGGAAAGGCGCCACACATACGGATCCACCAGCCAAAGATGCGGTTGTTAAACAGCTCTTTTTTGGCCATAAAGATGAACTGTTTTGGCTTGGTCGCAAAAGCCATGTAAACAGGATCCCACCAGGTACGATGAGGAGCGACGAGGATATAGTTTTCGTCTCGGCTAGGGATTTTATCAGTATTGTGGTAGTGAGCATTGCCATTAATGGACCACAAGATCAGCATGACTAGTCCACGCAAATAAGTATAAAACATGAGATCTCCTTCGATTGTATTGCTTTTATTATTATACCTTATCAAAAGACTACTGGCAAACTTTTTCAGTTATCAGTGTAGATATTTTGGATGAGATTAGAATTCTGCTAGAAAAAATGATATGATAGAGTTTATGGATAAAAATAAGATAATGGGATTAACCCAAAGAGAAGTCAAGGAAAGACAAGCTCAAGGTTTGGTCAATGACTTTACCGCATCGGCCAGTACCAGTACTTGGCAAATCATCAAACGAAATGTCTTTACCCTTTTTAACGCGTTGAACTTTGCCATTGCTTTAGCACTTGCCTTTGTGCAGGCTTGGAGCAATCTGGTCTTTTTTGCGGTTATCTGCTTTAACGCATTTTCGGGGATTGTGACCGAGCTACGGGCCAAACACATGGTGGACAAGCTCAATCTCATGACCAAGGAAAAGGTCAAAACCATCCGTGATGGCCAAGAAGTCGCTCTTAATCCAGAAGAATTGGTTCTAGGAGATGTGATTCGTTTGTCTGCTGGGGAGCAGATCCCTAGTGATGCTCTGGTTCTGGAAGGTTTCGCAGAAGTCAATGAGGCCATGTTGACTGGTGAGAGTGATTTGGTACAAAAGGAGGTTGACGCCTTGCTTTTGTCTGGAAGTTTCTTAGCCAGTGGGTCAGTTTTGGCTAAAGTTCACCATGTCGGTGCAGACAACTATGCTTCTAAACTCATGCTGGAGGCCAAGACTGTGAAACCCATCAACTCCCGCATTATGAAATCGCTGGACAAGCTAGCTGGCTTTACTGGGAAGATTATCATTCCATTTGGTCTGGCTCTCTTGCTAGAAGCCTTGATTTTAAAAGGCTTGCCTCTCAAGTCATCCGTTGTAAATTCGTCGACAGCACTTTTGGGTATGTTGCCTAAGGGAATCGCCCTTTTGACCATCACCTCGCTCTTGACTGCGGTGATTAAGCTGGGTCTGAAAAAGGTCTTGGTGCAGGAGATGTACTCTGTTGAGACCTTGGCGCGTGTGGATATGCTCTGTCTGGACAAGACGGGCACCATCACCCAAGGAAAGATGCAGGTGGAGGATGTTCTTCAACTGACGGAAACTTATAGTGAAGAGGATATTGCCAGCATCCTGACCAGCTATATTGCCCATAGTGAGGATAAAAATCCTACAGCTCAAGCCATTCGAAAGCGTTTTGTGGGAGAAGCTGCCTATCCTATGATTTCTAATCTTCCTTTCTCTAGCGACCGCAAGTGGGGAGCTATGGAGTTAGAAGGTTTAGGAACGGTTTTCTTAGGTGCACCTGAGATGTTGTTGGATTCTGAAGTCCCAGAAGCCAGAGAGGCCTTGGAGAGAGGTTCACGTGTCTTGGTCTTGGCACTCAGTCAGGGAAAACTAGATCATCTCAAACCACAGAAACCATCTGATATTCAGGCTCTGGCCTTGCTGGAAATCTTGGATCCCATTCGAGAAGGAGCAGCTGAGACGCTAGACTATCTCCGTTCTCAAGAAGTGGGACTCAAGATTATCTCTGGTGACAATCCAGTCACTGTTTCCAGCATTGCCCAGAAGGCTGGTTTTGCGGACTATCACAGCTATGTAGACTGTTCAAAAATTACGGATGAGGAATTGCTCGCCATGGCTGAAGAAACAGCTATTTTCGGACGTGTTTCTCCTCATCAAAAGAAACTCATCATCCAAACGCTGAAAAAAGCAGGGCATACAACAGCTATGACGGGGGACGGGGTTAATGATATCTTAGCTCTTCGTGAGGCGGATTGTTCTATCGTGATGGCTGAGGGAGATCCTGCGACTCGTCAGATTGCCAATCTGGTTCTTTTGAAGTCAGACTTTAATGATGTTCCTGAGATTCTCTTTGAAGGTCGTCGCGTGGTCAATAACATTGCCCACATTGCACCGATTTTCTTGATTAAGACGATTTATTCCTTCTTGCTCGCAGTCATCTGTATCGTCAGCGCTCTTCTGGGACGGTCTGAGTGGATTTTGATTTTCCCTTTCATCCCGATTCAAATTACCATGATCGACCAGTTCGTGGAAGGTTTCCCGCCATTTGTCTTGACTTTTGAGCGAAATATCAAACCTGTCGAGCCAAACTTCCTCAGAAGATCCATGCTTCGTGCCTTACCAAGTGCCCTCATGGTTGTCTTCAGTGTTCTTTTTGTGAAAATATTTGGTGCGAGTCAAGGTTGGTCTGAGTTAGAAATCTCAACTCTACTCTATTATCTCCTTGGGTCTATTGGATTCTTATCCGTATTTAGAGCCTGCATGCCATTCACCCTCTGGCGTGTCCTCTTGATTGTCTGGTCAGTAGGAGGCTTTCTAGCTACGGCTCTTTTCCCGAGGATCCAGAAACTGCTTGAAATTTCGACCTTGACAGGACAAACGCTGCCTGTTTATGGGGGCATGATGCTGGTCTTTACCGTGATTTTCATTCTGACCAGTCGTTACCAAGCGAAAAAATAAAGAAAGACTGCAATCTGTGGATTGCGGTCTTTTTAGGTGCAAGATTGCTAGCTGAAATATGGTATAATAAGAGGTAATAGAGTTTTGGAAAGTGAGAGAAGATGATTTCAAAGAGATTAGAATTGGTGGCTTCCTTTGTGCCCCAAGGATCCATTTTACTAGATGTGGGGAGTGACCATGCTTATCTACCTATCGAGTTGGTCGAGAAAGGTCAAATTGAAGTTGCCATTGCAGGTGAGGTCGTAGAAGGACCCTTCCAGTCCGCGGTTAAAAATGTTGAAGCTCACGGATTAAAGGAGAAAATCCAAGTCCGTTTAGCCAATGGCTTGGCAGCCTTTGAAGAGGAAGACCAAGTGTCGGTCATCACCATTGCTGGTATGGGCGGGCGTTTGATTGCAACGATTCTAGAAGAAGGCTTGGACAAGCTTGGCAATGTGCAACGTTTGATCCTCCAGCCCAATAATCGTGAAGACGACTTGCGCATCTGGCTGCAAGATAACGGTTTTCAGATCGTAGCAGAAAGCATCCTAGAAGAAGCTGGCAAGTTTTATGAAATTCTAGTGGTGGAAGCGGGACAAATGAAGCTATCAGCTAGTGATGTTCGCTTTGGACCTTTCTTGTCCAAAGAAGTCAGCCCAGTTTTCGTTCAAAAGTGGCAAAAAGAAGCTGTTAAGCTAGAGTTCGCCCTCGGACAAATCCCAGAAAAAAATCTGGAGGAACGTCAAGTTCTAGCTCATAAAATTCAAACCATCAAGGAGGTGCTCCATGTTAGCAAGTGAAGTGATTAACGCATATGAAGCCTTTTGCCCTCAGGAATTTTCCATGGAGGGAGACAGTCGTGGCCTGCAAATCGGAATTATAGACAAGGATATCCAAAGGGTCATGGTTGCCCTTGATATTCGTGAAGAGACGGTGGCAGAGGCCATTGAAAAGGATGTGGATTTGATTATCGTCAAGCACGCGCCAATTTTCCGTCCTATCAAGGACTTGGTTGCCAGCCGTCCGCAAAATCAGATCTACATCGATCTCATCAAGCATGACATCGCAGTTTATGTCAGCCATACCAATATTGACATCGTTAAAAATGGCCTCAATGACTGGTTCTGCCAGATGCTGGGAATTGAGGAGACGACTTATCTACAGGAAACAGGCCCAGAACGTGGGATTGGGCGTATTGGCGACATTCAACGTCAAACATATGAAGAATTTGCCCAGCATGTCAAGCAAGTCTTTTCTCTAGATAGTCTTCGAATGGTGCATTATCAAGAGAATGATTTGCAGAAGCCGATTTCAAGAGTGGCCATTTGTGGTGGTAGCGGGCAGTCTTTCTATCCTGATGCTTTGGCAAAAGGAGCTGATGTTTATATCACTGGGGATATTTATTATCACACAGCTCAGGATATGTTGTCTGACGGTTTGCTAGCATTGGACCCAGGTCATTATATCGAAATCCTTTTTGTCGAAAAAATCGCTGATCTCCTTACTCAATGGAAGGCAGAAAAGGGCTGGTCTATTGATGTCTTGCCTAGTCAAGCATCGACTAATCCTTTCCACCATATCTAGTTAGGAAGTGAAGATAATGAAAAAAGTTGCTATTATTGGAGCAGGGATTGTAGGTGCTACTGCTGCCTACTACCTCTCCAAAGAAGCAGATTTAGAGGTGACCGTTTTTGACCATGGACAAGGTCAGGCTACCAAGGCAGCGGCGGGAATTATCAGTCCTTGGTTTTCCAAACGCCGCAATAGAGCCTGGTACAAGCTGGCGCGCTTGGGGGCTGACTTTTATGTGGATTTGTTGGCTGATTTAGAAAAATCTGGTCAGGAGATCGACTTTTACCAGCGTTCGGGAGTTTTTCTCCTGAAAAAGGATGAATCCAAGTTGGAAGAACTCTATCAACTAGCTCTTCAGCGTAGAGAAGAATCCCCCTTGATAGGCCAGTTAGCCATTCTAGACCAAGCATCAGCTAATGAATTGTTCCCTGACTTACAGGGATTTGACCGCCTGCTCTATGCTTCTGGTGGAGCGAGAGTAGATGGTCACCTATTAGTGACTCGTTTGCTAGAAGCCAGTCAGGTCAAGCATGTCAAAGAAAAAGTGAGTCTGACACCTTTAGCATCCGGCTATCAGATTGGCGAAGAGATGTTTGACCAGGTTATTTTAGCGACGGGAGCTTGGTTGGGGGACATTTTGGAACCTTTAGGATATGAGGTAGATGTTCGTCCTCAGAAAGGGCAACTCCAAGATTATCAGATTTCCAAAGATATGAAATCTTACCCTGTTGTCATGCCAGAAGGGGAGTGGGATTTGATTCCTTTTTCAGGTGGGAAATTATCCCTAGGTGCTACCCATGAAAATGACATGGGATTTGACTTGACGGTAGATGGACCCTTGCTCCAGCAAATGGAGGAAGCAGCCTTGCCATACTACCCAGCCTTGGCTGAAGCTACTATAAGAGGTGAGCGAGTAGGAATCCGTGCCTATACCAGTGATTTTTCACCATTTTTTGGGCAAGTTCCAGGCTTAGCAGGTGTCTATGCGGCTAGCGGACTAGGATCATCAGGCCTGACAACGGGTCCTATCATTGGTTACCACTTAGCCCAACTGATCCAAGACAAGGAGTTGACCTTGGACCCAATAAACTATCCAATTGAAAACTATGTCAAGCGAGTAAAAAGCGAATGATACTCAATGAAAATCAAAGAGCAAGCTAGGAAGCTAGCCGAAGGCTGTACTGGAGTACGGCAAGGCGAAGCTAACGTGGCTTGAAGAGATTTTCGAAGAGTATAAGCATTTTACTGAAATTTTAGCCTCCCCTCTAGGATGACAAATGACATTCCCTATCAAAAATGGTAAAATAAGAAAAAATAATTCGAGAATCGAGGAAAAAAAGATGCAAGAAAAGATTTTGGTAACTGGCGGTGCCGGATTTATCGGAACCCACACTGTTATTGAGTTGATCCAAGCAGGTCATCAAGTCGTTGTGGTGGATAATCTTGTCAACAGCAATCGTAAGAGTTTAGAAGTTGTTGAAAAAATTACAGGAGTTGAGATTCCTTTCTATGAGGCAGATATCCGCGACACAGATACCCTCAGAGATATTTTCAAGCAGGAAGAGCCGACTGGTGTCATTCACTTTGCTGGTTTGAAGGCTGTTGGTGAATCAACACGTATCCCTCTTGCCTATTATGACAATAATATCGCAGGAACTGTCAGCCTTTTGAAAGCTATGGAAGAAAACAACTGTAAGAACATCATCTTCAGTTCTTCTGCGACAGTTTACGGAGATCCTCATACAGTTCCAATCTTAGAAGATTTCCCGCTTTCAGTGACCAATCCATACGGTCGTACCAAGCTCATGCTAGAGGAAATTTTGACCGATATCTACAAGGCAGACTCAGAATGGAATGTGGTCTTGCTTCGTTACTTTAACCCAATCGGAGCGCATGAAAGTGGAGATTTGGGAGAAAATCCTAATGGCATTCCAAACAACCTTTTGCCTTATGTTTCACAAGTAGCAGTGGGTAAACTAGAGCAAGTGCAAGTGTTTGGAGATGATTACGATACGGAAGATGGAACTGGTGTTCGTGACTATATCCACGTCGTAGACCTAGCCAAAGGACACGTTGCAGCTCTGCAAAAGATCCAAAAAGGTTCAGGCCTTAATATTTACAACCTTGGAACAGGTAAAGGATATTCAGTTCTTGAAATTATCCAAAACATGGAAAAAGCAGTAGGTCGTCCCATTCCTTACCGCATCGTAGAACGCCGCCCAGGTGATATCGCTGCCTGCTACTCAGACCCTGCAAAAGCCAAAGCAGAACTGGGCTGGGAAGCTGAACTCGACATCACCCAAATGTGTGAGGACGCATGGCGTTGGCAAAGTAAGCATCCAAATGGATTTGAAGACTAAGATGATGATTTCAATCATTGTCCCTTGTTTAAACGAAGAGGAAGTACTTCCTCTTTTTTATCAGTCTGTGGAAGCACTGCTTCCAGAATTGGGAGCAGAGATTGAGTATGTCTTTGTGGATGATGGCTCAAGCGATGGAACCTTGGAGCTTTTGAAGTCCTATCGGGAGCAAAATCCTGCGGTACATTATGTCTCATTCTCGCGAAATTTTGGGAAAGAAGCAGCTCTGTATGCAGGCTTGCAGCATGCAACTGGAGACCAGGTGGTCGTGATGGATGCAGACCTCCAGGATCCTCCTAGTATGTTGCTCGAAATGAAAGCCTTACTAGATCAGAATGTAGACTTGGACTGTGTTGGGACACGGAGAACCAGTCGGGAGGGAGAACCCTTCTTTCGCAGCTTCTGTGCCAATCTCTTTTACCGTCTCATGCAAAAAATTAGTCCAGTAGCTTTGCCCTCGGGTGTCCGTGATTTTCGCATGATGAGAAGGTCTGTGGTGGATGCTATTTTAACCTTAACCGAGTCCAATCGTTTTTCAAAGGGCCTCTTTGCTTGGGTGGGTTTTAAAACGCACTATCTTGACTATCCAAATGTCGAAAGACAGGCTGGTAAGACTAGTTGGAGTTTTAGGCAACTCTTTTTCTACTCGATTGAAGGGATTCTCAACTTTTCAGATTTTCCCTTGAGTATAGCCTTTGTAGCGGGACTCCTATCTTGTTTTATTTCTTTTGTGATGACTGTTTTTGTGGTGTTTCGGACCCTTATCTTGGGAAATCCGACATCTGGCTGGACCTCTCTGATGGCTGTCATTCTCTTTCTTGGAGGGATTCAACTTCTGACCATTGGGATTTTAGGAAAATATATCAGTAAGATCTATATGGAAACCAAAAAAAGACCACTCTATCTCATCAAAGAAAAAAGTGATCTTTCTATTTTCGAAGGAAAAAATAAGCGGAAAAGACTATAATTTTACCTAGAAATATGCTAAACTAATAGATGAAGGGGTTAAAGTGATAAAAAGAATTTACAAAATCAGTCTCCCTTTTAAACTATGACGGATCTTTTAGAAGTGCACGTGTAGGACAATTTTTGATGGCCTCTAGAACATCGCTGCTCTCAGTGATTTCTCTTTGCAATTCAACTGGATCATCGTAAAATCGAACGATTCCATTATCGTGATAATCAAAGAGTTCAGAATAGGTTTGGCAAAGCCCACAGGCGATGCATCGTTCAGGTATAAGTGTGAGTTTCATATTTATATTGTAATAAGAAAGTTTAAAAAATACAAGGAGTAAGGTATGGAAAAAGAACCATGGCAAGAAGATATTTATGAAAATAATGAGGAAGAATCAAGAACAGAGCGTCGTCGCCGTAAACAAAAGGGAAAAGGCGTTGTTGCCAATCGTGTCTTGACCGTTCTAGCTAGCCTCTTCTTTGTGATCGTTGTAGCGATGGTTGTCGTATTGATTTACCTTTCTACTGGAGGAAGCAATCGCACGGCTGCCTTGAAGGATTTTTATGATTCTTCAGCTCCATCGTCAACCTCTAAAGTGGAAGAGTCTTCTTCTACTACTAGTAAAGCTCAAGAAACGAAAGAATCAACTCCCTCAGAAAGTAGCTCTGAAGAGCACACAGAGGGTGAAGGAACACTTACTGTTCAGCCAGGAGAGGGTGAAGCCGCTCTTGCACAACGTGCAGGAATTTCCATTGCCCAGCTAGAAGCTCTAAATCCTTCTCATATGTCATCTGGCTCTTGGTTTGCTAACCCAGGTGATGTGATTAAAACAAGATAGGAGCAGGTCATGAAGACAATTCAAATTGCTATCGATGGTCCAGCTTCCAGTGGTAAGAGTACGGTCGCAAAGATTATCGCTAAGGATTTTGGCTATACTTATCTCGACACGGGTGCCATGTACCGTGCGGCCACGTATATGGCTCTCAAACACCAGTTGAATGCAGGAAATGTAGACCAACTTCTTGAGCTTCTTAACCAACACCCCATTAGTTTTGGACGTTCAGAAACAGGTGAGCAACTTGTTTTTGTAGGGGATGTGGATATTACTCATCCGATTCGTGAAAATGAAGTGACCAACAAGGTTTCAAGCATCGCTGCTATTCCTGAAGTACGCGAGAAACTGGTTTCTCTCCAACAAGAGATTGCTCAGCAAGGTGGTATTGTGATGGACGGACGGGATATTGGGACAGTTGTATTACCACAAGCTGAGCTCAAAATTTTCTTGGTGGCTTCTGTTGAAGAAAGAGCAGAGCGTCGTTACAAGGAAAATATTGCTAAAGGTATCGAGACAGACCTAGAAACTCTGAAAGAAGAGATTGCGGCGCGTGACTACAAGGACAGTCATCGCGAAACCTCGCCTCTCAAACAAGCAGAGGATGCAGTTTACCTTGACACAACTGGATTAAGTATCCAAGAAGTAGTCGAAAAAATTGAATCAGAAGCAAAAAAACGCATGTCCTAGTGACAGGAGAAGCAGGTTAAGGCTAGCCTGCTTTTTTTATCTCTTTGGGGAGCATTTGAAAACAGTCTTTTTGGGAGTTTTTTGATAAAATAGTAGTATCAATGAAAAGGATGGAAGCATGACAAAGAAAATCGTAGCCATTTGGGCCCAAGATGAAAAAGGTGTGATTGGTAAAGAAGACCGTCTTCCTTGGCATTTGCCAGCAGAATTACAACATTTTAAGGAAACAACTTTGAACCACGCCATCTTGATGGGACGAGTGACTTTTGATGGAATGGGGCGTCGTCTGCTTCCCAAACGTCAAACATTGATTTTGACACGAAACAGTGACGAAGTCGTGGATGGTGCGCTCGTATTTCAAGATGTGAAGTCTGTTTTAGCTTGGTATCAGAGTCAGGAAAAAAATCTCTATATCATTGGTGGAAAACAGATTTTTCAGGCTTTTGAGCCCTATTTAGATGAAATCATCGTGACACAGATTCATGCTCAGGTGGAGGGAGACACCTATTTCCCTGAGGCTTTTGACTTGTCTCTTTTTGAGACAGTAGCAAGTAAATCTTATACCCGAGATGAGAAAAACGACTATGATTTCACCATCCAATACCGAAAGAGAAAGGAAGTCTAATGGAGCGCAGTATATTTGGATTTTTTACAGCTTTCTTGTGTGTAATCTGTATTTTGGCGGGAGCACAGGCTTTTCGTAAGAAGCGCTATGGACTGTCTGCCTTACTCTGGTTGAATGCTTTTACCAATCTGGTGAACAGTGTCCACGCTTTTTATATGACCTTATTTTAGATAGAATGAAAATGTAGAACGGAAGGAAATCATGCCTACAAATAGGAAAAATGATATGATGGTTTATTGCTCATTTTGTGGCAAGAGCCAAGAAGAAGTAAAGAAAATAATCGCTGGGAACAATGCCTTTATCTGTAATGAATGTGTGGAGTTGGCCCAGGAAATCATTCGGGAAGAGTTGGCTGAGGAAGTCTTGGCAGACTTGTCTGAAGTACCAAAACCAATCGAACTCCTCAATATCTTGAACCACTATGTTATCGGTCAAGATCGTGCCAAACGTGCCTTGGCAGTGGCAGTATACAACCACTACAAACGCATCAATTTCCATGATACGCGTGAAGAGTCAGAAGATGTGGATTTGCAGAAGTCAAACATCTTGATGATTGGTCCAACGGGCTCTGGGAAAACTTTCTTGGCTCAGACCTTGGCTAAGAGCTTGAACGTGCCTTTTGCTATCGCGGATGCGACAGCTCTGACTGAGGCTGGTTATGTGGGTGAGGACGTGGAAAACATCCTCCTCAAACTCTTGCAAGCTGCAGATTTTAACATCGAACGTGCAGAGCGTGGGATTATCTACGTGGATGAAATTGACAAGATTGCCAAGAAGAGCGAGAACGTTTCTATCACACGTGATGTTTCTGGTGAAGGGGTGCAACAAGCCCTTCTCAAGATTATCGAGGGAACTGTCGCTAGCGTGCCACCTCAAGGTGGACGTAAACATCCGCAACAAGAGATGATTCAGGTGGATACTAAAAACATCCTCTTCATCGTGGGTGGTGCTTTTGATGGTATCGAAGAAATCGTCAAACAACGTCTGGGTGAAAAGGTTATTGGTTTTGGCCAAAATAACAAGGCGATTGACGAAAACAGCTCCTACATGCAAGAAATCATCGCTGAAGATATTCAAAAATTCGGTATCATTCCAGAGTTGATTGGACGCTTGCCTGTCTTTGCGGCTCTTGAGCAATTGACGGTGAATGACTTGGTTCGCATTTTGAAAGAGCCAAGAAATGCCTTGGTGAAACAATACCAAACCTTGCTTTCTTATGATGATGTTGAGTTGGAATTTGACGATGAAGCCCTTCAAGAAATCGCCAATAAGGCTATCGAACGCAAAACGGGTGCGCGTGGTCTTCGATCAATCATCGAAGAAACCATGCTAGACGTTATGTTTGAAGTGCCAAGTCAAGAAAATGTGAAATTGGTCCGCATCACAAAAGAAGCTGTTGACGGAACGGATAAACCAATCCTAGAAACAGCCTAGAGGTGACTATGGAAATCAATACACACAATGCTGAAATCTTGCTCAGTGCAGCCAACAAGTCCCACTATCCGCAGGATGAACTGCCAGAGATTGCCCTTGCAGGGCGCTCCAATGTTGGCAAGTCCAGCTTTATCAACACCATGCTCAACCGCAAAAATCTTGCCCGTACATCAGGAAAACCTGGGAAGACCCAGTTACTCAACTTCTTCAACATTGATGACAAGATGCGCTTTGTGGATGTGCCTGGGTATGGCTATGCCCGCGTTTCCAAAAAGGAACGTGAAAAGTGGGGCCGCATGATTGAGGAGTACCTGACAACTCGGGAAAATCTCCGTGCAGTGGTCAGTCTGGTTGACCTCCGTCATGACCCGTCAGCAGATGATGTGCAGATGTATGAATTTCTCAAGTATTATGAAATTCCGGTCATCATCGTTGCAACTAAGGCAGATAAGATTCCTCGTGGTAAGTGGAACAAGCACGAATCTGCAATCAAAAAGAAATTAAACTTTGATCCAAGTGACGACTTTATCCTCTTTTCATCAGTCAGCAAGGCAGGGATGAATGAAGCTTGGGATGCTATTTTAGAAAAATTATGAGGGAAATAATGGCAAAAACTATTCACACAGACAAGGCTCCAAAAGCAATCGGACCCTATGTTCAAGGGAAAATCGTTGGCAATCTTTTATTTGCTAGTGGGCAAGTTCCTCTTTCTCCTGAAACTGGGGAGATTGTAGGAGAGACTATCCAAGAACAGACAGAACAAGTCTTGAAAAACATTGGTGCTATTTTAGCAGAAGCGGGAACGGACTTTGATCACGTTGTCAAAACAACTTGCTTCTTGAGCGATATGAACGACTTTGTTCCTTTTAATGAGGTTTACCAAACGGCCTTCAAAGAGGAATTCCCAGCTCGTTCAGCTGTGGAAGTAGCTCGTCTTCCTCGCGATGTGAAAGTCGAAATTGAAGTCATCGCAGAGATTGGATAAGCTAGTTGAAGTTTGGTTTTGCCAAACTTCTTTTGATATAAGGAGAGATAGATGACAAAAAAACAACTTCACCTAGTGATTGTGACAGGGATGAGTGGTGCAGGGAAAACGGTAGCCATTCAGTCTTTTGAAGATTTGGGGTATTTCACTATTGACAACATGCCACCAGCCCTCTTGCCAAAGTTTTTACAGTTGGTAGAAACCAAAGATGATGACCACAAACTGGCCTTGGTTGTGGACATGCGTAGCCGTTCCTTCTTCTCGGAGATTCAGGCTGTTTTGGATGAATTGGAAAATCAGGATGAATTAGATTTTAAAATCCTCTTTTTGGACGCGGCGGATAAAGAATTAGTTGCTCGCTATAAGGAAACCAGACGGAGTCACCCTCTAGCAGCGGATGGTCGGATTTTAGATGGCATCAAGTTGGAACGTGAACTCTTGGCACCTTTGAAAAACATGAGCCAAAATGTGGTGGATACGACAGAACTCACCCCGCGTGAACTTCGTAAAACCATTGCTGAGCAATTTTCGGACCAAGAACAAGCTCAGTCTTTCCGTATAGAGGTCATGTCTTTTGGATTCAAGTATGGTATCCCTATCGATGCGGATTTGGTATTTGATGTCCGTTTCTTGCCAAATCCCTATTACCTACCAGAACTCCGTAATCAAACGGGGCTGGATGAGCCTGTCTACAACTATGTAATGAAACATGCAGAATCGGAAAGTTTCTATCAGCACTTGCTCGCTTTGATTGAGCCTATTTTGCCAAGTTACAAAAAAGAAGGCAAGTCCGTTTTAACCATTGCAGTAGGATGTACAGGTGGACAGCACCGTAGTGTAGCCTTTGCCAAGCGAATCGCTGAAGACCTTGCTAAAAACTGGCCTGTCAATGAAAGCCATCGTGACAAAGACCGAAGAAAGGAAACGGTAAACCGTTCATGAGAAAACCAAAAATAACGGTGATTGGTGGAGGAACTGGTATCCCCGTCATTTTGAAAAGTTTGCGAGAAAAGGATGTTGACATCGCAGCCATCGTAACAGTCGCCGATGATGGTGGCTCTTCTGGTGAGCTAAGAAAGAATATCCAACAGCTGACACCACCAGGTGATCTTCGTAATGTTCTGGTAGCCATGTCGGATATGCCTAAATTTTATGAGAAGGTTTTTCAGTACCGATTTTCAGAAGACGCTGGAGCTTTTGCGGGCCATCCACTAGGGAATATCGTTATAGCAGGACTCTCTGAAATGCAAGGATCCACTTATAATGCCATGCAGCTGCTAAGTCTCTTTTTCCACACAACAGGAAAAATCTACCCCTCAAGCGATCAGCCTTTGACACTGCATGCAGTCTTTAAAGATGGTTCTGAGGTGGCAGGTGAGAGCCATATTGCGGATCATCCTGGCATGATCGACCACGTCTATGTGACCAACACCTTGGATGATGAAACACCGCAAGCCAGCCGTCGAGTAGTCAATACTATTCTCGAGAGTGATATGATCGTCTTGGGACCTGGCTCCCTCTTTACATCGATTTTGCCCAATATTGTCATCGAGGAGATCGGGCAGGCTCTCTTGGAGACCAAGGCGGAGATCGCCTATGTCTGCAATATCATGACCCAGCGTGGGGAAACAGAGCACTTTTCAGACAGTGACCACGTGGAAGTCCTCCATCGACACTTAGGTCGACCTTTTATTGATACGGTCTTGGTTAATATCGAAAAGGTTCCTAGAGAATACATGGATACCAACCGTTTTGATGAGTATTTGGTTCAGGTAGAGCATGATTTTGCTGGGCTTTGCCAGCAGGTTCCTCGTGTGATTTCATCTAACTTCCTTCGTTTGGAAAATGGAGGAGCCTTCCACGACGGGGATTTGATTGTGGATGAATTGATGCGAATTATACAGGTGCGCAAATGAGTTTTACAGTTTCAGTAAAAGAAGAAATTCTTGGTCAACACCATCTCAGTCGTCATGAATTGTCTGCCATCATCAAGATGTCTGGTAGTATTGGTCTCTCGACTTCGGGCTTGACCCTGTCTGTTGTGACTGAAAATGCCAAGTTAGCTCGGCACCTTTATGAGTCCTTTCTCCATTTTTATGATATCAAGTCAGAGATTCGTCACCATCAGAGAAGCAATCTTCGCAAGAACCGTGTCTATACGGTCTATACTGAAGAGAGAGTGCAGGAGCTTTTAGCTGATTTGCGGCTTGCGGACTCCTTCTTTGGTTTGGAGACAGGCATCGATCCTGATATTTTAGCAGATGAAGAAGCAGGTCGTGCCTACTTATGTGGGGCCTTTCTGGCAAATGGAAGTATCCGTGATCCTGAGTCTGGCAAATACCAGTTGGAAATCAGTTCCGTTTATCTGGACCACGCCCAAGGATTGGCCTCTCTCCTCCAGCAATTTTTACTGGATGCCAAGGTCATTGAGCGAAAGAAAGGTGCAGTCACCTATCTCCAGCGTGCAGAGGACATCATGGATTTCTTGATCGTGATTGGGGCCATGCAGGCGCGTGATAACTTTGAGCGCGTCAAGATTTTGCGTGAAACGCGTAATGATCTCAATCGAGCCAATAACGCTGAAACAGCCAATATCGCTCGGACGGTTTCTGCCAGTATGAAGACCATCAATAATATCAGTAAAATCAAAGATAGAATGGGTTTGGAAAATTTACCCGTGGATTTGCAAGAGGTGGCTCAGTTGCGAATCCAGCACCCAGACTACTCTATCCAGCAGTTGGCGGATAGCCTGAGCAATCCCCTAACCAAAAGTGGCGTCAACCACAGACTCCGAAAAATAAACAAGATTGCAGATGAACTATAAAACCACGAATCGTTGATCCGTGGTTCTTTTTTATAAACTTGTTGAGTGTTTTGGTTGTACTTTTTGTTCAGGATCGATGTAGTTGATAGCATTATTGACGGCGGTTGGTGCTTCTCCCAATCCTGTAGCAATCAAGTCAATCTTTCCTTCATAGTAGCAGCAGTCCCCAATGGCGTAAATACCCGCTTGGCTGGATTCTTGCTTGCTATTGACGATAATCTTGTGACGGTTGAGGTCTAGACCCCAGTTTTTAAGATTTCCGACAGAAGACTTGAAGCCGTAGTTGACAAAGAGGTGGTCTAGGTCAATCGTTTCGGTTTCATCCGATTTGACTTTGGTGATTTCCAGTTTATCGAGTGTTTTTCCATCTCCAAGGAGTTGGCTAGGAACGAATGGTGTCTTGATAGTCACAGATGATTCTTGCAGGGCTTGCACACTGTGTTCTAAGGCGCGGAAGTTATCTCGACGGTGAATGAGAGTAGTTGGGGCAATTTTTTCAAAAGCCAATGCCCAGTCAACTGCTGAGTCCCCTCCACCAAGGATGGTTACTTTCTTCCCAGCGTACTGCTGGATGTTGGCAACGTGGTAGTGGATATTTTCATAGTCCTCAACACCGTCTAATTCGAGTGGACGTGGTTTAAAGGCACCGCCCCCCATAGCAATGATGACGGTTTTAGTCAGGTGACTTCCCCTGTTGGTTGTGATGCTAAATCCTTCATCTTGTTTCTTAATCTCAAGAACAGTTTCATTCAGGTGAACAGGTGTGTCAAAGCCATCTAGCTGCTCAAGCAAACGATTGGTTAACTCTTCTCCAGTTAAGTTTGGGAAACCTGGCACATCAAGGATTTGCTTTTCAGGATAGAGGATGGCAGGCTGACCACCGAGCTGGGGAAGAGAGTCGATGATTTGGACTTTAGCTTGGCGTAGATGGGCGTAAAAGGCAGCAAAGAGGCCGACAGGACCGCCCCCTACAACGGTAATATCATAGAGTTGAGACATGATTTCTCCTTCGTTTTTTCTAGTCAGTTTATTTTATCATAATTTTGCTTAATTTAAAATGAAGTAGGATAGAGAAAAAATGGGCAAAAAATGGTATAATAGTTCGGAACGTGTTTTGACAGGGAGGAGGCCAGGGATGAATTTTCAACAATTATCGAATTTCCAATACTGGACGAGTTTGTTTTCAAGCCCTTGGACTATAGTCATCAATCTGATTGATATTCTGATTGTGACTTATATTTTGTATCATTTTACAAAGGCCATTGCAGGTACCAAAATCATGGTTTTGGTTCGGGGAGTTTTGATCTTTATTCTAGCTCAGATTCTTTCTAATATGATTGGTTTAACGACCATTTCCTGGTTGATCAATCAGATCATCACCTACGGGGTCATCGCAGCTGTGGTTATCTTTTCACCAGAGATTCGGACTGGTTTGGAGAGATTGGGTCGGGCGACAGATTTCTTTTCCAATACTCCAATTAGCGCAGAAGAGCAAATGATTCGTGCCTTTGTCAAATCAGTCGAGTACATGAGTCCGCGTAAGATTGGTGCTCTGGTTGCTGTTCAGCGAGTGAGAACCTTGCAGGAATACATCTCAACTGGGATTCCTCTTGATGCGAAAATCTCCTCTGAGTTATTGATTAATATCTTTATCCCCAATACTCCCTTGCACGATGGTGCGGTCATTATCCGAGAAGATCGGATTGCCGTAACTTCAGCCTATCTGCCACTAACTGAAAATACAGAGATTTCCAAAGAGTTTGGAACACGCCACAGGGCGGCGATTGGTTTGTCGGAAGTATCAGATGCTCTTACATTTGTGGTTTCGGAGGAGACAGGTGGAATCTCAATCACCTATAATGGAGTTTTTAAACACGATTTGACCTTGGAAGAGTTTGAATCTGAATTGAGAAGAATCCTACTTCCAAAATCAGAGGAAAAACATAGTCTGAAAGAGCGCTTGCTAGGAGGATTGAAACATGAGAAAAAATAGTCTTTATATTATTTCTTCCTTCTTTTTCGCCTGCATCCTCTTTATCTACGCGACTTCAACAAACTACCAGAATAATAATAGTGCCAGACAGGTGCGGACGGAAACCTATACCAATACGGTTCTTAATGTCCCAATCGATATTCAATATGATAGAGATCAGTACTTTATCAGTGGTTTCACATCTGAGGTGACTGTCTTCCTAACTGGTTCAAATAGAGTTGCTCTAGCGAGCGAGATGCAGGAAAGCACTCGGAAATTCAAGGTCAAAGCTGACTTAACCAATGCCAGTGTTGGGACCATCGAAATTCCTCTAACCATTGAAAATTTACCGAGTGGTTTGACGGCTGTTGCAACTCCGCAAAAGATAACAGTCAAGGTCGGTAAAAAAGCAAAACGAGACAATGTAATCGTTGTGCCGGAGATTGACCCTAGTCAGATAGATTCTCGCGTGAAAATCGACACAGTCACTGTTTCAGATGAGAAAGTGACGGTTATTAGTGATGAGGAGACTCTATCAAGAGTAGATCGAGTCATTGCCATCTTACCGACGAGTGAACGGATAACAGGTAACTACTCAGCCTCTGTTCCTCTACAAGCGGTTGATAAAAATGGAAATGTCTTGCCAAGCGTCATTATGCCATTTGACACTACAATGAAAATTACAACCAAAACAGCATCGTCTAGCTCGAGCTCTTCGTCAACGACCTCGTCATCTGGCTCCTCGACAAGCAGCTCGTCTTCAACGAGTTCAGAAACGAAACCAGACTCGTCTAAACAAGAATAAAAAAATAATAGAAAAGGATGATTAACAAAATGGGTAAATATTTTGGGACTGATGGAGTCCGTGGAGAAGCAAACGTAGAATTGACGCCAGAATTGGCCTTTAAACTGGGACGTTTTGGTGGTTATGTTCTTAGCCAACATGAAACGGAAGCGCCTAAAGTCTTTGTAGGACGCGATACACGTATCTCAGGAGAAATGCTAGAATCTGCCTTGGTGGCAGGTCTTCTATCAGTAGGGATTCACGTCTACAAACTCGGTGTCCTTGCAACACCAGCAGTAGCTTACTTGGTTAAAACAGAGGGAGCTAGTGCAGGTGTCATGATTTCAGCGAGTCACAACCCAGCCCTTGATAATGGAATTAAGTTCTTTGGTGGGGATGGCTTCAAACTTGATGACGAAAAAGAAGCAGAAATCGAAGCCTTGCTAGATGCTACTGAAGACACTCTTCCTCGCCCGAGTGCAGAGGGCTTGGGGACCTTGGTGGACTATCCAGAAGGTTTGCGTAAGTATGAAGGCTACCTTGTTTCAACTGGAGCTCCTCTTGAGGGATTGAAAGTGGCCTTGGATACAGCCAACGGTGCAGCATCTACAAGCGCCCGTCAAATTTTCGCTGATCTAGGTGCCCAGTTGACTGTTATCGGTGAGACGCCAGATGGTCTTAACATCAACCTAAATGTTGGTTCGACACACCCAGAAGCTCTTCAAGAACTAGTCAAAGAAAGCCAGTCAGCTATTGGTTTGGCCTTTGACGGAGACAGCGACCGCTTGATTGCTGTTGATGAAAATGGCGACATCGTTGATGGTGATAAAATCATGTACATCATCGGGAAATACCTTTCTGAAAAAGGACAGTTAGCTCAAAACACCATCGTAACAACCGTCATGTCTAACCTTGGTTTCCACAAGGCCTTGGATAGTGCTGGCATTAACAAAGCAGTCACTGCAGTTGGAGATCGCTATGTTGTTGAAGAAATGAGAAAATCAGGCTACAACCTTGGTGGTGAACAGTCTGGTCACGTTATCTTGATGGATTACAATACAACAGGTGATGGTCAATTATCAGCTGTCCAATTGACCAAAATCATGAAAGAAACAGGTAAGAGCTTGTCTCAACTGGCAGCAGAAGTGACGATTTACCCACAAAAACTGGTCAATATCCGAGTGGAAAATGCCATGAAAGAAAAAGCCATGGAAGTACCAGCTATCAAAGCAATCATCGAAAAAATGGAAGAAGAAATGGCAGGCAACGGCCGCATCCTAGTTCGCCCAAGTGGAACGGAACCCCTCTTGCGTGTCATGGCAGAAGCGCCTACAACAGAAGAAGTCAACTACTATGTAGATACGATTGCTGCTGTGGTTAAAGATGAAATCGGAATTGACTAAAGCCTAGAAAACTAGATGAAATGATAAAAATGTGGTACAATTGCATAGTAAATTGTAGCAATGGGAGAGAAAAATGAATCTTAAACGAGAACAAGAATTTGTTAGCCAGTATCACTTTGATGCTCGTAACTTTGAATGGGAAAATGAAAATGGAGCTCCTGAAACCAAGGTAGACGTGAACTTCCAGTTACTCCAACATGACCAAGAAAACCAAGTGACTTCGCTTGTTGTTATCTTGAGTTTCATGATTGTCTTTGACAAATTTGTCATCAGCGGAACGATTTCCCAAGTTAACCATGTGGAAGGTCGTATTGTCAACGAACCAAGCGAATTTAACCAAGAAGAAGTCGAAAACTTGGCGCGTCCATGCTTGAACATGCTCAATCGTTTGACGTATGAAGTAACAGAAATCGCCTTGGATCTTCCAGGGATCAATTTGGAGTTTTAGTCATGAAATTAGCTGTCATTACAGATTCTTCAGCCTATTTAGAGGAGAAGACGCTGCAAAGAGAGAATCTATATATCTTGGATATTCCTGTCAATATTGATGGGGAGGAGTATGTCGAAGGTGTGAATCTGACTGCCGAGGAATTTTATCAAAAAATGGCTCAGTCTGCAGAACTGCCTAAGACCAGTCAACCAAGCATTGCCAAATTGGATGAGATTCTAAGTTCCTTGAAAGAAGAGGGCTATACCCACGTCTTGGGACTCTTTCTTTCGTCAGGAATTTCAGGCTTTTATCAGAATATCCAATATATGTTGGACGAGTATGAAGGTTTGACCATTGCCTTTCCTGACACCCATATCACAAGTGCTCCCCTAGGTTTTATGGTAGAGAGTGCCTTTGAATGGGCAGAAGAGGGCGATGATTTTGCTCAGATTCAGGAGAAATTAGCTCTTCAAATTGCTGATAATTCAGCCTTTATCATAGTAGATGACCTCGACCACTTGGTTAAGGGAGGACGTCTGTCAAATGGGGCAGCCATCCTAGGAAATCTTCTCAGTATCAAGCCCATTCTTTACTTCAATGACCAAGGTGTAATTGAAGTTTATGAAAAAGTTCGTACGGAAAAGAAAGCAACCAAACGTTTGGTGGAAATCATCAAAGAGTTGACAAAAGATGGGGACTACCGTATTACAGTCATTCATGGTAACGCACCTCAAAAGGCGGCAGATTTGCGCCAACTCTTGATTGAGAGTGGTGTGAATTCTGAGATTCCAATTGTTAGCTTTGGTAGTGTCATTGGGACCCACCTTGGAGAAGGTAGTATTGCCTTGAGCTATACACCAATCGTCTAAATTGTTCTTACAGGCTTTGTATCTTAGAAATTGAACATGGACTATCTGCCTCTTGAAAAAAGATGCCTGTCTTGCCTTTCGTGGAAAGTCAGCGCCATTCCCTATTTTTCATGGGCAGCTAACGTCCTTTGTATCTTGATTAGGAGTAGAGATGAGTATTCGAGTGATTATTGCTGGATTTAAGGGGAAGATGGGTCAAGCTGCCTGCCAGATGGTCTTGGCTGATTCAGACTTGGACTTGGTCGCAGTTTTGGATCCTTTTGAGTCTGAGTCAGAATGGCAGGGAATTCCTGTCTTCAATGATAAGACTGACTTGGCTGGTTTTGAAGCGCATGTCTGGGTAGATTTTACCACACCAGCCGTTGCCTACGAAAATACACGCTTTGCTCTTGAAAATGGCTTTGCTCCAGTAGTTGGAACAACTGGATTTACTAGTGAGGAAATTGCAGAACTAAAAGCATTTTCCCGTGAACAAGATTTGGGTGGCTTGATTGCCCCTAACTTTGCCTTGGGAGCTGTCTTGCTTATGCAATTTGCGGCGCAGGCTGTCAAATATTTCCCAAATGTGGAGATTATCGAGCTCCATCATGACAAGAAAAAAGATGCTCCGAGTGGAACAGCCATCAAAACAGCTGAGTTGATGGCAGAAGTTCGAGAGTCTATTCAGCAAGGTGCGCCTGATGAGGAAGAGTTGATTGCTGGTGCCCGTGGTGCTGACTTTGACGGCATGCGCATCCATTCTGTCCGTCTACCAGGCTTAGTAGCTCACCAAGAAGTCATCTTTGGCAATCAAGGGGAAGGATTGACCCTCCGTCATGACTCCTATGATCGCAGCTCCTTCATGACAGGGGTGAATTTGGGAATCAAAGAAGTTGTCAAGCGTCATGAGCTTGTCTATGGATTAGAACACTTATTATGAGATTAACGCAAATGCCTTCTGAATTTCAGAAGGCTTTACCAGTATTAGAAAAAATTAAAGAAGCAGGCTTTGAAGCCTATTTTGTTGGGGGGTCCGTCAGAGATGCCCTCCTCAATCGTCCCATCCACGATGTGGATATTGCGACTTCTTCTTATCCAGAAGAGACCAAGCAGATTTTCTCCCGTACAGCCGATATCGGAATCGAGCACGGAACCGTCTTGGTTTTAGATGGAGACGAGGAGTATGAGGTGACGACCTTTCGAACCGAGGATGTCTATGTAGACTATCGCAGACCCAGTGCAGTTTCCTTTGTGCGTTCGCTAGAAGAAGACCTTAAACGCCGTGATTTCACAGTCAACGCTTTTGCCTTGGATGAGACAGGTGAAATTATTGATTTGTTCGATGGTCTCAAAGATTTGGAAAACCAGGTCTTGCGAGCTGTCGGTATAGCCAGTGAGCGTTTCAACGAAGATGCTCTGCGTATTATGCGTGGTTTTCGCTTTCAGGCCAGTCTTGGTTTTGAACTTGAGAGAGAAACATTTGAAGCGATGAAATCCTTGACTCCGCTCTTGGAGAAGATTTCTGTGGAACGTACCTTCGTCGAGTTTGATAAGCTCTTGCTGGCACCCTTTTGGCGTGTAGGATTGTCTTCCATGATTGAGAGTCAAGCTTATGATTATCTCCCTGATATGGCAGGAAGTCAGGACAAGCTTAACAGACTGTTTGATTTGGAGACTGATTTCACCTTTGAGTCTTCTGAGCAAGCCTGGGCGGCTCTCTTGTGGGCTTTGGAGATTAGAGATGCCCAACCATTTTTGAAGCATTGGAAGACCTCACGTCAATTTGCCAAGCAGGTTCAGGATTTGCTGACTATTTTAGCTTTGCGTGAAAAGGGAGAATTGAGCAAGCGTGATTGTTACCGATTTGACTTGGATTCCCTTCTACAAGCTGAAAGGCTTCGTCAGGCCCAAGGAAAAGCAGTCAATCCACAAGCCATTACAGAAACTTACCAGAGTTTGACCATTCATGATAAGAAAGAAATCCAGATTAACGGTGGTATTTTAATCAAGGAATATGGTTACCAGCCAGGTCCAGATTTGGGAGAGCTTTTAACAGAGATTGAGTTTGCCATTGTCGATGGAGAATTGGAAAATGACCGACAAGCCATCCATGATTACCTGAGGGAGAGAAAATGAGTGATTTTATCGTTGAAAAGCTAAGCAAATCAGTTGGGGATAAGACAGTCTTTAAAGATATTTCCTTTATTATCCATGATTTGGATAGAATCGGTCTGATTGGTGTTAATGGAACGGGTAAGACCACTCTTTTGGATGTCCTTTCTGGAGTTTCAGGTTTTGATGGGGATGTCAGTCCCTTTTCAGCTAAGAGTGATTACAAGATTGGTTACTTGACTCAGGATCCAGATTTTGATGATAGCAAGACGGTTTTGGATACGGTCCTATCCAGCGACCTCAAGGAAATCCAGTTGATTCGTGAGTATGAACTCCTCATGCTCGACTATAGCGAGGACAAGCAGGCTCGATTAGAACGAGTCATGGCTGAGATGGATTCTCTCCAAGCCTGGGAAATCGAAAGTCAGGTCAAGACTGTTCTCAGCAAGTTGGGTATTCAGGACTTATCAACTCCAGTTGGTGAATTGTCAGGTGGTTTGAGAAGGCGTATTCAGTTGGCGCAAGTTCTCCTAGGCAACCACGACCTCTTGTTACTGGATGAGCCGACCAACCATCTGGACATTGCGACCATCGAGTGGCTGACCCTCTTTTTGAAAAATTCCAAGAAGACGGTTCTCTTTATCACCCATGATCGCTATTTCCTAGACGCGTTGTCAACACGAATTTTCGAGTTGGACCGAGCAGGATTGACTGAGTATCAGGGCAATTATCAGGACTATGTTCGCCTCAAAGCGGAACAAGATGAACGCGATGCAGCTCTCCTTCACAAAAAGGAACAACTCTACAAACAAGAACTGGCTTGGATGTGCAGACAACCACAAGCGCGTGCGACCAAGCAACAGGCTCGTATCAACCGTTTTCACGACTTGAAAAAGGAAGTTTCAGATAATCCTACTGAGACAGACTTAACCATGAATTTTGAGACCAGTCGGATTGGGAAGAAAGTCATCGAGTTTAAAGATGTTTCCTTCGCTTATGAGAACAAGCCGATTTTACAAGATTTTAACCTCTTGGTGCAAGCCAAAGACCGTATCGGTATCGTTGGGGACAACGGTGTGGGAAAATCTACCCTGCTCAATCTCATTGCTGGAATTCTTGAGCCGACAGCAGGTCAAGTTGTGATTGGGGAAACCGTTCGTATCGCCTATTTCTCTCAACAAATCGAAGGGTTGGATGAAAGCAAACGGGTCATCAACTATCTGCAGGAAGTAGCAGAAGAGGTCAAAACTAGCGGTGGTTCTACAACTTCCATCGCTGAGTTGCTAGAGCAGTTTCTCTTCCCACGTTCGACGCATGGAACCTTGATTGAGAAGTTATCTGGTGGCGAGAAAAAACGCCTTTATCTCCTCAAACTGCTCTTGGAAAAACCAAATGTTCTCCTCTTGGACGAGCCAACAAATGACCAGGACATTGCGACCTTGACAGTCTTGGAGAATTTCTTGCAAGGCTTTGCGGGGCCTGTCTTGACAGTTAGCCACGATCGCTATTTCTTGGATAAGGTAGCGACTAAGATTCTCGCTTTTGAGGATGGTAAGATTCGTCCCTTCTTTGGTCATTATACCGACTATCTTGATGAAAAAGCCTTTGAAACAGATATGGCTAATCAAGTTCAAAAGGCCGAAAAGGAAAAAGTGGTCAAGGTCAGAGAAGATAAGAAACGCATGACCTACCAAGAAAAGCAGGAGTGGGCAAGCATTGAAGCCGATATTGAATCCTTGGAAAATCGCATTGCTGCTATCGAAGAGGAGATGCAGGCTAATGGTTCTGATTTTGGTAAACTTGCGATACTTCAGAAAGAGCTCGATGAAAAAAACGAAGAACTCCTTGAAAAATACGAACGCTATGAATATTTAAGTGAGTTTGATAATTAGAAGAATAGAAAAATCCCGTCTCATGGACAGGATTTCTCTATTCTTCTTTTTTTGTTTCCTGGTGGAAGACATTTTGCCAAGTCTCATGGCGACGCCAGATACTGGTGTGGACGATACCATCTAACTCATAGCAAATGAGCTTGGTTTTTTGACTAATAGAAGTAATCTGAATGTCCTTAATCGCAGCTTTAAGTTCTTTCTCAGCTTGATAGGAAACCTTATCCATCTGCTCTCCATCTTGGCGGATATAGATAAAGTCTTCAGATAGGAGTTCTTCCAGTTGATTGCCTTGGTCAATCAATTGCTCACGCATGAGTAGTTTTTTATAGACATTATCCAAAATTTCGTCTTCAGGTATAGGAGCAGGTTCGATATGGACATCGGTATCAAAGACTCCAAAACGCTCTTCCAGCATAGATTCGACCTGGTCTGCGATTTCGTGACTTTCATAGACTGATAGGTCAGGATTCATCTCCAGGGTGATATCAAGGTAGATATTGCTACCGTAGGTACGCCCTCTTTGGGACTTGACCTTACTAATCTTTGGAATCTCCATGATGGCTTTCTGATAATCTTCCAGCAGACGGTCGTCAAAACCATCTGAAAGACTGAAGGAAGACTCGATAAAGATATCATATGCTGTCTTTAAGATAAAGAAAGTGATGATGATAGCGACCAGTTTATCCACGATTGGATAATTGAAACTGCTGGCTAGGATGGCAATGGAAGTCCCAAGTGAGGTAACAGCATCGGAAAGATTGTCCTTGGCGGCAGCCTTGAGGGCCTTGGACTTGGATTTTTTACTGAGGCGAGTATTATAGAGATAAACTGCGAACATGACTGCCGCAGAGACGACTCCGAGAGTTGCACCCAGAGGGTCGATAACTGTCTGTTCACGACTGAGAATTTTTTGAATGGTGTCCCGAAGCACATCAAAGCCAACGTAGAACATGATGATGGAAGTAATCAAACTAGCCAAATCTTCAATCTTCCAGTGGCCAAAACGGTGATCACGGTCAGCGGGCTGGCGCGCCATCCGAATCCCGATCAAGAGAGCCACATTTGCAATGATATCCGACACGTTGTTGAAACCATCGGCTACCAAACTGGAAGAATGAAGGAGGTGGCCAGTCGCCAATTTTGCCGCAGACAAGATCAGATAGGTCGAAATACTGATAATGGCCCCACGTTCCGCCAACTTAAGATTTGACATGGATTGGTTCATCGGACTTCCTTTCTAGTCGTATAATATTCTACCATTATACTGGTTTTCAAAGGAAAATTCAAATAAGGCAGTTTTTACTCTTTGAAAATTGTTCAAATTTTGATATAATAGTACTACTCAAGGGAGTAGCTGGCAGAAACCTGTGATAGTGTCGTCATTCCGAATTGTATACTGCAAAGTATGCTTTCCGGCGCTATCTTAAACAGCGAGACTTGTTATGATTAACAGGTCTCTTTTTGTTTGTCATAAAACTAAAAGAGAGCTTGTTTTGCACACAAAGTCAAGGAGGAGACACATGTCAAAAGAACAAAAACGCCAAGCGTTTTATACTCAAAGTCCTGAAGAGGTCTTGAAGTTGGTTGAAGCAACTGATCAAGGCCTTTCGTCAAGCGAAGCACAGAAACGCCTTGCTGAATATGGACGTAATGAACTCGAAGAGGGTGAGAAAAAATCTCTCTTGGTTAAATTCATTGAACAGTTTAAGGATTTGATGATTATCATCCTAATTGCTGCAGCTATCTTATCAGTCATAACTTCTGGTGGGGAAGATATCGCAGATGCCATCATTATCCTAGCCGTGGTTATCATCAACGCTGCCTTTGGTGTTTACCAAGAAGGAAAAGCAGAAGAAGCCATCGAGGCCCTCAAGTCTATGTCCAGCCCAGCTGCTCGTGTTATCCGCGATGGGCACATGGCTGAGATTGATTCCAAAGAATTGGTGCCAGGAGATATCGTTGCCCTTGAAGCTGGTGATGTGGTACCAGCAGACCTACGTTTGCTAGAAGCCAACTCTCTTAAAATTGAAGAAGCAGCTTTGACAGGTGAGTCTGTTCCAGTTGAAAAAGACTTGACAGTCGAGCTCGCTGCAGATGCTGGTATTGGTGACCGTGTCAATATGGCCTTCCAGAACTCAAACGTGACTTATGGTCGTGGTCTTGGTGTTGTTGTCAATACAGGTATGTATACTGAAGTGGGTCATATCGCTGGCATGCTCCAAGATGCTGATGAGACGGATACACCTCTTAAACAAAACTTGAACAACTTTTCTAAGGTCTTAACCTATGCAATTTTGGTTATTGCCCTTGTTACTTTTGTAGTTGGAGTCTTCATCCAAGGCAAAGATCCACTTGGTGAGTTGATGACCTCTGTTGCGCTTGCTGTTGCAGCCATCCCAGAAGGACTTCCTGCTATCGTAACCATCGTTCTTGCCCTTGGTACTCAAGTTTTGGCAAAACGTAACTCTATCGTTCGTAAGTTGCCAGCAGTAGAAACACTTGGTTCAACTGAGATCATCGCTTCTGATAAGACTGGTACGCTGACTATGAACAAGATGACCGTCGAAAAAGTCTTCTATGACGCAGTCTTACATGACTCTGCTGATGACATTGAACTAGGTCTTGAAATGCCTCTTCTTCGTTCTGTTGTTTTGGCGAATGATACTAAGATTGATGCAGAAGGAAACCTGATCGGGGATCCAACCGAAACAGCCTTCATCCAGTATGCCTTGGACAAGGGCTATGATGTTAAAGGATTTTTAGAGCAATATCCTCGTGTGGCTGAGTTGCCATTTGACTCGGATCGCAAGCTCATGTCAACAGTTCATCCATTGCCAGATGGGAAATTCATAGTGGCAGTCAAGGGAGCTCCTGACCAACTCTTGAAACGTTGTATCACTCGTGATAAAGCTGGCGATGTCGCTCCGATTGATGAGAAAGTCAATAACTTAATTCACACAAACAACTCGGAAATGGCTCACCAAGCCTTGCGTGTCCTTGCAGGTGCTTATAAGATTATTGATAGCATTCCAGAAAACCTCACTTCTGAAGAACTGGAAAACAACTTGATCTTCACTGGTTTGATTGGGATGATTGACCCTGAACGTGCCGAAGCGGCCGAAGCGGTTCGTGTCGCTAAGGAAGCAGGAATCCGTCCAATCATGATCACTGGTGACCACCAAGACACAGCGGAAGCCATTGCCAAACGTTTGGGAATCATCGATGAAAATGACTCAGAAGACCATGTCTTGACAGGTGCTGAGCTCAACGAACTTTCTGATGAAGAATTTGAAAAAGTAGTTGGTCAATACTCTGTATACGCGCGTGTATCTCCAGAACACAAGGTTCGTATCGTGAAAGCTTGGCAAAACCAAGGTAAGGTCGTTGCCATGACAGGTGACGGTGTTAATGACGCACCAGCTCTGAAAACAGCCGATATCGGTATCGGTATGGGAATCACTGGTACAGAGGTTTCTAAGGGTGCTTCTGATATGATTCTTGCCGATGATAACTTTGCGACCATTATCGTCGCAGTTGAAGAAGGACGTAAGGTCTTCTCAAACATTCAAAAGACTATTCAGTACTTGCTTTCTGCCAATACTGCTGAAGTATTAACTATCTTCCTATCAACCTTGTTTGGTTGGGATGTTCTACAGCCAGTTCATCTTTTGTGGATCAACTTGGTAACCGATACTTTCCCAGCTATCGCTCTTGGCGTTGAACCTGCTGAGCCTGGTGTTATGACTCACAAACCACGTGGACGTAAGTCAAGCTTCTTTTCAGGTGGGGTCATGAGTTCTATCATCTATCAAGGTCTCCTTCAAGGTGCCCTTGTTCTGGCCGTTTATGGTCTCGCCCTTGTCTACCCAGTTCATGTGGGAGATAATCAAGCCATTCACGCAGATGCCCTCACAATGGCCTTTGCAACACTCGGTTTGATCCAGCTCTTCCATGCCTACAATGTTAAGTCTGTCTACCAATCCATCTTGACAGTTGGACCATTCAAGTCTAAGACCTTCAACTGGTCTATCTTGGTATCTTTCATTCTCTTGATGGCAACAATCGTCGTAGAACCACTTGAAGGTATCTTCCACGTAACCAAACTAGACTTATCGCAATGGGGAATCGTTATGGCTGGAAGCTTCTCAATGATTATCATCGTAGAAATCGTTAAGTTTGTTCAACGTAAACTTGGTCTTGATAAGAACGCGATTTAAAAAGAAAGTCATCTTCGGATGGCTTTTTTTGCATTTGAGGGAAAGGACTAGAAGTTGCCCCCTTTTATGCTATAATAAAGTAAAGTAGCAAGGAGCGTAAGAGAATGGAAAAGAAAATTGTCCGAGATATCTTATTCTTGTCGCAGGTCTCGAAACCTGCAAGTCAGGAAGACCTTTATCTGGCTAAGGATTTGCAGGATACCCTGCTGGCTAATCGCGAGACCTGTGTCGGTCTGGCGGCAAATATGATTGGTGTGCAGAAGCGCGTGATTGTCTTTAATCTTGGCCTAGTTCCCATGGTCATGTTTAATCCCATGCTCCTTTCCTACGAAGGCCCTTACGAGACAGAGGAAGGTTGTTTGTCCTTGACTGGGGTTCAAACGACGACTCGTTATGAAACAATTACGGTTTCCTATCGCGATAGCAAGTGGCAGGAACAGACCATTACACTAACAGGTTTTCCAGCTCAGATATGCCAACATGAACTGGATCATTTGGAAGGACGGATTATTTAGGAGGAACTCAGATGAAACGCATACTCTTTGAACTTGTTTTTATCGCAACGACTTGGTATATCTTTTTGCCGCCCATCAATCTTACTAGCTGGGAATTCATCTTCTTTCTCTGTGGACATTTGGTGGTGATGGGAATTTTGTTTAGTTTCCGCAAGGACACTAATATTCTCAAGACGGTTCATGTGCGTCATGGAAAGGTTGCAAACGAACTCAATCTAGAAGGGCTTCATTTTAATAAATTAGGTGGAGGATTGTTACTGGCTGCAGGCCTTATCTTTGCCCTTGCTGGTCTGGTTAGCCTAGTAACTTCTAGCTTTTTCCAAGCAAAAAGCTATGCTAATGTGGTTTCCATCACAGAAAAAGACTTTAAAGATTTTCCTAAGAGTGATACCAGTAAGGTTCCAATCCTAGATCGGAGCACTGCAGAAAAGATTGGGGACCGTTATCTGGGCTCTCTGACGGATAAGGTATCCCAGTACGTAGCCGCAGATACCTATACGCAACTAACGGTTGATGGCAAACCCTATCGGGTGACCCCTCTGGAGTATGCGGATCCCATCAAATGGTTCAACAATCAAGCCAAGGGAATTGGCGAGTATATCAAGGTTGATATGGTAACAGGAAATGCGGAATTAGTAGATTTAAAAACACCGATGAAGTATTCAGACTCCGAGTATTTTAACCGTGACGTCAAACGTCATCTTCGAATCAAGTATCCGACCAAGATTTTTAAAACCCCATCTTTTGAGGTGGATGATGAAGGCAATCCTTTCTATGTAGCAACCGTTTATCAAAAACAGTTTGGTCTAGGAGTACCTCGCCCTTCATCTGTTATTATCTTGGATGCTACTAATGGAGAAACCAAGGAATATAGCTTGGATGAAGTGCCAGAATGGGTGGACCGTGTCTATCCGGCCGAAGAAACCATCCAGCAAATCAACTACAATGGCAAGTATAAAGACGGCTTCTGGAATGCCTTGATTTCTAAGAAAAATGTTACCCAAACGACAGAGGGCTATAACTATCTTTCTATTGGAAATGACATTTATCTCTACACAGGGGTGACTTCAGCAAATGCTGACGAAAGTAATTTAGGATTTATACTTGAAAATATGCGCACTGGTGAAATCACCAAGTACAATCTAGCATCAGCAACCGAAGAATCTGCCCGTGCTTCCGCGGAAGGAGCCGTGCAAGAAAAAGCCTACAAGGCTACCTTCCCTATCCTTGTCAATCTCAATGACAAACCGCTTTATATCATGGGCTTGAAGGACAATGCAGGCTTGGTCAAGGAGTATGCTTTGGTCGATGCAGTGGAGTATCAAAACGTCATCGTAGCAGCTACGGTAGATGAACTCCTCAGCAAATATGCCAATAAAAATGACCTCGAGCTGGATAATGAAACGGTCGAAAACATCAAGGGAGTGGTCTCAGACCTTAAATCGGCTGTCATCAAGGGTGATACCGTCTACTTCTTCAAAGTTGATGGCAAGATTTATAAGGTCAAGGCTTCAATGTCAGACGACCTTCCTTACCTAGAAAATGGCCAAACCTTTGAAGGTCAGGTTGGAAAAGACAATTACCTCAAAACATTTAAAGTCAAGTAAAAGAAACCTCGGCTAATACCGAGGTTTTCAGATGAAATTCTTGGTCGTGATTGAAAAATATGCTACACTAACAATATGAAAATTTTAATCCCAACAGCCAAAGAAATGAACACAAGTGTTCCTAGTATAGTAGCGACTCCCTTGAGTGAAGAAAGTCAGGCAGTCCTTGACTCACTGGCTTGCTACTCAGCCAGTGAATTAGAGAGCTTTTACAAGGTATCAGCTGAGAAAGCAGAAGAAGAATACGCTCATATTCAAGCTCTAAAAGATCAGAGGGATAAACATTATCCAGCTTTGAAACTCTTTGACGGTCTCATGTATCGCCATATTAAACGAGATGGGTTAACCGAGGCTGAACGAACCTATCTGAAAGATCATGTTCTGATTACCTCAGCTTTGTATGGCGTCGTTCCAGCCCTATCTCCCATGGCTCCTCACCGTTTGGACTTCTTGATGAAGTTAAAAGTGGCTGGAAAAACCCTAAAGAGTCATTGGAAGTCAGCCTATGATGAGGCACTACAGGATGAGGACTTGATATTTTCTCTCTTGTCATCAGAGTTTGAAACTGTATTTTCTAAGGAAATCAGAGAAAAGATGGTGACCTTCAAATTTATGGAGGACAAGGCAGGCCAGTTGAAAATCCACTCAACCATTTCAAAGAAAGCGCGTGGCGCCTTTTTGACCGCCTTGATAGAGGGGCAAGTCCAAACAGTTGAGCAAGCTTGTAAGCTCCGCTTTGCAGGCTTTGACTACCGACCTGATTTATCAAGTGCCTTAGAACTCGTCTTTGTGAAACAAGCATAAAACCAGCTCATTCGAGCTGGTTTTTGCTTGATTAATTGATAGTTGCAAGAAGGTCGTCAGCTTGTTTGACAAGTGATAAAGCAGTTGCTTCTTCTAACACCAATTTTCCGTCTGCCCAAGCAGAGTCATTGACACGAGCGGCAGTAAAGTCACCAACGACTTGTGTACGGATAAATGGCAAGAGGTCTTTGTAAATCGCAAAGAGTTGTTCGTGCCCTGCATTTGCTACAGATGAGACAGTAACAAACTTATCTTGGAGGGCAGAAGCACCACGTGTATCTGTCAAGTCAAGGGCGCGAGAGAGCCAGTCAAGCAAGTTCTTCACTGTTCCAGGGATAGAGAAGTTGTAGACTGGAGAGAAAATCCAGATGGCATCGGCAGCAAGGACAGCTTCGCGAGCAGCAGCTACAGCTGGATGAGTTGGAACTTCAAGATCTTGGCTGAAGAGAGGTACAGCTGAATAATCAAGATAGCTAACTTCCGCTTTTCCAGCAAGTGCTTTTTCAGCTTCAAGGGCCATTTGGTGGTTGAAAGAACCTTGGCGTAGTGATCCGACGATAAATAGTACTTTTTTAGACATGATGTGTCTCCTTTAGTTAAAATTTAAAGAGCGAACTCTTTTGTTACCATCTATGTTACAACAAATGATACTAATTAGCAATAATTTTGCTCACAAATCTTTAAATTTTTTTAAAATCCGAATCAAATCTTCCTTTTCCCCATCTTCCAAGATACTAAAAGCATCTACAACAGAGTCAATGTGATCAGGAAGAATCTCTTCAATTTTTTTGCGTCCTGCAGGTGTTAATTTCAGGAAAAATGATCGGCGATCCTTGGGATCACAGGTTCTAGAAATCCACCCATCTCGAACCATATTTCGAATAACAACAGTCATGTTTCCAGAAGTGGCTAGCATTTTTTCAATCAAATCCTGAATACGCAGTTCTCCCTTGCTATAGAGAGTTTCCAGAACGGAAAATTGAGTAGGGGTTAGTCCGTGTTCTTTAGCAGTCTTGGTTTCATAAGGTTTAAAACTTCGCATCGCTTTATTGAGAACAATAGCCGTTTTCAAGTCTAATTGATTTTGGGAAATTTTTTCTTTCAAATATTGTTTCATAAGGGTATTCTATCAATAAATAAATAGAAATACAAGAGGCATGGATTTCATAGGGGAATTATCTCAGAAAGTTTCTATATTCACTTGTAATAAAGGAAGAGAGATGGTAAAATAGACGAGTGAAACTAAGACAGAAAAAAGCAAAAAACAAGCTACTTATACAATACGGAATCGGCATTTCTCTGGTACTGCTAGTCATGACGACTTCCTTCCTTTATCTGATATCACTCAGCATGAAACCTTATCAAGATGCTAGGGTTGAGGGAGAAAAGCTGGCCAAGCAGTATGCAGAATTGGAACAGGCAGATCAGGTTGATTTCTATAATGGACTAGAAGGTTATTACAGCGTTTTAGGACATAATAAAAAGCAAGAGGCCATTGCAGTACTGATTGAAAAGAATGACCATAAGATTTATGTTTATCAGCTTGATAAGGGGATTTCTCAAGACAAGGCAGCGACGATTTCGAGGGAAAAAGGAGCTAGCGACATTGACAAAGTCACCTTTGGTCGCTATCAGGACAAGCCGATTTGGGAAGTTAAGTCAGGAAATCACTACTATCTGATAGATTTTGAAACTGGAGCAGTGATCCAATAAAGGAGGGCATATGAAATTATCCAAACGCGTACTAGAAATGGAAGAAAGCGTCACTCTAGCCAGTGATGCAAGAGCCAAAGCATTAAAAGCTCAAGGAAAGGATGTTCTTTTCTTAACTTTGGGACAGCCAGATTTTCATACTCCTGAAAATATTCAGAATGCAGCGGTAGAAGCGATTCGAGATGGACGAGCTTCCTTTTATACAGTTGCTTCAGGTCTACCAGACTTAAAGGCTGCGGTTAATACCTATTTTGAACGCTACTATGGCTATTCCGTAGCAGCCAACGAGGTTACATTTGCTACAGGTGCCAAGTTCTCTCTCTATACCTTTTTTATGGCCGTGGTCAATCCAGGTGATGAGGTCATCATCCCTACACCATACTGGGTCAGTTATGGAGACCAAGTCAAGATGGCAGAAGGGGTGCCGGTTTTTGTCCAAGCCAAGGAAGACAATCACTTTAAAGTAACGGTCGAGCAGCTAGAAGCGGCTCGCACAGATAAGACCAAGGTCTTGGTTCTCAATTCGCCATCGAATCCGACCGGTATGATTTACAGTCGTGAGGAATTGCTGGCTATCGGAAATTGGGCGGTCGAGCATGATGTCCTCATCCTAGCAGACGATATTTATGGTCGTTTGGTCTATAATGGGAATGAATTTGTTCCAATTTCTAGTCTGTCAGAAGCTATTCGCAAGCAAACCATTGTCATCAATGGTGTATCTAAGGCATATGCCATGACTGGTTGGCGAGTAGGTTATGCAGTAGGAAATCCTGAGATTATTGCTGCCATGAGCAAGCTAACAGGTCAAACAACCTCGAACCTTACTGCTGTATCACAATATGCTACCATTGAAGCCCTAACTGGGCCACAAGACTCTGTCGAAACCATGCGCCAAGCATTTGAGGAACGTTTGAATACTATTTATCCTCTCTTGTGCCAAGTACCAGGATTTGAAGTTGTCAAGCCCCAAGGAGCTTTCTATCTTTTCCCAAATGTTAAAAAAGCGATGGAGATGAAGGGCTATACCGATGTGACGGACTTTACAACGGCTATTCTTGAGGAAGTCGGTCTTGCCTTGATTACAGGAGCAGGATTTGGGGCGCCAGAAAATGTTCGTCTCAGTTATGCAACAGATTTAGATACATTAAAAGAAGCGATTCGCCGTTTGCATCATTTTATGGAAAACTAAAACTTAAAGTCTTCGTCATCTTGGCGAAGATTTTTTGTAACGAAATTCTCGCGAAATTTCTCCAGTAGAACCTAGCTATCAGAGTCTATTTGTGGTAAAATAGTGGGTAATGATGTCTTCGGACAAGATTAACGATAAAGGAAGATAGATTATGACAAAACGTGTAACAATTATCGAAGTAAAAGACTACGTTGGTCAAGAAGTGACCATCGGGGCTTGGGTTGCCAACAAATCAGGAAAAGGGAAGATTGCCTTCTTGCAATTGCGTGATGGAACAGCCTTTTTCCAAGGAGTTGCCTTCAAACCAAACTTTATTGAAAAATTCGGCGAAGAAGTTGGTCTTGAAAAATTTGAAACGATCAAACACTTGAGCCAAGAGACTTCTGTTTATGTGACAGGGATTGTCAAAGAAGATGAGCGTTCTAAGTTTGGCTATGAACTCGATATCACAGACATCGAAGTCATCGGTGAATCACAAGACTACCCAATCACACCGAAAGAACATGGAACAGACTTCTTGATGGATAACCGTCACTTGTGGTTG
Source organism: uncultured Streptococcus sp. (assembly GCA_963546055.1). GTDB lineage: Bacteria > Bacillota > Bacilli > Lactobacillales > Streptococcaceae > Streptococcus. Next base: position 110,733 of record CAUULS010000004.1, read on the forward strand.
CGCTCTCGTAAGCAAGTAGCTGTGATGCAAATCCGTAACGCTATCATCTATGCAACCTATGAGTTCTTCGACAAGAACGGCTTCATGAAATTTGATAGCCCAATTCTTTCAGGAAACGCAGCAGAAGATTCAACTGAACTTTTTGAAACAGACTACTTCGGAACCCCAGCCTACTTGAGCCAATCAGGTCAGCTTTATCTTGAAGCGGGTGCTATGGCCCTTGGTCGTGTCTTTGACTTTGGTCCAGTATTCCGTGCGGAAAAATCAAAAACGCGCCGTCACTTGACTGAGTTCTGGATGATGGATGCGGAGTATTCTTACTTGACACATGACGAATCACTTGACTTGCAAGAAGCTTATGTTAAAGCTCTTCTTCAAGGTGTTCTTGACCGTGCTCCTCAAGCCTTGGAAACTTTGGAACGTGATACAGAACTTTTGAAACGCTATATTGCAGAGCCATTCAAACGCATCACTTACGATCAAGCTATTGACCTCTTGCAAGAGCATGAAAACGATGAAGATGCTGACTACGAACATCTTGAGCATGGAGATGACTTTGGTTCACCACACGAAACGTGGATTTCAAACCACTTTGGTGTACCAACCTTTGTCATGAACTACCCAGCAGCTATCAAGGCCTTCTACATGAAACCAGTTCCTGGAAATCCTGAGCGCGTGCTTTGTGCAGACTTGCTTGCACCAGAAGGATATGGAGAAATCATCGGTGGTTCTATGCGTGAGGAAGACTACAATGCCCTTGTTGCTAAGATGGATGAGCTTGGCATGGATCGTACAGAATACGAATTCTACCTTGACCTTCGTAAATACGGTACTGTACCACACGGTGGATTTGGTATTGGTATTGAGCGTATGGTAACTTTCGCAGCAGGTACAAAACACATCCGTGAAGCCATTCCATTTCCACGTATGTTGCACCGTATCAAACCGTAAAATAAATCAAAACGCCCTAGGGGCGTTTTTTCAAAACACTATAATACTTGAAGGAAGAGGTGGAAATCATGTAAAGCACAGATTAACAAGTGACAGACACAAGGATATATACACTTGTTAAAGGAGAAATTATGTTTAAAGCAAATTATCGGAAGAATATCGGTCTCATGGCTGGAGTGGAATTTTTTGCCTTTCTGGGTATTACCAGCTTTTGGATTTTATTTCTCAGTCAAAATGGGATGTCACTTTGGCAGATTGGCTTATTGGAAAGTACTTTTCATGCTACCAGTGTCATTTGTGAAATTCCTTCTGGAATGTTAGCTGACCGCTATTCATATAAAACCAATCTGTATTTAAGTCGGATTGCTGGGATCGCATCTTCTATTCTCATGTTACTAGGGCAAGGTAATTTTTGGATTTATGCCCTCGCGATGGTGGTGAGTGCCTTGTCTTATAATTTTGATTCGGGGACGAGTGCAGCCATGGTTTATGATTCGGCCGTGGAGGCTGGATTAAAAGAGTGCTACTTGTCTATCTCAAGTTTTATGTCAGGAGTAGCAGAAGGAACTCGGTCTTTGGGGACCGTTTTAGCGGGGTTTTTTGTCCATGGTCAATTGCACTTGACCTACTATATCATGATTGCCACTTCGATTATCGTTCTTTTTCTAACTTGGATGTTAAAAGAGCCTAGTGTTAAAGCGCAAAAATCTGAGCGTCTGACGATGAAAAGGATTATGTTGACTGTCAAAGAGGAATTGCGGAGCAATCCCAGTCTTTTTGGCTGGATGATTCTGTCCCAAATCATCGGAACACTGATGTGTATGTTTTATTTTTACTATCAAAATCAACTGCCGGACTTAGAAGGATGGCAGATTTCGATGGTCATGCTGATGGGCAGTTTATCTAGCAAGTAAGATTGGAAAGAAGTATGCAGCCTTAAAGCTCTTTCCCATTCTTGTATTCTTGACGGGAGTGACCTACTTACTTTCCTACATTGGAACGCCACTGATTTATATTTTGATTTATTTGATTAGTAATGCCTTATATGCTCTTTTTCAACCGATTTTTGACAACGATTTACAAAAGCGACTCCCAAGTGAGGTACGTGCAACCATGCTAAGTGTCTACTCCATGATGTTTAGCCTGAGTATGATCGTCATTTTTCCTCTGACGGGGTGGTTGATTGACTATCTAGGGTTTGTAGTAGCCTTCCTTTACTTAGGATTCTTTTTAGTATTAGCAGGATTTTTGTTAATATTCATTTTGAAAGAGATGGTCAGAGATTTAGAACTGAAAGATCATGTTATTTCTAAATAATGGAGATAGTTTTTTCATTTTTCTCTTGCTATCTACTAGCTTTTCTAGTATAATAGTTAATTGTGAGCAAACCTCACTTACCCCTTGCAAAGTCTTGGGGTCATTAGACCAAAAGGAGGAACATATCAATGGCTAAATACGAAATTCT